>NZ_CP108538.1:5321250-5978125 GCF_035994185.1 Streptomyces sp. NBC_01217
ACGCGATGGACCGGATCATCAACGGCCTGTCGAAGGTGGCCCCGAAGTCCTGAGGCCGTAAACCGTCGGGCCGAGGAACGAGGACCGAGAAGATGCAGGAGGGCGACACCGCCCCCCTGCTGGCTTTGTGACCCGTGTCCGAGGCCGTCAGACACCGCCGAGGGGCTGCGCGGCCGAGCGCCGAATCCCGGTGAGGACCATTTCCAGACCTCGTTCGAATTCCTGATCGGCGAACTCGGCGCTGATCGAGGCGAGTCCGGCAAGGGCCGGGAGGGTGCCGTCGGCCAGGGCGCCGATGCGGGCGGCCGCGGATTCCCGGGTGGCCTCGCGAGCGAGCGGACCCGCCAGTTCGGCTTGGGCGATGCCCATCACGAAGGCCATCACGGTGCGGAATGCGGCCAGCAGGTCGCCGTCGCTCAGGCCCCCGCGGGCCAGTGCCGCGGCCAGTGCCTCCGCGGGCGTGAGGCTGGCGGGGGAGGAGGTGCGGCGGGTGAGCACGAGCGGGACGGCGGCCGGGTGGGCGCGGACGGTCCGCCACAGGGCGGTGGCCGTGCCCCGGGTGTCGGCGGCCCAGTCGTCGGTGGGCTCGGGCACCTCCACGCGGGCGGCGACGGCATCGACCACGAGTTCCTCCAGCGCCTCGCGGCCGTTGACGTAGTTGTACAGAGTCATCGGGCCGGTGTGCAGGGACGCGGCCAGTGAGCGCATCGTCAGTGCCGAAAGGCCGTCGCGATCGACGATGGCCAGCGCGTGCTGCTGGATCTCCGCGAGCGTGAACCGGGCTTTCATCGGTGGGTACCTCCTGCTTGACACGTACGTTGTACGTATCTCAAGCTACTACACGTACGGCGTACGTATCTGAGAAGGGTCACCTCTCCATGCCCGAAACACATGCCACCTCGTTCCTCTCCCAAGGACAGCGCTGCGCCGCCTGGATCACCTGTCCGAACGGGGACGGGCCCCATCCCGCCGTCGTACTCGTCCATGGATTCGGCGCCACCCACGACATGAAGCTCGACCAGTACGAGCAGGCGTTCGCCGCAGCCGGCATCGCCACCCTGGCCTTCGACTTCCGGCACATCGGAGCGTCCGAGGGCACGCCGCGCCAGCTGATCTCGATTCCCCGCCAGATGGCCGACATCGACGCGGCACTGGAATTCGCCGCCCGCGACCCGCGCATCGATCCGGCCCGGATCGCCCTGTGGGGGACCTCGATGGGCGCCACCCACGTACTGCTCGCGGCGGCCGAGCACCCAGAGCTCGCAGCCGCCGTGGTGCAGTGCCCCGTCCTGAACACCATGAACGCCGCAGCAGGCTCCGGCCTCCGCGCGATGGTGAAGCTCGCCGGGCCGGTCGCCGGCGACCTCATCCGCTCCGCACTCCACCTGCCGCGCCGCTATGTCGCCATCGTCGACGAGCCCGGCAGCACCGCGATCGTGACCGTGCCCGGGGCCAAGGAGGGCTGGTACGGGATGGTCCCGCCCGGCGCGGCCTTCGACAACCGCGTGACCGCCTCGGTCGGATTCGAACTCGTCAGGCTAAATGCCTCCCGCCGGGCCGCATCCATCCAGGCACCCCTGCTCGTATGCGTCAGCGACCACGAGACCCTCATGGACCCGCGCATCGCCGTGAAGACCGCGCAGCGCGCGCCCCGCGGCACCGCCGTCCGCTACCCCGCCGACCACTTCGAGGTCTACCACCCCCCGCTCGTGGACAGCATCCTCCACGACCAGGTCGCCTTCCTCACCCAGCACCTCGCCCCCGGCGTACCGAGCGAGGCCGCCCGTGTCTGACCTCGCCATGCTCGTGGGGCGTCAGGACGACGCCTTCTCGGCCTTTGCCCGCGCTCTCACCGAGGAGGAGTGGGACCGGCCGAGCCTGTGCACCGGGTGGACCAACAAGGACGTGCTCGCCCATCTCGCCCTCGGGCTGCACCTCCCCCTGTCCCGCATGCTCCTTGCCATGGGCCGCCGCCGAGGCTCGTTCGACACCGCCAACGAGGACATCTGCCGCCAGTACGGCCGACGCCACACCGCGCGTGAGCTCATCGACGAATTCGACCGCGCCCGAGCCCGCCCGCGCGGCATCGGACGGCTGCTCCCCGCCCCGCTGATGCTCGGCGACCACGTCGTCCACCACCTCGACATCGCCCTCGCTCTCGACGAACCCGCCCATCTCTCCGACGAGGTGGCCAACGCGGTACTGAAAGTCGAGACCACCATCCCCAACCCCTTCGTCCCCGCCGCCGCCCGCGCCCGCGGCCTCACGCTGCGCACCGTCGACACCGGCTGGACCCGCCCCGGCAGCGGCGCCCTGGACATCGCCGGCGCGGCCGAACACCTCATCTCGGTCCTGGCCGGACGCCCCCGCGCCCTCCGCCATCTCACCGGCAGCGGCATCACCGAACTGACCCGCCGCATGTGAATGGGCTGAGCCGCTATCCGTTCCGGCGGGCCGTTGTCGCGTGTACGCGGCGGTCGGTGTCGTCGGTGTTCTCCGGCACCGGGGACGCGTCGCGCCGACGTCGTCCGGAGAGGCCGGATCCGTAACGGGGCTGGAGCAGCAGGATCAGGCCCACCCCGCAGATGAACGCGACGCCGAACAGCATCCAGGACTTGGCGCCGCGCGCCGAGCAGGCCACGATCCCGAACGAGAACAGCGCCGACCAGAAGTACATGAGCAGAACGGCCCGGCGGTGGGAGTGGCCGAGCTGGAGCAGGCGGTGGTGGAGGTGGCCCTTGTCGGCGGCGAAGGGGGACATCCCGTTCCACGTACGCCTGATGACGGCGAGCACCAGGTCCGCGACCGGCAGCGCGATGACGGAGAGCGGCAGCAGCAGCGGAATGTAGACCGGCACCATCGCGGCCGTCCCGGACGTGCCGTCGACGGTCTGGTTGAGGAGGCTCGGGTCTACCTCCCCCGTCACGGAGATGGCGCACCCGGCGATGAGCAGCCCGAGCAGCATGGACCCCGAGTCGCCCATGAAGATCCTGGCCGGGTGGGCGTTGTGCACCAGGAAGCCGAGGCACATGCCCACCAGGATCGCGGAGAACAGTGTGGTGGACGCGGCGGACTCGATCCCGTAGCCGTACCAGAGCCGGTAGGCGTACAGAAAGAACGCCGTCGCCGCGATGCCCACCGTCCCGGCGGCCAGCCCGTCGAGTCCGTCGACGAAGTTGACCGCGTTGATGGTGACCAGGATCAGTGCCACGGTCAGCAGAGTGCCCTGCCAGTCGGAGAGATAGATCCCGTCCGTGCCCGGCACCGGGAGCCAGAGGATCGTCAGCCCCTGGAACGCCATCACCCCGGCGGCGATCACCTGACCACCGAGCTTGATCAGCGAGTCGACGCCCCATTTGTCGTCGAGGACCCCCAGGATCCAGATCAGTGCCGCCCCGGACAGCAGCGCGCGCGGCGCCGAGCTCTGGGTGAAGATCTCTTCCAGGTGAGGCAGATGGGAAGCGACCAGGAGTCCGGCCAGCAGCCCGCCGAACATGGCGATGCCGCCGAGACGCGGAGTGGGTTCGCGGTGGACATCGCGCGCCCGGATCTCGGGCATCGCCCCGACCGAGATGGCGAACTTCCGCACGGGAGCGGTCAGGAGATGCGTCACCGCGGCCGTGATGAACAGCATGAGCAAGTAGTCCCGCACGGGCGGCCTCACATCCCGGCCCGGACGGGCCGATACCTGAACAGTTGCTTCCGGTTCCTCCGGGGCCGCTGATCGGGGTGGGACGGGGCCGGTGGCGAGTTTGATGCGGCGGCACCGAAGCCCCGGCGAGCCTAGCTCATGCGGGTGTTCGTACCGCGGGGCGTGTGCGGAAACGGCGAAGGGCCATCGCTCCCGAGCGGGGGAGTGACGGCCCTTCGCCGCGCGCCGCGAAGGCGCTTGTGAATCCGAGAGCTCGCCGGATCCGGCGGATTCCGTGCGATCAGAGAACGCGGACCGCGCCCGACGGCGGGTCGTAGGACAGCGGGCGCTGCACCACACCGGTGCTGGAGTTCTGCGCACCGACGAACTGGCCGCCGCCCACGTAGATCCCGACGTGGTACGCGCTGCCCGCGCCGCCCCAGTACAGGATGTCGCCCGGCTGGAGGTTGCTCAGGGAGACCTGGGTGCCCGCGGTGGACTGGGACTGCGAGACGCGCGGCAGGTCGACGCCGACCGAACGGAACGCGGCCTGGACGAGGCCGGAGCAGTCCCACGAGTTGGGGCCGGTGCCGCCGGACACGTACGCGTCGCCGACCTGGGCCTGCGCGAAGGCGATGACGGAGGCGGCGGAGCCGGTGGCGCTCGACGAGGAGGAAGAGGAGGCCACGGCGGTGGAGCCGGAAGTCGCGCTGAGCGTCGTGCGGGCGGCGGAGCGGGAAGCGCGCTCGGCGGCCTCCGCCTTGGCCTTGGCGGCCGCCTCGGCCTTCTTCTTGGCCTCTGCCTTGCGAACCGCCTCGGCCTTGGCCTTCTTGGCGGTCTTGGCCGCGGTCGCGGCTGCGGCGTCCTCCTGGGCCTGCGTCTGCAGGTCCTGGGCGACCTGCTGCGTGGCCTGGGCGGACGCGGCGACGGCGGTGGAGAGCCCGGTGGTGAGGGTGGGCATCTCGATGGTCTGGGTCACCGGCTCGGCCTGGGCGGGACCGGCAGCGCCTGCGACCGCGATGGTGCTGAGGACGCCACCGGCAACTCCGGCTCGCAGCGCCGTCTTCGGCGCGTTTCGGCGGGGCTTCCGGTGGCTGGGTATGTGAGCGGTGTGGGACATGAGTACTAGCGCTATCAGGGCTCCGGGGTTCCCATCAAGAAACGTGTGTTGCGACACAGTTACGTACGGAATCTGTGAATCCGCTTTCCTGCGGCCCTTATTGACGCCGTAACGGGCAAACCGGGCATGCTTGATCACCGCTGTGATCACGGGCTTTCGGCAATACGCCCGAATTGCCCGCCACTTACCATCCGTTCACACCGATGGCCAAGCCCGCTTTTGTTTGGGTGTCGGGTGAAGTGACGCACGTCACAGTGTGGCCATGCTGTGAGGGGTGTGCGTGCTTCCGGCGTCCGAAGGCCGTCCGGATCCGGGGCCGTCCGCCCATCCGGAAGATCGTGAATGCGTGCACGCGTCCACATCGGTCCCCGGGACCCCCTCGCCCGGGTGAGCCCGGAGTGGGGCAGACCCTCTTATCACTCTCGGGACGCCCATTGCCAATTTGCTTCGGCGGGTATCTGATTGTTAGTGCAACACCGCCTTGACCAGCACTAACGGCATCAGATGTCACGTCTCGTGATCGCTCGGCCGCTTTGCGTACGAAGATCACCGCTCAGGCGACTTCGTGAGTCTTCGCCTGGTGGTGGAGATCACAAACTCGTTGTCGCACCCCGTGTCGCAGATCACAGGACGGCAGGCATAGGATGCGGGGCAGTCGGGCTTGTGAACTGCCTCACATGTGCACGATCTTGGTGGGGTGGCGAGCCGAATCGCCCGATGCGGTCCAACGGTCAAGGACGACTGGAAGGAGCGAGGAGCGTGAATGCCTACGCGCCCATCCTCGTGCTCGGCGCCCTCGGGGCAGGGTTTGCGATCTTCTCCGTGGTCATGGCCACGCTTATCGGCCCGAAGCGGTACAACCGAGCAAAGCTCGAAGCGTATGAGTGCGGTATCGAACCCACCCCCACTCCAGCCGGAGGCGGCCGCTTCCCCATCAAGTACTACCTGACGGCGATGCTCTTCATCGTCTTCGACATCGAGATCGTCTTCCTCTATCCCTGGGCGGTCACCTTCGACGCCCTGGGGATCTTCGGGCTCGTGGAGATGCTGCTCTTCGTGCTCACCGTCTTCGTCGCCTATGCGTATGTATGGCGTCGCGGCGGCCTGGAATGGGACTGAGGGGCTGAGGGGCACACCATGGGACTCGAAGAGAAGCTGCCCAGCGGCTTCGTGCTGACCACTGTCGAGCAGGCCGCCGGCTGGGTACGGAAGTCCTCCGTCTTCCCCGCCACCTTCGGCCTCGCCTGCTGCGCCATCGAGATGATGACGACCGGGGCCGGGCGCTACGACCTGGCCCGTTTCGGGATGGAGGTCTTCCGCGGATCGCCGCGGCAGGCGGATCTGATGATCGTGGCAGGGCGGGTCAGCCAGAAGATGGCGCCCGTCCTGCGGCAGGTCTACGACCAGATGCCCAACCCCAAGTGGGTCATCTCCATGGGGGTTTGCGCATCATCGGGCGGGATGTTCAACAATTACGCCATTGTTCAGGGTGTTGATCATATTGTCCCGGTTGATATTTATCTGCCGGGCTGCCCGCCGCGGCCCGAGATGCTGATGGACGCGATCCTCAAGCTCCACCAGAAGATCCAGAGCTCCAAGCTCGGCGTCAACGCGGAGGAGGCCGCCCGCGAGGCGGAGGACGCCGCGCTCAAGGCACTGCCCCTGATCGAGATGAAGGGGCTCCTGCGGTGAGTGAGAACCCGAACCACGAGCAGCACAACAACGGCGTGCCCGCGCCGCGCGACGAGACCGGCGAGGTCATCGGCGTACGCAAGGGCATGTTCGGCGCCAACAACGGCGGCGACACCTCCGGCTACGGCGGCCTCGTCCGCACGGTGACCCTGCCGGGCGCGACGTCCCGCCCGTACGGCGGCTGGTTCGACGAAGTCGCCGACGAGCTCGAAGGGGCCCTGGAGGAACAGGACCTGCTTCCCGCCAACGCCATCGAGAAGACCGTCGTCGACCGCGGCGAGCTCACCTTCCACATCGCCCGCGAGCACCTGCCCACCGTGGCTCGAACCCTGCGCGACGACCCGGCCCTGCGCTTCGAGCTCTGTACGGGGGTGAGCGGCGTCCACTTCCTCGGCGACAAGGGCCGTGAGCTGCACGCCGTCTACCACCTGCGCTCGATCACGCACGGCCGGCTGATCCGCCTGGAGGTGTCGGCCCCGGACAGCGATCCGCACATCCCGTCGCTCGTCGCGGTCTACCCGACCAACGACTGGCACGAGCGCGAGGCCTACGACTTCTTCGGGCTCGTCTTCGACGGGCACCCCGCCCTCACCCGGATCATGATGCCGGACGACTGGCAGGGCTTCCCGCAGCGCAAGGACTATCCGCTCGGCGGCATCGCCGTCGAGTACAAGGGCGCCCAGATCCCGGCTCCGGACCAGCGGAGGTCGTACTCCTGATGACCACTCCACACGCAACGCCTCGTGCGACGACCGAGGGGACTGTATATACAGTCACCGGCGGCGACTGGGACGAGGTCGTCGAGTCCGCGGTCAAGTCCGACGACGAGCGCATCATCGTCAACATGGGCCCCCAGCACCCGTCCACGCACGGGGTGCTGCGGCTGATCCTGGAGATCGACGGCGAGACCGTCACCGAGGCCCGCTGCGGCATCGGCTACCTCCACACCGGCATCGAGAAGAACCTCGAATTCCGGAACTGGACCCAGGGCACCACCTTCGTGACGCGCATGGACTATCTGACGCCCTTCTTCAACGAGGCGGCGTACTGCCTGGGCGTCGAGAAGCTCCTCGGCATCGAGGACCAGATCCCCGACCGGGCCAGCGTCCTGCGCGTGCTCCTGATGGAGCTCAACCGGATCTCCTCGCACCTGGTGTGCATCGCCACCGGCGGCATGGAGCTCGGCGCGACCACGATCATGATCTACGGCTTCCGGGACCGTGAGCTAGTTCTCGATCTCTTCGAGCTGATCACCGGCCTGCGGATGAACCACGCGTTCATCCGGCCCGGCGGACTCGCCCAGGATCTGCCGCCCGGCGCGATCGACCAGCTGCGCGAGTTCGTGAAGACCATGAAGAAGAACCTGCCGGAGTACGACAAGCTGGCCACCGGCAACCCGATCTTCAAGGCCCGCATGCAGGACGTCGGCTATCTCGACCTGACCGGCTGCATGGCACTCGGCGCCACCGGCCCGATCCTGCGCTCCGCCGGACTCCCGCACGACCTGCGCAAGACGGATCCCTACTGCGGATACGAGAACTACGAGTTCGACGTCCCCACCGCCGACAGCTGCGACGCCTACGGCCGCTTCCTCATCCGCCTGGAGGAGATGCGCCAGTCGCTGCGGATCGTCGAGCAGTGCATCGACCGGCTCGCCCCCGGTCCCGTGATGGTCGCCGACAAGAAGATCGCCTGGCCGGCCCAGCTCGCGCTCGGTCCGGACGGGCTCGGCAACTCGCTCGACCACATCAAGAAGATCATGGGCACCTCCATGGAGGCCCTGATCCACCACTTCAAGCTGGTGACCGAGGGCTTCCGGGTCCCGGCCGGGCAGACGTACACCGCCGTCGAGTCGCCCAAGGGCGAGCTCGGCGTCCATGTCGTCTCGGACGGCGGCACCCGCCCCTACCGGGTCCACTTCCGCGACCCGTCCTTCACCAATCTGCAGGCCATGGCGGCGATGTGCGAGGGCGGCCAGGTCGCCGACGTCATCGTCGCCGTCGCGTCCATCGACCCCGTGATGGGAGGCGTCGACCGGTGACCGAAACACATCAGGAAGTCAGTCTGGGGATGCCGCAGCTCCCCGCCCCCGCCTACCCGGCCGAGGTGCGCGCCAGGCTCGAAGCGGACGCGAAGGAGGTGATCGCCCGCTACCCCGACAGCCGCTCCGCGCTGCTTCCGCTGCTGCACCTGGTGCAGTCCGAGGAGGGCTTCGTCTCCCGTACGGGCATGGCGTTCTGTGCCGAGCTGCTCGGCCTGACCACCGCCGAGGTCACCGCGGTCGCCACCTTCTACACGATGTACCGGCGCAAGCCCAGCGGCGACTACCAGGTCGGTGTCTGCACCAACACGCTGTGCGCGGTGATGGGCGGCGACGCCATCTTCGACCGGCTCAAGCAGCATCTCGGCGTCGGCAACGACGAGACGACCGAGGACGGCAAGGTCACCCTCGAACACATCGAGTGCAACGCGGCCTGCGACTTCGCACCCGTCGTGATGGTCAACTGGGAGTTCTTCGACAACCAGACGCCCGAGAGCGCGACGCGCCTGGTCGACGACCTGATCGCCGGGCGCACCGTCGAACCCACCCGCGGCGCGCCCCTGTGCTCGTACAAGGAGACGTCCCGCATCCTGGCCGGCTTCCCCGACGAGCGCCCCGGCGCCGTCGAGGCATCCGGCGGCGCGGGCCCCGCGTCGCTGATCGGCCTCAAGCTCGCCAAGGGCGAGGAACCGCACCCCCGCGTCGTCGCCCCGCGCGGCGAGAGCACGCGCGGGGAGTCCGGGCCCGCCGACGCCCCGCAGAACCCGGACCACCCGGCAGGACCGAGCGCCGAGGAGGGAGCGTGATGACGTTGGCAACGGAAATCAACGACAACGGCAGCGGTGGCAGCCCCGAGAAGCTGCTCGTCCCCGTCCTCTCCGCCTTCTGGGACCAGCCGGAATCCTGGACCCTGGAGACCTACCGGCGCCACGACGGATACGAGGGGCTGCGCAAGGCCCTCGCCATGTCGCCGGACGACCTCATCGCCTACGTCAAGGACTCCGGTCTGCGCGGCCGCGGCGGCGCAGGCTTCCCCACCGGGATGAAGTGGCAGTTCATCCCCCAGGGCGACGGCAAACCGCACTATCTGGTTGTCAACGCAGACGAGTCGGAGCCCGGGACCTGCAAGGACATCCCGCTCCTCTTCGCCAACCCGCACAGCCTCATCGAGGGCATCGTGATCGCCTGCCACGCGATCCGTTCCTCGCACGCCTTCATCTATCTGCGCGGTGAAGTCGTCCCCGTACTGCGGCGGTTGCACGAGGCCGTGCGCGAGGCCTACGAGGCGGGCTTCCTCGGGAAGGACATCCTGGGCTCGGGGCTCGACCTGGAACTCACTGTGCACGCGGGCGCGGGCGCGTACATCTGTGGTGAGGAGACGGCGCTGCTCGACTCGCTCGAAGGGCGCCGCGGCCAGCCCCGGCTGCGACCGCCCTTCCCCGCGGTCGCCGGTCTGTACGCCTGCCCCACTGTGGTGAACAACGTCGAATCCATCGCCTCGGTTCCCGCGATCCTGAACCGCGGCAAGGACTGGTTCAAGTCGATGGGCAGCGAGAAGTCCCCCGGCTTCACGCTGTACTCGCTCAGCGGGCACGTCACGAGCCCCGGCCAGTACGAGGCGCCGCTCGGCATCACGCTGCGCCAGCTGCTCGACATGAGCGGCGGCATGCGCCCCGGCCACCGGCTGAAGTTCTGGACCCCGGGCGGATCGTCCACCCCGATGTTCACCGACGAGCACCTCGATGTGCCGCTCGACTACGAGGGTGTCGGAGCCGCCGGTTCCATGCTCGGCACCAAGGCGCTCCAGTGCTTCGACGAGACGACCTGCGTCGTGCGGGCCGTCACCCGCTGGACCGAGTTCTACGCCCACGAGTCCTGCGGCAAGTGCACACCCTGCCGCGAAGGCACCTACTGGCTGGTCCAGCTGCTCCGCGACATCGAGGCCGGCAAGGGGCAGATGGCCGACCTCGACAAGCTGAACGACATCGCCGACAACATCAACGGCAAGTCCTTCTGCGCCCTCGGTGACGGCGCCGCCTCGCCGATCTTCTCCTCGCTGAAGTACTTCCGCGAGGAGTACGAGCAGCACATCACGGGCAGGGGCTGCCCCTTCGATCCCGCCAGGTCGACCGTCTGGGCCGACGACAAGAACGCTCACCAGGGGGTGAACGCATGACAGTCACCACGAGTGCGCCCTCCGGGGGCGGCGAGGCGGCCCTGCCGCCCGAGGACCTCGTCACGCTGACGATCGACGGCATCGAGATCAGCGTGCCCAAGGGCACCCTGGTCATCCGGGCCGCCGAACTCCTCGGCATCGAGATCCCGCGCTTCTGCGACCACCCGCTCCTCGACCCGGCAGGCGCCTGTCGCCAGTGCATCGTCGAGGTCGAGGGGCAGCGCAAGCCGATGGCGTCCTGCACCATCACCTGCACCGACGGCATGGTGGTGAGGTCGCAGCTCACCTCGCCCGTCGCGGAGAAGGCGCAGAAGGGTGTGATGGAGCTGCTGCTCATCAACCACCCGCTGGACTGCCCGGTCTGCGACAAGGGCGGCGAGTGCCCGCTGCAGAACCAGGCGATGTCGCACGGCGGCGCGGACTCCCGCTTCGACGGCAGGAAGCGGACGTACGAGAAGCCCGTCGCGATCTCCACCCAGGTGCTGCTGGACCGTGAGCGGTGTGTGCTCTGCGCGCGCTGCACCCGGTTCTCCAACCAGGTGGCGGGCGATCCGATGATCGAGCTGATCGAGCGCGGTGCGCTCCAGCAGGTCGGTACGGGCGAGGGCGACCCGTTCGAGTCGTACTTCTCCGGGAACACCATCCAGATCTGCCCGGTCGGGGCGCTGACCTCGGCGGCGTACCGGTTCCGCTCCCGGCCCTTCGACCTGGTGTCGTCGCCGTCGGTCTGCGAGCACTGCGCGGGCGGCTGCGCGACCCGCACCGACCACCGGCGCGGCAAGGTCATGCGGCGGCTCGCCGCCAACGACCCCGAGGTCAACGAGGAGTGGGTCTGCGACAAGGGCCGCTTCGGATTCCGTTACGCACAGCAGCGGGACCGGCTCACCACCCCGCTGGTGCGCAACGCGGACGGTGTCCTGGAACCGGCGAGCTGGCCCGAGGCGCTGGCCGCCGCGGCCGCCGGTCTGCTGGCCGCACGCGGCAGGACGGGTGTCCTCACGGGCGGCCGGCTGACCGTCGAGGACGCGTACGCGTACAGCAAGTTCGCCCGGATCGCGCTGGACACGAACGACGTCGACTTCCGGGCCCGGGTGCACAGCGGTGAGGAGGCCGACTTCCTGGCCGCCCGCGTGGCCGGGCGCGGCCGGGACCTGGACGGCACGGGTGTCACGTACACCTCGCTGGAGAAGGCTTCGACGGTGCTGCTGGTCGGCTTCGAGTCGGAGGAGGAGGCGCCCGGCGTCTTCCTGCGGCTGCGCAAGGCGAACCGCAAGCACGGACAGCGCACGTACGCCGTCGCCTCGCACGCCACGCGCGGTCTGGAGAAGGCGGGCGGCACGCTGCTCCCCGCCGCCCCCGGCACCGAGACCGAGTGGCTGGACGCGATCGCGGGCGGCGTCGGACTGGACGGCGACGGAGCCGCGGCGGCCGAGGCGCTGCGCGGCGGTGGCGCCGTGATCGTGGTCGGCGAGCGGCTGGCGGCCGTGCCCGGCGGGCTGACCGCCGCGGTACGGGCCGCGACCGCGACCGGGGCCACGCCGGTGTGGATCCCGCGGCGGGCCGGGGAGCGCGGTGCGGTGGAGGCGGGCGCGCTTCCTTCGCTGCTGCCCGGCGGCCGCCCGGCGACCGACCCGCGGGCCAGGGACGAGGTGGCGGCCGTCTGGGGCGTCGCCGAACTCCCGTCCCGCTTCGGCCGCGACACCGGCCAGATCGTGGAGGCCGCGGCCACCGGCGAGCTGGGCGCGCTGCTCGTCGCCGGGGTCGAGACCGTGGACCTGCCGGACCCGGCACGGGCCCTGGAGGCGCTGGACCAGGTCGGCTTCCTGGTCTCGCTGGAGCTGCGGCCCAGCGAGGTGACCGAGCGGGCCGATGTGGTCTTCCCGGTCGCCGCGGTGGCCGAGAAGTCCGGCACCTTCCTCAACTGGGAGGGCAGGGCGCGGATGTTCGAGGCCGCGCTGAAGCCCGAGCAGATGACGCGGACGCTCGTGCCGAGCGATGCGCGGGTGCTGCACATGCTGGCCGATGCGCTGGACGTCCATCTGGCGCTGCCGGACCTGAAGTCCGTACGCCGTGAGCTGGACCGGCTCGGCGGCTGGAGCGGCACGCACGCCGCCGACCCGAACGAGTCGTCGCAGCCGCTGCCCAGGCCCGCCGACGGCGAGGCGGTCCTCGCGGGTCACCGCATGCTGCTCGACCTGGGCCGGCTCCAGGAGGGCGACGACGCACTGGCCGGCACCCGGCACGCCGCGGTCGCCCGGCTCTCCGCCGTCACCGCGGCCGAGACGGGCGTGAAGGACGGCGATCTGCTCGCTGTCACCGGCCCGGCGGGCAGCGTCGAACTCCCGCTGAAGGTCACCGACATGCCGGACCGTGTGGTCTGGGTGCCGCTGAACTCCGTCGGACGGGGCGTCCCGGCCGACACCGGTGTCCGGCCCGGCGGTCTGGTCCGGATCGGCCCGGCCGCACCGGGCACTCCCGACGTCACACCGGAGGTGGGGGCGTGACTGCCTTCGCTCAACTGGCCGCGGCACCGCACGGCGCCGTACTCGCCGCCGAGGATCTGTCGATGTTCGGCACCGACCCGTGGTGGCTCGTCGTCGTCAAGGCGGTGTTCTGCTTCGCGTTCCTGATGGTGACCGTGCTCTTCTCCATCGTGTGGGAGCGCAAGGTCGTCGCCTGGATGCAGCTGCGCATCGGCCCCAACCGGCACGGCCCCTGGGGCATGCTCCAGTCGCTCGCCGACGGCATCAAACTGATGCTGAAGGAAGACCTCGTCGTCAAGCGCGCCGACAAGGTCGTGTACGTGCTCGCGCCGATCGTCGCCGCCGTACCCGCCTTCATGGCGATCGCGGTGATCCCGTTCGGCCCGTCCGGCAACGAGGTCTCGATCTTCGGCCACCGTACGGCGATGCAGCTCACCGACCTGCCGATCGCGATGCTCTACATCCTCGCGGTCGCCTCGGTCGGGATCTACGGCATCGTGCTGGCGGGCTGGTCCTCCGGATCGACGTACCCGCTCCTCGGCGGGCTGCGCTCCTGCGCGCAGATGATCAGTTACGAGATCGCGATGGGCGCCGCGTTCGCCTCGGTCTTCCTCTACTCCGGGTCGATGTCGACCTCGAAGATCGTGGAGGCGCAGCAGGACCGCTGGTTCATCATCCTGCTGCCGGTCTCCTTCATCATCTACATCGTCACGATGGTCGGCGAGACCAACAGGGCCCCGTTCGACATGCCGGAGTCCGAGGGCGACCTGGTCGGCGGCTTCAACACCGAGTACTCGTCGATCAAGTTCGCGATGTTCATGCTCGCCGAGTACGTCAACATGGTCACCGTCTCCGCGGTCTCCACGACCCTGTTCCTGGGCGGCTGGCGGGCCCCGTGGCCGATCAGCACCTTCTGGGAGGGCGCGAACCACGGCTGGTGGCCGATGCTCTGGTTCGTCATCAAGGTCCAGCTGCTGCTGTTCTTCTTCATCTGGCTGCGCGGCACGCTGCCCCGGGTCCGCTACGACCAGCTGATGAAGCTCGGCTGGAAGGTCCTGATCCCGGTCTCCGTCGTCTGGCTGATGCTGGTCGCGACGGTGCGGGCGATGCGCAACGAGGGGTACGACTTCTCGAAGATCGTGCTGTACGTGGCCGGGGCCGTGATCGCGATCCTGCTGATCTCCTTCGTCGCCGACATCTTCCGCGACAAGAAGGGCCGGGCCGCCGAGGCGGAGGCCGGACCGGAGCCGGCGTTCGACCCGATGGCGGGCGGATTCCCGGTGCCGCCGCTGCCCGGACAGACCCTGCCGCCGGTGCCGCGCCGCAGGCCGCGGAGCGAGCGCGAGCTCGTTGTCAGTGGCGGGTCGGATACTCAGAGTGACGACAGTCCGAGTGACGGAAAGGAGGCTGACGGTGTCTGAGTCATCAGAGCCCTCGGGGGAGAAGTTCCAGAACCCCGTCGCCGGTTTCGGCGTGACCTTCAAGGCCATGTTCAAGAAGCGGCTGACCGAGCAGTATCCGGAAACGCAGAAGGTGACGGCGCCGCGCTTCCACGGCCGGCATCAGCTCAACCGTCACCCGGACGGCCTGGAGAAGTGCATCGGCTGCGAGCTGTGCGCCTGGGCCTGTCCGGCCGACGCGATCTATGTGGAGGGTGCGGACAACACCGACGAGGAGCGCTACTCCCCGGGTGAGCGCTACGGCCGCGTCTACCAGATCAACTACGCGCGCTGCATCCTGTGCGGGCTGTGCATCGAGGCGTGCCCGACCCGGGCGCTGACGATGACCAATGAGTTCGAGCTCGCCAACACCAGCCGCGAGAGCCTGATCTACACCAAGGACGAGCTGCTCGCGGGCCTGGCGGAGGGCATGGTCGACTCCCCGCACGCGATCTACCCCGGGATGGACGAGCAGGACTACTACCGGGGCCTCGTCACCGAGGCCGCGCCCGGTACGGAGCGTCAGACCGCACTCTCCAAGGGCGAGAAGCCGGCCGACGACCACAACGGAAGCAACGGCTCGGCACAGGAGGTGGGCGCATGACCGGCCTGGCCGCAGCGGCCTCCCAGACCTCCACGGGCGAGGCCTTCCAGTTCTGGGTGCTGGGCACCGTCGCCGTGATCGGCGCGCTGTCCACCGTACTGATGAAAAAGGCCGTGCACAGCGCGCTGAGCCTCGCCGGGACGATGATCGTCCTGGCGGTGTTCTATCTCGCCAACGGCGCCTACTTCCTGGGCGTCGTCCAGATCGTCGTCTACACCGGCGCGATCATGATGCTGTTCCTCTTCGTCGTCATGCTCGTCGGTGTCACGGCGGCCGACTCGCTGAAGGAGACCCTCAAGGGCCAGCGCTGGCTGGCCGCGGGCTGCGGGATCGGCTTCGGCATCCTGCTGATCGCCGGTATCGGCAACGCCTCGCTGAACAGCTTCAACGGACTCGGCACCGCCAACGCGCAGCACGGCGGAAACGTCGAGGGGCTGGCCAGCCTCATCTTCACCAAGTACGTCTTCGCCTTCGAGATCACCGGCGCCCTGCTGATCACGGCGACGGTCGGCGCGATGGTGCTCACGCACCGCGAGCGCACCGAACGGGCCAAAACCCAGCGGGAGTTGTCCGAAGCGCGCGTGCGCGGCACACAGTTGCCGCCGCTACCCGCCCCCGGCGTCTACGCCCGGCACAACGCCGTGGACATCCCGGGTCTGCTCCCGGACGGCACACCGTCCGAGCTCACCGTCATGCAGACGCTGCGCAAGCGCGGACAGATCCGCGATGTGTCGAACGAGTCGCTGGACCGGCTCAAGGCGCTGGAGCAGCGCTCCGAGGAGCGGCTCGGCCGTGACAACGAAGACGAGGAGGTCGCCAAGTGAATCCGGTCAACTACCTCTATCTCGCCGCCCTGTTGTTCACCATCGGTGCGGCCGGGGTGCTGATCAGGCGGAACGCGATCGTGGTGTTCATGTGCGTGGAGCTGATGCTCAACGCCTGCAACCTCGCGTTCGTGACCTTCTCCCGGATGCACGGCAATCTCGACGGGCAGATCATCGCCTTCTTCACGATGGTCGTCGCAGCCGCCGAGGTCGTGGTCGGGCTCGCGATCATCGTGTCGGTGTTCCGTTCCCGCCACTCGGCCTCGGTCGACGACGCCAGCCTGATGAAGCTGTAAGGGGACGTTGAATCGTGGAGAACCTGATTGCGCTGCTCGTCGCGGCGCCCCTGCTCGGAGCGGCGGTCCTGCTCTGCGGCGGCCGACGGCTGGACCGCGCCGGACACTGGGTCGGCACCCTGCTCGCCGGGGTGTCGTTCGTCATCGGTGTCGTGCTCTTCCTCGACATGCTGGGCAAGAGCGCGGATGACCGGGCGCTGCACCAGAAGCTGTTCAGCTGGATCCCTGTCGAGGGCTTCCAGGCCGATGTGGCCTTCCAGCTCGACCAGCTGTCGATGACGTTCGTGCTGCTGATCACCGGTGTGGGCACGCTGATCCACATCTACTCGATCGGCTACATGGAGCACGACGAGCGCCGACGCCGCTTCTTCGGCTATCTGAACCTGTTCCTCGCGGCGATGCTGATCCTGGTCATCGCCGACAACTACCTGCTGCTGTACGTCGGGTGGGAGGGCGTCGGTCTGGCGTCGTACCTGCTGATCGGCTTCTGGCAGCACAAGCCCAGCGCGGCCACCGCCGCCAAGAAGGCATTCCTGGTCAACCGGGTCGGCGACATGGGCCTGTCGATCGCGATCATGCTGATGTTCACCACGTTCGGCACGTTCGCCTTCGGGCCCGTCCTGGCGGCGACCGGTCAGACCGGCGAGGGCAAGCTGACGGCGATCGGCCTGATGCTGCTCCTCGCGGCCTGCGGCAAGTCGGCGCAGGTGCCGCTGCAGTCCTGGCTCGGTGACGCGATGGAGGGCCCGACCCCGGTCTCGGCCCTCATCCACGCCGCGACCATGGTGACCGCGGGTGTCTACCTCATCGTCCGTTCCGGCGCGATCTTCAACAATGCGCCGGACGCACAGCTGGCCGTCGTGGTCGTCGGCGCGGTCACGCTGCTCTTCGGTGCGATCGTCGGTTGCGCGAAGGACGACATCAAGAAGGCCCTCGCCGGGTCGACGATGTCGCAGATCGGCTACATGATCCTGGCCGCCGGGCTCGGCCCGATCGGCTACGTCTTCGCGATCATGCACCTGGTGACGCACGGCTTCTTCAAGGCCGGGCTCTTCCTCGGCGCCGGTTCGGTCATGCACGGCATGAACGACGAGGTCGACATGAGGAAGTTCGGCGGCCTCAGGAAGTACATGCCGGTCACCTTCATCACCTTCGGCCTCGGCTATCTGGCGATCATCGGCTTCCCCGGCCTGTCCGGCTTCTTCTCCAAGGACAAGATCATCGAGGCGGCCTTCGCCAAGGGCGGCACCGAGGGCTGGATCCTAGGCTCGGTGGCCCTGCTGGGCGCCGGGATCACCGCGTTCTACATGACGCGCGTGATGCTGCTGACGTTCTTCGGGGAGAAGCGCTGGCAGCCCGACGCGGAGGGCCATGAGCCGCATCCGCACGAGTCCCCGAAGTCGATGACCGTCCCCATGATCATCCTGGCGTTCGGTTCGGTCTTCGCCGGAGGCTTCTTCTCCTTCAACGACCGCTTCCTGAACTGGCTGGAGCCGGTCACCGAACACAGCCACGGACACGCCCCGGTCAGCGCCGCGACCGTCACAGCGGCCACCATGGTGGTGCTCGTCATCGGCGTCGCCATCGCCTGGGCGATGTACGGACGGGCGCCGGTACCGGTCGTCGCCCCGCGCGGCTCGCTGCTCACCCGGGCCGCCCGCCGCGATCTCCTGCAGGACGACTTCAACCATGTGGTCCTGGTCCGCGGCGGCGAGCACCTCACCCGCTCCCTGGTGTACGTCGACCACACCCTGGTCGACGGCGTCGTCAACGGCACGGCCGCCTCGATGGGCGGGCTCTCCGGCCGGCTGCGCAAGCTGCAGAACGGCTACGCCCGCTCCTACGCGGTCTCGATGTTCGGCGGTACGGCGATCGTCATCGCCGCGACCCTGCTGATGAGGGCGGTCTGATCACATGTCCTTTCCCCTCCTGACAGCGACGGCGGCGCTCCCGGCGATCGGTGCGATCGCCACCGCCGCCGTGCCGGCCGCCCGGCGCACCGCCGCCAAATGGCTGGCGCTGCTCTTCTCGCTGGCCACCCTCGTACTGGCGGGCATCGCGCTCGCCCGCTTCGAGCCCGGCGGCGACCGCTACCAGCTCACCGAATCGCACGCCTGGATCAAGGACTTCGGCGTCCGGTACGAACTGGGCGTGGACGGCATCGGGCTGGCGCTCATGGCGCTCACCGCGCTGCTGATCCCCTTCATCATCCTGGCCGGCTGGCACGACGCCGACCCCCTGGAGACCAAGTCCTCGCGCTGGCGGCCGACGCAGGGCTTCTTCGCCCTGATCCTGGCCGTCGAGGCGATGGTGATCCTCTCCTTCGAGGCCACCGACGTCTTCCTCTTCTACATCCTCTTCGAAGCCATGCTCATCCCGATGTACTTCCTCATCGGCGGCTTCGGGGACCGGGCGCACACCGGCAGCGACGAGAACGCGGCGGCCCAGCGCTCGTACGCCGCCGTGAAGTTCCTCCTCTACAACCTGGTCGGCGGCCTCATCATGCTGGCCGCCGTGATCGGGCTGTACGTGGTCGCGGGGACGTTCTCGCTCTCCGAGATCGCCGAGGCCCGCGCCAACGGCTCGCTCTCCATGGCGACCAGCACCGAGCGCTGGCTCTTCCTCGGGTTCTTCTTCGCCTTCGCGGTGAAGGCCCCGTTGTGGCCGCTGCACACCTGGCTGCCCAACGCCATGGGCGAGGCGACCTCCCCGGTCGCCGTCCTGATCACCGCCGTCGTCGACAAGGTCGGCACCTTCGCGATGCTCCGCTTCTGCCTCCAGCTCTTCCCGGAGGCCAGCAAGTGGGCGACGCCGGTGATCGTCGTCCTCGCGCTGATCAGCATCGTGTACGGGGCGCTGCTCGCCGTCGGCCAGCGCGACATCAAGCGGCTGATCGCCTACGCGTCGATCTCGCACTTCGGCTTCATCATCCTGGGCATCTTCGCGATGACCAGCCAGGGCCAGTCGGGCGCCACGCTCTACATGGTCAACCACGGGATCTCGACCGCCGCGCTGATGCTGGTGGCGGGCTTCCTGATCACCCGGCGCGGTTCGCGGCTCATCGCCGACTACGGCGGGGTGCAGAAGGTGGCGCCCATCCTGGCCGGCACCTTCCTGATCGGCGGTCTGGCCACCCTGTCGCTGCCCGGGCTCGCCCCGTTCGTCAGCGAATTCCTGGTCCTGGTCGGCGCGTTCAGCGCGTACCCGGCGGCGGGCATCATCGCCACGACCGGCATCGTGCTCGCCGCGCTGTACGTCCTCGTCCTGTACCAGCGGACGATGACGGGCCCGGTCAAGGCCGAGGTCCAGGGCATGGCGGACCTCAAGGCCCGGGAGCTGGCCGTGGTCCTCCCGCTGATCGCGCTGCTGCTCTTCCTGGGTGTCTATCCGAAGCCGCTGACGGAGATCGTCAACCCGGCGGTGCAGCACACCATGTCGGACGTCCAGAAGAAGGACCCCCAGCCTGAGGTGGAGGCCGCCAAGTGAGCGCAACAGCTGTCCACAGCTTGTGGACGACGGCGGGCGGGCTGACCTCGGCCGCCCCGGTCGAGAAGTTCAAAGCACCCGTCATCGAGTACACCCAGCTGACCCCGGTCCTCATCGTGATCGGTGTCGCCGTCGTGGGCGTACTCGTCGAGGCCTTCGTGCCGCGCCGGGCCCGCTACTACACGCAGGTCTTCCTGACCGTCGTCGCCCTCGCCGCCGCGTTCGCCGCGGTCATCGGCCTGGCGGTCGGCGGGTACGGCACGACGAAGGCGCACATCGCCGCGATGGGTGCCATCGCGATCGACGGGCCGACGCTCTTCCTGCAGGGCACCATCCTGCTGACCTCACTGGTCGCCGTGTTCACCTTCGCCGAGCGGCGGCTGGACCCCGCCGCGCACGGGAACCACGTCGACTCCTTCGCCGCACAGGCCGCGTCGGTCCCCGGCAGCGACAGCGAGAAGGCCGCGGTCAGGGCCGGGTTCACCACCACCGAGGTCTTCCCGCTGGTCCTCTTCTCGGTGGCCGGGATGCTGGTCTTCCCGGCGGCCAACGATCTGCTGACGCTCTTCGTGGCCCTGGAGGTCTTCTCCCTCCCGCTCTACCTCCTGTGCGCCGTCGCCCGCCGCAAGCGGCTGATGTCGCAGGAGGCCGCCGTGAAGTACTTCCTGCTCGGCGCCTTCTCGTCGGCGTTCCTGCTCTTCGGGATCGCTCTGATGTACGGGTACGCGGGCTCCGTCTCGTACGCCGCCATCGCCAACGTGGTCGACGGCTCCGTCACCCAGATCGACCCGGCGCTCGCCGACACCATGGGCAACGACGCGCTGCTCCTGATCGGCGGGGCGATGATCCTGACCGGTCTGCTCTTCAAGGTCGGCGCCGTCCCGTTCCACATGTGGACCCCGGACGTCTACCAGGGCGCCCCGACCCCGGTCACCGGCTTCATGGCCGCGGCCACCAAGGTCGCCGCGTTCGGTGCGCTGCTGCGTCTGCTGTACGTGGTGCTGCCGGGCCTCGCCTGGGACTGGCGCCCGGTCATGTGGGCCGTCGCGATCGTCACGATGCTGGGCGGCGCGATCGTCGCCATCACCCAGACCGACATCAAGCGGCTGCTCGCCTACTCCTCGATCGCACACGCCGGGTTCATCCTCGCCGGTGTCATCGCGACCACCCCGGACGGCATCTCGTCGGTCCTCTTCTACCTCGGCGCCTACTCCTTCGTGACGGTCGGTGCGTTCGCCGTCGTCACCCTGGTGCGCGACGCGGGCGGCGAGGCGACGCATCTGTCGAAGTGGGCCGGGCTCGGGCGGCGCTCGCCGCTGGTCGCCGCGGTCTTCGCGGTGTTCCTGCTGGCCTTCGCGGGTATCCCGCTCACCTCCGGGTTCTCCGGAAAGTTCGCCGTCTTCAAGGCCGCGGCGGACGGCGGCGCGGGCGGCCTGGTCGTGGTCGGTGTGATCTCGTCCGCGATCGCCGCGTTCTTCTACATCCGGGTCATCGTGCTGATGTTCTTCAGCGAGCCGAAGGCGGACGGCCCGACGGTCGCCGTCCCGTCCCCGCTGACGATGACGACGATCGCGGTCGGTGTCGCGGTCACGCTGGTGCTGGGCCTCGCCCCGCAGTACTTCCTGGACCTGGCGAGCCAGGCGGGAGTCTTCGTGAGGTAGCGCACACGCACACAGCCGGCAGCAGCCGGGACAACGCCGGACGGGCCTGAGAAGTCAAGCCCGTCCGGCGTTGTCGTAGGCGACGCCTATCGTGGCAGGGGACGGCGGGACGGAACGGGACGACTTCGGGGGTACGGAGCAATGGGCGTGACGGGCGGGACCATGGATGTGACCGAGAGCGACGCGCGGCAGACGCTGCACCGGGTGTTCGGATACGAGACGTTCCGCGGTGAGCAGGAAGCGATCGTCGACCACGTGGTGGCGGGCGGGGACGCCGTCGTGCTCATGCCGACCGGTGGCGGTAAATCCCTCTGCTACCAGATCCCCGCCCTGGTCAGAGGCGGTACGGGCATCGTCATCTCACCCCTGATCGCCCTGATGCAGGACCAGGTGGACGCGCTGCGGGCGCTCGGTGTGCGGGCCGGATTCATCAACTCCACGCAGGACTTCGACGAGCGCCGCTCGATGGAGGCCCAGTTCGTCGCCGGTGAGCTCGACCTGCTCTACCTGGCCCCGGAGCGGCTCCGTCTGGACACCACCCTCGGCCTGCTCTCCCGCGGCGAGATCTCCGTCTTCGCGATCGACGAGGCGCACTGTGTGGCCCAGTGGGGCCACGACTTCCGCCCGGACTATCTGTCCCTCTCCGTCCTCGGCGAGCGCTGGCCCGACGTACCGCGCATCGCCCTAACGGCGACCGCGACCGACGCGACGCACCAGGAGATCACCCAGCGTCTGGGCATGCCCGACGCGAAGCATTTCGTCGCCAGCTTCGACCGGCCCAACATCCAGTACCGGATCGTGCCGAAGGCCGACCCGAAGAAGCAGCTGCTCTCCTTCCTCAAGGAGGAGCACGCC
This sequence comes from Streptomyces sp. NBC_01217, assembly GCF_035994185.1. Classification (NCBI taxonomy): domain Bacteria; kingdom Bacillati; phylum Actinomycetota; class Actinomycetes; order Kitasatosporales; family Streptomycetaceae; genus Streptomyces; species Streptomyces sp. NBC_01217. The sequence goes on from NZ_CP108538.1 coordinate 5,343,559, forward strand.
GGGGACGCGGGCATCGTCTACTCCCTGTCGCGCAACTCGACCGAGAAGACCGCCGAATACCTCTGCCGCAACGGCATCGAGGCCGTCCCTTACCACGCGGGACTGGACGCGGGCACGCGCGCCGTCCACCAGTCCCGCTTCCTGCGCGAGGAGGGCCTGGTCGTCGTCGCGACCATCGCCTTCGGCATGGGCATCGACAAGCCGGACGTACGCTTCGTCGCCCACCTCGACCTGCCGAAGTCCGTCGAGGGCTACTACCAGGAGACCGGCCGCGCGGGCCGCGACGGGCAGCCGTCCACGGCCTGGATGGCATACGGCCTCCAGGACGTCGTCCAGCAGCGCAAGCTCATCCAGGGCAGCGAGGGCGACGAGGCGTTCCGCCGCCGTGCGGCCTCCCACCTCGACTCGATGCTGGCCCTGTGCGAGACGGTCCGGTGCCGCCGCGCCCAGCTCCTGACGTACTTCGGCCAGGAGCCCACCGCGGCGGCCTGCGGCAACTGCGACACCTGCCTCACCCCGCCCGAGAGCTGGGACGGCACGGTGGTCGCGCAGAAACTGCTGTCGACCGTCGTACGGCTGAAGCGGGAGCGCGGGCAGAAGTTCGGCGCGGGCCAGATCATCGACATCCTGCTCGGCCGCAAGACGGCCAAGGTCATCCAGTTCGACCACGACCAGCTCTCGGTCTTCGGTATCGGCGAGGAGCTGGCCGAGGCCGAATGGCGCGGAGTCGTCCGGCAGTTGCTCGCCCAGGGCCTGATCGCGGTCGAGGGTGAGTACGGCACGCTGGTGCTGACGGAGGAGAGCGGCTCGGTGCTCGGCCGGGAGCGCGAGGTGCTGCTGCGCAAGGAGGCGCCGAAGCCCGCGTCGCGCTCCACGAAGGGCGAACGCAAGGCGAAGTCCCAGGCGTCCGCCGCCGAGCTGACGCCCGAGGCCGTCCCGGTCTTCGAGGCACTGCGGGCCTGGCGCGGCGCCCAGGCCAAGGAGCTGGGCGTCCCGGCGTACGTCATCTTCCACGACGCGACGCTGCGCGAGATCGCCACGCTCCGCCCGGACTCGGTGTCCGCGCTGGGCGGCATCAGCGGTCTGGGGGAGAAGAAGCTGGCGACGTACGGCGAGGGGGTGCTGGAGGTGCTCGCGGAGTTCACCGGCACCGGCGCGGGGGCGGCGGAGCCGCCGGAGGCGGCCGCTGAGGCCGCACAGATCCCGAGCCCCGCCGCCCAGGTGCCCGCCCCGCCCACGGCCGCTCGGGCGACTCCGGCCCCGGCTGCCCCTGGCGACGACCCGGAGTTCGGCTGGGGCGAGGAGCCGCCGGAGTACGAGTGAAAGACGGTCCGTGGGCCGGCGAATACCGAACAGGTGAACCCGTTGCGGGACATCGACGGCCGCGCCCCGTCAGGAGCGCGGCCGTCAACCGGGCAGGCGTCACCCGGCAGCCGTCAGGCGGACGGCACGATGCGGCCCGTGACCTCGCCGAGGCCGACGCGGGTGCCGTCCGGGCCCGGCGCCCAGGCCGTCATCGTCACCGTGTCGCCGTCCTCCAGGAACGTCCGCTTGCCGTCCGGGAGGTCCAGCGGGTCGCGGCCGTTCCAGGTCAGTTCCAGGAGCGAGCCGCGCTGGCCGGGCTCGGCGCCGCTGACCGTGCCGGAGCCGTACAGATCGCCGGTGCGCAGCGATGCGCCGTTCACCGTCATCTGGGCCAGCATCTGGGCCGCCGTCCAGTACATGGTCGCGAACGGCGGCTCGGCGACCGGCTGTCCGTTGATCGCGACGGAGATCCGCAGGTCGAGGCCGCCGTCCTCGTCCTCGTCCGCGTCCTCCAGATAGGGGAGGAGCGGGAAGTCGCGGGCCGGGGGCGCGATCCGGGCCGCCTCCAGGGCTTCGAGCGGTGTCACCCAGGCCGATACGGACGTGGCGAAGGACTTGCCGAGGAACGGGCCGAGCGGCACGTACTCCCAGGCCTGGATGTCCCGCGCCGACCAGTCGTTGAGCAGGCAGAGCCCGAAGACATGATCGCGGAAGTCGCCGAGCGGGACCGGGCGTCCCTGCTCGGAGCCCACTCCGACGACGAAGCCGACCTCGGCCTCGATGTCCAGCTTGACGGAAGGACCGAACACCGGGGCCTCGTCGGCCGGGGTCCTGCGCTGGCCGGAGGGGCGCACCACGTCCGTGCCGGAGACGACGACGGTGCCGGCCCTGCCGTGGTAGCCGATCGGAAGGTGCTTCCAGTTGGGCGTCAGCGCGTCGCCGTTCGGCCGGAAGATCTTTCCGACGTTGGTGGCGTGGTTCTCGCTCGCGTAGAAGTCGACGTAGTCCGCGACCTCGTACGGCAGATGGAGCGTGACGGACCCGACCGGGTGGAGCAGCGGCTCGATGTCCGCGCGGTGTGCAGGGACCGTGACCCAGGCGGTCAGGGCCCGCCGGACGTCCCGCCAGGCGGTGCGGCCCGCGGCCAGCAGCGCGGTCAGGTCCGGCTGGGCGAGGAGCTGCGCGTAGGGCGAGCCGAGTGTGTGCGCCGCGGCTCCGGCGTCCAGTACGTGGTTGCCGATGCGGACGCCGACCCGGCGGTCCTCGGGGTGGTCGGGGGTGGAGAACACACCGTAGGGAAGGTTGTGCGGACCGAAGGGATCGCCCTCGGCCAGATCGAGCGGGCTGCTCTGCTCGGGCATGTGTTGCTGCCTCGCTTTCCAGGTCGCTTGAGGGACACGTTACGTCGGCGCCGCCGCCCCGCGGGAGTGTCCCAACTGCTCCTGATGCCCGGAAGGTTCCGCTGTGCCCGGGGTGCGCCGGGACACGAGGGCGAGGTCATCCGGCCGTGCGCGGGATCCGCTTCTCCCAGGTCCGGTGGAAGACGACCTCGCCGCCGTCCTTGCACACCACCTCGTCGGAGGTGATGAAGTCTTTGTCGTCCGCACTGATCTCGGACCGGGTCTCGATCCGTACGTCCCACGCCATCTCCGGCCGGTGCAGCCGGATCGCCCAGTCGGCGCGGGCGCGTGCGGAGAGCGGGTCGTTCTCCCGGATCGTGTACGTCTCCAGGGCGTCCTCGGTGAACTCCAGGCCGTCCGGGTAGATGCGGGTGCCGCCGTAGCGGGGGTCCACCTCCAGCCGCCAGGTGCCCTTGGCCACATCGCGCACCACCAGGCGCTCGGGGCGCTGTTCGTCGAGCGTCTCCGGGTGGACGACACCGAGCGGCTCCGACTGCTCCGGTTCCTCGAAGCGGATCGCGGGGTCCTCGGTGCGCCGGCGCACCGGCAGTTCGACGGAGCTGCCGTCGGCGTCCAGGGTGAAGCCGACCGACCCTGCCTGCGGCCAGATCCACGGCCAGTACGAGGAGGAGACCGCGAGTCTGATGCGGTGGCCGGGCGGGAAGGTGTGCCCGATGCCGTTCAGGTCGAAGGCGACGTCCTCTGCGGTGCCCACCGGCCAGTCGTCCGTGCGGTCGCGGCCGTGCCGGGCGGAGAGGTTGAGCGCGCCGCGCGTCACCAGGGTGGAGGAGCCGTCCGGTGCGACGTCGCAGAGCCGGGCGATCGCCTGACCGCGCGGCACATCCATCCGCAGGCGCAGCTTCACCCGGGGGCGGCCCAGGATCTCGATCGGGGCGTCCTCGACCGGGAACTCGAAGCACACCGACTTGGCGTCCTCGTCGCGCTGGTCGGGCGGCAGGTCGGCGTCGTTGCCGAACGGCAAGAAGCGTCCGGCGTCCAGCCCGGTCTGCTGCGGCGAGTCGACGATCCGCGGACCGCCCTGGAGGGCGTACGCGACGGGCGTGATGTTCTCCGAGGGCCAGGAGGTGTCTTCGACCCAGCGGCCGGGCAGCGTCCCGTACACCGTGGCGGGCCGGTGCGACTCGCTGATCCAGGACCGCAGCAACGGCTCGGCCAGGATGCCCGTGTCCTGGTCCTTCAGATGCTGGTCCCACCAGCGCAGCGTCTCCTGGAGGAAGCCGATCGCCGGACCGGGCGGCAGACCCCGGTCGGGGTACTGGTGCGACCAGGGCCCGATCAGCCCGCGGACCCTGTCCGGGGCGAGGTGCTCGACGAGCCGCAGGACGGTGTCGCGGTACGGGTCGTGCCAGCCGCCCACCGCGAGGACGTGCGCCCGGATCGCGGAGTAGTCCTCGCAGACGCTTCCGTGCTTCCAGTAGTCGTCGCGGGTCTGGTGCGCCAGCCAGGTGTGGAGGAACGGCCGGACGGTCTCCAGCCGCTTCAGCCACATGCCCTTCCAGTCCTCGCCGGCCCACGCCGGGTCCGGCGGCCGGGCGGCGAAGGCCAGCAGGGTGGCCGCCCACGCGTGCATGTCCACGGCGAGGACCGAGCCGCCCATGTAGTGGACGTCGTTGTCGTAGCGGTCGTCGGTCGAGCAGACGGTGACGACCGCCTTCAGCGGCTCGGGGGCCAGCGCCGCGATCTGGAGCGAGTTGGAGCCGCCCCAGGAGATGCCGAACATGCCCACCCGGCCGGAACACCACTCCTGCTCGGCCAGCCAGTGGATGACGGCGACCCCGTCGGCCAGCTCCGTCGCGTCGTACTCGTCACCCGGCACCCCCTCGCTGTTGCCGTGCCCGCGCACATCCACCCGGACCGAGGCGTAGCCGTGGCCCGCGTACCAGGGATGGCGCTGCCAGTCGCGCGGCGCCGTCCAGTCGCTCAGCCGGTACGGCAGGTATTCGAGGAGCGCGGGGACGGGCTCGTCGGTGAGGGGCCGCCAGATCCGGGCGTACAGCCGGGTGCCGTCAGGCAGCGGGATCCGGACGTCCTCATGGGTGGTGTCATACGGATACGTGGTGCTGATGTGCATGGCGGTACCTCAGTGGACGGGGTGCACGGTGCGCCTGGGCCGGGGTGCGGAGGCGACCACGACCGCGCGCTGTGCTTTCGCCCGGTCAGGTGACGCCGGCCCCGTACGTAGGGGACCGGACCGGGGCCGGTCCATGCCGAGGGACGAGAACCGTTCCCGGACCCCCGGGCCGGAGAGGGGCGTCGGGCCCCCTGGCGGGCCGGAAAAGGCATGGCCGTCGCCGGGCGGCAGCTGAGCCGGTTCCGTGTCGGTCGCCGTGTGGGACAAAAGGGGACTCCTGATCGTATGAGCTGTTCCCGAACATACCGGCGGTGGCGGGAAGGCGCCCACGGTGATCCAAAGGGGACCGGATACGCTGACTTGAGTGATGACAGCGACACATCGACATTCCGTGTGATCGTCAGCAGACAGGAGATCCCCTCGTGACCGTCGTCGGGCCGTTCGGACTGAGCGTGCGGGACCACGCTCTTGAGGCCGATGTCCAGGCCGGTTTGGCTGCTGTCGAGTCGGGGCTGCTCGAAGCCACCAAGAGCGGCGTGCCCTTCATCACGGAGGCCGCGCAGCATCTCGTGCACGCCGGGGGCAAGCGTTTCAGGCCGCTGCTGGCCATGCTGGCCGCCCGGTTCGGCGACCCCGACGCGCCGGGTGTCGTGCCCGCGGCCGTCGTCGTCGAGCTGACCCATCTCGCGACGCTCTACCACGACGACGTGATGGACGAGGCGGACGTACGCCGCGGCGTCGACAGCGCCAACACCCGCTGGGGCAACTCGGTGGCCGTCCTGACCGGCGACTTCCTCTTCGCCCGCGCCTCGCACATACTGGCCGACCTCGGTCCGGAGGCCGTACGCATCCAGGCGGAGGCGTTCGAGCGGCTGGTCACCGGCCAGATCCTGGAGACCGCGGGTCCGGGCGACGGACGCGACCCGGTCGAGCACTACCTCGAAGTGATGCGTGGCAAGACCGGCTCGCTGATCGCCGTGGCCTGCCGGTTCGGCGCGATGATGTCCGGTGCGCACGAGTCGGCCGTCGACATCCTCACCCAGTACGGGGAGCGGCTCGGCGTCGCCTTCCAGCTCGCCGACGACGTGCTCGACATCGCCTCCGACTCCCACGAGTCCGGCAAGACCCCCGGCACCGATCTGCGCGAAGGCATCCCGACGCTCCCCGTGCTCCACCTGCGGGCCCAGGCCGCGGCCGACGGGAAGCCGGACGACCTGGAGCTCGTCGAGCTGCTCGACGGCGACCTGAGCGACGACGCCCGGCACGCCGAGGCGCTGCGCAGGCTGCGCGCCCACCCGGCGCTGGAGCAGGCCCGGCGGGACACCATCCGGTACGCGCAGGAGGCACGCGCCACGCTGAAGCCGCTGCCCGAGGGCTATGCGAAGGCCGCGTTGGAGGAGATGTGCGACGCGGTGGTGCACCGGGCGGGCTGAGCCTCTCCCGAAAGGCTGTGAGCCCGCAGGTGCAGGCAACCCCTACGGGACGGGTGGAGTCCCGGCCGTGTGACGTCATACCGAAGAGGTAGGCGTAGTTGCTCCCCCCGGGTGACGATTCCGGGCCGCCGTTTTGGTCAGATGGACAACGACCACTCCTGAACAGATCGGTGAGAATGGCGGCACGGAGTGGACGAGCGCATCCGGACGGAAGCCGCCGACCACGGAGGTAGGGCACACATGGCAGCGAACGACAGCGCAGAGACCAACGGCGGGACCGGGGGCCCCGCCGCGGGCCGCCGGAAGGCGGCACGCTACATCGTCCCGGTCGCGGTGGCAGGGGTGGCGGCCGCGACGATCGGGCTCGTACCGGCGCTCGCCAGCACCGGCGACCCCGATCTGCCGGAGATCACCGCACAGCAGCTCATCGAGAAGATCGCCGCCTCGGACACCCAGCAGCTCTCCGGCACGGTGAAGATCAGCACGGACCTCGGCATCCCGTCGCTCGGCGGCCTGGCCGGCACCTTCGCCCGGGGCGGCGGCAGCGGCGCCTCGGACAAGGGCGATTCGACCGCCGACCCGCAGACGAAGCTGACGGAGCTGGCGTCCGGCACGCACACCCTGCGGGTGGCCGCCGACGGCCCGGACAAGCAGCGGGTGTCGATTCTGGAGAACGCGGCGGAGTACAGCCTGATCCACAACGGCGGTCAGGTCTGGGCGTACGACAGCGGGACCAACCAGGTCTACCACGCGAGCGAGGCCGGGGACTCGTCCTCGAAGCGGAGCCCGGCGCCCGAGGGCGTGCCGACCACGCCGAAGGCGCTCGCCGAGCAGGTCCTGAAGGCCGCGGGCCCCACCACCTCGGTGACGGTCGACGGCACGGCGCAGGTCGCCGGACGTGACGCGTACAAGCTGCTCATCAAGCCGAAACAGAGCGGCTCCACGATCGGCTCGGTCACGGTCGCGGTCGACGCGAAGAACGGCGTGCCGCTGAAGTTCACGCTGCTCCCGAGCAGCGGTGGCAAGGCCGTCGTCGATGCGGGCTTCACCCAGGTCGACTTCGCGAAGCCGGCCGCGTCCTCGTTCACGTTCACCCCGCCCAAGGGCGCCGAGGTGACGGAGGCGGACGACGCGAAGGCGCAGCACAAGGCCGACGGGGCGGACGGCCTGGGGATGTTCCCCGGCGCCGAGGGCCTGGGCGGCGGGGAGCAGGGCGCCAAGGACACGAAGGTCATCGGCGAGGGCTGGAACGCGATCGCCGAGATCAGCACCCCGGGCGCCGCCGCACTCCCCTCGAAGGAGTCGGGCGACGTACCGGCCGAGGCGCAGCAGTTCCTGGACTCGCTGGGCGACAAGGTCAGCGGCAAGTTCGGCTCGGGCACGGTCTTCAAGACCCGCCTGGTCAACGCGCTGATGACGGACAACGGCAAGGTGTACGTAGGAGCGGTCACCCCGGACACGCTGGTCAAGGCGGCGAACGACGCGGCCTGAGGCGGTGGGCGGGGCGCGGCGCGGGCATCGGCGTCCACCCGCCACCCGTCACCGTTCACGCCGCCTGCCGCCCCGCCATACCCTCCGTACGGCGGGGCGGTCCGCTGTGGTCCGTTCGTCCGCGCCCCACCCGACCCAAGGGGAGTACGCATGGCAGAGCCTGGGACCGTGATCGAGACGCGGGGCCTCACCAAGCGGTACCGCGGCGGTCAGCTCGCCGTCGACGGCCTCGACCTCAGCGTTCCCGGTGGCAGCGTCTTCGGATTCCTCGGCCCCAACGGATCGGGGAAGACCACCACCATCCGGATGCTGATGGGCCTGATCGACCCGACGTCCGGCACCGCGCGGGTCCTCGGCAACCCCATGCCGGGCGCGGCCCGTTCCGTACTCCCGCAGGTCGGGGCGCTGATCGAGGGGCCCGCGCTGTACGGGTTCCTGAGCGGCCGGGACAATCTGCTGCGCTACGACTGCGCCGACCCGACCGCCGATCCGCGCACCCGCGGGGCCCGGGTCGGACAGGCCCTGGACCGGGTCGGGCTGGCCGCGGCGGCCGGCAAGAAGGCCAAGGCGTACTCGCTCGGCATGAAGCAGCGCCTCGGTCTCGCCGCCGCCCTGCTCCAGCCGCGCCGCCTGCTCGTCCTGGACGAGCCGACCAACGGCCTCGACCCGCAGGGCATGCGCGAGATCCGCACCCTGGTGCGGGAGCTGGCGGCGGAGGGCACGACCGTCTTCCTCTCCTCCCATCTCCTCGACGAGATCGAGCAGGTCTGCACGCATGCCGCGGTGATGGCCAGGGGCCGGCTGCTCACGCAGGGCCCGGTCGCGGAACTGGCGGCGGGGGCGCGCGGCCGGCTGGCCGTCACCACCCCCGATCCGGGGGAGGCCGTCCGCGTCCTCAAGGAGCTGGGCGTCACCGGCATCACGGCCGACGGAGACCGGGTGAGCGCCGAGGCCCCGCCGGACGGCGCCGAACTCGCCGATCTCAGCGCGGCGTTGGTGCATGCCGGCGTACGCCTGCGGTCCTTCGGGGTCGAACGGGCCTCGTTGGAGGACGCCTTTGTCGCACTCACCGGAGAGGGTTTCGATGTCGCAGGCTGAAGTGCCACCCGTAGCGGCGGACAGGGCGCGCAGCCCGCTGTGGACCTTCGGAATCCTCCGCTCCGAACTGACCACCACACTGCGCCGCCGGCGGACCCTGGCACTGCTCGGGGTGCTGGCCGCCGTTCCCGTACTGATCGGGATCGCGGTGAAGATCGAGACGGGCCACGGCTCCTCGCCGGGGCAGGGCGGGGGCGCAGCAGGCCCCGCGTTCCTCTCGCAGGTCACCAACAACGGCCTGTTTTTGGTCTTCGCGGCCCTCGCCGTGACGCTCCCGGTCTTCCTTCCGATGGCCGTCGGGGTCGTCGCGGGCGATTCGATCGCGGGCGAGGCCAACGCGGGCACCCTGCGCTATCTGCTGGTCGCCCCGGCGGGCCGGACCCGGCTGCTGCTGACGAAGTACGCCTCCATCGTCACGTTCTGCCTGGTCGCGACCCTGGTCGTGGCGGTCTCGGCGCTCGCGGTGGGCGCGCTGCTCTTCCCGGTGGGCGAGGTCACCACCATCTCGGGGACGCGGATCGGCTTCGGCGAAGGGCTGCTGCGGGCCGGACTGATCGCGGTGGTGGTCGCGGCGTCACTCATCGGATTCGCGGCGCTCGGCCTGTTCGTCTCGACCCTCACCAGCAGCGGGATCGCGGCCATGGCCGCGACCGTCGGGCTGCTGATCACCGTGCAGATCGTGGACACGATCCCGCAGTTGAGCGGCATCCATCCGTATCTCTTCCCGCACTACTGGATGTCGTACGCCGACCTGCTGCGCGACCCCGTGTACGGGGACGAGGTGGTCAAGAACCTGGGGCTGCAGGGCCTGTACGCGGCGGTGTTCGGCTCGGCGGCCTGGGCCCGCTTCACGGCGAAGGACATCACCGCCTGACGGACACCGGGAGCACCCGCCCCGATCGCCCTCGCGCCGTCGGCCGGGCGAGCCGTCCCCCGATCGGCTCGTCGCGGCACGAACGGCACGAACGGTGCGAACAGCAGGAACGCTGCGTCACGACACGACACGGCACGTTCCGTTTCCGCTTGAGCATTGTTCGACTTTTGGCGACGGACTGTCAACAAGGATTGGCTCAAACACGCCTATGCTCACCGAATGATCACATCGCCGAGTTCACTGCGTCGCAGCGAGAGATCACGAAGGGCGATCCTGGAAGCCGCCCTCGACCTGTGCACGGAGAAGGGGTACGCGCGCGTCACCGTCGAGGCCATCGCGGCGAGAGCGGCTGTCAGCAAGAAGACGATCTACCGCTGGTGGCCGTCGAAGAGCGCGGTGATGCTGGAGGCGTTCACCGAAGCGCTCGTCGGCACGACGCCGTTCGCCGACACCGGCGACATCGCCGCCGATCTGCGGGCCAATGTGACGGGCGCGGTGAAACTGCTCTCCACGCCGCCCTTCGGCCCCGCGTACGCCGGGATCCTCTCCGAGGTCCACCACGACGACGCACTCGCGGAAACGGTCAGAACGAAGCTGATCGACCCCCGCTTCAACGAGGCGGTCGCCCGTCTGCGCCGGGCCCAGGAACAGGGCCAGATCCCCCCGGGCGCCGACCTGCCGCTGGCGGTGGAGATGCTGTACGGGCCGGTGTACTACCGCCATGTGCTGCGCAAACCGGTGCAGGACGCGGAGACGATCGCGGCCCTGGTCGCACATGTGCTGAGGGCGCTGGGGGCGCCGGAGCCGCTCCCGCCCGAGAGCGGGAACGGCTGAGAAACGACCCTCGGGTGATCACCGTGACCCGTACACCCGCTCCAGCACCTCCGCCACCCCGTCGTCCTCGTTCGAGGCCGTGACCTCGTCCGCCGCCGCCCTGACGTCCGGATGGGCGTTGGCCATCGCTACGCCGTGACCGGCTCTGCGGAACATCGGCAGATCGTTGGGCATGTCCCCGAAGGCGATCGCGGCGCCCGCGTCCACGCCCAGGAACTCCGCCGCCAGCGCGAGGCCGGTCCCCTTGTCGACGCCGTACGGCTGGAGTTCGACGGTGCCGGGGCCCGAGAGCGTGACGGTGGCGAGATCGCCGACTGCCGTACGGGCCGCCTCGGCCAGTGCGTCGTCCGTGAGCTCCGGGTGGCGGATGAGCACCTTGATGACGGGCGCGGACCACAACTCGTGGCGATGACGGGTCCGTTGGGCGGGAAGCGTGGGGTGGGGCATCCGGTACCCCGGCTCGATCAGGGTCCGGCCCTCGGCCCCGTCCTGGTCCACGGCCGCGAAGACCGGTCCGACCTGGGCCTCGATCTTGCCGAGCGCGGTGTCGGCCGCCTCCGGGTCCAGGGTGACCGCGCGCACCATGCGCCCGGAGCCCGCGTCGTACAGCTGAGTCCCCTGCCCGCAGACCGCGGGCCCCCGGTAGCCCAGCCCGGCGAGCAGCCCCCGTATACCGGGCACGGGCCGCCCGGTGACGACGAGATGCCGCGCCCCGGCCCGCGCGGCCAGGGCGAGTGCGGCGAGGGTGCGGGGACTCACGGTGTCGTCGTGGCGCAGCAGGGTGCCGTCCAGGTCCGTGGCGACGAGGGCATATGCGGGTGGGATGGGCATGGATCAAGCCTAAGGTCGGCCCGGGCGCGCCGACTTCGGCTTTGACAGGCGACGGCCGACTGCGTAATGAAGTCGTGGAGACCGTTCGTAGTGGTTACGTGACCGAGTCGGCAATGGGCGAGCCGGGCTGCCGGCCTCCTCGCCGACCTGCGCAGGTCATTCAGCTGCCGTGAAAGCCCCGCCGGTGAGGACTGGAACGGTGGCGCAGGCGTTCAATTCGGTCGCGATGCCCACGTCGTCGGCGAAGCCGCCGTCCGTGAGTTCCCGGCCGGACGCACTGGTGGCGACAGCGGTGATGACATCCGGCGTCGCCTCGAAGCAGGCGGCCGCGGCTGCGGCCTCGGGCGACAGGACGGCACCGCACAGCCTCCGCAGCGTCGCGAGGATCCCTCCGGCGCCGAGCAGGTCCTCCAGCGCGGGACGCAGGCTGCCGTCGGGCCACCGCTCACCGGACGCGATCACGGCGACCGGGCGCTCAGGGGTTCCGTAGCCGTGCTCGGCGAGCCAATGGCCCACCGCCGTCGCGTTGCGCAGACAACCCGCAACCACCGGCAACGCGCCGGCCGCGGCGGCGATCGATGAACCGTTGGGAGAGGGAAGGATCAGGCGCGGCACGGAAGGGGCGCGTCGCAGCGCCGCCGGAGACAGCGACCACGGCCACTCCGGCGTGGCCATGCGCCGGCCCACGGCCAGACGCGCGCCCACCTGATCGGCGAACTCCGACGCGGACTCGTCGCGCCAGGCGTAGGGGAAGACCTGCGACCCGGCCTCCACCGCCACCGTCACCGAGGTCGTGAACGACAGCACGTCGACGACCACCAGAGCCGCGGCATCCACCGCGAGCCGCTGTGCGCCCACGGGCCCCCAGTCGAATCGCGCCCCACTGCCTGTCTGCAGAAACCAGTCCTCCATGGCTGACGACAATGCCATTGCCGCCGGGGTGGAGCGATGGGCCGCGGCGCTCGAAATGGGCGTCGGGCGGCGCGGGTTGTCGGCCGCTGCGCTTGCTCCGTCGGCCGTGGGATACCTTCGCGCAGGTCAGTCAGCGGTGACAGCAGTCTCGCCGCTCCACCGTCCAGAACAGGCGCCCCGTGACCAACCCGTCCGACATCAGCCAGTCCGTTCAGTCCATACGTTCCGCCGGGACTTCACCGGCCCGGTTCCGTGTACGCCCGGCCCTCGCCGCCGTTCTCCTGGCCGCCCTGCTCACCGCCTGCGGCAGCCCTTCGGAGTCCGGCAGTGGTGGCAGCGCCGACTCGGGGCACGGCGGCGGAACCGCATCGAGTGCGCCCGACCGTACCGTCTCAGGACTGCGCGACGACATCCGCCACCTCACGCGGAAGACCGCCACGGGTACCCGGCCGCACATGGTCAAGCGCTGCACCTCGCGCGTCAGGAAGGTCAAGCACACCTCCAGCAGCGGAACGGGCCGCCGCCGGACGACCCGGACCTGGTACACCAACGACTCCTACCAGGACTGCACGAAGGTCCGGCGGGGCACCGAGAGTTACACCCGCGTCGTGCGCCCGGAACGCTGGTGCGTCGAACTCGACAACGTCGGTGGCAACTCCGCCAAGGACGATGTCTGGTACGAGGTCGAATCGACCGTCTACCGCAAGGCCACGCAGCTCAAGGAAGGCGCCGGGCTTTCCTTCGCCCCGCTGCGCAGGGGCTGCTGACTCACATCGCCTCACCTGTCGTACAAGGGAGGAGACGTGACGGATGGTGGTTCCTCTCCGGCGCGAAGCCGCTTTCGCTCGCGTTCACCGGGGCGTTGGGGAGGGCCTGTTCTGCGGTGTTGATCGCGTGTGCGGTGGGTGAGGCTCCGAAGACGAGGATGGACAGTGTGGACACGGCCGCGGTGGCGGTGCGCAGGAGCACGCGGGAACTCCCGGACGTGCGCGTGAATCGGCTCATAACATGTAAGGAAAATATGAGCGCGTCGCAGTACCGGGATTGCTCGCCGGGACGCGCTCAAAGCCGCCTGAATGCCGTACCGGCCGGGTGGTCCGGGTGGTCCATGTGGTCCAGGTGGCTCAGGTAGTTCAAGACCGTTCGGCCGTCGGCCGCCGGGGCGATCAGGGCCACGTGGTTGTCCGGGCGGACCAGGACGAGGGTGTCGGTGCCCTTCTCGATGCCGTACGCCGTACGGGCGTGGGCCGCCTCGTCGGTCAGGCCGTGCCGAGCTCCCGCGTCCACTCCGTACGTCCGTACCGTGCCCGCGTACGCCGCCTCCGCCGCCCGCAGCGCGTCCGCCGTTCCAGGCCCGAAGCCCAGAAGGGTGAAGTGCGGCCCGGCGAACGCCTCGAACAGGCGCTTCGGCGCGCCCGTCGCGGTGTCGCGGCAGGGGGCGTCCGGGGCGCGGTCACCGGCTCGCAGGCGGGTGGTGGAGCCCGCGGGGGAGAGTGAGCTCCAGCGGTAGCCCAGGCCCAGGCCCATGGTCTCTGCGGTGGCCGCCGCGTCCAGGCCGCCGCCCGGCTTCCGGATCGCGTCGAGCGTGACCCGCAGCCGCTCGGAGGTGATGTCGAGCGTCCAGGAGGCCACGGGCAACCGCTCCTCCTCGTATGTGTCCAGCAGGCCGGGATCCGCCTGGCCGTCGACGACCCGGGCGAGCTTCCAGCCCAGGTTGAACGCGTCCTGGATCCCGGTGTTCATGCCCAGCCCGCCCGCGACCGAGTGCACGTGCGCGGCGTCCCCGGCCAGCAGCACGCGGTCCACCCGGTAGTGGTCCGCCATGCGCTCGTTGACCCTGTACGTGGACAGCAGGGTGGCCTGTGTGAGGTGGGCGGCCGGCAGTCCGGTGTGCTTGGCGAAGAGCCGGCGGAAGCTCTCCAGTGAGGGCGGTACGGGAGCTCCCTCCCGGTCCCGCTCCGGCCCCGCCTGGAACCACCAGCCCGACCGCGTACCCGGGATCGGGCACAGCATCACGGCGCCGTCCTCGTCGAACCACTGGTGCCAGTGGCCGCGGTCGAGGCCCTCCACCTCCACGTCCCCGCAGACCATCGCCTGCTCCTCGGTCGTCTTCCCCTCGAACCGGATGCCGAGCAGCTTGCGTACCGCGCTGTGGGCCCCGTCGCAGCCCACCACGTACCGTGCCTCGATGCTCCGGCCGTCGGCGAGCGCGACGGTCACCGAGTCGGGTTTCGCCGTCAACGCCGTTGCCTCCGAGCCGAGTTCGACGCGTACGCCGTACTCCGCAAGGCGCTCCCGCAGGATCTCCTCCAGCCGCCACTGGGCGATCAGCCGCGGCCGGTCGTACGGGGCGTCCGGCGTCGGATGCGATGCCGCGAACGGGTCGCTGTCGGCGATCGGCAGCCCGTTGCGGTACTTGCGCATGGGCAGCGGCGCCGAGCCCGCGGCCAGGATCCTGTCCACGACGCCGAGGTCCTCCAGGACCTCCAGCGAACGGAGGTTGGGGCCCTTGGCCCGTGAACTGCGCGGAAATTCCGGGGACTTGTCGATGATCCGTACGTCGATGGAGCGGCGGGCCAGATCGCAGGCCAGGGTCAGGCCGGTCGGGCCCGAGCCGACGATCAGTACGGCGGTGGTGGGCGGCGCGGATGCGGGCATGGGGGCTCCTCGGTTGCGGGTCCGTGGGCACCCAGATAATCGCAACCAAGTTAAAAAAGCAACTTGGTAACGAAATCTACGCACCCGCGGCCTCGCGGGCGTCGTAGGCGGCGCGCGCCACCGCGATCTCGCCCTGGTGCTCCTCGGTCCAGGTGACGAGCGCCCGGATCGTGGTGTGCAGCGTGCCGCCGAGCGGCGTCAGCTCGTACTCCACGCGCGGTGGCACCACCGCGTGGACCGTCCGCTCGACCAGTCCGTCGCGCTCCAGTTGGCGCAGCGTGACCGTCAGCATCCGCTGGCTGATGCCGTCGATCTCGCGGCGCAGCTGGGTGAAGCGGAGCCTGCGCCGGTCCAGCAGGGCGATGACGAGCAGTGACCACTTGTCGGCGACCCGGTCGAGGATCTGCCGCACCTCGCAGCCCTCGCGGGTGTCCCACTGGAACGGGTCGGGGTCGCCGATCAGCTCGGCCGCGTCCTCGGTGCCTTTGACGTCCTCGGTGCCTTTGATGTGACTCGGTGACTTCGAAGTGCCTACTTCCATGGCAGTCGATGCTGGCGCACGATGCCAGTGGTTACAAGAGGGAACCGACCCCCGTCCGAGTAACCACTCCATTCACGTAACCGAACCCGAAGGGGACAGCTGTGTCTGCCGCGCCCGCACCACCCGCCCCGGACGCTCCGGCCACCGCGGCCGTCATGAGCGGCCGCGCCCGCGTCCTGCTCCTCGTCCTGTGCGGCACGATCTTCCTGGAGGGCATCGACGTCGCCATGCTCGCCGTCGCCGTGCCCTCGATCAGGGCCGATCTCGGTCTGTCGACCGGCACCGCGGCCTGGGTGATGAGCGCGTACGTCCTCGGCTACGCCGGGTTCACCCTGCTCGGCGGGCGCGCCGCCGATCTGCTGGGCAGACGGCGGATGTTCCTGCTCTGGCTCACCGTCTTCCTGCTCTTCTCCGGCCTCGGCGGCCTCGCCGACCAGGGCTGGATGCTGGTCGTCGCCCGCTTCGTCACCGGGGTGGCCGCCGCCTTCATGACCCCGGCGGCGATGTCGCTCATCACCACCTCCTACGAAGAGGGGCCGCAGCGCAACAAGGCCCTGCTGGTCTTCGCCGGCACCGCGGCCGGCGGATTCTCGCTCGGCCTGGTCATCGGCGGACTCCTCACCCAGCTCGGCTGGCGCTGGGTGTTCTTCGCGCCCGTGCTGCTGGCCGGCGCCATCCTGCTCGCCGCGATCCGGATCGTCCCGCCCGAGGCGCGTCCCGTCCGGACCGGCGGCTTCGATCTGGCGGGGGCCGCCGCGGCGGCCGGGGCGATGCTGCTGCTCGCGTACGGGATCGTGCGGCTGGAGCACGGGGCGGCGGACTGGGGCCCGGCCGCGGGGGCGTTCGCCGCCGGGCTGCTCCTGATCGCGGCGTTCGTCCTGATCGAGCGGCGCTCCTTTGCCCCGCTGGTCAGACTCGCCCTGCTGCGCCGGGCCTCGATGATCCGCGCCGACCTCGGTGCCCTGCTGTTCGTGGGCTCCTTCTTCGGCTTCCAGTTCGTGGTGACGCTCTATCTCCAGGAGCTGCGCGGGTGGTCCTCGCTGCAGACCGCGCTCGCGCTGGTGGCGATGGGCGCCGACGCGGTGCTCGCGCCGACCCTCACCCCGCGCCTGGTGAACCGGTTCGGCAATGCCCGGGTCGTCCTCGGCGGGTTCCTCGTCGCCGTCGTCTCGTACGGACTGTTCCTGCCGGTCGGGATGGACTGGTCCTATGCGGCGATGTTCCCGCCCCTGATCCTCACCGGGACCGCCTTCGCCCTGGCCTACGGTCCGCTCACGATCGCGGCGACCGACGGCGTACCGGACCGGGAACAGGGCCTGGCGGGAGGGCTGCTGCACACCTCGACGCAGTTCGGCTCGGCGGTCGGGATCTCGGCGGTGACAGCGGTGTACGGGATCGCCTCGGCGGGTACGGACGGCTCGCCCGAGGCCACTCTCGCGGCCTATCGCGCGGCGCTCGTCGTCCCGGTGGTGATGGTGACGGCGGGGGCGCTGGTCACTGCGCTGGGGTTGCGACCGACGAAGACGAAGACGAAGACGAAGAAGGGGAAGGGGACGGGGACGGGGACGGGGAAGGGGACGAAGCGGAATCGCCGGCCGAAGGCTGCGACTGCCGCTGGGGCTGTGGCTGCGCCGCCAGCTGGGCCGCAGCGGTCTGCGCCTGCGCCCTCGTCCGCCGCACCGTCCGGAACGCGTCCCACGTCAGCAGGGTGAGCGCCAGCCACACCAGGGCGAATCCGGCCCACCGCTCCGGCGGCATCTCCTCGTGGAAGTACAGGATGCCGAGGATGAACTGGAAGACCGGCGCCAGATACTGCAGCAGGCCCAGCGTGGACAGCGGCACCCGGATCGCCGCCGCCCCGAACAGGACGAGCGGTATGGCCGTGACGACACCGGTCGCGGCCAGCAGTGCCGTATGCCCGGCGCCCTCGGAGGCGAACGTCGCATCGCCCTGCGCGCCCAGCCACAGCAGATAGCCGAGCGCGGGCACGAACAGCACGGCGGTCTCGGCGGTGAGCGACTCCAGGCCGCCCATGTTGACCTTCTTCTTCACCAGGCCGTACGTCGCGAAGGAGAACGCCAGCGTCAACGAGATCCACGGCGGGCGACCGTAACCGATCGCCAGCACGAGCACCGCCGCGACGCCGGTGCCGACCGCCACCCACTGCACGGGGCGCAGCCGTTCACCGAGGAGGAGGACGCCCATGGCGATGGTGACCAGCGGGTTGATGAAGTAGCCGAGCGACGCCTCGACGACATGGCCGTTGTTCACGGACCAGATGTACAGACCCCAGTTGACCGTGATCACGGCCGCCGCGACCGATATCAGGCCGAGCTTCTTCGGCTGCCGGATCAGCTCGCCGATCCAGGACCAGCGGCGCAGCACCAGCAGGGCGATGCCGACGACGCCGAGGGACCAGACCATGCGGTGGGCGAGGATCTCGATCGCGCCCGCGGGCTTCAGCAGCGGCCAGAACAGCGGGACGGCGCCCCACAGCCCGTAGGCGCCGATACCGGACAGCAGCCCGGCCCGTTGTTCGTTCGTCCCCTTCACGGGCCCTCCCGGCATGTCTGTGTCAACTATTCCGCCGACTGCACGACGGTAGCGCCGGGAGGGCCCGATGTCATAGCCGTATCGCCATACGGTCATGACATGGGGCCCCTGACCCGCCAGGGTGGACGGGGTTACGCCGCCGCGACCGCCGCGGCCACCGTTTCTGCGAGCGGCGTCGTCGGCCGGCCGATCAGCCGGGCCAGGTCGCCGCTCGTACCGGCGAGCAGTCCGCGCTCGATCGCGGCGTCGACGTCGACGAGGATCGCCGCGAAGCCCTCGGGCAGACCGGCGCCGACCAGGATCTCGTGGTGCACGGAGGCCGGGACGTTCTTGTACTCGATCTCCTTGCCGGTCGCCCCGGCGATCTGTGCCGCGTACTCCGCCAGCGACCAGGCGACATCGCCGCTCAGCTCGTAGGCCTTGCCGATGTGGCCCTCGCCGGTCAGTACGGCGGCCGCCGCGGCGGCGTAGTCGGCGCGCGTGGCGGAGGCGATCCGGCCCTCGCCCGCGTTGGCGACGACGGCGCCGTGCTCCAGGACGGGGGCGAGGTTCTCGGTGTAGTTCTCGGTGTACCAGCCGTTGCGCAGGAAGGTGTGAGGCAGGCCGGAGTCGAGGATCAGCTGCTCGGTGACCTTGTGCTCGTCGGCCAGCTCGAAGCCGGCGGCGGGGCCGCCCAGCACGCCGGTGTACGCGAGCTGCGCGACGCCCGCCGCCTTGGTCGCGTCGATGACGGCGGTGTGCTGCGGTACGCGCCTGCCGACCTCGCTGCCCGAGATGAGCAGGACACGGTCACCGGCCCGGAAGACGTCCTTGAGGGACTCCGGACGGTCGTAGTCGGCGACACGGAGTTCGACGCCGCGGGCCGCGAGCGGGGCGGCCTTCTCCTCGTTGCGGACGACGGCGGCGATCTCGTTCGCGGGCACGGTGGTGAGCAGCTGGTCGATGACGAGACGGCCGAGCTTTCCGGTGGCTCCGGTGACGACGATGCTCATGGGGGTGTTTCTCCTCTTTGGTGGCTCTGGTCCTCTTTTGGGCTCGCAGGCTCACTGTACGAGGTGCACTAACCAATAGAAAGTACCCACTTTGAAGTAAGGTACTGGTATGAGCGTGAGTGACGTGAGCGGCAAGCCCGACGTGAACCGGCAGATGTGTCCCTCCCGGCTGGTGCTCGAACATGTCACCAGCCGCTGGGGCGTCCTCGTCCTCGCCGCCCTGCTGGAGCGCTCGTACCGCTTCAGCGAACTGCGCCGCGAGGTCGGCGGCGTCAGCGAGAAGATGCTGGCCCAGACCCTCCAGACGCTGGAGCGCGACGGCTTCGTGCACCGGGACGCCAAGCCGGTGATCCCGCCGCGAGTCGACTACTCGCTCACCGCGCTGGGCCAGGAGGCCGCCGAGCAGGTGTGGGCGCTGGCGCGCTGGACCGAGCGGCGCCTGGACGCCGTGCACACGGCACGCGAGGTGTACGACGCCGGGAAGAGGCAGCACGCTCAGTCCGGCTGAGGCGCGCGCCCCTCCTCCAGCGTCCGCAGCGCCCGCGAGACGTCGAACGGCAGGATCGTCACCGCCACATGCGGCAGCTGTGCCAGCGTCTTCGCCATCTGCTCGCCCGTGCCCCGGTGCAGCAGCTTCCCCAGCGCGTTGCTGTACGTACGCCGGGGCACCAGCACCGTCAGCCAGGTGTTTCCGTCCTCCGTGGTCCGGGACGCGAGCTGCTTCATCGCATGGCGCAGCCGCCGGTCCGGGCACGCCACCAGCTCCAGGGACACGGACGTGGCGGCCGTCGCCTCCCACCGGGCCGCCAGCCGCCTCCCGTATGCCTCGTCGATCGCGAAGTGCACCGCCCGGATCTCGTCAGGGTGCAGCTCATGGGCGTACCGCAGGGCCTTCAGCGCCGCCAGGTCGAGCGTCTCGACGAGCACGAAGACAAGATGGCGGCGGAAGCGCGGGCGGTCGGAGCCCGGAGCCTGGATGCTCTGCAGGACGGCGGTCTCGCGCCGGTACTCGCGGTTGATCCGCATCAGCGCCCACACCCCGATCGGGAAGACCACCACGACCAGCCAGGCGCCCTCGGTGAACTTGGTGACCGCGAAGATCAGCACGACGGCCGCCGAGATGAACGCGGCGAGGGCGTTGACCCCGATCTTCAGCCTGCGGTACGGCTCCCTGCGCCGCAGGTGGTACGCGGTGAGCCCGGCCCCGGCCATGGTGAACGCGGTGAACACACCGATCGCGTACAGCGCCACCAGTCTGTCCACGCTGGCGCCGGTCACCACCAGCAGCGCCAGCGAGACGACGGTCAGCGAGATGATGCCGTTGGAGAACGCCAGCCGGTGCCCGCGCCGGGTCAGCACCCGCGGCAGGAACCGGTCCGCGGCGACGAAGCTGGCGAGGTAGGGGAAGCCGGTGAACGGGGTGTTGGCCCCCGTGTAGAGGACGAGCGCGGTCGCCAGCTGGACGAAGACCAGCCCGGCCGTACCGAGTGCACCGTCACCGAACGCGAGATGGGCCTCCTGCGCGATGACGGTCGGTGTGCCGTCGGTGAACGGGACGGCATGGGTGAAGTGCGCCAGCGTGGAGACGCCGAGCACCAGGATGCCGAGCACCGCGCTCATGGTGATGAGGGTGCGCCGCGCATTGCGGCCCTGGGGCTCACGGAACGCGGAGATGCCGTTGGAGATCGCTTCCAGCCCGGTGAGGGACGAGCCGCCGTTGGCGAACGAGCGAAGCACGATGAAGAGCGAGGCTCCGTAGAGCCAGCCGTCGCCCGCGGTGCCGAGCGGCACGACCCCGGCGGCGTGCAGATCGGCGTGCGGCAGCCCGTCCGTGAGCCCGCGCACCGCGGCGACGAGCAGGACGAGACCGACGGCGGCCATGAAGAGATAGGCCGGCAGCGCGAAGGCCCGGCCCGCCTCGCGGACCCCGCGCAGATTCCCGTACGCGAGCAGCACGATGACGGCGACGGAGACCGGGAGCTGGAGATGGTCCAGGCCGGTGAAGTCGTTGCCGATCAGATGGGCGAGCGAGATCAGCGCGTTGGTACCCGCGGAGACCTGCACGGCCACGGTGACGATGTAGTCGACGAGCAGTGCGACAGCGGCGATCTGCGCGATGTTCGGCCCGAAATTCTCCCGGGCGACGACATACGAACCGCCCGCCCGGGTGTAGATCATCACGACATCGCTGTAGCAGAGCGTGAGCAGCAGCAGGACGAGCAGGATCGCGCCGGTCACCGGCATGAGCAGGGTGAAGGCCGCCGCCCCGACGACGGGCACGAGGACCCGGAGCATCTCCTCGGAGCCGTACGCGGATGAACTGATGCAGTCGGAGGCGAGCACCCCGAGGGCCGTCCGGTTGTTCAGCTTCTCCTCGCTGATGCGCTCGGTGGTGAGTGCTCTGCCGAGCAGAAGCCGCTTGACGCGGTATGCGGGACGGTCCAGGGTCATGGCCACATCGTGCGCGGTGGCCGGGCCGCACCCCTGTACGCAATCGCCGGACGGGCCGAAATTCAGCCCGCCCGGCGATTGTGCACGCGATTCGGTGCGCCCTAGCCGACGACCGTCCAGTTGTCGTTGCCCGCGAGCAGCGCGGCCAGGTCACCCTTGCCGTCTCTCTCGATGGCGGTGTCGAGCTGTTCGGCCATCTGCGTGTCGTAGACCGGCCGGTCGACGCTGCGCAGTACCCCGATGGGGGTCTGGTGCAGGGTGTCGGGGTCGGCGAGGCGGGAGAGGGCGAAGGCGGTGGTGGGACTGGCGGCGTGGGCGTCGTGGATCAGGACCTGCGACTCGTTCTCCGCGGTGACCTCGACGACCTTGAGGTCACCGGTGGCGGGGTCGCGGACGACACCCTTGGACTGTCCGGTGCCGAAGCGGATCGGCCGGCCGTGTTCGAGGCGGATGACCGCGTTCTCGGCCTGGTCCTTGTCCTTGAGGACCTCGAAGGCGCCGTCGTTGAAGATGTTGCAGTTCTGGTAGATCTCGACGAGTGCGGTGCCGGGGTGGTCGGCTGCGGCGCGCAGGACGCTGGTGAGGTGCTTGCGGTCGGAGTCCACCGTGCGGGCGACGAACGAGGCTTCCGCGCCGAGGGCGAGGGACACCGGGTTGAAGGGGGCGTCGAGGGAGCCCATGGGTGTCGACTTGGTGATCTTGCCGACCTCGCTCGTCGGCGAGTACTGGCCTTTGGTGAGGCCGTAGATCCGGTTGTTGAACAGCAGGATCTTGAGGTTGACGTTGCGGCGCAGGGCGTGGATGAGGTGGTTGCCGCCGATGGAGAGGGCGTCGCCGTCGCCGGTGACGACCCAGACGGACAGGTCGCGGCGGGAGGAGGCCAGGCCCGTGGCGATGGCGGGGGCGCGGCCGTGGATGGAGTGCATCCCGTAGGTGTTCATGTAGTACGGGAAGCGGGAGGAGCAGCCGATGCCGGAGACGAAGACGATGTTCTCCTTCGCCAGGCCGAGTTCGGGCATGAAGCCCTGCACGGCGGCGAGGACCGCGTAGTCGCCGCAGCCGGGGCACCAGCGCACTTCCTGGTCGGACTTGAAGTCCTTCATGGACTGCTTGGCCTCGGCCTTGGGCACCAGGTGCAGGAGTTCGTTGGTGTCAGGCATCGATGGCCTCCTCAAGAGCTGTGGCGAGCTGCTCGGCCTTGAACGGCATGCCGTTGACCTGGTTGTAACTACGGGCGTCGACCAGGTACTTGGCGCGGATGAGGGTGGCGAGCTGGCCGAGGTTCATCTCCGGGACGATGACCTTCTCGTAGCGCTTCAGGACGTCGCCGAGGTTGTTCGGGAAGGGGTTGAGGTGGCGCAGGTGGGCCTGGGCGATGGGCTGCCCGGTGGCACGCAGGCGGCGGACGGCTGCGGTGATGGGCCCGTAGGTGGAACCCCAGCCCAGGACGAGCGTGCGTGCCTCGCCCGGATCGTCGACCTCCACGTCGGGGACCTGGATGTTGTCGACCTTCGCCTGGCGGGTGCGGACCATGAGGTCGTGGTTGGCGGGGTCGTAGGAGATGTTGCCGCTGCCGTCCTGTTTCTCGATGCCGCCGATGCGGTGTTCGAGTCCGGGGGTGCCGGGGACGGCCCAGGGGCGGGCCAGGGTCCGCGGGTCGCGCTTGTAGGGCCAGAACACCTCGGTGCCGTCGGCCAGCTCATGGTTGGGGCCGGTGGCGAACTGCACCTGAAGGTCGGGGAGTTCGTCGACGTCTGGGATCTTCCAGGGCTCGGAGCCGTTGGCGAGGTATCCGTCGGAGAGCAGGAAGACGGGGGTGCGGTAGGTCAGGGCGATCCGGGCGGCGTCGAGCGCGGCGTCGAAGCAGTCCGCCGGGGTCCTGGGGGCCACGATCGGGACCGGGGCCTCACCGTTGCGCCCGTACATCGCCTGCAGCAGATCAGCCTGCTCCGTCTTGGTCGGCAACCCGGTGGACGGACCGCCGCGCTGGATGTCGATGACGAGCAGCGGCAGCTCCAGGGAGACGGCAAGACCGATCGTCTCCGACTTCAGCGCGACTCCGGGCCCGGAGGTGGTGGTGACGGCGAGCGATCCACCGAACGCCGCACCCAGCGCGGCACCGATGCCGGCGATCTCGTCCTCGGCCTGGAAGGTGCGCACACCGAAGTTCTTGTGCTTGCTGAGTTCGTGGAGGATGTCGGAGGCCGGGGTGATGGGGTAGGAACCGAGGTAGAGGGGCAGGTCGGCCTGGCGGGCGGCGGCGATCAGCCCGTAGGACAGGGCGAGGTTCCCGGAGATGTTGCGGTAGGTGCCCGTCGGGAAGGTGTGTGTGGCGGGTGCGACCTCGTAGGAGACGGCGAAGTCCTCGGTCGTCTCGCCGAAGTTCCACCCGGCACGGAACGCGGCCACGTTCGCCTCGGCGATCTGCGGCTTCTTCGCGAACTTGGTGCGCAGGAAGGCCTCGGTGCCTTCGGTGGGGCGGTGGTACATCCAGGAGAGGAGTCCGAGCGCGAACATGTTCTTGGAGCGTTCGGCCTCCTTGCGGGAGAGTCCGAATTCCTTGAGTGCTTCGATGGTGAGTGTGGTCAGAGGGACGGGGTGGACGCTGTAGGCGTCCAGGGTGCCGTCGTCCAGAGGGCTGGTGTCGTAGCCGACCTTGGCCATGGGGCGTTTGGTGAACTCGTCGGTGTTGACGATGATTTCGGCGCCGCGGGGTACGTCGCCGATGTTGGCCTTGAGGGCGGCGGGGTTCATCGCGACGAGGACGTTGGGGGCGTCGCCGGGGGTGAGGATGTCGTGGTCGGCGAAGTGCAGCTGGAACGAGGAAACCCCCGGCAGGGTGCCTGCGGGGGCGCGGATCTCGGCGGGGAAGTTCGGCAGCGTGGAGAGATCGTTCCCGAAGGACGCGGTCTCCGAGGTGAACCGGTCACCCGTGAGCTGCATACCGTCCCCGGAATCACCCGCGAAACGAATGATCACCCGATCCAGACGGCGGATCTCCTTCTCGCCGGCGCCCGTGTGATGGGAATGGGGGGCACGCTGCCCCCCGACGAGCGCCTCGCTGGCCTCATCGGCCTGTTCGGCTGGGCTACTGACCTGGCTGGTCACTGAACTGGACCTCCCTCGGGGCGGCGGCTCGGGACCGGCCGGCCCGCCGGCGGTCCCAAGGCCCACCCTACGTCGGTAAGGGTCGCCTTCCCTTGACCGGTCACATGGTGGACGTCGTTCTGAGACGCGATTTCATACCGGTTTGTCATGTTTCGCAAGCCCCCCAGCCGTTCGGTGAAGACGCTGTGCACTCATTCTTTGGTTGTAGGACCCCCGGTCGGCCTCCCGGGTTGCGAAACCTCGGAATGCCTGTGATAAGGGGCCGGGATCATCGTGACAGCCGCGACCGGCCCCCGCGAGAGCCTTCAGCGGGAACCTGACAGAGCGTCAGCCCATCAGGAGTTCAGGTAGGTCAGCACCGCCAGTACCCGGCGGTGATCCCCCTCACTGGGGGCCAGGCCCAGCTTCAGGAAGATATTGCTGACGTGCTTCTCCACGGCGCCGTCGCTGACCACCAGCTGCTTGGCCACCGCGGAATTCGTCCGCCCCTCCGCCATCAGGCCGAGCACCTCGCGCTCGCGCGGCGTCAGCCCGGCCAGGACGTCCTGCTTACGGCTCCGGCCCAGCAGCTGCGCCACCACCTCCGGGTCCAGCGCCGTCCCGCCCTGCGCCACCCGGACCACCGCGTCGACGAACTCGCGGACCTCGGCGACCCGGTCCTTCAGCAGATAGCCCACACCGCGGCTGGATCCCGCCAGCAGCTCGGTCGCGTACTGCTCCTCGACGTACTGCGAAAGGACCAGCACCCCGATCTCGGGATAGTCCTTGCGCAGCCGTACGGCCGCCCGCACGCCCTCGTCGGTGTGGGTGGGCGGCATCCGCACGTCGGCGACCACCACATCGGGCAGCGCGTCCTGTGCGGCGAACTCGTGCACCGTCTTGATCAGCGCCTCGGCGTCCCCCACTCCGGCGACGACGTCATGCCCGAGATCGGTCAGCAACCGGGTGAGCCCCTCCCGGAGCAATACCGAATCCTCCGCGATGACTACGCGCACCCTGTCCTCCACCATGACGCTGTGTCCCCCACTGCTCGCTGGTCCCGCCCGTATGGCGTCCAGCTTCCCAGTATCGGCAGTGTCGTGTCCTCAGCAGTAGGAGTGGCTTGATTTCGAGCCTGTACGGCGAAGAGGGCTTGCCACCGCTGTGTGGGCGTGCTCAGCCGCGCCACGGCAGCTCGGCCGTGATCCGCGTCGGGCCGCCCTGCGGGGAATCCACGACGAGTACGCCGTCCACCGCGTCCAGCCGCCCGGTCAGCCCGGCCAGCCCGCTGCCCGAGGTCACATCGGCGCCGCCGTGCCCGTTGTCGGTGACCTGGAGCATCAGCCGGTCCGCCGCCCGCCACACGTCGACCGACGCATGGGTCGCGTGTGCGTGCTTGCTCACGTTCTGCAGCAGCTCGGAGACCGTGAAGTACGCGATTCCCTCGATCGCCTGGGCGGGCCGGGACGTCAGGTCCACCTCGACGGTCACGGGGACGGTGCAGCGGGAGGCGATGGCGGAGAGTGCGGCGTCGAGTCCTCGGTCGGTGAGGACGGCGGGGTGGATGCCGCGGGCGAGGTCGCGGAGTTCCTGGAGGGCGACCTTGACCTCGCCGTGGGCTTCGTCGACCATGCGGGCCGCGGCCTCGGGGTCGTCGGTGAGCTTCTCCTTCGCCAGGCCCAGATCCATGGCGAGGGCGACGAGTCGGGCCTGTGCGCCGTCGTGGAGGTCGCGTTCGATGCGGCGCAGGTCGGCGGCGGCCGTGTCCACGACCACCCCCCGGTCCGACTCCAGCTCGGAGACGCGCGTCGCCAGCCGGGACGGGCCGAGCAGCCCGGCCACCATCACCCGGTCCACGCTCGCCAGAGCACGGATGATCCACGGCGAGACGAGCACGAGTATCAGGCCGCACACACTGGTCGCGGCCAGGTCGAAGGAGGAGTCGAGGTAGACCTGCTGGGTGCTGTCCCCGTACAGCTGTACGCCGTCGACGCCCACGTACGCGGGGAAGATCCAGTGCCACAACGGATAGGTGAGGGCGGCCCACCCGTAGGCCCAGAACGTCACCGAGACGGTGAAGGCGAACACCGCCCACGGGAAGTGCAGCAGCGAGTAGAGCAGATGCCGCCAGGACACCCCGCTCTTGAGGACCGCGCCCACCCAGGACAGCAGGCCGCCGGTCCGGCCGCGCACCGGCGCCGGGTCCGCCACGTCCAGCCTCAGCAGCCCGCGCGCCCTGGCCCGCTCCATCGCACCGAAACCGCGGCACAGAGCCAGCGCACCGGCCAGGATCGGAACGCCGAGGAAGGTGACCAGCATGCCGGCGCCCAGCGACGTCAGGGTGATCGAGAGGCTGAAAAGGACCGTGCTGATCGGCAGGCTCAGCAGGAGATAGCCGAATTCGCGCCAGGTCCTGCCCTCGAAGGGCGCGCGCAGCGCGGCCGGGAAGAAGTGCTTCACCGGGGGTCGGTCCCCGAAACCGGCTCCGGACCGCTGGTGGTCCCGAGTGTCCGGTCCGTATGCCGTGGCCATGGATGCTGTCCGTTTCTTCTCACCGGTCTGCGATGCGGTCTGTGATGCGGCCGGGGTTCCGGCCGGTACGTACATCAAGGGTGCTGGGCCGCGGGCCGGGGGACCATGAGGGCGGTATCCCTCTTGGTGCGGGGGTTTTCCCCACCCCTGAGGAGGCGCGGGGCGCGAGCGCCCGCCCTACGGGCGCTTGCCCGCTCCCGTACGGTCTCGGCTTCTCTCGCGGTGCTGCTCCCGGTCCCCATCCCGGTCCCGGTCCCGCCAGGGCAGCTCCGCCGTGACCGTCGTGGGGCCGCCGGCCGGTGAGTCGAGGACGAACAGCCCGTCGACGGCGCCCAGCCGCTCTGCCAGCCCGGCCATGCCCGTACCGCCGTCCATCCGGGCCCCGCCCCGCCCGTCGTCCGTGACCTGGATCAGCAGCCGGTCCGCCGCCCGCCACACCTCCACGGACGCCGAACGGGCCGCGCTGTGCTTGCTCACGTTCTGCAGCAGCTCGGAGACCGTGAAGTAGGCGATCCCCTCGATCGCCTCCGCGGGACGCTCCCGCAGATCCACCCCCACGGTCACGGGGACGGTGCAGCGGGAGGCGATGGCGGAGAGTGCGGCGTCGAGTCCTCGGTCGGTGAGGACGGCGGGGTGGATGCCGCGGGCGAGGTCGCGGAGTTCCTGGAGGGCGACCTTGACCTCGCCGTGGGCTTCGTCGACCATGCGGGCCGCGGCCTCGGGGTCGTCGGTGAGCTTCTCCTTCGCCAGGCCCAGATCCATGGCGAGGGCGACGAGTCGGGCCTGTGCGCCGTCGTGGAGGTCGCGTTCGATGCGGCGCAGGTCGGCGGCGGCCGTGTCCACGACCACCCCCCGGTCCGACTCCAGCTCGGCGATCCTGCGCTCCAGCTCGTCGGAGGGCGAGAGCAGCCCGCGCACCATCGCCCGGTCGGCATCGGCGAGGAAGCGCGCGATAAAGGGGAGGACCGGCCACAGCACGAAGAGGCTCACGAGCGTCACGCTGAAGGTGAGCACGCCCCAGGGCAGCCGTATGAAGGAGTACAGCACCGCCCGCCAGCCCACGGGGTCGGTGAGGCTCGACCACAGCCAGGAGAAGAACCCCTGCTCCCGGCGGGACCGAACCATCGGGCTCGGCTCGTCGATCCGCACCCCGAGCATCCCGCGCGCCCGGCCCCGCTCGGCCTTCCCGATCAGCCGCGCCCCGTGCAGCCCGGCGGCGAGCAGTGGCAGACCGATCACGGTGACCGCAAGCCCCACGCCGACACCGATCATGAAAACCGTGTAAACAAACCCGGCCACGGCCATGGGAAGGTTGGCCAGGAGATACGCGATCTCCTTCCACGTCCACCGGCCGAAGGGGAAGCGCGCGGGCGGTGGCCGGTCGTCGTCGGGCACCTGCGGGGTCATGGTCATACGCCCCAGCCTGCCGGGCGGGGCCCGCGCACGCCATGGGGCCCGTGGGTGGGGTGAAGTAGGGATAACCCCACCCGTAGTCCGACGCGACTGCTTACCCTCCCTTTAACAGGGCCTAGACTCCCGTGCGTACAGATCGTCGAACGGGCTTGAGGGAGCGAGGGGCGGACGTGGCGGACCTGCCGGAATCGACCGTTCTCGCGTCGGACTACTTCCACAGTTATTCGGTGGTCGGACTGCTCGCCGTGATCGGAGTGCTGTTCGTCGCCGTCGCCTTCGGGGCCGGCCGGCTGCTGCGCCCCGTGGTTCCCACGCCGGAGAAGCTCCTGACGTACGAGTGCGGCGTGGACCCCGTGGGTGAAGGATGGGCACATACCCAGGTCCGTTATTACGTGTATGCCTTCCTGTACGTGATCTTCGCCGTCGACTCCATCTTCCTGTTTCCGTGGGCGACCGTATTCGCCGCACCCGGATACGGGGCGACGACTCTGGTGGAGATGTTCATCTTCCTCGGTTTCCTGGCCGTAGGACTGCTCTACGCATGGAAGAAGGGCGTCCTCGAATGGACGTGACGAGCCCGCTGCCCGGGGCGGGATCCGAACCGCAGCCCGTTCCGACATTCCTGCCGGAGCCCAAACGGCTCGGCGTCCTGTCACGCCTGGCTCCCGAGCCGATGAAGGTGGTCCTGAACTGGGGCCGCCGCTACAGCCTCTGGGTCTTCAACTTCGGGCTCGCCTGCTGCGCCATCGAATTCATCGCCGCCTCCATGGCCCGGCACGACTTCATCCGGCTCGGCGTGATCCCGTTCGCCCCCGGCCCGCGCCAGGCCGACCTCATGATCGTTTCCGGCACGGTGACGGACAAGATGGCCCCGGCCGTGAAGCGGCTGTACGAGCAGATGCCCGAGCCCAAGTACGTCATCTCCTTCGGTGCCTGCTCCAACTGCGGCGGCCCGTACTGGGACTCGTACTCCGTGACGAAGGGCGTCGACCAGATCATCCCGGTCGATGTCTACGTACCCGGCTGCCCGCCCCGGCCCGAGGCGCTCCTCCAGGGCATCCTCAAGCTGCAGGAGAAGATCGCACGCGAGTCGCTGGGCGAGCGGTACGCGACGGGCGGCGGCAGCCGGCCCTCCACCGCCGCACTGCGCAGCGGCCTGGTCGCCGCCCCGCCGACACCGGGGGAGGAGCAGAAGTGACCGGCACCCCCGCCGACGCCGCCGAGGCCTACGACCGTCTGCCGGACGCCGCCGCCGAGCTCTTCGGTGAGGAGGCGACGGCGGAGTACGCGTACGACCTGCTGACCGTCGACGTACCGGCCGCCACCTGGATCGCCGCCCTCGAAACGGCCCGCGACCGGCTGGGCTGCACCTATTTCGACTGGCTGAGCGCGGTCGACGAGCCGGGCACCGGCTTCCGGGTCTGCGCCCATGTCGTCGCCACGGCACACGGCAAGGTCCGTCGGCTCCTGATCCGTACGACCGTCCCGCACGACGCTGCCGTCCTTCCCACCGCCATCGACGTCTACGCGGGCGCCGCCTGGCACGAGCGCGAGACACACGAGATGTTCGGCATCGGCTTCGAGGGCCACCCGCATCTGGTGCCCCTGCTGCTGCCCGAGGGCTTCGAGGGTCACCCGCTGCGCAAGGACTTCGTGCTGGCCGCCCGCGTCGCGAAGGCCTGGCCGGGCGCGAAGGAGCCGGGCGAGTCGGAACACGGCGGCCCGAAGCGGCGCACGATGCTGCCCCCCGGCGTCCCCGACCCGAACGAATGGGGCCCCCTGAAGGGCCAGCTGCCACCCGCCCCGTCCCGCCCGGCCCGCACCCCCCGCGCACCCGGCGACCGCCCGGTACGCCGCACCCGCAGCGTGACCGAGGGTTCAGCCGCCCAGCAGTCCACCCCTCCCACCCCTCCCACGTCTCCTGCACCTCCGCGCCGCACCCGCAGCGCATCCCAGGGCTCGGCCAGCCAACAGCCCGAGGCGGCGAAGCCGGAAACGGGGACGGGAGGCGCAGAGCCGAGCCCCGCAACCAGCGACGCCCCGTGGCACCACGCCCGCCCGGCCTTCGACCCGGGTACCTCTCAGCCCGATGGCGCTACTACCTCTCAGCCCCTCCGGCGTTTGAGGAGCGGGGGTCCGGGGGCGGAGCCCCCGGTTCGGGAAGGGGAGGGCAGGGGAGAAGCCCCGCGCAGCGGCACCTCCACCCCCGACACCGACCCCACCACCCCCACGGACCAGCCCGAAACCCCCGAAACCCCCGACCACCCCGCCGGAGGCGATACCGCGTGAACGACGCACTGGACGTCGCCCTCCGCCTCGTCATCGTCTTCGCCGTGTTCATGGTCCTCCCCCTCGCAGTGGGGCAGACCGAACACAAGGTGATGGCCCACATGCAGGGCCGCCTCGGCCCCATGTACGCGGGCGGCTTCCACGGCTGGGCCCAGCTCGTCGCGGACGGCGTGAAGTTCGCGCAGAAGGAAGACATCGTCCCGGCCGAGGCCGACCGCCGCATCTTCCAGCTCGCGCCCGCCGTCGCCCTGCTCCCGTACCTCCTCGTGCTCGTCGCCATCCCGATCGGCCCCGGCGAGGGCGCGGTCGGACAGGTCGTCGACGCGGGCATCTTCTTCGTGCTCGCCGTGATGGGCGTGGGAGTGCTCGGCTCGCTCATGGCCGGCTGGGCCTCGGCGAACAAGTTCTCCCTCCTGGGCGGTCTGCGCACCGCCGCCCAGCTCCTCGCCTACGAACTGCCGATGCTGCTCGCCGCCGCCTCCGTCGCGATGGCGGCAGGCACCGTCTCCCTCCCGGGCATCCTCAACGCCTTCGAGTGGTGGTGGCTGCCCTGGCAGATCGTCGGCGCCCTGGTCTTCTTCGTGGCCGGACTCGCCGAACTGCAGCGCCCGCCGTTCGACATGCCGGTCGCCGACTCGGAGATCATCTTCGGCGCGTACACCGAGTACACCGGCCTCCGCTTCGCGCTGTTCCTGCTCGCCGAGTACGCCGGCATCGTCGTCCTGTGCGGACTGACGACCGTCCTCTTCCTCGGCGGCTGGCACGGCCCGTTCGGCGCCGACGGACTCGGCTGGGTCTGGACGCTCCTCAAGACCGCGGTCCTCGCCTTCGTCGTCATCTGGCTGCGCGTGAGCTATCCACGGCTCCGCGAGGACCAGTTGCAGAAGCTCGCCTGGACCACGCTCATCCCGCTCGCTCTTGCGCAGATCGCGCTCACCGGCATCGTGAAGGTGGCGATCAGCTGATGCCTCCGATCCCCGGTTCGGGCCTGGCCAAGGGCCTGGCCGTCACCCTTCGGACGATGACGAAGAAGACGGTCACCGCGCAGTACCCGGACGTCCAGCCCGAGCTCCCGCCCCGCTCCCGCGGTGTCATCGCACTGTTCGAGGAGAACTGCACGGTCTGCATGCTCTGCGCCCGTGAGTGCCCGGACTGGTGCATCTACATCGACTCCCACAAGGAGACAGTGCCCGCCGCTGCCCCGGGCGGGCGCGAGCGCAGCCGCAACGTCCTCGACCGCTTCGCGATCGACTTCTCGCTCTGCATGTACTGCGGCATCTGCATCGAGGTGTGTCCCTTCGACGCACTGTTCTGGTCGCCGGAGTTCGAGTACGCGGAGACGGACATCCTCGAACTCACCCATGAGCGGGACAAGCTCCGCGAATGGATGTGGACGGTGCCGGAACCGCCCGCGCTCGACCCGGGTGCCGAGGAACCGAAGGAGATCGCCGCCGCCCGCAAGACGGTGGAGAAGCTCGAAGCCCAGCGCGCGCAGGAAGCCCAGCAGGCCCAGCAGAAAGAAGAGGGGGAGGAGTGACACTCGCAGCAGCAGCGGTCCACTCCGCCTCCGCCCATCCCGGATTCCTCTCCCCGACCGGCATAGAGATCGCCTTCGTCCTCGTCGGTATCGCCACCCTCGGCGCGGCCCTCGTCACCGTCACGACCAAGCAGCTGGTGCACGCCGCCCTCTGGCTGGTCGTGGCGCTCGGCGGTCTCGCCGTCGAGTACCTCCTGCTCACCGCGGAGTTCATCGCCTGGGTGCAGGTACTGATCTACGTCGGTTCCGTGGTCGTCCTCCTTCTCTTCGGGCTGATGCTCACCAGGGCCCCCATCGGCCGCTCCCCGGACGCCGACTCGGGCAACCGCTGGGCGGCCCTCGGCGTGGCGGTCGCGGCTGCCGGCGCGCTCGTGTGGGTCGTCGTCGACGCCTTCCGCACCACCTGGATCGACCTGGACGGACCGGCCCAGGGCTCCACCGAGGTGACCGGATCCTTCCTCTTCCGGCACTGGGTACTGCCGTTCGAAGCGCTCTCCGTCCTGTTGCTCGCCGCCCTCGTCGGCGCGATCGTCCTGTCCCGCAAGCGCGGTAAGGAGCAGAGCTGATGCACCTCGCCTATCCCGCCGTGCTCGCCGCCCTCCTCTTCTGCACCGGGCTGTACGGAGTGCTCGCCCGCCGCAACGCGATCCTGGTCCTGATGTCCGTCGAGCTGATGCTCAACGCCGTCAACCTCAACCTGGTCGCCTTCGACGTATGGCTCCGCGACGCCCTGCATTCCGGCCAGGCCCTCACCCTCTTCACCATCGCCATCGCGGCGGCGGAGATCGGCATCGGCCTGGCGATCGTCCTCGCCGTCCACCGCAACCGCGGAACCTCCGACATCGACCGCCTCCGCGACACCGCCGAGACCGACGCCGCCGAAGCCCTCCTTGACGAGGCCGACGCGATCCACGGCACCGAAGACCAGGCCACTGCTCCGGCAGGGAAGGCAAAGAAGGCAGAGGCCACCGCGTGACCACCACGACCCTCGCCGTCCTCGTCCCCCTCCTTCCGTTCCTCGGCGCCGCGGCCGGCCTGCTCCTCGGCCGCACCGCCCCCGGTTACGTACGCCCCCTCGCCGTCCTCCCCACCCTCACCGCCTTCGTACTCGCCGTCGTCGTCGCCTCGCGCCGGGGCGGCGGCCGGGCCATCGACGCGGCGACACAGCTCACCCCCACCGGCTCGGTCCCGATCGACCTCGCCCTGCACCTCGACGGCTTCGCGGTCCTCGTCGCCGTCCTGGTCGGGCTCGTCGCGACCTGCGTGCAGATCTACTCGACCGCCTATCTGCGCGACGACCCCCGCTACCCCTCGTACGCGGCCCTCGTCTCCCTCTTCACCTCCGCGATGCTGCTCGTCGTCTACTCCGGCGACCTGATGGTGCTCCTGGTCGGCTGGGAGATCATGGGCATCTGCTCGTACTTCCTCGTCGGCCACTACTGGGAGACGCCCGAAGCCCGCGCCGCCTCCCTCAAGGCCTTCCTGGTCACCAAGCTCGGTGACGTCCCCTTCCTGATCGGCCTGTTCGCGCTCGCCGCCGACACCGGTACGTTCCGCATCACCGGCATCCTGGGCGCCGTCGCGAACGGCGGCCTGGACCACCCCACCGTCATCGCCCTGCTGCTCCTGGCGGGCGTCGCGGGCAAGTCCGCGCAGTTCCCCCTGCACACCTGGCTGCCCGACGCGATGGCCGGTCCCACCCCCGTCTCCGCGCTGATCCACGCCGCGACGATGGTCGCCGCCGGTATCTACTTCGTGGCCCGGCTCCTCCCCGTCTTCGCCGAGTCCGGCGCGGCCCTCGTCGTCCTCGCCGTGATGGCGGCGGTCACGATGATCGGCTCGGGACTCGCCGCCCTCGCCCAGGACGACATCAAACGCGTCCTCGCCTACTCCACGATCGGCCAGCTCGGCTACATGTCCGGCGCCCTGGCCGTCGGCGACCGAGGCGCCGCCGTCTTCCACCTCCTGTCCCACGGTGCGTTCAAGGCCGTCCTCTTCCTCGCGGCGGGCGTCGTCATCCACGCCGCCGGGACCAACTCACTGGCCGCCATGTCCCGCATGGGCGGCCTGGCCAAGCGCATCCCGGACGCCTACTGGACGATGACCGTCGCCCTCCTCGCGCTCGCCGCCATCCCGCCGTTCGCCGGCTTCTTCTCCAAGGAAGCCGTCCTCGTCGCCGCCGAGCACACCGCTCTCGGAGACCGGCACGTCGCCCCGGCCGCCGCAGGCTGGACCGTCCTCGTCGCCGGACTGCTCGCCGCCGTACTCACCGCTGCCTACGCCACCCGCCTCTGGCTCCTGGCCTTCCGGGGCCGCGGGGCCGAGGCCCCCGACCACGGCAGGCAGCCCGTCGCGATGACCGCCGTCCTCTGGGTCCTGGCCGTCCCCACCATCGCCTTCGGACTGACCGTCGGCGCGATCACCGACTGGTTCGACGGCCACAGTCTCGCCCCGTCCCTGACCACCGCCGTCCTCTCCACGGGCGTCTGCCTCGTCGGCGGCCTCGTCACCTACGGCGCCTGGCGCCACACCACCGCGCTCGCAGCCCGAACCGCCGTCGGCACCGTCGTCGCCCACCCCGACGCCGAACCCGCCCTCGTCGAGGCGCAGGCCATGTCGGCGCACACCGCGGCCTACGGCACCGACGGGGACGTCCCCGACCCGGCCGACCCCGGCCGCCTGCTGCTCGGCCCGCTCCACCGCCCCGCAGCCACCGGCTTCCACCTCGACGCCCTGTACGCGGCGCTGTTCGTCCGCCCCGTCCAGGCCGCGGCGAGTCTCGTCCGCTTCCTGGACCGCGAGGTCGTCGACACCTACGTACGCGGCTCCGGCACCGGCACACGCTGGCTCGGCGCCGCCGTCCGCCGCGCCCAGACCGGCAATGTGCAGACCTACCTCAGCGCACTGCTCGCCGGTTCGCTCGTCCTGGCGATCGCCGCCGTCGTTTTTGCCACCGTCAACGCCGGGGCGTGAGCCATGATCGATATCAGCGAATCCGTGATGCAGTTCCTTCTCGCGTTCATCGTCGTGGGCCCGCTCATCGGTGCCGTGGCCGCCCTTCTGCCGGCCCCGCCCGGGCTGAAGGGAAAGAACCCCGACCAGGCCGTGCTCCGCCACGGCGTGACCGTCACCGGCGCGATCCTCATCGCCGCGATCGTGCTCGCCGTGGGCTTCGACCACGACCACCCGTCGAAGATGCAGGCCACCACCGACATCAGCTGGATCCCGGCGCTCGACGTCCGCATCCATCTCGGCATCGACGGCATCTCGCTCCCCCTTCTCGTACTGACCGCGCTGCTGACCTTCCTCTGCGCGCTCTACAGCTACTTCAAAATGCCCGACGGCCCCTCCCCGAAGGCATTCGTCGCGCTCGTCCTCCTTCTGGAGTCCGGCACCCTCGCGACCTTCGCCGTCCTCGATCTGCTGCTGTTCTTCCTGGCGTTCGAGATGGTGCTCATCCCGATGTACTTCCTCATCGCCCGCTGGGGCGGCGCTCAGAAACAGGCCGCCGCCTGGAAGTTCATCCTCTACACACTGCTCGGCTCGGTGATCATGCTGCTGGGCCTGCTCCTCATCGGACTGAAGAGCGGCACCTTCGACATGGTGGCACTCGCCACTGACAACGGCCGTGGGCTCACCTCGTCCGTGCAGGTCATCGCCGTTCTGTCGATCGGCATCGGGCTCGCCGTGAAAACCCCGATGTGGCCGCTGCACAGCTGGCTCCCGGACGCCCACACCGCCGCCCCGACCGTCGGCTCGGTCCTGCTCGCCGGCGTCCTGCTGAAGATGGGTACGTACGGATTCGTCCGCATCCTGCTCCCCATCACCCCCGACGGGATGCACACCTTCGCGCCGTACCTCGCCGCCTTCGCGGTCGTCGGCATCGTCTACGGATCGCTCGCCTGCCTGGCGCTGGCCCGCCCCGGCTCCAAGGGCGACCTCAAGCGCCTGATCGCGTACTCCTCCGTCGGACACATGGGCTTCGTGCTCCTCGGCATCGCGAGCATGACCCCCACCGGAGTCAACGGGGCGCTCTTCGCCAACATCGCGCACGGCCTCATCACCGGCCTGCTCTTCTTCCTGGTCGGCGCGGTCAAGGACCGGTACGGCACCGCCGACCTCGACACCCTCTCCGGCGCCACCGGGGCCGCGCTCTACGGCCGGGCACCCCGCCTCGGCGGCCTCCTCGCCTTCGCCGCCGTCGCCTCCCTCGGGCTGCCGGGCCTCGCCGGGTTCTGGGGCGAGATGCTCGCCCTGTTCGGCTCCTTCGACCCCGCCGACGGCCTCAGCCGCCCCGCCTTCCTCACCTTCATGTCGATCGCCGCGTTCGGCACCCTGCTCACCGCCGCGTACATGCTGATCGTCGTACGCAGGGTCTGCATGGGCGACAAGCGCGAGGAGCCGCAGCAGCTCGTCGATGTCCAGACGTACGAATTCGCCGCCTGGACCCCGCTCGCCGCCCTCACCGTCCTGGCCGGCCTGTGGCCCGCCGCCCTCCTCGGCCTCACCGACCCGGCCGTGCAGAAGCTCCTCGCAGGAGGCAAGTCGTGACCACAGCCGTCGTCACCCCGGGCGTCGTCACCACAGCGGCCGACAGCACCAGCAACCTCATCCAGTCCATCGACTGGCTCGCGATCGCGCCCCCGGTCGTCGTCGCGGCCGTCGCCCTGATCGTCCTGGTCGCCGACCTCTTCCTCCCCGAGGAACGCAAGCCACTCCTCGGGCAGGTCACCGTCGCCGGACTCGTCGCCGCGCTCGTCCTCCTCATCCCGCTGCGCGACGGCGACCGCTCCACCTTCTGCCTCACCGCGGCGACCACCGGCACCGGTGGCACCGGGGCCTGCAGCTACACCGCCGACCACTTCACCCTCGTCATCCAGGCCCTCGTGCTCGGCGGCACCCTGCTGACCGCCCTGCTCTCCCTCGGCGACACACGCAGACTCCCCGCAGGGGAGTTCTGGTTCCTCCTGCTGTCCTCCGCGTCGGGCGCCGCACTCCTGCCCGCCGCCCGCGACCTCGCCACGCTCGTCGTCGCCCTCGAAGTCGCCTCGCTGCCCGCCTTCGCCCTCGTCGGCATCAAGCGCGGCGACCGGCGGTCCTCCGAGGCCGCGCTGAAGTTCTTCCTCTCCTCCGTCGTCGCGACCGCCGTCATGCTGCTCGGAGTCAGCTTCGTGTACGCCACGACCGGCACCCTGCACCTCACGGAGATCGCCGCCCGGCTCGACGACGTACCTGGGCAGTTCGACACCCTCGCCAAGGCGGGCGTCGTCCTCACCCTGGTCGGCTTCGCCTTCAAGACGGCCGCCGCACCCTTCCACTTCTGGGTTCCCGACACCTACATCGGCGCCCCCCTGCCGATCGCCGCCTACCTCTCGGTCGTCAGCAAGGCGGT
The DNA here is from genome assembly GCF_035994185.1 of Streptomyces sp. NBC_01217. Lineage (NCBI taxonomy): Bacteria > Bacillati > Actinomycetota > Actinomycetes > Kitasatosporales > Streptomycetaceae > Streptomyces > Streptomyces sp. NBC_01217. The sequence continues at coordinate 5,381,274 of NZ_CP108538.1, forward strand.
CGGCTTCTCCGGCCTGATCCTCGTCACCGTGATCGCGTTCCCGGCGTACGCCGACGTCTGGGGACCGGCCCTCGCCGTCCTCGCCGCGCTCACCATGACCGTCGGCAATGTCGCCGCCCTGCGCCAGAACGCCGCCCGCGCCCGCAGCGCCGTACGCCTGCTCGCCTGGTCGTCCGTCGCCCAGGCCGGCTATCTCCTGGTGCCGATCGCCGCCGCCGCGTACTCCAGCGACGAGCACATCGGCTCCACCGTCGCGTACGCCCTCATGTACGGAGTCGTGAACCTCGGCGCCTTCGCGGTCGCCGCCCTCGTCGCCCGCACGAACCCCGGCAACCGGATCACCGACTACCGCGGCCTTTACGCCACCCGCCCCCTCGCCGCCCTCGCGATGGCCTTCTTCCTGCTCTGCCTGGCCGGCCTGCCGCCCGGCATCATCGGCCTCTTCGCCAAGGTCACGGTCTTCTCCGCAGCCGTCGACGCGGGACTCGGCTGGCTAGCCGTCGTCATGGCCGTCAATGTCGTGATCGCGCTCTACTACTACCTGCAATGGACCGCGACACTCTTCCGCACTCCGCAAGAGGCCCCGGCACAGGAAACCCCGACGGACGGGATCCCGGCCGACACGCCCGCATCCGCCCCCATCAGACACCGGGCCCCGGCCTCGCTCACCGCCGCGATCGCCCTCACCGCCGTCGCCGGCGTCGTACTCTCCGGCGCTCCGCAGACGGTCCTCAGGTTCGCCGCCGTGAATCTCTTCTGACGTACACAAGATCGGTTTGCCCGGAACGGCCCGCGCAAGGCAAGGTCATGCCCGCACAACCCCATACACGTAGGCATGTCCCAGAGGAGCGAGAGCAGTGCTGAACGGGTTCAAGGACTTCATCCTGCGCGGAAACGTCATCTCCATGGCCATCGGGCTGGCCGTCGGAGCTGCGTTCACCGCGGTCGTCACCGGATTCAGCACCGCCTTCATCACCCCGCTGATCGGCCTCGCCACCGGTTCGGTCGGCGACTTCAGCACGGCGGAGTTCTCGATCGAGGGCGCCATCTTCCCTTACGGGAAGTTCCTCGCCGCCGCCATCGCCTTCCTGATCACCGCGGCGGTGCTCTACTTCTGCGTCGTCGTCCCCATGGCGAAGGTCCAGAACCGCTTCACCAAGGCGGAGGAGAAGAAGGTCGACATCAAGGCCGCCCTGCGCGACTGCCCCCGCTGCTACACCGAGATCCCGGCCATCGCCTCCCGCTGCGCCCACTGCACCAGTGAGATCAAGCCGGACCCCGAGGCCCTCGCGATCGCAGGCCTCCCCGCCCAGCGCTGACCCGCACGGCACGCACACCCCTTCCACCCGTACGGCCCAGAGCCTGATCCGGCCGCCAGTGCCGGACAGGCCCCGCTCCCGCGGCCGCGCGCACAAGGGAACTCGCTCTCCTCGCCTGGCGTTGACCAGTACGGGAGGCTCCACTGGGGGAGTGGAGACCACCAAGCAAAGGGTTCCCCTGCCGCACCACTTGGAGGGCGTACCGTGCACCGCCGGCACAACGGGCTGAAAACCGCCGTACTCCTCGGGGGCCTCTCCGCCCTCATCATCGTCATCGGAAGCTTCTTCGGACGTACGGGCCTGATCGTCGCGTTCCTCGTAGCCCTCGGCACCAACGCCTACGCGTACTGGAACAGCGACAAGCTGGCACTGAGGGCCATGCGCGCCCGCCCCGTCAGCGAATTCGAGGCGCCACAGCTCTACCGCATGGTCCGCGAGCTCTCGACAGCCGCCCGCCAGCCCATGCCCCGGCTCTACATCTCCCCGACACAGGCCCCCAACGCCTTCGCCACCGGCCGCAACCCGCGCAACGCCGCGGTCTGCTGCACCGAGGGCATCCTGCAGATCCTGGACGAGAGAGAGCTGCGCGGAGTCCTCGGCCACGAGCTGAGCCATGTCTACAACCGCGACATCCTGATCTCGTCCGTCGCCGGAGCACTTGCCTCCGTCGTCATGTTCCTGGTCAACTTCGCCTGGCTGATCCCGGTGGGGCGGTCCAACGACGACGAGGGCCCCGGCATCCTCGGCATGCTCCTGATCATGATTCTCGGCCCGCTGGCCGCCTCCGTCATCCAACTGGCCGTGAGCCGCTCCCGCGAGTACGAGGCGGATGCCTCGGGCGCCCAGCTGACGGGCGACCCACTGGCCCTCGCCAGCGCCCTGCGGAAGCTCGAAGCCGGTACGAAACAGCTGCCTCTCCCCCCCGAGCCGAGGATCGAGACCGCGAGCCACATGATGATCGCGAACCCCTTCCGCCCCGGCCAGGGCATGTCCAAGCTGTTCTCGACCCACCCGCCGATGGCGGAGCGCATCGCCCGGCTGGAGAAGATGGCCGGTCACCGCCCGTGAGGGCGGACCGCCGCCGCTAACGTGCTCCGAACGCCTCGTCGGTGGAGACCACTTCGCGCCCCAGGGGCATGAGGGAGATGGGAATCATCTTCAGGTTCGCCCAGCCGAAGGGGATTCCGATGATCGACACGAACAGCGGGATGCTCGTGATCAGGTGCCCCAGCGCGAGCCACCACCCGGCGAAGACGAGCCAGATCACATTGCCGACACACGAGGGCGCTCCCGCGTCGGGCCGCTCCACAGTGGTCCGCCCGAACGGCCACAGGACGTAGCCGGCGATGCGCAGGGACGCGATGCCGAACGGGATCGTCACGATCAGTACGAAGCAGATGATCGCCGCGAGCAGGTACCCGAGGGCCATCCAGAACCCGCAGAACACCACCCACAAGACGTTCAGGATCAGCTGCAGGAGTTTCATGATCACTGGCCTTTCCGCGTGTTTCGCCCGTCAGTGCTGTTCAGAGTCAGTATCGGCCCCGTGCACCGCAACCGCCCGACCGGCAGGAACGTCTTGGATTCCAAGACCGAGTGACGGGTAGGTTCGCGCATATGAGCATCATTGGTTGGATCATTCTCGGGCTGCTTGCGGGGGCCATCGCCAAGGTCCTGCTCCCGGGCCGCGACCCGGGCGGCCTGATCGGCACCACGGTCATCGGGATCATCGGTGCCTTCCTCGGCGGCTGGATATCGACGCGCTTCCTCGACCGCCCGATCTCCAACGACTTCTACGACACGGCGACCTGGGTCGCGGCCGTCGGCGGCTCGCTGGTCCTGCTGATCGTCTACCGGCTGCTCTTCGGAAACTCCCGCGAACGCCGCTGACGCCTGTCGGGGGCGCCGGGGGTGCCCATCCCCGTCTCGCGCAGGGTCAGATTGAGCCGGCCACGGCTCATCCCCGTCGCGGGGTCGGCCGTCCCGGGGCGGACCTTCGGCACACCGTGGAACGCGAAGCGCGAAGACCCACCGAAGACGAACAGATCACCGGAGGCCAACTCCACATCCGTATAGGGCCTTCCGCGGTTCTCCGTGTTCCCGAAGCGGAAGACACAGGTGTCGCCGATGCTGAGCGACACCACCGGAGCACCGGAGCGCTCCTCCTTGTCCTGGTGCATGCCCATCCGTGCCGCACCGTCGTAGAAGTTGATGAGGGCGGTGTCCGGTGCGTAAGCCCGCACCGGGCTTTCGTCCCCGTACGCCTCGGCCAGCGCCTCCCGGCCCAACTCCGCCAGCCAGGCGGGGAATCCGGCGACCCGCGCGCCGTTCACATCGTCGGCCGTACGCGAATACCGGTACGGCTGCCAGTGCCACCCCAGACAGACCGTCTGTACGGACATCACCCCGCCGCCCGGCAGCACCGTGTGCCGCAGGGGCACGGGCCCCCGCGCCCACTCCCGGCAGACCACCACCAACTCCCGTTGGCGCTCCGGCGACAGCCACCCGGGCACATGCACGGCCCCCGGCGCGACGACAGCCCTCGGCCGCGGAAAGAGTCCGGACATCTCAGCGCACCGCCAGGGCGCCTTCCAGCCCCAGAAGCTGTTCCTTGCGCTCCAGACCGCCTGCGTAACCCCGCAGTGCCCCGTCCGCGCCGATCACCCGGTGGCACGGCCGTACGACCAGCAGCGGATTGCGCCCGATCGCCGTCCCCACGGCCCGCACGCCCGCCCCGGGCGTACCGATCCGCTCGGCGATCTGTCCGTACGACACGGTCTCCCCGTACGGGACGCTGTCCAGCGCCGCCCAGACCCGGCGCTGGAAGTCGGTGCCCAGGCCGTCCGCGTACACGATGTCGAAGCGGGTCAGCCGCCCCTCGAAGTACGCGCGCAGCTGTGCGGCGATCTTCGCGAAGGCCTCCGGCGCATGGATCCACCCGTCCTGGACGACCGCGGCGCCCTTCTGACCGGGCAGCGAGAGCGAGGCGAGCGCGACCCCGCCGTCCGCACCGGCGGCCTCCTCGCCGACCAGCAGCAGCTCACCCAGCGGGCTGTCGACCGTTGCGTACATGGTCATGACTCGTCCCTCTCCTTGCCCGTCATGCCGGAAAACGACCGGATCATCGTCCGGTACGGACAAGTCTGCGTCCCCCGCCCCGCCACGACCGGCGGTATTCGGACATCGCGTCCCGGGCGCGGGGTGGTGCGGTGCATCCCGCTCCGCACCACCCCGCGCCCGGAAGGCGCAGCCCTGTCAGGGACCTAGCGGTAGTTCGCGAACTGCACGGCGAAGTCGAAGTCCTGGCCCTTCAGCAACGCCTGTACGGCCTGCAGGTCGTCCCGGCTCTTCGAGCTGACCCGCAGCTCATCGCCCTGAACCTGCGCCTTGACGCCCTTCGGGCCCTCATCGCGAATGATCTTCGCCACCTTCTTGGCGTTCTCCTGGGAGATGCCCTCCTCGATCGTGGCGAAGATCTTGTACTCCTTGCCGGACAGCTGCGGCTCGCCCGCGTCCAGCGACTTCAGCGAGATGCCGCGCTTGATCAGCTTGGACTGGAAGATGTCGAGGATCGCCTTCACCCGCTCCTCGCCGTTCGCCTCCATCAGGATCTTCTCGCCGGACCAGGAGATCGAGGCACCGGTGCCCTTGAAGTCGTAACGCTGCGAGATCTCCTTGGCGGCCTGGTTGAGGGCGTTGTCGACCTCCTGCCGCTCGACCTTCGAGACGATGTCGAAACTGGAGTCGGCCATGGCGTGTGGCTCCTTGCGTCGTATGCGGTGGGTACGGAGCAAAGCCTAGCCACCGCCGACCGCCGCGAGCACTGATCAATCAGGTGGCGGAGCACCCCCGGTCATCAGGTATCGTTTACGTCGTCGCCGAGGAACACCCCAGCGGGTTTCCGGAGCGTCGTTCCAGGCGGTGTGCCCGAGTGGCCAAAGGGAGCAGACTGTAAATCTGCCGGCTCAGCCTACCGTGGTTCGAACCCACGCGCCGCCACTGGAATAGGGCCCCTGACCAGCAAGTCTGGTCAGGGGTTCAGTCATTTCCGAGCCTTCCCGCCGCCCTCGTGAGCCTGCCTACCCAAGTTCGAACCGCTGCTTGAGGCCGTGCCTGCCCCGCTCGCACCGAGCGTTCCACGCTGCGCCGAGCCGGTCCGGTCCCGAAGGGATCCGGTGGCGCGCAGCACGGTCCGGTGGGTGGCGATCAAGGTCTCCAGCCGGGTGACCGGAGCGTCGGGATGCCTCATTCGCTGCCTGCCGGCCTGGGATTGCTCATGCCTGGGACCGGCCCCCGCCGAACGGTGTCCTTCGCTCCGACGCGTGGCCGGGAGAAGGGGCGAGGCGACCGGGCGACAGGCGCCCGGTCCTGATGGTTGGTGCTCCGAGGCGGCGGCAGCAGCCTCTCCTCGGCAGCTTGTGGGCGCGGGTGACCTGAGCGGACGCAGCCGCTGACGGCGTACCCGCACGGTGGTGGTGTGCAGTGCGCGTTGGCCGATTTTCTCCGCTGCGGAGTGATCGCGGTCGGCGTTGAATCCGCAGGTGGGGCAGTCGGCCCAGCCGCGCCCGTCCCCGCCGTCAGGGTGGTGGCGGTGACGCAGTTTTCCGTCGCAGCGCGGGCAGTACGTGGAGGTGCCGCTCGCCATGACCTCGATCACGGCGAGTCCTTCGGCGGCCGCGGCCTCGCGGGTGGCGGCGGCCGTGCTGCCGCGCAGTGCGAGGGAGACGCGCTCGTTGTTGTGGCGGCCCATGCCGCGGACTTCCAGGGTTCTGAGGTTCTCGACCGCGATGGCGTCGCAGTCGTTCTCCAGGGCCTGTTCGACGGACCAGCGTGCGGCGAGGCGGGCGATGGAGGTGTTGATGTTGCGCTGTTTGCGCGCGAGTCGGGCCGCCTGGCCTTCCAGGTGCTCCTTCTTCATACGCAGTGCGTCGTCCTCCCGGCCGCTCAGCAGACGCTCGTAGCGGTCGATCCTGGCAGTGACCTTCGCGTGCTCGCGGCTGATGCGACGGGCCTTGGCCTGGAGTTCGCCGATCTGGAAGTGCAGGGGTCTGCCGTCGACGGCGGCCTCGCGGCGGCCGTCGTCGTGTTCGACCGCCCGGACGACCGTGGCGGTGACCAGTCGGCGTGCGCCCCAGTCCTGGGCGAGGACACGGCGCGGCTTCTCCTTCGGGGCGAGGCGGCGCGGTGGCGGCGGCACGGAGACCGCGACGTCCGCCCGTACGACATCGGCTGCCGTGACGCGCAAGGTGGGCGGGGAGAGCGTTCCGGTCCGGTAGCGCGGGGGGATGTTGATGGTGAGCCGGTGCCATCCCCAGTCGTCGTCCGTCGTGGGCCGGGCGACCAGGGGGAGCCGGAGCCGTACGACGAAGACCGCTCCCGACTCCCGCGGTACACGTGGTCGCCGGTCGAGGGTCGCGCCTGCTGCGCGGGCACGGTGACGTGCGCGATTACGCTCCTGCCGCAGCTCGACCACCGCGTCCACAGCGTCGTGCGCGGCCTGCTCGTCACTCGCAGCCTGTCCGACGAAGAACTGATCGTCCGTGGCCGACAGAGGTACCAACGCCGGTACGCGCGGCGCCTCTTGCTCCACGTCGAAGAGGTCGAGGGGCAGTGGCTGCCCGGTGTCCAGCAGTCGGCCGATCCTGCGCCGGTAGGTGCGGCCCGTCACGGGGTCTGCGCACTCCTCGGGGAGTCGGCCGTGCAGCAGTGAATCGACGACCGTCATGCGGTGGGCGGCTGCGCGGAGTTGGCGCGCGGCCAGTTCGTCCCCCATGCAGGCCAGGCGTGACGAACCGGCGGTGCCTGTGGGGAGCCCGGGGGCGCCCCACAGCTGCCGACAGGCCGTGAAGCCCTGGTTGGACAGTTTGGCGCCGGTGGGAGTGGTGTCCGAGGTGAGTGCCACTACCGACGCCCGGTCCCAGTGGGCGTCGATCGTCGCCTGCCCGACTTCGGCGACGAGGCTGCTCAGCCAGCCCACGCGCTGGGCGAGGTGACGTGCGGTCAGCTGCTCGCCGGTGCCTTCATGGAGGCCATGTGCGACGCGACAGGTGGCCGTGCGGATCAGAGCTGATGTGCGACTCACGCTTCACCTCCCGACGGGACCGGGCGGCCGGACGGGCCGCTGACTGTGACAACGATGCGCACAGGGGATGGTCACTCGTTCGGCCCAAGAAAGTTCGTGCGATCAGGAGTTGGCGACGGGCGCGCGAAACCCGTTCGGCGGTGATCACGCGTGATCACCGCCGAACGGGTTTCAGACAACCGCAAGTCGCGTGGCGACCCGGGTGTGCGCAGCCGTCCGCCACGGTTCGTTCCGCCCTGCACCCGAGCCACGCCGCGCGTAGGGCGCCCCCGGTCGACGTGACCGTCTCCTCAGTTCCCCGCCACGCCCTTGACGGCGACCGCCACCGGCACGCTCCCCGCGATGAGCTCCAGGGTCAGGCCCGCCGTCGCCGGGGTGTCCAGCAGCTCCAGCAGCGCCGCCGCCACGTCGTCGCGCGGCACCGGTCCGCGGCCGGTCGAGGCGGTCAGGAGGACCATCCCCCTGCCCGCGTCGTTCGTCAGCATCCCGGGGCGCAGGATCGTCCAGTCGAGTGCGGTCCTGGAGCGCACATACGCGTCCGCGGCGCCCTTCGCCCGCAGATAGGCGTCGAAGACCTCGTCGCCCGGGTGGTCGGGGTCGGCGTCCCTTGAGGAGACCACCACGTAGCGCCGTACGCCTGCCCGTTCCGCCGCGTCCGCGAACAGCACCGCCGCGCCGCGGTCCACCGTCTCCTTGCGCTCCGAGCCGCTGTTCGGGCCCGCACCGGCCGCGAAGACCGCTGCGTCGGCGCCGCGCAGCACCTCGGCCACCTCCTCCACGGAGGCCGATTCGAGATCCAGGACGACCGGCTCGGCACCCGCCGCTCTGAGGTCCTCGATCTGTCCCGGATTCCGGATGACGCCTACGGCCTCGTCCCCGCGTGCGGCGAGCAGTCGCTCCAGCCGCAGCGCGATCTGACCATGTCCACCTGCGATGACAATGCGCATGGTCTTGACCGTACGCCGCAGCGGGCCGCCGCGCTCAGGGCCCGCCGCAGGGACCGGAATCCGGCCGGCTCTGGCGCGGCAGACCGAGTGCGACGACGGTCTCCGAGTCGCAGAACTCGCGCACCGCGCTCGTCCGCGTCACGACCCGGCCGCGATGCACGACGACCCGGCTGTACGCGAGCGACAGCACGCCCGAGAGCTGCTCCCCGCGTACGGCGAGCAGCTCGGCGGGGAAGCCGGCCTCGACCCTGACCTCGGGCAGCCCCATCGCTTTCCTGGCGGCCGAGGAGACCGTCTCGTACGCCTCGTCGGCCCGCATCCCGCTCTGCGAGGCCAGTAGGTAGGCGGCCTCCAGCGGATCCCCGCGCCCCACCGGGTTCGCGACGTCCCGCAGCGCGCCGCTGCCGGCCGCGACCCGTACGCCTGCCGCGCGCAGCAGCCGTACGGGGGCGGTGCCCCGGCTTTCCACTCCGCAGCAGCCGCCCTGGGGGAGGCAGATCACGGTCACCCCGGCGGCGGCGAGCTGATCGGCGGCGCGGACCGCGGCCTGTGGGGGAAGCCGGGAGAGGCCGGCGCAGGGGCCGACGGAGACGCCGGGCCGCAGCCCGCCAGCCATGGCGGCCAGCCTGCCGAGCCGGGCCGGATCGTCACCGTCCGTGTGCAGATCGACGGGGCAGCCCTGTTCGGCGGCGATCTCCAGCACGGCTTCCGCGTACCCCGCCGGGTCCGGATCGAGGTCGGGGCAGCCGCCGACTGCACCGGCCCCCATCTTCAGCGCGTCGCGCAGCATGGCCAGGTTGTCGGCGCCCGCGACGCCGGTGAGCAGGCGGGGTACGGCGACGGGGGTCAGTTCGGCGAGTCCGCGCAGCGAACGGCGTGCCTGTAGTACGGCTTCGAGGGAGGCGAGGCCCTGGACGTCCCCGATGCGCACGTGTGCGCGCAGTGCGGTGGCGCCGTGGCCGAGCTGCATCAGGGCGGCTTCGGTGGCGCGGCGCCGGATGTCCTGCGGGCGGTGGGACACGGGTCCGGGGCTGTCGGGGCCCGTGCCGTGGGCGGTGAGCGCGGTGTCGCTGTGGGCGTGGGGTTCGGCGGGGGCGGGGAGCAGCAGATAGCCGCGCAGATCGATCCGCGGGCCGGGTGCGGTCAGGCTGCCCGCGGTGCCGACGGCCTCGATGCGGCTGCCGCCGAGCCGTACGTCCACGATGCGGCCGTCGGTGAGACGGGCGTCGCAGAGCACCAGGGTGCCGGTCTCGGCGGTGTCGGGACTGCTGGTCGTATCGGCCGCGTCTGCGGCGTCGTCGTCCGGCTGCCGCGGCTGGCTGTCGGGCATCGCGCTCCTGGGAATGGGTACAAGATCACGCAGAGTGAGTCGAGCCTAGGGGCGTGTCCGGTCCGGTTCGAGGAGGAGCGAAATAGTCGTACCGGTGTGGCCCTGGGGGGTATCCGGGGCACGGGTGTACGGCTGGGGCCGAGGCGGCTCCTGTGAGAGCCGAGGCGCTGTACAAGCGGCTGGTGGACGGGCCGGAAGGCCGCACTCCAAGGGATCGGCAGGGTGTCGATCACGGGCACCGGCCGGGGCTTCGAAACGGATTTGGGCGATCGGCGACCGACCGTGTAATGTCTTCATCGCTCGCCCCAATAGCTCAGTCGGTAGAGCGTCTCCATGGTAAGGAGAAGGTCTGCGGTTCGATTCCGCATTGGGGCTCTGGTGATCGGGAGACCCCGCTTCGGCGGGGAAACTTGTCATCAAAGCGGTGTAGCTCAGTCGGTAGAGCAAGCGGCTCATAATCGCTGTGTCACCGGTTCAAGTCCGGTCACCGCTACTTACGGTAGCCGATTGTGGGGTCGGTCCTTCGATCGGCTACTCTTTTTTGCGTTCATCCGTCCATCCGTCCGTCCAAGGAGCACTCACGTGGCTGCCACCGACGTCCGCCCGAAGATCACGCTGGCCTGCGTGGAGTGCAAGGAGCGGAACTACATCACCAAGAAGAACCGGCGTAACAACCCGGACCGTCTTGAGATGAAGAAGCACTGCCCGCGCTGCAACTCGCACACTGCGCACCGCGAAACCCGCTGAAACAGGCTCGTACACGAGGCCGTCCCCACTGGGGGCGGCCTCGTGTCGTTGTATGGGGGCTGTCCTTCGGCCTTTTCATCTTTCATCAGGAGGTAGCGAGCTCATGGCGCTCGACCAGTCCTTCGTGGGGCGGATCTATCCGCCCACCCCGCCGTACGAGGTCGGCCGGGAGAAGATCCGCGAGTTCGCCGAGGCGGTGGGCGACACCAATCCGGTGTACGTCGACCCCGAGGCAGCCAAGGCGCTCGGCCACAGTGATGTGATCGCGCCGCCGACGTTCGTCTTCTCGATCACCTTCAAGGCGGCGGGGCAGGTGGTGCAGGACCCGCAGCTGGGCCTGGACTACAGCCGAGTGGTGCACGGTGACCAGAAGTTCGCCTATGTGCGCCCCGTGCGGGCGGGGGACCGGCTGACGGTCACCTCCACGATCGAGGGCATCAAGTCGCTGGCGGGCAACGACGTCCTGGACATCCGTGGCGAGGTTCACGACGAGTCCGGTGAGCACGTCGTGACCGCGTGGACGAAGCTGGTGGCGCGCGCCGCCGAGGAGGCGTGATGACGGCGAAGGTCTCTTACGAGTCGGTCGAGGTCGGTACGGAGCTGCCGGCGCAGTCCTTCCCGGTCACCCGGGCGACGCTGGTGCAGTACGCGGGCGCTTCCGGTGACTTCAACCCGATCCACTGGAACGAGAGGTTCGCCCGCGAGGTCGGCCTGCCGGATGTGATCGCGCACGGCATGTTCACCATGGCCGAGGCGATCCGGGTGGTCACGGACTGGGCCGGTGACCCGGGCGCGGTCGTCGAGTACGGGGTGCGGTTCACCAAGCCGGTCGTCGTGCCGAACGACGACAAGGGCGCCCTGATCGAGGTCAGCGCCAAGGTGGCCGCCCTGTTGGACGACAGGCAGGTGCGGGTGGACCTGACGGCCATGAGCGAGGGCAAGAAGGTGCTGGGCATGTCCCGTGCCGTGGTGCGGCTCGGCTGAGGCCGCCCGACGCGGGGGAGGGGCACTGTCCTGTGGGCGGTGCCCCTCCCTCATGTCGTGCCGGCGGCCCACCTCTTGACCAATTGACCAAGTTAGTGATTGAGTACTAACTTGGTCGCATGGTAAGGATGAGTGCAGAAGAGCGGCGCGAGAGCGTCGTCCGTGCGGCGATCACCGAGTTCGCCCGCGGTGGTTACGCGGCCACCTCCACCGAGGCGATCGCCAGGCGTGTGGGTGTCTCGCAGCCGTACCTCTTCCGTCTCTTCCCCAGCAAGCAGGCCATGTTCCTCGCCGCCACCGAGCGCTGCCTCGTGGACACCCGGAGGGTCTTCTCTGAGGCGGCGAAAGGCCTTGAAGGGGAAGAGGCGCTGCATGCCATGGCTACGGCCTACCAGCGCCTGATCGTCGACGACCCGGACAAGCTGCTGATGCAGATGCAGATGTACGCGGCCGTCGCGGCGGCCGAGGCCTCGGGGGACCACGAGTTCGGTGAGTCGGCCCGCGCCGGCTGGCTGCAGATGTGGGACGAGATCCATCTCGCGCTCGGCGCCGATGTCGACGAGACGACGACGTTCCTCGCGTACGGCATGCTCATCAACACCCTGGCCTCGCTCGGCTTCCCGGCCGGTCACCGGGTCTGGTCGGGGTTCTACGACTCGGCCAGGCCGATCGCCTGAACGGTGCGACCCGGGTTCCGCCCGGTTTTCTGCCCGGCAAAGTTAGTAATTGATAACTAATCCTCAGGGGGAGCAGTGGACCAGCACACGCCAGGCCGCTCAGGAGCGGTCTGGGCACTCGTCATCACCAGCGTCGCCGGATTCATGGCGGCCCTCGACAACCTCGTCGTCACCACCGCCCTGCCGTCCATCCGCGAGAGCCTCGGCGGCGAACTGGCCGAGCTCGAATGGACGGTGAACGCCTACACCCTCACCTTCGCCGTCCTGCTGATGCTCGGGGCGGCCCTCGGCGACCGGTTCGGTCGGCGCCGGCTCTTCCTCGTCGGGCTCACCGTCTTCACCGGCGCCTCGGCCGCGGCCGCCCTCTCGCCCGGGATCAACGAACTGATCGCCTTCCGGGCCGTTCAGGGCGTGGGCGCGGCGATCATGATGCCGCTGACGCTCACGCTCCTCACGGCCGCCGTGCCGGCCGCCCGCCGCGGCGCCGCGCTCGGCATCTTCAGCGCCGTCACCGGACTGGCCGTGGCCAGCGGACCGCTGATCGGCGGCAGCCTCACCGAGTACCTGTCCTGGCAGTGGATCTTCTGGCTGAACGTCCCGATCGGTCTGGCCCTGCTCCCGCTGGCGCGGCTGCGCCTGACGGAGTCGTACGCGCCGGACTCGCGGCTCGACATCCCCGGCACGCTCCTGGTCAGCGCCGGGCTCTTCGGCATCGTCTACGGCCTGGTCAACGCCAACTCCGACGGCTGGACCAGCCCCACCGTCCTCACGGCCCTGTTCGCGGGTGCCGCGCTCATCGGCTGGTTCATCCACCACGGCTTCCACGCCAAGAACCCGATGCTGCCCATGCGGCTCTTCCGCAACCGCGCGTTCTTCGGGATCAACATGGCCAGCCTGCTCATGTTCCTCGGGATGTTCGGGTCGATCTTCCTGCTCAGCCAGTACTTCCAGGGCGTGCTGGACTACTCGCCCACCGAGGCCGGGCTGCGGATGCTGCCCTGGACCGGAATGCCGATGCTGGTCGCCCCCATCGCGGGAACGCTCTCCGACCGGTTCGGCGGCCGCCCGGTGGTCGTGGCCGGGCTCGCCCTCCAGGCGCTCGGCCTCGCCTTCTTCGCGATGGTCATCGGGCCCGACGCCTCCTACGCGGCACAGCTGCCCGGCCTGATCGTCGGCGGCGTCGGCATGGCCCTGTACTTCGCACCCGCCGCCAGCCTGGTGATGTCCAGCGTCCGCCCTGCGGAGCAGGGCATCGCCTCCGGCGCCAACAACGCCCTGCGCGAGGTCGGCGGAGCCCTCGGGGTCGCCATCCTCGCCACGGTCTTCTCCTCGCAGGGCGGTTACGGCTCCGCGCAGTCCTTCACCGACGGAACCGTTCCGGCGGTGTGGATAGGCGCCGGGGCGGTGGCGCTGGCCGCCCTCGTCGCCCTGCTCATCCCGGGCCGCCGCAAGGCCTCGGCCCCGGACGCCCCGGAGCCCGAGGCGGCCGGGGAGCGCGTCCCCGTCGCCGCCTGAGCCACGGCTTCGCCCGTACGGTCCGCGGCCCCGCCCGAGCGGTGGGGCCGCGGACCGTACTCTTGTCCCCGTGCAGGAACTCCACGACGCCTCCCTCGCCCCCCTGACCACCTTCCGGCTGGGCGGCCCCGCCGCCCGCCTCCTCACGGCGACGACCGACGCCGAGGTGATCGAAGCCGTGCGCGAGGCCGACGAGAGCGGCACTCCGCTCCTCGTCATCGGCGGCGGCAGCAATCTGGTCATCGGCGACAAGGGCTTCGACGGCACCGCCCTGCGCATCGCGACCAAGGGCTTCGCCCTGGACGGCACGGCGCTGGAACTCGCCGCCGGAGAGGTCTGGACGGACGCCGTCGCCCGCACCGTCGAAGCCGGTCTCGCCGGCATCGAGTGCCTGGCCGGAATCCCGGGCTCCGCGGGCGCGACGCCCATCCAGAACGTCGGCGCGTACGGCCAGGAGGTGTCCTCCACCATCACGGAGGTGCTCGCCTACGACCGGTGCACCCGCGAAACGGTCACCATCCCGAACGCCGAGTGCGCGTTCTCGTACCGGCACAGTCGCTTCAAGGCCGAACCCGACCGCTTCGTGGTGCTGCGTGTCCGCTTCGAGCTGGAAGATGCGGGCGGCCTCTCCGCACCCCTGAAGTACCCCGAAACGGCCCGCGCCATGGGCGTCGAGCAGGGCGAGCGCGTGCCCGTCGCGGCCGCCCGTGAAACGGTGCTCAGGCTCCGCGCCGGCAAGGGCATGGTGCTGGACCCGGAGGACCACGACTCCTGGTCGGCCGGCTCCTTCTTCACCAACCCGATCCTGGAAGCGGCGGAGTACGAGGCGTTCCTCGCCCGCACCAGGGACCGGCTCGGTCCCGAGGTGACGCCCCCCGCCTTCCCCGCGGACGGGGGACGCATCAAGACCTCCGCGGCCTGGCTCATCGACAGGGCCGGTTTCACCAAGGGATACGGCACCGGCCCGGCCCGTATCTCCACCAAGCACACCCTCGCGCTCACCAACCGCGGCGGTGCGACCACCGAGGATCTCCTCGCGCTCGCCCGTGAGGTCGTCGTCGGGGTCCACGAGGCCTTCGGCGTCACGCTCGTCAACGAACCCGTGACGGTCGGCGTGAGCCTGTAGCGGGCGCGCGGCTCAGTACGCCACGCCCACGCCCTGCTTCACCGCCGCCGGATCGTCGATCAGCGCCAGCATCGCGTGCGCCACATCGGCCCGCGAGATGGACCGGCCGCTGCGCGGATTGCTGCCGTACACCGTCCGGTACGTCCCCGTCAGCGGCCCGTTCGTGAGCTTCGGCGGCCGCACCGACGTCCAGTCCGTCGTGCTGCGGGCCAGCGCGGCCTCCATCAGCGCCAGGTCCGCGTAGACCTCCTTGAGGACCGCACCGATCGCCTTCAGCATCATCCGGTCCAGCAGCGGATCGTCCGCGGGCTGCGGGGCGACGGGCGCCGCGCTGACCACCAGCAGCCGCCGTGTCCCCTCGGCCTCCATCGCCCGCAGCACCGACTGCGTGAGCCGCTCGGCGATCCCGTCGGCCTTCCGGCCGCGCGAGCCGAGCCCGGAGAGCACCGCGTCCCGGCCCGCGACCGCATCGCGCAGCGCCTCCGGGTCGTCGATGCGCGCCGCCGCATGGACCTGTACGTCGGAGAGCGGGATGGGCAGCCGCGCCGGATCGCGGACCACTGCCGTCACCTCATGACCCGCCGCCACCGCCTGGCGGACGATCTCCTGGCCGATGCCGCCCGTCGCGCCGAACACCGTGATCCTCATTGCGCACCCTCCCGGGGTGGGTAAGTATTCACTCACCCCTAGAGTGAGCGGATACCCAACCCCTCGTCAAGCCTCATCGGAGCCCACATGGAGCAGAAGCCGGCCCGCGTCCGCATCATCGACGCCGCCCATCAGCTGATGCTCACCATCGGCCTGGCCCGCGCCACCACCAAGGAGATCGCCAGAGCCGCAGGATGCTCGGAGGCCGCGCTCTACAAGCACTTCCCGAGCAAGGAGGAGCTGTTCGTGGCCGTGCTCAGGGAACGGCTGCCCAAGCTCGACCCGCTGCTGAAGCAACTCATCGCGACCCCGGGGGCGGGGGAGCGGACCGTCGAGCAGAACCTCACCGAGATCGCCCGCCAGGCCGCCCTCTTCTACGAGCAGAGCTTCCCGATCGCCGCCTCGCTGTACGCCGAGCCGAGACTCAAGGAGCGCCACAACGCGGCGATGAGGGAGCTGGGCATCGGCCCGCACATACCCATCCGCGGCGTGGACGCGTATCTGCGCTCCGAGCAGGCCGCGGGCCGGTTGCGGGCCGACGCGGACACCTACGCGGCCGCGTCGCTGCTCCTGGGGGCCTGCGCGCAGCGGGCGTTCGCCTACGAGGCCACGGAGACCGGGGGACCGCCGCAGTCCCTCGACGAATTCGCCGCGTCCGTGGCGAGCGCGCTGATAAAGGGGGTCGGGGCGTAGCCGGGGCCCGCCCGGCGACCCCGGCTAGCCCGCCGGCTTCGCGAGCCACCCGTCGATGCCCGCCAGGAGCTCCGCCCGTACCGCGGCCGGCGCCGCGGAGCCCCGTACCGACTGCCGGGCCAGCTCCGCCAGTTCCTCGTCCGTGAACGCGTGATGGCGCCGTACGAGGTCGTACTGCGCAGCCAGCCGCGAGCCGAAGAGCAGCGGATCGTCCGCACCCAGCGCCATCGGCACCCCGGCCTCGAACAGAGTGCGCAGGGGTACGTCGGCGGGCTTCTCGTAGACGCCCAGCGCCACGTTCGACGCCGGGCACACCTCGCAGGTGACCCCGCGCTCCGCCAGCCTGCGCAGCAGCCGGGGGTCCTCGGCGGCCCGTACGCCGTGCCCGATCCGGGCCGCTTCGAGGTCGTCCAGACAGTCCCGCACGCTCGAAGGGCCGGCCAGCTCACCGCCGTGCGGGGCCGCCAGCAGACCGCCGTCGCGGGCGATCGCGAACGCCCGGTCGAAGTCCCGGGCCATCCCGCGGCGCTCGTCGTTGGAGAGCCCGAATCCGACGACGCCCCGGTCCGCGTACCGCACCGCGAGCCGCGCCAGCGTCCGGGCGTCCAGCGGGTGCTTCATCCGGTTCGCCGCGATCACCACCCGGATCGGCAGTCCGGTCGCGCGCGACGCGCTGTCCACGGCGTCCAGAATGATCTCGATCGCCGGGATCAGCCCGCCGAGCAGCGGGGCGTACGAGGTGGGGTCGACCTGTATCTCCAGCCAGCCGGAGCCGTCCGCGACATCCTCCTGGGCCGTCTCGCGCACGAGCCGCTGGATGTCCTCCGGGCTCCTCAGACAGGACCGCGCGATGTCGTAGAGCCGCTGGAAGCGGAACCATCCGCGCTCGTCCGTGGCCCGCAGCCTGGGCGGCTCGCCGCCGGTCAGGGCCTCCGGCAGATGCACGCCGTACTTGTCGGCGAGTTCGAGCAGGGTCGTGGGCCGCATCGACCCGGTGAAATGCAAGTGCAGGTGGGCCTTGGGCAACAGCCGTACATCACGCTCCATTCCAAGATCCTGCCGCACCCGGGGGCCCAGCGGTAGCTGCTTTCCCCATCGAGTTGGTCATCGAACAGACGAGCGACCCCCGGCCGGAGCCGGGGGTCGCAGGTCCTGAAGGCGGTGCGTACTAGGCCTTGGCCTCGCCCAGCAGCTTCTGGAGCCGCGAGACGCCCTCGACGAGGTCGTCGTCACCCAGGGCGTACGAGAGCCGCAGATAGCCCGGCGTACCGAAGGCCTCGCCCGGTACGACCGCGACCTCGGCCTCGTCCAGGATGAGCGCCGCCAGCTCGGCCGTGGTGGCCGGGCGCCTGCCGCGGATCTCCTTGCCGAGCAGCTCCTTCACCGAGGGGTACGCGTAGAACGCGCCCTCGGGCTCCGGGCACAGCACGCCGTCGATCTCGTTGAGCATCCGCACGATGGTCAGCCGGCGGCGGTCGAAGGCGGTACGCATCTCGGCGACCGCGTCCAGGTTCCCCGAGACGGCGGCCAGCGCGGCGACCTGGGCGACGTTGGAGACGTTGGACGTGGCGTGCGACTGCAAGTTGGTCGCGGCCTTGACGACGTCCTTGGGGCCGATGAGCCAGCCCACGCGCCAGCCGGTCATCGCGTACGTCTTGGCGACACCGTTGACCACGATGCACTTGTCGCGCAGGGCGGGCACGAGCGCGGGCAGCGAGGTGAACTTCGCGGTGCCGTAGACCAGGTGCTCGTAGATCTCGTCGGTGAGCACCCACAGGCCGTGCTCGACGGCCCACTCACCGATCGCTCTGGCGTCGGCCTCGCTGTACACCGCGCCGGTCGGGTTCGACGGGGAGACGAACAGGACGACCTTCGTACGCTCGGTGCGCGCGGCCTCCAGCTGCTCGACGGAGACCCGGTAGCCGGTGGTCTCGTCGGCCACGACGTCCACCGGGACACCGCCGGCCAGCCGGATCGACTCGGGGTAGGTGGTCCAGTACGGAGCCGGGACGATGACCTCGTCGCCCGGGTCGAGGATGGCGGCGAACGCCTCGTAGATGGCCTGCTTGCCGCCGTTGGTCACCAGGATCTGGGCGGGTTCGACCTCGTAGCCGGAGTCGCGCAGCGTCTTCTCCGCGATGGCGGCCTTGAGCTCCGGGAGCCCTCCCGCCGGGGTGTAGCGGTGGTACTTCGGGTTGCGGCAGGCCTCGACCGCGGCCTCGACGATGTAGCCGGGGGTCGGGAAGTCGGGCTCACCGGCGCCGAAGCCGATCACCGGACGGCCGGCGGCCTTGAGGGCCTTGGCCTTGGCGTCGACGGCGAGGGTGGCGGACTCGGAGATCGCACCGATGCGGGCGGAAACCCGGCGCTCGGAGGGAGAAGTTGCAGCGCTCATGGGGCCCATGGTCCCAGACCGCAATCCCCGTCGGCACAGGGGTTTCAGGGACCGGACAGGACTCGGACAGCATGCGGACAACATGCGACCAGGAGTTGTCGGGAGCTATCTGTTCGACGCCGGGCCGCTGAACACGTACACTCACCTGTCGTTGGCCTTCACCAGCCGCACCGTTCCTGCACCCGGAGCATCCGGGAAGATGCGGTAGGTTGGTGGAAACCACAAAGGGTCGTAGCTCAATTGGTAGAGCACTGGTCTCCAAAACCAGCGGTTGGGGGTTCAAGTCCCTCCGGCCCTGCTACACACTCCTCCGCCAGGATGTGTGCGCATGTACGTACTTCAATGCACCGCCGTGCGGCTCCACCGGGCGCGGCACGGCCATGACCCGGAATCAGGTGAGTAGCGTGACGGACGCCGTGGGCTCCATCGACATGCCTGATGCCGAGGATGAAGTGCCCGAGTCGAAGAAGAAGACCCGGAAGGGCGGCAAGCGCGGCAAGAAGGGCCCCCTGGGCCGTCTCGCGCTGTTCTACCGCCAGATCGTCGCAGAGTTGCGCAAGGTCGTCTGGCCGACTCGTAATCAGCTGACGACATACACCTCAGTGGTGATTGTCTTCGTCGTCGTCATGATCGGTCTGGTGACCGTGATTGACTTCGGATTCCAGCGGGTCATCAAGTACGTCTTCGGCTGATCCCGCGGAGGGCGCCCCCCAGGGCGCCCCTTTCGCATGTTCCACCCATTTGTATCCAGGAAGAAGCAGCCACCGTGTCTGACCCGAACCTGAACGACGCCGTCGAGCCGACGGCGGGCGCCTTCGAGTCCGCCGAGGACGAGCTCGACATCGTCGAAGGGGCGGACGCCGAGGAGCCGGACCAGGCCGAAGCTGCCGACGCCGCCGCAGGTGAGCCCGCCGAGCAGGCAGCCCTGCACACCGAGGACGACGACGAGGCCGCGGAGGCCGACGCCGGTTCCGAGGACGACGAGCCCGCTGGATCTGCCGAGGCCGACGAGGAAGCCGGGGAAGAGGCCGAGCCGGCCGCCCCCGTCGACGCCGTCACGGCCCTGCGCGACGAGCTGCGCGGCCTTCCCGGCGAGTGGTACGTCATCCACACGTACGCCGGTTACGAGAAGCGCGTGAAGGCCAACCTGGAGCAGCGTGCCGTCTCGCTCAACGTCGAGGACTTCATCTACCAGGCCGAAGTGCCCGAGGAAGAGATCGTCCAGATCAAGAACGGCGAGCGCAAGAACGTCCGCCAGAACAAGCTCCCGGGCTACGTCCTGGTGCGCATGGACCTGACGAACGAGTCCTGGGGCGTCGTCCGCAACACACCCGGCGTCACCGGCTTCGTGGGCAACGCCTACGACCCGTACCCGCTGACCCTGGACGAGATCGTCAAGATGCTCGCCCCGGAGGCCGAGGAGAAGGCCGCCCGCGAGGCCGCCGAGGCCGAGGGCAAGCCGGCTCCGGCCCGCAAGGTCGAGGTCCAGGTGCTCGACTTCGAGGTCGGCGACTCGGTCACCGTCACCGACGGCCCGTTCGCCACGCTGCAGGCGACGATCAACGAGATCAACGCCGACTCGAAGAAGGTCAAGGGTCTCGTCGAGATCTTCGGCCGCGAGACCCCGGTCGAGCTCAGCTTCGACCAGATCCAGAAGAACTAGCGGTTTCCCGCCAGTTTCTGGACACATGCCTACCCAGCAGGTCAGACAGGCTTCGCAGCCGGTCTGACCTGCTCGGTTTTTGGTCGCGCAGCTATACCCGTTATCGTTGTGCGGTATGCCTCCGTCCGGATGACCGGACGGCGGCGAAAAACTCTCACTAGGACCCGGAGAGAGCAATGCCTCCCAAGAAGAAGAAGGTCACGGGGCTTATCAAGCTCCAGATCAACGCCGGTGCGGCCAACCCGGCCCCGCCGGTCGGCCCCGCGCTCGGCCAGCACGGCGTCAACATCATGGAGTTCTGCAAGGCCTACAACGCCGCGACCGAGTCGCAGCGTGGCATGGTCGTGCCGGTGGAGATCACGGTCTACGAGGACCGTTCCTTCACCTTCATCACCAAGACTCCGCCGGCCGCGAAGCTGATCCTCAAGGCCGCGGGCGTGGACAAGGGCTCCGGCGAGCCGCACAAGACCAAGGTCGCCAAGCTGACGGCTGCCCAGGTCCGTGAGATCGCCACGACGAAGCTCCCCGACCTGAACGCCAACGACCTCGACGCCGCGTCGAAGATCATCGCTGGCACCGCCCGTTCCATGGGCATCACGGTCGAAGGCTGATTCAGCCCCTCACGTCCTCAGTGGTAGGGCCAAGCGCTGGCCCGCACCACGACTCCACACCCTGAAACCACAGGAGTAGAAGTGAAGCGCAGCAAGAACCTCCGCGCTGCGGACGCCAAGATCGACCGGGCGCGCAACTACGCCCCGCTCGAGGCCGTCCGTCTCGCCAAGGAGACCGCCTCCACCAAGTTCGACGGCACCGTCGAGGTCGCGTTCTGCCTGGGTGTCGACCCGCGCAAGGCCGACCAGATGGTCCGTGGCACCGTGAACCTCCCGCACGGCACCGGCA
Source organism: Streptomyces sp. NBC_01217 (assembly GCF_035994185.1). Lineage (NCBI taxonomy): Bacteria > Bacillati > Actinomycetota > Actinomycetes > Kitasatosporales > Streptomycetaceae > Streptomyces > Streptomyces sp. NBC_01217. The sequence goes on from NZ_CP108538.1 coordinate 5,402,300, forward strand.
AGACCGCCCGGGTCCTGGTCTTCGCGACCGGTGACCGTGCTGCGGCCGCGGAAGCCGCGGGCGCCGACATCGTCGGCGCCGACGAGCTCATCGACGAGGTGGCGAAGGGCCGTCTGGACTTCGACGCCGTCGTCGCCACCCCGGACCTCATGGGCAAGGTCGGCCGCCTCGGCCGTGTGCTCGGTCCGCGTGGTCTGATGCCGAACCCGAAGACCGGCACCGTCACCCCCGATGTCGCGAAGGCTGTCACCGACATCAAGGGCGGCAAGATCGAGTTCCGCGTCGACAAGCATTCGAACCTGCACTTCATCATCGGCAAGGCGTCGTTCGACGACACCAAGCTGGTCGAGAACTACGCAGCGGCGCTGGAGGAGATCCTCCGTCTGAAGCCGTCCGCCGCCAAGGGCCGCTACATCAAGAAGGCCACCCTGGCCACCACGATGGGCCCCGGCATCCCGCTGGACGCCAACCGCACCCGTAACCTCCTCGTCGAGGAGGACCCGGCCGCCGTCTGAGCCCTTGCGCTCGGCAGCAGGCCGCGTCACGTGTGACATGGACGGGCCCCGCACCTTTTCGAGGTGCGGGGCCCGTCGTCGTATCCGTGCGAGGACACCCGCGATGAGCTGCGCCCAAACCTCCCGCACCGGCCGAAGAGGGGCGGATTTGCTCAGCGCGACATCGGTCGCGTACTCTTCTGCAGAAGCCAAAGACCGCTGGTCGTTGCTGTGCTCTCGAAAGAGGGAACAGCAACCGAAGGATCCGTTGAGTACGGGCGACCTGCGCAGGTGACTGTGGAAAGCTCCCGGACTTCGTTCGGTCGAGCTTCGCCCTGGCGCCTGCGCCGGGGCGTTTCGTCTTTCCCGGCCCCTTCTGAGCGGTCCTCATCACCCGGAAGGAGGCCGACGCTCATGGCAAGGCCCGACAAGGCTGCCGCGGTAGCCGAGCTCGCGGACCAGTTCCGCAGCTCGAACGCCGCTGTGCTGACCGAGTACCGGGGTCTCACCGTGGCGCAGCTCAAGACGCTGCGCCGTTCGCTCGGTGAGAACGCCCAGTACGCCGTGGTGAAGAACACGCTGACCAAGATTGCGGCCAACGAGGCCGGGATCACTTCGCTGGACGACCAGTTCACTGGTCCGACGGCGGTTGCCTTCATCACCGGTGACCCGGTGGAGTCGGCGAAGGGTCTTCGTGACTTCGCCAAGGAGAACCCGAACCTGATCATCAAGGGCGGTGTCCTTGATGGCAAGGCGCTGTCCGCCGATGAGATCAAGAAGCTTGCGGACCTCGAGTCCCGCGAGGTTCTGCTCGCCAAGCTGGCCGGTGCCTTCAAGGGCAAGCAGTCTCAGGCTGCTCAGCTCTTCCAGGCTCTGCCGTCGAAGTTCGTCCGCACCGCGGAAGCGCTTCGCGCCAAGAAGGCCGAGCAGGGCGGTGCCGAGTAATTCGGCTCGCGCATTGATCGCCGCCCACTAGGGCGACGGTCGCAGCGGGCCGAACGTACGCCCGCCTACATGTACATCGGCACCAGCCGAATTAGTGGAAGGACGCCATCATGGCGAAGCTGTCCCAGGACGACCTGCTCGCGCAGTTCGAAGAGATGACCCTCATCGAGCTCTCCGAGTTCGTGAAGGCCTTCGAGGAGAAGTTCGACGTCACCGCCGCCGCCGCGGTCGCCGTTGCCGCCCCGGGTGCCCCCGGTGCCGCCGCTGAGGCCGTCGAGGAGCAGGACGAGTTCGACGTCATCCTCACCGGCGCCGGCGAGAAGAAGATCCAGGTCATCAAGGTCGTGCGTGAGCTGACCTCGCTGGGCCTGAAGGAGGCCAAGGACCTCGTCGACGGCACCCCGAAGCCGGTCCTCGAGAAGGTCGCCAAGGAGGCCGCCGAGAAGGCTGCCGAGTCCCTCAAGGCCGCCGGCGCTTCCGTCGAGGTCAAGTGACTCAGGGAGTCCGCTGACTCCTTCTGACTGCCCGTGCCGCACGGCACGGGACGTCATCTCACGAAGGGCGATCACCCATCCGGGTGGTCGCCCTTCGGCGTACCTGAGGCGGCTGCCTTGCTCTTCCGGCGGCGACGAGTATGGTGATCTTCGCCGTTGTCTCCGGGGCGCGGCCGACCGGCGCCGGGAGACAGTCGGGTGAGGGCCTCGGGCCGCTGTCCCGGCAGGGGGGCCTTGACGAACCGCACGCGGCGCGCAATTCTCAGGACGCGTCGTCACATCGATCCGAATCCGAGGCATGGATCGTGGGCGAAGAGGGCAGTAAGGAAGAGCGCACCGCGCGCAAGGGCTAGCCATAGGTGTTGAGAACAGCTGTTGAGAGCAACGTGGGTCTCTGAAAACCCCGACTGGACATCAGTGTGCCGTTTGGCTACACTGACCCTTTGCGCTGCCTGTTAGCTGCCTCCTGCCCGTCACCAGGGGCATACCCTCGCTTGAGCACCGATGACTGATCGTCCTTGACCTGGCCTTCTTCGGCCGGATCAGGAACGGCTGTCTCCGTGGCCGGCTTGGGACCGGTACGCGCGTAGTGAGTCCGAGCCCTCGGAAGGACCCCCTCTTGGCCGCCTCGCGCAACGCCTCGACCGCGAATACGAACAACGGTGCCAGCACCGCCCCGCTGCGCATCTCCTTTGCAAAGATCAAGGAGCCCCTCGAGGTTCCGAACCTCCTCGCGCTGCAGACCGAGAGCTTTGACTGGCTCCTGGGCAATGCCGCCTGGAAGGCTCGCGTCGAGGCTGCTCTGGACAGTGGACAAGACGTCCCCACCAAGTCCGGCCTGGAGGAAATCTTCGAGGAGATTTCACCGATCGAGGACTTCTCCGGGTCGATGTCGCTTACGTTCCGCGACCATCGCTTCGAGCCCCCGAAGAACTCGATCGACGAGTGCAAGGAGCGCGACTTCACGTTTGCCGCCCCGCTCTTCGTCACGGCCGAGTTCACCAACAACGAGACCGGCGAGATCAAGTCCCAGACGGTCTTCATGGGCGACTTCCCGCTCATGACCAACAAGGGCACCTTCGTCATCAACGGCACCGAGCGTGTCGTCGTGTCGCAGCTTGTCCGCTCGCCGGGTGTCTACTTCGACTCCTCCATCGACAAGACGTCCGACAAGGACATCTTCTCCGCCAAGATCATCCCGTCCCGGGGTGCCTGGCTGGAGATGGAGATCGACAAGCGCGACATGGTCGGTGTCCGCATCGACCGCAAGCGCAAGCAGTCCGTCACCGTTCTCCTGAAGGCTCTCGGCTGGACCACCGAGCAGATCCTGGAGGAGTTCGGCGAGTACGAGTCCATGCGCGCCACCCTGGAGAAGGACCACACCCAGGGCCAGGACGACGCGCTGCTCGACATCTACCGCAAGCTCCGCCCGGGCGAGCCGCCCACCCGCGAGGCCGCTCAGACGCTGCTCGAGAACCTCTACTTCAACCCGAAGCGCTACGACCTCGCGAAGGTCGGCCGCTACAAGGTGAACAAGAAGCTCGGCGCGGACGAGCCGCTGGATGCCGGCGTGCTCACCTCCGACGACGTCATCGCGACCATCAAGTACCTGGTCAAGCTGCACGCCGGGGAGACCGAGACGGTCGGTGAGTCCGGTCGTTCGATCGTCGTCGAGACCGACGACATCGACCACTTCGGCAACCGTCGTCTGCGTAACGTCGGCGAGCTCATCCAGAACCAGGTCCGTACGGGTCTGGCCCGTATGGAGCGCGTCGTGCGCGAGCGCATGACGACCCAGGACGTCGAGGCGATCACGCCGCAGACCCTGATCAACATCCGGCCGGTCGTCGCCTCCATCAAGGAGTTCTTCGGCACCAGCCAGCTGTCGCAGTTCATGGACCAGAACAACCCGCTGTCGGGTCTGACGCACAAGCGTCGTCTCTCGGCGCTGGGTCCCGGTGGTCTGTCCCGTGAGCGGGCCGGCTTCGAGGTCCGTGACGTGCACCCGTCCCACTACGGACGCATGTGCCCGATCGAGACCCCTGAAGGCCCGAACATCGGTCTGATCGGTTCGCTCGCCTCGTACGGCCGAGTCAACGCGTTCGGCTTCATCGAGACGCCGTACCGCAAGGTCGTCGACGGCCAGGTCACCGACGAGGTCGACTACATCACGGCCGACGAGGAGGACCGCTACGTCATCGCCCAGGCGAACGCGACCCTCTCCGACGAGCTGCGCTTCACCGAGGCGCGCGTCCTGGTCCGCCGCCGTGGCGGTGAGGTCGACTACGTGCCGCCGGTCGAGGTCGACTACATGGACGTCTCGCCGCGCCAGATGGTGTCCGTCGCCACCGCGATGATCCCCTTCCTGGAGCACGACGACGCCAACCGCGCCCTCATGGGGGCGAACATGATGCGTCAGGCGGTGCCGCTGATCAAGTCGGAGGCCCCGCTCGTCGGCACCGGCATGGAGTACCGCTGCGCCACCGACGCCGGTGACGTACTGAAGGCCGAGAAGGACGGTGTGGTCCAGGAGGTCTCCGCGGACTACATCACCGTGACCAACGACGACGGCACGTACACCACGTACCGCATCGCCAAGTTCATGCGCTCCAACCAGGGCACCTCGGTCAACCAGAAGGTCGTCGTCTCCGAGGGCGACCGGGTCGTCGCCGACCAGGTACTCGCCGACGGTCCGGCCACCGAGAACGGTGAGATGGCCCTCGGCAAGAACCTGCTCGTGGCGTTCATGCCGTGGGAGGGTCACAACTACGAGGACGCGATCATCCTGTCGCAGCGCCTCGTGCAGGACGACGTCCTCTCCTCGATCCACATCGAGGAGCACGAGGTCGACGCCCGTGACACCAAGCTCGGCCCCGAGGAGATCACCCGGGACATCCCGAACGTCTCCGAAGAGGTCCTCGCCGACCTCGACGAGCGCGGCATCATCCGTATCGGTGCCGAGGTCGTCGCCGGTGACATCCTCGTCGGCAAGGTCACGCCCAAGGGCGAGACCGAGCTGACCCCCGAGGAGCGCCTGCTCCGCGCGATCTTCGGTGAGAAGGCGCGCGAGGTGCGCGACACCTCGCTGAAGGTGCCGCACGGTGAGATCGGCAAGGTCATCGGCGTCCGCGTCTTCGACCGCGAAGAGGGCGACGAGCTGCCGCCGGGCGTGAACCAGCTGGTCCGCGTCTACGTCGCGCAGAAGCGCAAGATCACCGATGGTGACAAGCTCGCCGGCCGTCACGGCAACAAGGGCGTCATCTCGAAGATCCTCCCGATCGAGGACATGCCGTTCCTGGAGGACGGCACCCCGGTCGACATCATCCTCAACCCGCTGGGTGTCCCGTCCCGAATGAACCCGGGACAGGTCCTGGAGATCCACCTCGGCTGGCTCGCCAGCCGCGGCTGGGACGTCTCCGGCCTCGGTGACGAGTGGGCCAAGCGCCTGCAGGCCATCGGCGCCGACCAGGTCGCCCCCGGCACCAACGTCGCCACGCCCGTCTTCGACGGTGCGCGCGAGGACGAGATCTCCGGCCTCTTCGAGGCCACGATCCCGAACCGCGACGGCGACCGGCTGGTGCAGGCATCCGGCAAGGCCAACCTGTTCGACGGCCGCTCCGGCGAGCCGTTCCCCGAGCCGGTTTCGGTCGGCTACATGTACATCCTCAAGCTGCACCACCTCGTCGACGACAAGCTGCACGCTCGTTCGACGGGTCCGTACTCCATGATCACCCAGCAGCCGCTGGGTGGTAAGGCTCAGTTCGGTGGACAGCGATTCGGTGAGATGGAGGTGTGGGCCCTTGAGGCTTACGGCGCCGCATACGCCCTCCAGGAGCTCCTGACGATCAAGTCCGACGACGTGACCGGCCGCGTGAAGGTCTACGAGGCCATCGTCAAGGGCGAGAACATCCCCGAGCCCGGCATCCCCGAGTCCTTCAAGGTGCTCATCAAGGAAATGCAGTCGCTCTGCCTCAACGTGGAGGTGCTGTCCTCGGACGGCATGTCCATCGAGATGCGCGACACGGACGAGGACGTCTTCCGCGCGGCGGAGGAGCTCGGTATCGACCTGTCCCGGCGCGAGCCGAGCAGCGTCGAAGAGGTCTGACGGGTTGGCCGGCCGGATCCCCGTGATCCGGCCGGCTCTCCCCGGACCCGTTCAGACCATTGCTGAAGTGCCCCATTTTCTCGCTTGATGCGAGGGGGCTCGAACCCCCGAAAGAGGGATTGACGACAAGTGCTCGACGTCAACTTCTTCGACGAGCTGCGGATCGGCCTCGCCACCGCGGACGACATCCGGACCTGGTCGCACGGCGAAGTGAAGAAGCCGGAGACCATCAACTACCGCACCCTCAAGCCCGAAAAGGACGGACTCTTCTGCGAGAAGATCTTCGGTCCGACCCGGGACTGGGAGTGCTACTGCGGCAAGTACAAGCGTGTCCGCTTCAAGGGCATCATCTGTGAGCGCTGTGGCGTGGAGGTCACGCGCGCCAAGGTGCGCCGTGAGCGCATGGGCCACATCGAGCTTGCCGCTCCCGTCACCCACATCTGGTACTTCAAGGGCGTCCCGTCGCGCCTCGGGTACCTGCTCGACCTCGCGCCGAAGGACCTCGAGAAGGTCATCTACTTCGCCGCGTACATGATCACGTTCGTGGACGAGGAGCGCCGTACGCGCGACCTGCCCTCGCTGGAGGCGCACGTCTCCGTCGAGCGTCAGCAGGTCGAGAACCGTCGCGACGCCGACCTCGAAGCCCGGGCCAAGAAGCTCGAGACCGACCTGGCCGAGCTGGAGGCCGAGGGCGCCAAGGCCGACGTGCGCCGCAAGGTGCGCGAAGGTGCCGAGCGTGAGATGAAGCAGCTGCGCGACCGTGCGCAGCGCGAGATCGACCGCCTTGACGAGGTGTGGAGCCGCTTCAAGAACCTCAAGGTCCAGGACCTGGAGGGCGACGAGCTGCTCTACCGTGAGCTGCGTGACCGCTTCGGCACGTACTTCGACGGCTGCATGGGCGCCGCCGCTCTGCAGAAGCGCCTCGAGTCGTTCGACCTCGACGAGGAGGCCGAGCGCCTCCGCGAGATCATCCGTACCGGCAAGGGCCAGAAGAAGACCCGTGCGCTCAAGCGCCTCAAGGTCGTCTCCGCGTTCCTGCAGACCAGCAACAAGCCCAAGGGCATGGTGCTCGACTGCGTGCCGGTCATCCCGCCGGACCTGCGTCCGATGGTGCAGCTGGACGGTGGCCGCTTCGCGACCTCCGACCTGAACGACCTGTACCGCCGTGTGATCAACCGCAACAACCGCCTCAAGCGTCTCCTTGACCTCGGTGCCCCCGAGATCATCGTGAACAACGAGAAGCGGATGCTGCAGGAGGCCGTCGACGCGCTGTTCGACAACGGCCGCCGCGGTCGCCCGGTCACCGGTCCCGGCAACCGCCCGCTCAAGTCCCTCAGCGACATGCTGAAGGGCAAGCAGGGTCGATTCCGTCAGAACCTTCTCGGCAAGCGTGTGGACTACTCCGCGCGTTCCGTGATCGTCGTCGGCCCGCAGCTCAAGCTGCACCAGTGCGGTCTGCCGAAGGCCATGGCGCTGGAGCTCTTCAAGCCGTTCGTGATGAAGCGCCTGGTCGACCTGAACCACGCGCAGAACATCAAGTCGGCCAAGCGCATGGTCGAGCGCGGCCGCACCGTGGTGTACGACGTCCTCGAAGAGGTCATCGCTGAGCACCCGGTGCTGCTGAACCGTGCACCGACCCTGCACCGCCTCGGCATCCAGGCCTTCGAGCCGCAGCTGGTCGAGGGCAAGGCCATCCAGATCCACCCGCTCGTCTGCACCGCGTTCAACGCGGACTTCGACGGTGACCAGATGGCCGTGCACCTGCCGCTCTCCGCGGAGGCGCAGGCCGAGGCCCGCATCCTGATGCTGTCCTCGAACAACATCCTGAAGCCGGCCGACGGTCGTCCCGTCACCATGCCGACCCAGGACATGGTGCTGGGCCTGTTCTTCCTCACCACGGACGAGGAGGAGCGCAAGGTCATCGGCCAGGGCCGTTCCTTCGGTTCCACGGCCGAGGCGATCATGGCCTTCGACGCCCGCGAGCTGTCGCTCCAGGCGAAGGTCGACATCCGCTTCCCGGTGGGCACCATCCCGCCGCGCGGCTGGGTGCCGCCGGTCGCCGAGGAGGGCGAGCAGGAGTACCAGCAGGGCGACACGTTCCGGCTGCGTACGTCCCTGGGCCGCGCGCTCTTCAACGAGCTGCTGCCCGAGGACTACCCGTTCGTCGACTACTCCGTCGGCAAGAAGCAGCTCTCCGAGATCGTCAACGACCTCGCCGAGCGCTACCCCAAGGTCATCGTGGCGGCGACGCTCGACAACCTGAAGGCGGCGGGCTTCTACTGGGCGACCCGTTCCGGTGTCACCGTGGCCATCTCCGACGTCGTCGTGCCCGAGGCCAAGAAGGCCATCGTCGCGGGTTACGAGGCGCAGGACGAGAAGGTCCAGAAGCAGTACGAGCGCGGTCTGATCACCAAGGACGAGCGCACGCAGGAGCTCATCGCGATCTGGACCAAGGCGACCAACGAGGTTGCCGAGGCGATGAACGCGAACTTCCCCAAGACGAACCCCATCTTCATGATGGTTGACTCGGGTGCCCGAGGAAACATGATGCAGATGCGTCAGATCGCCGGTATGCGTGGTCTGGTGTCCAACGCCAAGAACGAGACGATCCCGCGTCCCATCAAGGCGTCCTTCCGTGAGGGCCTCACCGTTCTGGAGTACTTCATCTCCACGCACGGTGCCCGTAAGGGTCTGGCGGACACCGCCCTGCGTACCGCCGACTCGGGTTACCTGACCCGTCGTCTGGTGGACGTCTCGCAGGACGTGATCATTCGCGAGGAGGACTGCGGCACCGACCGCGGCCTCAAGCTGAAGATCGCCGTCAAGGGTGCGGACGGTGTGCTCCGCAAGACGGAGGACGTCGAGACCTCGGTCTACGCCCGCATGCTCGCCGAGGACGTCGTCGTCGACGGCAAGGTCATCGCGCCTGCCAACGTCGACCTCGGTGACGTCCTGATCGACGCCCTGGTGGGCGCCGGCGTCGAGGAGGTCAAGACCCGTTCGGTCCTGACCTGTGAGTCCGCGGTCGGCACCTGTGCCTTCTGCTACGGACGCTCGCTCGCCACCGGCAAGCTGGTCGACATCGGTGAGGCGGTCGGCATCATCGCCGCCCAGTCCATCGGTGAGCCCGGCACGCAGCTGACGATGCGTACCTTCCACACCGGTGGTGTGGCCGGTGACGACATCACCCAGGGTCTGCCCCGAGTCGTCGAGCTCTTCGAAGCCCGTACGCCCAAGGGTGTCGCCCCGATCTCGGAGGCGGCAGGCCGCATCCGTATCGAGGAGACCGAGAAGACCAAGAAGATCGTCGTCACCCCGGACGACGGCAGCGACGAGACGCCGTTCCCGATCTCGAAGCGTGCCCGTCTGCTGGTGGGCGAGGGCGACCACGTCGAGGTGGGCCAGAAGCTCACCGTGGGTGCCACCAACCCGCACGACGTGCTGCGGATCCTCGGTCAGCGCGCGGTCCAGGTCCACCTGGTCGGCGAGGTCCAGAAGGTCTACAACTCGCAGGGTGTGTCGATCCACGACAAGCACATCGAGATCATCATCCGGCAGATGCTGCGCCGAGTGACGATCATCGAGTCCGGCGACGCGGAACTGCTGCCGGGCGAGCTCGTCGAGCGCTCGAAGTTCGAGACCGAGAACCGTCGTGTGGTCACCGAGGGCGGTCACCCCGCCTCCGGCCGTCCGCAGCTGATGGGTATCACCAAGGCCTCGCTCGCCACCGAGTCGTGGCTGTCGGCGGCGTCCTTCCAGGAGACGACCAGGGTTCTGACCGACGCGGCGATCAACGCCAAGTCGGACTCCCTGATCGGCCTCAAGGAGAACGTCATCATCGGTAAGCTCATCCCGGCCGGTACGGGTCTGTCCCGCTACCGCAACATCCGGGTCGAGCCGACCGAGGAGGCCAAGGCCGCGATGTACTCGGCCGTCGGCTACGACGACATCGACTACTCGCCGTTCGGCACGGGCTCCGGCCAGGCCGTTCCGCTGGAGGACTACGACTACGGTCCGTACAACCAGTAAGCGAGTCGTCTGACCGACCGGAGGGCGGTCACCCCGTGCACAACGGGGTGGCCGCCCTCCGGCATGTGATACGTCACGTCCGCGTCCCGGCTTTTTTGCGCCGTACCCCGGCCGGACAGGGCGTCGGACGGTCCCGAGCGGGCTCCGGAGGCCCGTTCAGGGCCGTATGGGGGTGCGTGGGCTACCCGTACGGGTCGGGACAAGCCGGGCGCGCGCGGCGGCGTGTAGAGGCGGACAGCATTTGTTTTGACCGGAGTCGATGAGGTAGGTACGCTCAGACCTTGTGCCTGGGGTGTGCCTGGGCTCGTGTGCGTGTCCTCAACCGCATGGCGAGTCCGTCAGTGGCCACCGTGATCTGTGCTCCCTCATGCCTTGCGGCAGGGGCCTGCAGCATTCGACACACCCGACCGCGTGGGTCGGCGACGTTCCAGGTTAGTTTCACGAACGGCACACAGAAACCGGAGAAGTAGTGCCTACGATCCAGCAGCTGGTCCGGAAGGGCCGGCAGGACAAGGTCGAGAAGAACAAGACGCCCGCACTCGAGGGTTCGCCCCAGCGCCGCGGCGTCTGCACGCGTGTGTTCACGACCACCCCGAAGAAGCCGAACTCGGCACTCCGTAAGGTCGCGCGTGTGCGTCTGACCTCCGGTATCGAGGTCACGGCCTACATCCCGGGTGAGGGACACAACCTGCAGGAGCACTCCATCGTGCTCGTGCGTGGTGGCCGTGTGAAGGACCTGCCGGGTGTTCGTTACAAGATCATCCGCGGCTCCCTTGACACCCAGGGCGTCAAGAACCGCAAGCAGGCCCGCAGCCGCTACGGCGCCAAGAAGGAGAAGTAAGAATGCCTCGTAAGGGCCCCGCCCCGAAGCGCCCGGTCATCATCGACCCGGTCTACGGTTCTCCTCTTGTCACCTCGCTGATCAACAAGATCCTGCTCAACGGCAAGCGTTCCACTGCCGAGCGGATCGTGTACGGCGCCATGGAAGGCCTCCGCGAGAAGACCGGCAACGACCCGGTCATCACGCTGAAGCGCGCGCTTGAGAACGTCAAGCCCTCGCTCGAGGTCAAGTCCCGCCGTGTCGGTGGCGCCACCTACCAGGTGCCGATCGAGGTCAAGCCCGGTCGCGCCGCCACCCTCGCGCTGCGCTGGGTCGTGGGTTACTCCCGCGCCCGCCGCGAGAAGACGATGACCGAGCGCCTCATGAACGAGCTGCTCGACGCCTCCAACGGTCTTGGCGCTGCCGTCAAGAAGCGCGAGGACACCCACAAGATGGCCGAGTCCAACAAGGCCTTCGCGCACTACCGCTGGTAGTCGCTACCCACATCGAGACCGAGAGAAGATTGAGCCTTATGGCCACCACTTCGCTTGACCTGGCCAAGGTCCGCAACATCGGGATCATGGCCCACATCGACGCGGGCAAGACGACCACCACTGAGCGGATCCTGTTCTACACCGGTGTTTCGTACAAGATCGGTGAAGTCCACGACGGCGCTGCCACGATGGACTGGATGGAGCAGGAGCAGGAGCGCGGCATCACGATCACGTCTGCCGCGACGACCTGTCACTGGCCGCTCAATGATGTTGACCACACCATCAACATCATCGACACCCCGGGTCACGTCGACTTCACCGTCGAGGTGGAGCGTTCGCTCCGCGTCCTCGACGGCGCTGTCACCGTGTTCGACGGTGTTGCCGGCGTCGAGCCGCAGTCCGAGACCGTTTGGCGTCAGGCGGACCGCTACGGCGTGCCGCGTATCTGCTTCGTCAACAAGCTCGACCGCACGGGTGCCGAGTTCCACCGCTGCGTCGACATGATCGTCGACCGCCTCGGTGCGGTCCCGCTCGTCATGCAGCTCCCCATCGGTGCCGAAGCCGACTTCAAGGGCGTCGTCGACCTCGTGTCGATGAAGGCCTTCGTGTGGCCGGAAGAGGCCCTCAAGGGCGAGATGTACGACACCGTCGACATCCCGGACACCCACATCGAGGCGGCTCAGGAGTGGCGCGGCAAGCTGCTCGAGGCCGTTTCCGAGAACGACGACCAGATGATGGAGCTGTACCTGGAGGGCGTCGAGCCCACCGAGGAGCAGCTGTACGAGGCGATCCGCCGGATCACCCTCGCATCGAAGGGCGGCGCGGGCTCCGTCACCGTCACCCCGGTGTTCTGTGGCACGGCGTTCAAGAACAAGGGCGTCCAGCCCCTGCTCGACGCGATCGTCCGCTACCTGCCTTCCCCCCTGGACGTCGAGGCCATCGAGGGCCACGATGTCAAGGACCCCGAGGTTGTCGTCAAGCGCAAGCCCTCGGACGACGAGCCGTTCTCCGGCCTGGCGTTCAAGATCGCGAGCGACCCGCACCTCGGCAAGCTCACCTTCGTCCGGATCTACTCCGGTCGCCTCGAGGCCGGCACCGCGGTGCTGAACTCGGTCAAGGGCAAGAAGGAGCGCATCGGCAAGATCTACCGTATGCACGCGAACAAGCGTGAGGAGATCCCTTCGGTGGGCGCCGGTGACATCGTCGCCGTCATGGGTCTGAAGCAGACCACCACCGGTGAGACGCTGTGCGACGACAAGAACCCGGTGATCCTGGAGTCCATGGACTTCCCGGCACCGGTCATCCAGGTCGCCATCGAGCCGAAGTCCAAGGGTGACCAGGAGAAGCTGGGTGTCGCCATCCAGCGCCTCTCCGAGGAGGACCCGTCCTTCCAGGTGCACTCCGACGAGGAGACCGGCCAGACCATCATCGGTGGTATGGGCGAGCTTCACCTCGAGGTGCTCGTCGACCGCATGAAGCGCGAGTTCCGCGTCGAGGCGAATGTCGGCAAGCCGCAGGTCGCGTACCGCGAGACGATCCGCAAGGCCGTCGAGCGCATCGACTACACGCACAAGAAGCAGACTGGTGGTACCGGCCAGTTCGCGAAGGTGCAGATCGCCCTTGAGCCCATCGAGGGTGGCGACGCGTCCTACGAGTTCGTCAACAAGGTCACCGGTGGCCGCATCCCCCGTGAGTACATTCCCTCGGTGGACGCGGGTGCCCAGGAAGCCATGCAGTTCGGCATCCTGGCCGGTTACGAGATGGTCGGCGTCCGCGTCACCCTTCTCGACGGTGGTTACCACGAGGTCGACTCCTCCGAGCTCGCCTTCAAGATCGCCGGTTCGCAGGCGTTCAAGGAGGGTGCCCGCAAGGCGTCCCCCGTGCTCCTGGAGCCGATGATGGCTGTCGAGGTCACCACGCCCGAGGACTACATGGGCGATGTCATCGGCGACCTCAACTCCCGCCGTGGCCAGATCCAGGCCATGGAGGAGCGCAGCGGCGCTCGCGTCGTGAAGGGCCTCGTGCCCCTCTCGGAGATGTTCGGCTACGTCGGAGACCTCCGCAGCAAGACCTCGGGTCGCGCAAGCTACTCGATGCAGTTCGACTCCTACGCCGAGGTTCCGCGGAACGTCGCCGAGGAGATCATCGCGAAGGCCAAGGGCGAGTAACTCTCCCGAGCTCACGCTTTAGGCTTGTCACCGGAGCCTGGTGGGGCATTCGTCGCAGAGCGCAAGCGATGCGTGAATGCCCCCGGCCCCGGCATCCCAGCAAAGATCACCTGGCGCCGATGAAGCAAGGCGTACAGAACCACTCCACAGGAGGACCCAGTGGCGAAGGCGAAGTTCGAGCGGACTAAGCCGCACGTCAACATCGGCACCATCGGTCACATCGACCACGGTAAGACGACCCTCACGGCCGCCATTACCAAGGTGCTGCACGACGCGTACCCGGACCTGAACGAGGCCTCGGCCTTCGACCAGATCGACAAGGCTCCCGAGGAGCGCCAGCGCGGTATCACGATCTCGATCGCGCACGTCGAGTACCAGACGGAGTCGCGTCACTACGCGCACGTCGACTGCCCGGGTCACGCGGACTACATCAAGAACATGATCACGGGTGCGGCGCAGATGGACGGCGCCATCCTCGTGGTCGCCGCCACCGACGGCCCGATGCCGCAGACCAAGGAGCACGTGCTCCTGGCCCGCCAGGTCGGCGTTCCCTACATCGTCGTCGCCCTGAACAAGGCCGACATGGTGGACGACGAGGAGATCCTGGAGCTCGTCGAGCTCGAGGTCCGTGAGCTCCTCTCCGAGTACGAGTTCCCGGGCGACGACCTTCCGGTCGTCAAGGTCTCGGCGCTCAAGGCTCTTGAGGGCGACAAGGAGTGGGGCCAGACCGTCCTCGACCTGATGAAGGCCGTCGACGAGTCGATCCCGCAGCCCGAGCGTGACGTCGACAAGCCGTTCCTGATGCCGATCGAGGACGTCTTCACGATCACCGGTCGTGGCACCGTCGTCACCGGTCGTATCGAGCGTGGTGTCCTCAAGGTCAACGAGACCGTCGACATCGTCGGTATCAAGCAGGAGAAGACCACCACCACGGTCACCGGCATCGAGATGTTCCGCAAGCTGCTCGACGAGGGCCAGGCCGGTGAGAACGTCGGTCTGCTCCTCCGTGGCATCAAGCGCGAGGACGTCGAGCGCGGCCAGGTCATCATCAAGCCCGGTTCGGTCACGCCGCACACCGAGTTCGAGGCCCAGTCGTACATCCTGTCGAAGGACGAGGGTGGCCGTCACACCCCGTTCTTCAACAACTACCGCCCGCAGTTCTACTTCCGTACCACGGACGTGACGGGCGTTGTGACCCTTCCCGAGGGCACCGAGATGGTCATGCCGGGCGACAACACCGTCATGAACGTCACGCTGATCCAGCCCGTCGCCATGGAAGAGGGCCTGAAGTTCGCCATCCGTGAGGGTGGCCGGACCGTGGGCGCCGGCCAGGTCACCAAGATCGTCAAGTAATCACCTGACTGTCTGACCTGGTTGCTCCGCACAGAGCACCAAGAAGGGCCCCGGCCCGCCGCGCAAGCGGTGGGCCGGGGCCCTTCGGCATGTGCTGGTACGTCTCAGGGGCGCCAGAGCCACGGCAGGGCGTCTGGTCCCAGGGCCGCCACCGTCACCCGCCCGTCCTCACCGAGATGCAGTGCGGGCCCGTCGAGCGCCACCGGTCCGCGCCTGCGTACGGAGAGCCCTTCGGATGTACGTAGCTGGATCAGGCCCTTCGCGGTGCGGCCGAGCAGCACCGGGGCGTGCGGCGATCCGGCGGCGGAGACCGGCCCGTACCCGTCGAAGCCCGCCCGGTCCTCGATCAGCCGCCCGTATCCGTCGATGCCTGTCTCGTACGCGGTCTCCCCGGTCCGTACGGTCGTCAGGCCGGGCTTCGCCGCCGCGCGGTAGTACAGATCGACGGTCCCGTCCGCACCGGGCAGTGCGGCCGGGCCGTCCCCCGGCACCGGCACCCCGCTGATCTGGGTGTGCGCGGTGACCGGGTCCCCGGGCGCGTCCTGCGTCCAGTGATGCACCGCGAAACGGCCCGCCGCGAAGACATGGACACACCCCGCGTCGTCCACCACGGCATTCAGCCCGTCCTGGACCTCGCCCCCGCCCGTGTCCCGCCAGCCGCTCTACCGGCCGTCCGTGTGCCGTACCCGGGTGCTGAGGCCCTTCTCCGCGTTCCGTACGAAGAGATGGACCTGCCCGTCGGGGGCGGTGAGCGTGACCGGGACGCCGATCCGGCGCCCGCCCTCGTGATCCCGTACCGGGTTGCCCAGACCCCGCCAGGCGCGGAACCCGCCGCCGGGGTGGCGCTGTTCCAGGACGACGATCTCGCGTTCGTTGTCCGCTCCGTGCCCGCTGAGCGCGGCGAACCGCAGCCCGAAGAGCAGTTGGCGCCCGTCCAGGAGCTGTGCACTGCCCAGGACGGGGGCGAGCGGGCCGCCGCCGAGGTCGTCCGGCGCTTCCCACGCCCCGCTGCCCGGCGCGCTCTCGCACCAGCGCACGGCCCGCAGCCCCAGCACCCCGTACGCGACGAGTCGGCCGTCCGGAGCTGCGGTGACGGCGGGGCGGGGGCCCGGGTAGCGGTAGTGGGTGGACCGTACCCAGCCCTTCCGGTTGGTCAGCGGCCGGTTGCCGCCCACGTTGTAGTCCCCGCAGCCGGCCCCGTTGCCGCAGCGCCAGCTGACCGAACCCCCGTACGGCACCAGGTGCGAGGCCTTCTCCGCCAGCACGGCGGGCGGCAGGTTCTTCGGCCAGTGCCGGTTGTAGTAGCCGCGGAACGCCGTGGTGACGAAGCTCGGCACGTCACCGCCGCCCTCGGTGGCCCGCGCCACCCACCGGATCAGCGCCGCCCAGGTGAACAGCGCGGCCGAGGTGTGGTCGGGGTGGTCGGAGTAGCCCTGCTGCTCGCTGTCCCGGCGGCGGACGAGCTCGCTGCTGTGCTGGACGTCGGGGTCCGGGTCCATGGTGTGCACGGCGCTGGGCCGGTAGCGGTCGAACAGCCCGACCAGGACGTCGATCAGCCCGTCGTACGTGTACGAACCCGCCCGCTTCAGCGGGGAGTCGTCGGCGACGACGGTCGGCAGGACGAGCCGTCGGTCCTGCCAGAGGCTGGGCAGCCCGAGCCGCCCGTACGTGGTGTGCATCGAGGTGTTGATGAAGATCAGCTCGACGCGGCGGCGGCCGTTGGCGAGGCTGTTGATCTCGGCGCGGTGGTTGCCGTCCAGGCCCATGACGGACTTGCGCCAGTCCGTGAACCTGCCGAGGCCGAGCAGCGTCGCGTACGCCTGCCGGAGCCCCTGGTGACGGGAGGAGGAGTACGCCGCCTTGTCGGGGGAGGGCAGCGGGTGGCCGGGCGCGCGGTTGATGCCGGTGGCCTCGCCCGCGGTCAGATAGACGCAGACCAGCGGCGTTCCGGCATCGAGGGCCTGCTGGGTGTCCGGGTTCATGAAGTACAGGTCGTCGTCCGGGTGGGCGAGGATCTGCATCATCAGGGCCGGGTGCGAGGTGCTTATCGGCAGGCCGGGCATCGGGTCGGCGGTCGGGTTGCGGCGGCGCGGCGGCGTGGGCGCGGTGCAGGCGCTGAGGGCTGCCGCGCTCGTCGCGCAGGCCGCCGCTGTCAACAAGGTGCGCCGCGGCACTCCCGCAGGAGTTGCGCGCAACGCAGGTCGGTCCGTCACACCGTGCTCCGTCCACTTCCCCCGCAGCGGGCGGCTGTGCGGCCCTGCGCTGCGTGCCTGTTCCGTGCAGGCGGCGCCGGGGGGCGAGCCGCTGCTGCGGGGGGATAGACGGAGATTCCCGGGGGCGGGTTGCCTGGGTTCCTACGGGTGTGGGCCCGAAGGACCCGGACGGCCTAGCGTGCGGGCGTGCGCACCATGAACACGTCGATCGGGTCCTGCCGTTCCTCGGTGAACCCGTGCCGTTCGTAGAGCGCGCGGGCGGCGCTGCCCTGCAGTACGTCCAGGCGGACGGTCATGCCGTCCTCATCGGCCCGGGCGAGCAGCGAACGCAGTACGGCGGTGCCGATGCCCCGTCCCTGGAGGGCGGGGGAGAGGTAGAAGTTCTCCAGCCACAGCCCGTCCTCGACCGGCCGCAGGGTGACGCAGCCCCCGAACCCGCGCTCCCCGGACTCGTCCTCGGCGAGGATGACCGAGGTGTGCTCCGGTGCGTATACGTCCCGCAGCCGCTGCCGTACGCGGTGCTCGTCGTAGCGGCCCAGGCGCTCCAGGTCGGGGCGCATCACGGTGGCTCTCAGCTCGGCGATGTCCTCGACGTCCGCCGGTTCGGCGGGGCGCAGGGCCCAGTTCACAAGGGTGCTGTTGTTCACGGCTGGATCCTTTCAGGGCGGTCGGACCGGCGCAGGCCCGCCTCCGGGATGCCGCGCAGCAGCCGGGCGCCGATCTCCGCGAGCCGGGCCTCGTCGGGCGGGGTCAGGCCCAGGCCGATGGAGTACTGGACGAGGGACGCGTCGACGGTGAACGGGCGGGGCCAGGCGTGGGCGTCCGGTGAGCCCGCCTCGGCGAGAGCGGCGAGCAGCGCCAGGAGCCGCCCCCGGAAGCGGCCCTCGCCGGGGCCCGGGGGCACGGAGACGATCGCCCAGGCGGCGTGACGCAGGTGCAGGGACGGTGGGGCGCAGAGCAGGGCGTGCGGTACGGGGGCCCAGTCTGCGGCGGACTCCAGGATCTCCCAGGCGCGGAAGAGCTCCTCGGCGATGAGGTCGCGGCCCGCGGGGGAGACCTGCGAGGTGCAGGAGCGCACGGGGGCGGACGGGGTCAGCACGGTGAGGGGGCGTCCGTCCGTATCGCCGGAGCCGACCGGAAGGCTCCAGTCCCGGGCGGCCCAGGTCGCGAAGAAGTGCCGGAGCAGGGGGACGGGCGGCAGATCACCGGCCTCGTGCGCGGTACGGGCCGCCAGGACCGCCCAGGCGAGGCCGGGCAGTCCGCCGCACGGCGCCGAGTCCAGACCGCGCGCCCGGGCCCAGGCCTTCACCTCGCGCGCGAGGCCGGTGAACGCGGCCCGGTGCGGGTCCGCCGCCGCGAGCACCGCGTCCGCGTCGCTCACCGCGCTGAGCGCCGTGGCCGCCGCCGCGCCCAGTTCGGCGCGGCGCGGGACCGCCCCGTCCGGGGAGAGGCCACCGGTCGCGACGGTCACCAGGTCCACCCGGAGCCCGTCCAGGCCGAAGCGCAGACCGGGTACGCGCGCACCGGTCACCTCGCGCAGACCGGCGGCGCCCGGCAGGGCGGCGGCCAGCCGCTGCCGTACCCCCGGGAGATCCCCGCCACCGGGCAGCGCGGCGACCAGGTCCACATCGGCGCCGGGCAGCGCACACCCCATCCGCCGCGAGCCGACGAGATGCACACGTCCTTCGGGCAGGGCGGCGGCCACCCGGCGGACCAGTTCGACCGCCCCGTCCTCGGCCGCACCGCCCTCCGCCGCCTCGGTCAGCTCCACCCGTACGCCGAAGTGGTCCGAGACGTACAGCCCGTCCTGCGCCGGTACGTCGCCCAGCAGCGTCGCCGACACGGGCCACAGCCGCTCCGAGCGGACCAGCACCCGGTCCAGCCGGGACGCGCGCCCCGTCAGCGAGGAGACGGCGGCCAGCGGGTTCACGGACGGGTCGAAGGTCGGCGTCCGGTCGTCCGCGCCGTGCACCCGGCTCCAGGCGTCCGGCATCCCCAGCCGGTCCTGTGGTGTCTCCCCGCCGTCGTTGAAGTCGCCGAGCAGCGCCACCTCGCCCTCGACCGCGGCCAACCCCGTTGCCAGATCGGCCAGTTCGGCATCGCGCCGGGCTGCGCCGTGTGCCGAGTGGTCGCTGCTGAGATGGGTGACCGCGACCGTGACCGGCCCTTTTGCCGTCTCCACGACCACGGCGGCGACCGCCTTGTGTCGGCCGAGGACATGCAGGCCCGCCTCCCGCACGGGGACCCTGCTGAGCAGCAGCAGACCGCAGTCGGCGACATCCCGGCCGGCCGGATCGGCCCACAGGGTGTAGCTCCCCCGGACCCAGGGCGTGGACAACAGCAGGGCGAGGAGGGCGGGTTCGGCCTCCTGGAGGGCGATGACATCCGCGTCCGCCGCGCGCAGGGCGTCGAGCAGCAGCGGGCGGCGGCGGGCGGTGTGGATGCGGTCGCTGTCGTAGCGGTCCCAGAGGGTGTTCCAGGTCAGCAGCGTCAGGGAGGCGGACTGCGGGGCCGCCGGTGCGTCCTCGGGCACGGGTGTCCAGGCGGCCTGCGCTACGGAGTACGCGTGCGGCGTACGGGAGGTGAAGTACAGGGACGGCAGGCGGCGCGGGGTGCGTACCCGTCCGGCGTCCGTCGCGTCGATCCGGTCCACGCCCGAGGACCGGTCCCACACCACCTCGCCGTCCGCCTCGAAGAACAGCACCCGGTGCCAGGGAACGTCCCCGCCGGGCGTGAACCGGGGCAGCGGCACCCGCTCGGGCGCGGTACCGCGCTGCGCCACGCCCATCACGAAGCGCGCAGGGTCGAACCGGGCATCCCAGCGGACCCGGTGGTAGATCTCCTCGCTGGTACGCATCTACGCCCTGTCCTCCACGGTTCCGCTCGCGCCGATGTACCAGGTGCGGTGCGCCTGGCCGGGGTACGGGGGCACGAACCGGTGCAGCTGCGAGGCCAGCACCTCAGGGGGCACCGGGTGGGTGCGGTGTTCGTTGCGGCGGAGCAGTTCCGCCTCGCCGACCAGCGCCACGGCGTGGGTGAGCAGCGCGTCCCTGCGCCGGGCGACCGCGTGCACCAGGGAGCGCTGGTGCGCGTTGAGCGAGGTGGCGTCCCAGACGACCGTGCGGCCCGCGGCGAGCGCGGTGTCCAGCCGGCCGAGCCCCTCGCGCAGTACCTCCCCGTTGGCGCTCTGGTCGGCGCGCGCTCCCCGGGCCATCCGCAGATCGTCGAGCGAGAGATACGTGTCGACACCGGGCAGTGCGCGGCCGAAGGTGCTCTTGCCGCTGCCGGAGGGGCCGACCAGATGGACCAGGCGCGGGAAGTCGCCGCTGCGCCACCGCCAGGTCGCGGCGACGGCCTCCTCGGCGGTGGTGACCCGGCCCAGCGCACAGGCCTCACGGGCCTGCGCCCGGCAGCGGTCCGCGGCCGCGGGCTCCAGATCCGCGAAGGCCTCGTCCAGCCCGTCAGGTTCCTGCACATCCTCCGCGTGCAGCGCCGACCACTCCACCTGTTCGCGCGCCCCGTCGGTGTCCGCCACGGCGGCGGCCAGCGCGTGCAGCAGCGGCAGATCGGCGGCCAGGGACATCCGGGCCAGGCCGGCGCGGCGCTCCTCGTCCGGGTACGGGCGGTGCAGTGCGGGGTGCAGCCCGACGAGATCCGCGACGCGCCGGGCCTGCGGCATCCCCAGCGTCCCCGCCAGCGAGGGCGCCAGCTCGGTGCGCCGCCCGCGGTGCAGCAGCGCGGCCAGGACGCCGGTCAGCCGGTCATCGCCCGTCCGGCCCAACGCGTCGAGGGAATCTCCCGTCGTGACGGCGGCCCCCGCGTCCCACACGGACGCGCCCGACGCCCCGGCCAGCGCCGCCGCGTCGACGGCGGCCCCGGACCGTACGGCCCACAGGGGGGCGCCCGGGCCGAGCCCGTTCTCCACGACGGAGGCGTGCATCCAGTGCGTATCGGTCCGTACGTGGCCGGGCCGCACCCACTTCGCCACCCGGCGCCCGAAGTCCGCCGCGTCGAAACCGTCGGCGGGACGTACGACGTACCCCTCCTGCCGTCCCGTGTCCGGCCGCAGGGCGCGCAGCGCCTTTTCGGCCCGCGCGTCGAACACCCCGCGCCACAGCACCGGCGGCACCGGAATCCCCAGCCCGCGCAGGAACACCACGGTCCGGTCCCAGCCCAGGCAGCGCTCCTCGTCCCAGACGGAGAAGCCGTAGAAGAAGCTCTCCAGGCTGTCGTACGGGATCGAATGGCGCGCAAACATGTTCTCCCCGCACACCCGCCACCCCCCGGGTATCCGGGCCCCGATCCGGCCCTGGAGCGCCTTGACCCAGCCCCGCGAGGGGTGATGGGCGGAATCGAGCGAGCGGGCGTGCAGGCCGTCGGCGTAGAGCGTGGTGTTCTCGCCGTCCAGCTTCTCGGTGACGACGACCTCGCGGCCGCTCAGCCCGGAGAGATCCGCGATCCGTACGTCGTCCGAGGTGGCCCCCGGGGACCAGGGCAGATGCGCGGTGCGCGGATAGTGCGTACGCATGATCGATGCCCCTGTGACGACGGCGTGCCCGGCCGGTCACTGTAGGGGCGGAGGTGTACGACGCTCGACCGAATTACGTCGGGCGGAGCCACGGCAGGGCTCCCGCTGTGGCTCCGCGTTTGACCGGGAGACCACGCGGGGTAAGATCCTCCGCCCGATTGGCCAGGCTCAGGCGCCGTATGGCACACTGACCAGGTTGCTCGGTTGAGTGTCAATGCTGCACGCCTCCCGCCGGGAGGACTGGAAGCGAGTCCCACAGTACTCGTCGGCCCCATGCGGGCCGGACGTACGGGAATCTTCCGGGAAGTGACAGTGGGGCGCCGACCAGGCACCCGGTGGGTGTTCCGCCCCCGGTTCCGCGGTCTCATGGCCCGCACCCCCTTGGTTGGGAATTCCTTCGGGAGTTCTGCGTAGAGGGGATGCGACACGCCCGACCGCGTGGGTCGGAGGTGGAGTTACGAGAGCCCTCGGGTTCCAGAGCGTTACGAGAGACAGGACTACTAGTAGCCATGGCGGGACAGAAGATCCGCATCCGGCTCAAGGCCTACGACCACGAGGTCATCGATTCCTCGGCGAAGAAGATCGTCGAGACGGTGACCCGCACTGGTGCGTCGGTCGCGGGCCCGGTGCCGCTGCCCACTGAGAAGAACGTGTACTGCGTCATCAAGTCGCCGCACAAGTACAAGGACTCGCGCGAGCACTTCGAGATGCGCACGCACAAGCGCCTCATCGACATCCTCGACCCCACGCCGAAGACGGTCGACTCGCTCATGCGTCTCGACCTGCCGGCCGGCGTCGACATCGAGATCAAGCTCTGAGGTGACGCGCGAGATGGCTAAGAACATTAAGGGCGTCCTGGGCGAGAAGCTCGGCATGACCCAGGTCTGGGACGAGAACAACCGGGTCGTCCCGGTGACCGTCGTCAAGGCCGGGCCCTGCGTCGTCACCCAGGTCCGCACCAACGACAGCGACGGCTACGAGTCGGTCCAGATCGCCTTCGGCGAGATCGACCCGCGCAAGGTGAACAAGCCCCTCAAGGGCCACTTCGCCAAGGCCGACGTGACCCCGCGCCGCCACCTGGTGGAGCTCCGCACCCCTGACGCCAGCGAGTACACGCTGGGCCAGGAGGTCACTGCCGCAGTGTTCGAGTCCGGCGTCAAGGTTGACGTCACGGGCAAGAGCAAGGGCAAGGGCTTCGCCGGTGTGATGAAGCGCCACAACTTCAAGGGTGGCAAGGCGTCCCACGGTGCCCACCGTGTGCACCGCATGCCCGGCTCCATCGGTGGCTGTGCCACCCCCGGCCGTGTCTTCAAGGGCATGCGCATGGCGGGTCGCATGGGCAACGAGCGCGTCACCACCCAGAACCTGACCATCCACGCGGTTGACGCGGAGAAGGGTCTGCTCCTCATCAAGGGCGCAGTCCCCGGTCCGAACGGCGGCCTCGTCCTGGTCCGTACCGCGGCCAAGGGGGCTTGAGGTAATGAGCACCATTGACATCCTTTCGCCGGCAGGCGACAAGGCCGGTACCGTCGAGCTCCCCGCGGAGATCTTCGACGCGAAGACCAGCGTTCCGCTGATCCACCAGGTCGTCGTCGCACAGCTGGCAGCTGCCCGTCAGGGCACGCACAAGACCAAGACCCGCGGCGAAGTCCGTGGTGGTGGCCGCAAGCCGTACCGCCAGAAGGGCACCGGCCGCGCGCGCCAGGGTTCGACCCGTGCGCCGCAGTTCGCCGGCGGTGGCGTCGTCCACGGCCCGCAGCCGCGTGACTACTCGCAGCGGACCCCGAAGAAGATGAAGGCCGCCGCCCTGCGCGGTGCCCTCTCCGACCGGGCCCGTCACTCCCGCATCCACGTCGTCACCGGCGTGGTCGAGGGTGCTGTCTCCACCAAGGCCGCCAAGACGCTGTTCGGCAAGATCTCGGAGCGCAAGAACCTGCTCCTGGTCGTCGACCGCGCCGACGAGGCCGCGTGGCTGTCCGCCCGCAACCTGCCCCAGGTGCACATCCTGGAGCCGGGCCAGCTGAACACGTACGACGTGATCGTCTCTGACGACGTGGTCTTCACCCAGGCCGCCTTCGAGTCCTTCGTGTCTGGCCCCCAGACCGCTGAGACCGAAGGGAGCGACGCCTGATGAGCGAGGCGACCGTTACCAGCAAGACCTACTCGGACCCGCGCGACATTCTCGTCAAGCCGGTCGTTTCCGAGAAGAGCTACGCGCTGCTCGACGAGAACAAGTACACGTTCATCGTCGCGCCCGGCTCCAACAAGACCCAGATCAAGCAGGCCGTGGAAGCGGTCTTCTCGGTCAAGGTCACCGGGGTCAACACGATCAACCGGCAGGGCAAGCGCAAGCGCACCAAGACCGGCTTCGGCAAGCGCGCAGACACCAAGCGCGCCATCGTGACCCTCGCCGAGGGCGACCGTATCGACATCTTCGGCGGTCCGACCGCCTGAGGGCGGTCTGGATCGTCCGGAATCGGACGAGGACTGAGAAATGGGTATCCGCAAGTACAAGCCGACGACCCCGGGCCGTCGTGGCTCCAGCGTCGCCGACTTTGTCGAGATCACGCGGTCCACGCCGGAGAAGTCGCTGGTCCGCCCCCTGCACAGCAAGGGCGGCCGTAACAACGCCGGTCGTGTGACCGTTCGCCACCAGGGCGGTGGCCACAAGCGCGCCTACCGAGTGATCGACTTCCGTCGTCACGACAAGGACGGCGTGCCGGCCAAGGTCGCGCACATCGAGTACGACCCGAACCGCACCGCGCGCATCGCGCTCCTGCACTACGCGGACGGCGAGAAGCGCTACATCATCGCGCCGCGTGGCCTGACGCAGGGCGACCGTGTCGAGAACGGCCCGGCCGCCGACATCAAGCCCGGCAACAACCTGGCGCTGCGCAACATCCCGGTCGGTACGACCATCCACGCCATCGAGCTGCGGCCCGGCGGCGGCGCGAAGTTCGCCCGTTCCGCGGGTGCCTCCGTGCAGCTGCTGGCGAAGGAGGGCACCATGGCCCACCTTCGTATGCCGTCGGGTGAAATCCGCCTGGTCGACGCCCGCTGCCGCGCCACCATCGGTGAGGTCGGCAACGCCGAGCAGTCGAACATCAACTGGGGCAAGGCCGGCCGCATGCGCTGGAAGGGCGTTCGCCCGACCGTCCGCGGTGTCGCGATGAACCCGGTTGACCACCCGCACGGTGGTGGTGAGGGCAAGACCTCCGGTGGTCGCCACCCGGTCTCGCCGTGGGGTCAGAAGGAGGGTCGTACTCGCTCGCCGAAGAAGGCATCGAGCAAGTACATCGTCCGCCGCCGCAAGACGAACAAGAAGCGCTAGGAGCGGGTTTAGATGCCGCGCAGTCTCAAGAAGGGGCCCTTCGTCGACGGCCACCTCATCAAGAAGGTGGACGTACAGAACGAGGCAGGCACCAAGAACGTCATCAAGACCTGGTCCCGTCGCTCGATGATCGTCCCGGCCATGCTGGGTCACACCATCGCGGTGCACAACGGCAAGATTCATGTCCCGGTGTTCGTCACCGAGTCGATGGTCGGCCACAAGCTCGGCGAGTTCTCGCCGACTCGCACCTTCCGCGGCCACGTCAAGGACGACCGGAAGTCGAAGCGCCGCTAACGCGGGGTGACTGACTATGACTTACACCGAAGGGACAACCATGGAAGCCAGGGCCCAGGCGCGGTACATCCGCGTCACGCCCATGAAGGCCCGCCGAGTGGTGGACCTCATCCGTGGCATGGATGCCACGGAGGCTCAGGCGGTCCTGCGTTTCGCCCCGCAGGCCGCGAGCGTGCCGGTTGGCAAGGTGCTTGACAGCGCCATTGCCAACGCCGCACACAACTACGACCACACCGACGCCTCTTCGCTGGTCATCAGCGAGGCGTACGTGGACGAGGGCCCGACCCTGAAGCGGTTCCGTCCGCGTGCTCAGGGCCGTGCCTACCGGATCCGTAAGCGGACCAGCCACATCACCGTGGTCGTCAGCAGCAAGGAAGGAACCCGGTAATGGGCCAGAAGGTAAACCCGCACGGGTTCCGGCTCGGCATCACCACGGACTTCAAGTCCCGTTGGTACGCCGACAAGCTGTACAAGGACTACGTCAAGGAAGACGTCGCCATTCGTCGCATGATGACGAAGGGCATGGAGCGGGCCGGCATCTCGAAGGTCGAGATCGAGCGCACCCGCGACCGCGTCCGCGTTGACATCCACACCGCCCGCCCGGGCATCGTCATCGGTCGCCGCGGCGCCGAGGCCGACCGCATCCGTGGCGAGCTGGAGAAGCTGACCGGCAAGCAGGTCCAGCTGAACATCCTCGAGGTCAAGAACCCCGAGGTGGACGCTCAGCTGGTGGCCCAGGCCGTTGCCGAGCAGCTCTCCTCCCGCGTCTCCTTCCGTCGTGCGATGCGCAAGAGCATGCAGAGCTCGATGAAGGCCGGCGCCAAGGGCATCAAGATCCAGTGCGGTGGCCGCCTCGGCGGCGCCGAGATGTCCCGCTCGGAGTTCTACCGCGAGGGCCGTGTGCCCCTGCACACGCTCCGTGCGAACGTCGACTACGGCTTCTTCGAGGCCAAGACGACCTTCGGCCGCATCGGTGTGAAGGTCTGGATCTACAAGGGCGACGTCAAGAACATCGCCGAGGTCCGCGCCGAGAACGCTGCTGCCCGCGCTGGCAACCGCCCGGCCCGTGGCGGCGCTGACCGCCCGGCCGGCCGCGGTGGCCGCGGTGGCGAGCGTGGCGGTCGCGGTCGCAAGCCGCAGCAGTCCGCGTCGGCAGCCGAGGCCCCCAAGGCCGAGGCTCCCGCCGCCGCTGCTCCGGCTGAGAGCACCGGAACGGAGGCCTGACCGAAATGCTGATCCCCCGTAGGGTCAAGCACCGCAAGCAGCACCACCCGAAGCGCAGCGGTATGTCCAAGGGTGGCACGCAGGTTGCGTTCGGCGAGTACGGCATCCAGGCGCTGACCCCGGCGTACGTGACGAACCGCCAGATCGAGGCAGCTCGTATCGCGATGACCCGCCACATCAAGCGTGGCGGCAAGGTCTGGATCAACATCTACCCGGACCGTCCCCTGACGAAGAAGCCTGCCGAGACCCGCATGGGTTCCGGTAAGGGTTCTCCCGAGTGGTGGATCGCGAACGTCAAGCCGGGTCGGGTGATGTTCGAGCTGTCCTACCCGAACGAGAAGATTGCTCGTGAGGCGCTTACCCGCGCTGCTCACAAGCTTCCGATGAAGTGCCGGATCGTTCGGCGCGAGGCAGGTGAGTCGTGATGTCGGCCGGTACCAAGGCGTCCGAGCTGCGCGAGCTGGGCAACGAGGAGCTCCTCAACAAGCTCCGCGAGGCCAAGGAAGAGCTGTTCAACCTCCGCTTCCAGGCGGCGACCGGACAGCTCGAGAACCACGGCCGGCTCAAGTCCGTCCGTAAGGACATCGCCCGGATCTACACCCTGATGCGCGAGCGCGAGCTGGGCATCGAGACGGTGGAGAGCGCCTGATGAGCGAGAAGACTGTGACTGAGACGAACACCGACCGCGGTTTCCGCAAGACCCGTGAGGGTCTGGTCGTCAGCGACAAGATGGACAAGACCGTCGTCGTCGCTGTCGAGGACCGCGTCAAGCACGCGCTGTACGGCAAGGTCATCCGCCGTACGAACAAGCTCAAGGCGCACGACGAGCAGAACGCCGCAGGCGTCGGCGACCGCGTCCTCCTGATGGAGACCCGGCCGCTGTCCGCCACGAAGCGGTGGCGCGTCGTCGAGATCCTCGAGAAGGCCAAGTAATTCCTGAGGGGCATTCCCCTCAGGCAAGTTCCGCCAGGCTCGGTGGGGTTCGGACCTACCCAGGTTCGAACCCCGCCGGGAACCGGCAGACGATCAGGAGATAGACGTGATCCAGCAGGAGTCGCGACTTCGCGTCGCCGACAACACGGGTGCGAAGGAAATCCTCACCATCCGTGTTCTCGGTGGTTCGGGTCGCCGCTACGCGGGCATCGGTGACGTCATCGTCGCCACCGTCAAGGACGCGATCCCCGGTGGCAACGTGAAGAAGGGTGACGTCGTCAAGGCCGTCATCGTTCGCACCGTCAAGGAGCGTCGTCGCCAGGATGGTTCGTACATCCGCTTCGACGAGAACGCCGCCGTCATTCTGAAGAACGACGGCGACCCCCGCGGCACCCGTATCTTCGGCCCGGTGGGCCGTGAGCTGCGCGAGAAGAAGTTCATGAAGATCATCTCGCTCGCGCCGGAGGTGCTGTAAGCATGAAGATCAAGAAGGGCGACCTGGTTCAGGTCATCACCGGTAAGGACAAGGGCAAGCAGGGCAAGGTCATCGTGGCCTATCCCGTGCAGAACCGCGTCCTCGTCGAGGGTGTCAACCGGGTCAAGAAGCACACCAAGGCCGGTCAGACCGCTCGCGGTTCGCAGACCGGTGGCATCGTCACGACCGAGGCTCCCATCCACGTGAGCAACGTTCAGCTCGTCGTGGAGAAGGACGGCAACAAGGTCGTCACGCGCGTCGGTTACCGCTTCGACGACGAAGGCAACAAGATCCGCGTTGCCAAGCGGACGGGTGAGGACATCTGATGGCTACCACCACCACTCCGCGTCTGAAGACGAAGTACCGCGAGGAAATCGCCGGCAAGCTGCGTGAGGAGTTCTCCTTCGAGAACGTCATGCAGATTCCCGGCCTGGTCAAGATCGTGGTCAACATGGGTGTGGGCGACGCCGCCCGCGACTCCAAGCTGATCGACGGCGCCGTGCGCGACCTCACCACGATCACCGGCCAGAAGCCGGCCGTCACCAAGGCCCGCAAGTCCATCGCGCAGTTCAAGCTGCGCGAGGGCCAGCCGATCGGCTGCCACGTCACCCTCCGTGGTGACCGGATGTGGGAGTTCCTGGACCGTACGCTGTCGCTCGCGCTGCCGCGTATCCGTGACTTCCGTGGCCTGTCGCCGAAGCAGTTCGACGGCCGTGGCAACTACACCTTCGGTCTCACGGAGCAGGTCATGTTCCACGAGATCGACCAGGACAAGATCGACCGGGTCCGGGGCATGGACATCACCGTGGTCACCACGGCGACCAATGACGACGAGGGTCGTGCCCTCCTTCGTCACCTCGGCTTCCCGTTCAAGGAGAACTGACCGTGGCGAAGAAGGCTCTGATCGCTAAGGCCGCCCGTAAGCCGAAGTTCGGCGTTCGCGGGTACACCCGCTGCCAGCGCTGCGGCCGGCCCCACTCCGTCTACCGCAAGTTCGGCCTGTGCCGCGTGTGCCTTCGTGAGATGGCTCACCGTGGCGAGCTGCCGGGCGTGACCAAGAGCTCCTGGTAATTCTCCTTCGCCCTTTGGGCGTCGGGAATTGACGGAAGCTCTCGGTAAGCATCTGGTCGGCAGGAGCCCGCCCTCACATGCCGTAGGCTTGTGGGGTTGGGCGCCTGCCGCCCAAGACCGACTTACTACGCCGTAGGTCCCCGCACCGCACCCGTCCCGCCACTGAGTGGGGAGAGGGATGGCGCATACAGGAAACCCCGGCGAGAGAGGCCGAAGGCCAATTCATGACCATGACTGATCCCATCGCAGACATGCTCACGCGTCTGCGTAACGCGAACTCGGCATACCACGACGACGTCGTGATGCCGCACAGCAAGATCAAGTCGCACATCGCGGAGATCCTCCAGCAGGAGGGCTTCATCACCGGCTGGAAGGTCGAGGACGCCGAGGTCGGCAAGAACCTCGTCCTCGAGCTGAAGTTCGGCCCGAACCGCGAGCGCTCGATCGCCGGCATCAAGCGAATCTCGAAGCCGGGTCTGCGTGTATACGCAAAGTCCACCAACCTGCCGAAGGTCCTCGGCGGCCTGGGCGTGGCGATCATCTCCACGTCCCACGGTCTCCTGACCGGCCAGCAGGCCAGCAAGAAGGGCGTAGGTGGGGAAGTCCTCGCCTACGTCTGGTAGTCGGGAACGGAGGAATAGCCAATGTCGCGAATCGGCAAGCTCCCCATCCAGGTTCCCGCCGGTGTGGACGTCACCATCGATGGCCGCACGGTCGCGGTGAAGGGCCCCAAGGGTTCCCTCTCGCACACCGTTGCTGCGCCGATCGAGGTCACCAAGGGTGAGGACGGCGTCCTGAACGTCGTCCGCCCGAACGACGAGCGTCAGAACAAGGCCCTTCACGGCCTGTCCCGCACGCTGGTGGCG
Organism: Streptomyces sp. NBC_01217; assembly: GCF_035994185.1. NCBI lineage: Bacteria > Bacillati > Actinomycetota > Actinomycetes > Kitasatosporales > Streptomycetaceae > Streptomyces > Streptomyces sp. NBC_01217. Next base: position 5,432,137 of record NZ_CP108538.1, read on the forward strand.
AACATGATCACCGGTGTGACCCAGGGATACATCAAGGCGCTCGAGATCAGTGGTGTCGGTTACCGCGTCCAGGCGAAGGGCTCCAACCTGGAGTTCGCCCTGGGCTACAGCCACCCGATCCTGATCGAGGCCCCGGAGGGCATCACCTTCAAGGTGGAGTCCCCCACGAAGTTCTCGGTCGAGGGCATCGACAAGCAGAAGGTCGGCGAGACCGCGGCCAAGATCCGCAAGCTGCGGAAGCCTGACCCGTACAAGGCCAAGGGCGTCAAGTACGCCGGCGAGGTCATCCGCCGCAAGGTCGGAAAGGCGGGTAAGTAGCCATGGCATACGGTGTAAAGATCGCCAAGGGCGACGCGTACAAGCGTGCGGCCCTCAAGCGTCGTCACATTCGTGTCCGCAAGCACATCTCCGGTTCGCCGGAGCGTCCGCGCTTGGTCGTGACGCGGTCCAACCGCCACATGGTCGCTCAGGTCATCGACGACATCGCGGGCCACACGCTCGCGTCGGCGTCGACCCTGGACGTGTCCATCCGTGGTGGCGAGGGTGACAAGAGCACCCAGGCCAAGCAGGTCGGCGCCCTGGTCGCTGAGCGCGCCAAGGCCGCAGGCGTCGAGGCCGTCGTGTTTGACCGCGGTGGTAACCAGTACGCCGGGCGGATTGCCGCTCTGGCTGACGCCGCCCGTGAAGCCGGGCTGAAGTTCTAAGCCCCGGTTCCTACGCACAGCGGACGTAACAGAGAGAGGTAAATCCAATGGCTGGACCCCAGCGCCGCGGAAGCGGTGCCGGTGGCGGCGAGCGGCGGGACCGGAAGGGCCGTGACGGCGGTGCAGCTGCCGCCGAGAAGACCGCGTACGTTGAGCGCGTTGTCGCGATCAACCGCGTCGCCAAGGTTGTGAAGGGTGGTCGTCGCTTCAGCTTCACCGCGCTGGTCGTGGTGGGCGATGGTGACGGCACCGTCGGTGTCGGTTACGGCAAGGCCAAGGAAGTTCCCGCGGCCATCGCCAAGGGCGTGGAAGAAGCCAAGAAGAACTTCTTCAAGGTTCCGCGTATCCAGGGCACCATTCCTCACCCGATCCAGGGCGAGAAGGCTGCGGGCGTCGTCCTGCTGAAGCCTGCTTCCCCCGGTACCGGTGTTATCGCCGGTGGCCCGGTGCGCGCCGTTCTGGAGTGCGCCGGCGTTCACGACATCCTGTCGAAGTCGCTCGGCTCCGACAACGCGATCAACATCGTGCACGCGACCGTGGCGGCCCTCAAGGGCCTGCAGCGTCCCGAGGAGATCGCGGCTCGCCGTGGTCTGCCCCTCGAGGACGTCGCCCCCGCGGCTCTGCTTCGTGCGCGTGCGGGAGCGGGTGCGTAATGGCTCGCCTCAAGATCACGCAGACGAAGTCGTACATCGGCAGCAAGCAGAACCACCGCGACACCCTTCGTTCGCTCGGGCTCAAGCGCCTGCACGACGTGGTTGTCAAGGAGGACCGCCCCGAGTTCCGCGGAATGGTGCACACCGTCCGCCACCTCGTGACGGTTGAGGAGGTCGACTGACATGGCGGAGAACAAGCCGCTGAAGGCCCATGACCTCCGGCCCGCCCCGGGCGCCAAGACCGCCAAGACCCGTGTGGGTCGTGGTGAGGCGTCCAAGGGTAAGACCGCCGGTCGTGGCACCAAGGGCACCAAGGCCCGTTACCAGGTTCCGGAGCGCTTCGAGGGTGGGCAGATGCCCCTCCACATGCGTCTCCCGAAGCTCAAGGGCTTCAAGAACCCGTTCCGCACCGAGTACCAGGTCGTGAACCTGGACAAGCTCGCGACGCTCTACCCCGAGGGTGGAGAGGTCACCGTGGCCGACCTGGTCGCCAAGGGTGCGGTGCGCAACAACCACCTCGTCAAGGTCCTCGGACAGGGCGAGATCTCCGTGGCGCTGCAGGTTTCGGTTGACGCCGTCTCCGGCTCCGCCAAGGAGAAGATTGCCGCCGCCGGCGGCACCGTCACTGAGCTCGTCTGAGACAACTCGGACAACTCGATGGCCTGAACACCCGACCGGGGATGCCTCTTATTTGGGGCATCCCCGGTTGGTCGTTCCTAGGGGGGCATGGTCGCCGGTAAGGTGGCGTGCACTGTTGCTGTGGTAACCCCTGGGCACCCGCCCGGGAATCTTTGACTGTTACGTATTCGTCGATCCTCAAGACCGTCACCTCTACGCAATGCGCGGGGGTCGCAGGAGGCACCGTGCTCACCGCGTTCGCCCGGGCGTTCAAGACGCCCGACCTGCGCAAGAAGCTGTTCTTCACGCTCGGCATCATCGTGCTCTACCGGCTCGGGGCGCACATCCCGGTACCGGGAGTGAGCTACGAGAACGTCCAGACCTGTGTTGACCAGGCCAGCAAGGGCAACAACAGCCTCTTCGGCCTGGTGAACATGTTCAGCGGTGGTGCACTGCTGCAGATCACGATCTTCGCGCTCGGCATCATGCCGTACATCACGGCCAGCATCATTCTTCAGCTGCTGACCGTGGTGATTCCCCGACTCGAGGCCCTCAAGAAGGAGGGGCAGTCCGGCCAGGCCAAGATCACGCAGTACACGCGTTATCTGACCGTCGCGCTCGCCATCCTCCAGGGCACCGGCCTGGTGGCCACCGCCACCAGCGGCGCCCTCTTCAGCGGTTGCCCGGTCGCCGACCAGATCGTGCCGAACCAGTCGATCTTCACCACCATCGTGATGGTGGTCACGATGACCGCGGGCACCGCGGCCGTCATGTGGCTCGGTGAGCTCATCACCGACCGTGGCATCGGCAACGGCATGTCGATCCTGATGTTCATCTCGATCGCCGCCAGCTTCCCCGGCGCCCTGTGGGCCATCAAGACCAGCGGCAAGCTGGCCGACGGCTGGATCGAGTTCGGCACCGTCATCCTGATCGGCTTCGTGATGGTGGGCCTCGTCGTCTTCGTCGAGCAGGCCCAGCGCCGAATCCCGGTGCAGTACGCGAAGCGCATGATCGGCCGCAGGTCGTACGGCGGTACCTCGACGTACATCCCGCTGAAGGTCAATCAGGCGGGTGTGATTCCGGTCATCTTCGCTTCTTCGCTGCTCTACATCCCTGCTTTGATCGTCCAGTTCTCCAACTCGACCGCCGGCTGGGCGACCTGGATCAAGGACAACTTCGTCAAGGGCGACCACCCGTACTACATCACGACGTACTTCCTCTTGATCGTCTTCTTCGCCTTCTTCTATGTGGCGATCTCGTTCAACCCCGAGGAAGTCGCCGACAACATGAAGAAGTATGGTGGCTTCATCCCGGGTATCCGGGCGGGTCGACCTACTGCCGAGTATCTGAGCTACGTGCTCAACAGGATCACTTGGCCGGGCTCGCTGTACCTGGGTCTGATCGCTCTGGTGCCGACGATGGCGTTGGCAGGCTTCGGTGGTGCTAACCAGAACTTCCCGTTCGGCGGGACGAGCATCCTCATCATCGTGGGTGTGGGTCTGGAGACCGTGAAGCAGATCGAGAGTCAGCTCCAGCAGCGCAATTACGAAGGGTTCCTCCGCTGATGCGAATCGTCCTCGTCGGGCCGCCCGGTGCCGGCAAGGGAACGCAGGCTGCGTACCTTGCCCAGAACCTGTCGATTCCACAGATCTCCACGGGCGACCTCTTCCGCGCCAACATCAGCCAGGGCACCGACCTTGGCAAGCAGGCCCGCGCCTTCATGGACGCAGGTCAGCTGGTGCCGGACGAGGTCACCATCGGGATGGCCAAGGACCGCATGTCCCAGCCGGACGCCGAGAACGGCTTCCTGCTGGACGGCTTCCCGCGCAACGTGGGTCAGGCCGAGGCTCTTGACGCCATGCTCAAGGACGAGGGCACCAAGCTGGACGCGGTCCTGGACCTGGAGGTCCCCGAGGACGAGGTGGTCAAGCGCATCGCCGGCCGCCGGATCTGCCGGAACAACGGCTCGCACGTCTTCCACGTGACGTACAACCCGCCGAAGGCCGAGGGCGTCTGCGACACCTGCGGCGGCGAGCTGTACCAGCGCGACGACGACACCGAGGACACGGTTCGTACCCGGCTGGAGGTCTACCACACGCAGACCGAGCCGATCATCGACTACTACAGGGCCCAGAACCTGGTGGTCACCATCTCCGCGCTCGGCAAGGTCACCGATGTGACCGAGCGGGCGATGGAGGCTCTCAAGTCCGACAAGGGCTGAGAGAGAATCTTCGCAGTACGTGTGCAGTCGGCCGCGGCGTCCATGGGCGCCGCGGCCGACTGTTTGCGCCGTATCGTTGGTACGGCCGCATCCGTCACCGTTCGATGCAGTCCGATGCAGAGAGGCGCCGCGCAATGGTGCAGATCAAGACCCCCGAGCAGATCGCGAAGATGCGTGAGGCGGGGCTGGTGGTCGCTGCCATTCACGCGGCCACCCGCGAGGCGGCGGTCCCCGGCGCCACCACGCTGGACCTGGACCAGGTCGCCCGCAAGGTGATCGCCGAGCACGGAGCGAAGTCGAACTTCCTCGGGTACGGCGGGTTCCCCGCGACCATCTGCACCTCGGTCAACGAGGTCGTCGTCCACGGCATCCCGGACGACAAGACCGTCCTCAAGGACGGCGACATCATCTCCATCGACGCCGGCGCGATCGTCGACGGCTGGCACGGCGACGCCGCGTACACCGCGTTCGTCGGCACCGGTCACGCTCCGGAGCTGATCGAGCTCTCCCGGGTGACCGAGGAGTCCATGTGGGCCGGGATCGCCGCGATGAAGGTGAACAACCGCCTCGTCGACATCTCGAAGGCGATCGAGTCCTACATCCGCCGCCAGCCCCGCCCCGCCACCGGCAAGTACGGAATCATCGAGGACTACGGCGGCCACGGCATCGGCACCGAGATGCACATGGACCCGCATCTGCTGAACTATGTCGCGCGCAAGCGCGGCAAGGGCATCAAGCTGGTGCCCGGCGTCTGCCTGGCCATCGAGCCGATGGTCTCGCTCGGTACGCCGCAGACCGAGGTGCTCCAGGACGACTGGACCGTGATCACGACGGACGGCACCTGGTCCTCCCACTGGGAGCACTCGATCGCCCTCACCGAACAGGGCCCCCTGGTCCTGACCGCCCCCGACTGCGGCAAGGCGAAGCTGGCCCAGTACGGCATCGAGGCGGCCCCGGACCCGCTGGGCTGATTTGGCCCCCTTTTGGAGGTCTAAGGATCTCCGCAGGTGGGCAAACTTGACGGATTCGTCTTTTGGGGTCCGCTGACGTAGACTGACTCGTCGGCTCTCGTGCATCCGTGTGTCCGCATACGGAGTGGAGAGTCGATCAAGGTAGCCGATTCGAAAGGCGAAGCGTGGCCAAGAAGCAAGGTGCCATCGAAATTGAGGGCACCGTGATCGAGTCCCTCCCGAACGCCATGTTCAAGGTGGAACTCCAGAACGGTCACAAGGTCCTCGCGCACATCTCCGGCAAGATGCGGATGCACTACATCCGAATCCTCCCGGACGACCGGGTCGTGGTGGAGCTCTCCCCGTACGACCTGACGCGTGGCCGGATCGTCTACCGCTACAAGTAGATCTTGCCCGCACCCCGCTTCTGCGTGGTGGTGGCACTGACCCGGAGAACCTGACATCCCATGAAGGTCAAGCCGAGCGTCAAGAAGATCTGCGACAAGTGCAAGGTGATCCGCCGCCACGGTCGGGTCATGGTCATCTGCGACAACCTGCGCCACAAGCAGCGCCAGGGCTGACGTACGACCCCCTGCCTCTCGCAGCACTTCGCGCGACGCACGTAAAACGTACATACGCAGTGTCCGTCCAAGCTTCGGCTGACGACACCTCCGGCGGGGGCCGGGGACCCGGGCGTACCACCTCTCGTCACGAGAGGTCGGCGGTCGGGAGTGGCACTGCGGAAGACCCCCGAAATAACAACTGGAGCCATTGAATGGCACGCGTTTCAGGTGTTGACATCCCGCGCGAAAAGCGCGTGGAGGTTGCCCTCACCTACGTCTTCGGTATCGGGCGCACCCGGTCCAAGGAGATTCTCGCCACCACTGGCGTGAACCCGAACACCCGCGTTCGCGACCTGGCCGAAGAGGACCTGGTCAAGATCCGCGAGTACGTGGACGCCAACCTCCGCACCGAGGGTGACCTCCGTCGCGAGATCCAGGCCGACATCCGCCGCAAGGTCGAGATCGGCTGCTACCAGGGCCTGCGTCACCGCCGCGGCCTGCCGGTCCACGGCCAGCGCACCAGCACGAACGCTCGTACCCGCAAGGGCCCGCGTCGCGCGATCGCCGGCAAGAAGAAGCCGGGCAAGAAGTAGTCCTCAGCGGACGCACTGCGGTCGTCCGGATCACCGGTCACCCGCAGCAACCAGCGGTCTTCGCTGTAGGACCGATCACCTCCCCTCTCCATCTGGAGTCAAGACATGCCCCCCAAGGGTCGTCAGGGCGCAGCCAAGAAGGTGCGTCGCAAGGAAAAGAAGAACGTCGCTCACGGCCACGCGCACATCAAGAGCACGTTCAACAACACGATCGTCTCGATCACGGACCCCTCGGGCAACGTGATCTCCTGGGCCTCCGCCGGCCACGTCGGCTTCAAGGGCTCGCGCAAGTCCACCCCCTTCGCCGCGCAGATGGCCGCCGAGTCGGCCGCCCGTCGCGCGCAGGAGCACGGCATGCGCAAGGTTGACGTCTTCGTCAAGGGTCCGGGCTCCGGCCGCGAGACCGCGATCCGTTCGCTCCAGGCCACCGGCCTGGAGGTGGGTTCGATCCAGGACGTCACCCCCACCCCGCACAACGGATGCCGGCCGCCGAAGCGCCGCCGCGTCTGATTCCGTCTGAAGCAACGGAGACAACTGGAAAATGGCGCGATACACCGGGGCCGACTGCAAGCGTTGCCGTCGGGAGAAGCAGAAGCTGTTCCTCAAGGGCAGCAAGTGCGAGAGCGCGAAGTGCCCGATCGAGATCCGTCCTTACCCCCCGGGTGAGCACGGACGCGGGCGCACCAAGGACAGCGAGTACCTTCTTCAGCTTCGTGAGAAGCAGAAGTGCTCGCGGATCTACGGTGTTCTTGAACGACAGTTCGTGAACTACTACAAGGAAGCGAACCAGAAGACCGGCAAGACCGGTGAGAACCTTCTGCGCATCCTTGAGACCCGCCTCGACAACGTGGTCTACCGGGCAGGCTTCGCCAAGTCCCGGGACCACGCCCGTCAGCTGGTGCGTCACGGACACATTGCGGTGAACGGCACGAAGACCGACATCCCGTCGGCCCGCGTCGCCGTGAACGACGTGATCGAGGTTCGTCAGAAGTCCAAGGCCCTGACCCCCTTCCAGGTGGCCCAGGCCGAGGCCGGCGAGCGCACCGTACCGGCGTGGCTCGAAGCCGTGCCGTCGACGATGCGGATCCTCGTGCACTCCCTGCCCGAGCGCCAGGTGATCGACACCCAGGTGCAGGAGCAGCTGATCGTCGAGCTCTACTCCAAGTAGTAGCTCGTGGGTCCGGGCGGTACGGCTCCTTCGGGTCGTGCCGCCCGTACCCTTGTCAGTATCTGGGGGCGTCAAATAGTGGGCGCCCACGACTGAAGGAACGCAACATGCTTATCGCTCAGCGTCCGTCGCTGACCGAAGAGGTCGTTGACGAGTTCCGCTCCCGGTTCGTCATCGAGCCGCTGGAGCCGGGCTTCGGCTACACCCTCGGCAACTCTCTTCGCCGTACGCTCCTCTCCTCGATCCCCGGCGCTGCTGTCACCAGCATCCGGATCGACGGTGTCCTGCACGAGTTCACCACCGTGCCGGGCGTCAAGGAGGACGTCACCGACCTCATCCTCAACATCAAGCAGCTGGTCGTCTCCTCGGAGCACGACGAGCCGGTCGTGATGTACCTGCGCAAGCAGGGCCCCGGCCTGGTCACGGCTGCTGACATCGCCCCGCCGGCCGGTGTCGAGGTCCACAACCCGGACCTGGTCCTGGCCACGCTGAACGGCAAGGGCAAGCTGGAGATGGAGCTGACCGTCGAGCGCGGTCGCGGCTACGTCTCCGCCGTGCAGAACAAGCAGGTGGGCCAGGAGATCGGCCGTATCCCGGTCGACTCCATCTACTCGCCGGTGCTCAAGGTCACCTACAAGGTCGAGGCGACCCGTGTCGAGCAGCGCACCGACTTCGACAAGCTGATCGTCGACGTCGAGACCAAGCAGGCCATGCGTCCGCGTGACGCCATGGCTTCGGCCGGTAAGACCCTGGTCGAGCTGTTCGGTCTGGCGCGCGAGCTCAACATCGACGCCGAGGGCATCGACATGGGCCCGTCCCCGACGGACGCCGCGCTCGCTGCCGATCTGGCGCTGCCGATCGAGGAGCTGGAGCTCACGGTCCGTTCGTACAACTGCCTCAAGCGCGAGGGCATCCACTCCGTGGGTGAGCTCGTGGCTCGTTCCGAGGCCGACCTGCTCGACATCCGCAACTTCGGTGCGAAGTCGATCGACGAGGTCAAGGCGAAGCTGGCCGGTATGGGCCTTGCGCTCAAGGACAGCCCGCCCGGATTCGACCCGACGGCCGCGGCCGACGCGTTCGGCGCGGATGACGACGCGGATGCCGGGTTCGTGGAGACCGAGCAGTACTGATTCGCCTCCGGCCGGGGTGCCCGGGATTTGCGGGTGCCCCGGACCGGGGTGAGGACTCTTTGTCCTGAATCTCTCCCATGGCCTGAGGGTCATGGGGGGCGCTCGACGGGCTTGATCCTGCCCGTCGGCTCTTGATCTTCCGTGTGGCGTCCGCCGCACGGGAACTGACACCGGTACCTGATACGGCCGGTGCAGCACACAAGGAGAAAAACCATGCCGAAGCCCGCCAAGGGTGCCCGTCTGGGCGGCAGCGCTGCGCACGAGAAGCTTCTTCTCATCAACCTCGCGAAGTCGCTGTTCGAGCACGGCCGCATCACCACGACCGAGGCCAAGGCCCGCCGCCTGCGTCCGGTCGCCGAGCGTTTCATCACCAAGGCGAAGAAGGGCGACATCCACAACCGTCGCCTGGTGCTGCAGTCGATCACGGACAAGGGCATCGTGCACACGCTCTTCACCGAGATCGCCCCGCGGTACGAGAACCGCCCCGGTGGTTACACCCGCATCACCAAGATCGGCAACCGTCGTGGCGACAACGCCCCGATGGCGGTCATCGAGCTGGTCGAGGCGCTGACCGTGGCCCAGCAGGCCACCGGTGAGGCCGAGGCCGCGACCAAGCGTGCGGTCAAGGAAGACGCCCTCAAGAAGGAAGAGGCCCCGGCCGAGTCCGCCGAGGTCGTCGAGGACGCCAAGCCGGTCGAGGCCGAGGCGCCCGCCGCGGAAGCCAAGGACGCCTGAGCGTTCTGAGACCACTGGACGGGCCCGCATCACCCTTTGGGGCGGTGCGGGCCCGTTCCGTATGTACCGGCAGAAAAGGACATCCTTCGGTGAGTGACGAAGTAGAGCCCGGCTTCGTACGGGTGCGGCTGGACCTGGCGTACGACGGCAAGGACTTCTCCGGCTGGGCCAAGCAGACCGCCAGGCGGACCGTCCAGGGGGAGATCGAGGACGCGCTGCGGACCGTGACGCGGTCCTCGCGTACGTACGACCTGACGGTCGCCGGGCGCACGGACGCCGGGGTGCACGCCCGGGGTCAGGTCGCCCACGTCGATCTGCCGGACGAGGTGTGGGCCGAGCACTCGGAGAAGCTGCTGCGGCGGATGGCCGGGCGGATGGCGCCCGATGTACGGATCTGGCGGATCGCCGAGGCTCCGGCCGGGTTCAACGCCCGGTTCTCGGCGCTGTGGCGTCGCTACGCGTACCGCGTCGCCGACCGTCCCGGCGGGGTGGATCCGCTGGTACGTGGTCATGTGCTGTGGCACGACCGGCCGTTGGACGTCGACGCCATGAACGAGGCTGCGGCGCGGATGGTCGGGGAGCACGACTTCGCCGCGTACTGCAAGAAGCGCGAGGGCGCGACGACCATCCGTACGCTGCAGAAGCTGAGTTGGGTACGTGACGAGGCGTCGGGGATCCTGACGGCGACCGTGCAGGCCGACGCGTTCTGCCACAACATGGTGCGGGCGCTGATCGGCGCGGCGCTGTTCGTCGGGGATGGGCGCCGACCGGCCGCGTGGCCCGCGCAGGTGCTGGCGGCACGGGTGCGGGACCCCGGGGTGCATGTGGTGCGGCCCCATGGGCTGACTCTGGAGGAAGTGGCGTACCCGGCCGATGAGTTGCTGGCCGCCCGCTCCAAGGAGGCGCGCAATGTGCGGACGCTTCCCGGTGACGGTTGCTGCTGAGGGGCGAGGGGGCCTCGCTCACTCCGCGGCGGCCGTCGCCCCTCCGGGCGCCCGGCGGCGCTGTCGCCAGGCCCTCGTCAGCCGGCCCGCCGTGAACAGGGCCGCGAGCGTGGGCAGTGTCGCGCGGAGCGGGCTGACGTCCGGGGCCTTCCAGCCGTAGAACGCGGCCGTCGTGAACAGCAGCAGGCCCAGGGCGCGCAGCAGCCACCAGTGCGTCGGGCGGGTCTCGGGGCTGTCCGGGGGTGAGGGGTGTTCGCCGTCCTGGGTGGTCATCGTGGAGCGCATGCCGGCCAGCAGGCCGCGGCGGGTGAGGACCCGGGCGCCGGGGAGGGCGTCGAGAACCTCCGGGCGGTCGCCGAAGCCCGCAGGGAGCGGGGGCAGGGACAGGGCCGCCAGGAGGTCGGACTGGTGGCGGGGCGGGTTGCCCGTGGAGCGGAGGATGTGGATCAGCGGGCGGGGGTCCGGGAGAACGAAGGCGCGGGACAGGGCCTCGGCGGTGGCGGTCACCGCGGTGTGGTCCGGGGCGGGGGACGTGGCGTTCCACTCGTGGGTGGCCAGGGGCCTGCCCTTGAGGAACAGGGTGAGCCCGCAGCGTTCGGGCGTGCGGCGCAGGACCAGCGTGGGCCACTTCTCGCCCGTGGTGAAGTTGTCGGCCGCCGTGGTCAGCGGGTCCTCCGTGGTCAGGACCGAGCGCTTGGCGGGCCGGGTCTCCGGGACAGCCTCGACGTAGGTGTGCGTGGCGGTCGCCGGGGCGGTGCGGAGGGAGACGCCGCACATCAGTGCCGCCTGCGCCACGTCCGCCGGGCGGGCCGCCGCTATCGCGACCGCGCACGGTGCGCCCGGTGTCCAGGCGGGGGTGAGGGCTGGGGCGGTACGGGACTGCGGGGGACGGGCGAAGAACGGGGTCCGTGTCGCCACGTGGATGCGGATGCCCGAGCGGGTCTCCAGGAACTCCTGGCGCGGGTCGTCGCCGAAGTGCGCCCAGGGGTACTTGGTGGCATGGACGCCGATGCTGCGGAAGGCCTCCAGCGCTTCGTCCCAGCGCCCGGTGCGCAGCAGCATCAGTGCCAGGTGGTTACGGAAGCCTGCCGCTTCGTGGCTGCCCGGTTCGTACGCGGCCGAGAGGTCCCGGGCGCGGGTGACCGCGGCCGCGACGCGGGGCTCGTACGGGTCGGCGCCGGCCGGGGTGTTGGAGGAGGGGGACAGGACCACGTACTCCAGCGCCGCGAACAGCGGCAGTGCGTGCAGTTTCGAACCGGGCGGGGCCGCGTCGGCCGCGCTCTCGGCGAAGGCGAACATCTCCTCGTGCGAGCCGTACCACTTCGCGCACAGGTACTGGAGGGCCGCGGCGTGGCATCCGTAGTGGTGCGGGTCGCGGGCCAGGGCCTGTGACCAGTACTCCTCGAAGACATCGCGCGGGGCCTGGCCGCCCCTGGCGTGGGTCAGCGCGATGCGCCACGGCACCGGGTCGGCGGGGTTGAGATCGGCTGCCCTGCCGATCAGCGGCGCCGCGTCCTCCAGCAGGGCGAAGAAGGCCTGGAACTGGTCGCGCGAGACATGCCTGGCGCGTTCCGCCGTACGTATCTCCCAGGCCCGGTCGATACAGAGGTCCGCCCGGACCAGGGCCGCGTCCGGGTCCTCGGGCGATTCGGTCAGCCAGGCGTCCAGCCAGCCGGGGTTGTGCAGGGCGGCCTCGGCGAGACGGGACACGTATCCGTCCCTCAGTTCCCACTGGGTGTGCTCGCGGGTCGCGGCGAGCAGCTCGCGGGCGGGGCCGTGGTCGCCCTCGGCGGCCGAGGTCAGGGCGGTACGGAGCGCGGTGTCGGGGGCGTCGACGACCACGGCCTCGTCCGGCGGCAGGTCGGCGCCGATGGACGCGCTGTGGCGCAGTACACGGGGAAGGGTGAGGAGGAACGGAAGGCGCACGAGATCCCCCGGCCGGGTCAGCCGGCGGGTGCGGTGGCCGCCGCCGACGCCTGGAGATCACCGCGGTAGCGGATCTGACGGAACGTGAAGTTCGTCAGGTCGTCACCGGCGGCGAAGGCGTTCCTGTCGCCCTTGGTGACGTTCTTTCCGCTGGTGAACCCGGTGATGGCGAAATAGGCGTAACGGCCGTAGGAGTTGGCTGTACGGCGGCAGACCGATCCGGTGGGGCAGAAGGCCGGCACACCCGAGCCGCTCAGGGTGGCGATGCTGCCGCTGGCCTGCTGGGCCGCCTTCTTGGCCTGCGCCTCCGTCTCGAAGACCGCGAGGCCGACGGTGACGGCGACGCCGTCCTTGCTGTACGTGGCCCGGATGACCTGGTCACAGCCGTTGTTGACGAGGATCGAGCCGAGCGCGCCCTTGGTGGTCGCGGCGCAGTTCCTCGTCTGCTGTGTCGCGCCCTTGACGTAGACGCGGTCGCCCATGGTGAGCTTCTTGCCGGGGAAGAACGCGGCGACGGTGATCGGCGCCTTGTCCTTCTTGACGTCGGATATGTAGTCCTTCGGGTCCGGCGGGGGCGGCGGTGCCACCGAGGAGAAGGACGGCTCGGGCTCGGCGGTGTCGTCCGGGAGGTCGGTCGGTGCCGGCAGCTCGCTCGCGTTCTTGCCGGAGCCGGTGGAGTGGCTGTTGTTGTTCGTCGAGATGACCGCGGTCGCCACGATCGCGCCGACCGCCGCGGTGGCGAGCACGCCGCCGCCGATCAGCAGCCATTTCTTGCGGCGGCCGCGCGCGGCGGACTCTTCGGCCAGCGCTGCCCAGTCCGGAGTCTGTGTGCCCCCGGGCCCCCAGGAGGGCCCCCCTTGCCCAAAGCTCATGCGGCGAATCCTAGACGGAACGTAAACCGGTTGGGCCAGGGCTTCGCGGGCCGTGACAATGCTGTGCATGGGACATCTTGAAGCGGGCCATCTGGAGTACTACCTACCGGACGGGCGGGTGCTGCTCGGCGATGCTTCGTTCCGGGTCGCGGACGGGGCCGTGGTCGCCCTCGTGGGGGCGAACGGCGCCGGGAAGACCACATTGCTGAGGCTGCTCGCCGGGGAGCTCCAGCCGCACGGCGGCTCCGTGTCGGTGAGCGGCGGGCTCGGGGTGATGCAGCAGTTCGTGGGCTCCGTGCGCGACGAGCGCACGGTCCGGGATCTGCTGGTCTCGGTGGCCCAGCCCCGTATCCGGGAGGCGGCGCTGGCGGTCGACGGGGCCGAGGAGCTGATCCTCACGGTCGACGACGAGGCCGCGCAGATGAAGTACGCGCAGGCGCTGAGCGACTGGGCGGAGGCCCGCGGGTACGAGGCCGAGACGGTGTGGGACATGTGCACCATGGCCGCGCTCGGTGTCCCGTACGAGAAGGCGCAGTGGCGCGAGGTGCGCACGCTGTCCGGCGGCGAGCAGAAGCGGCTGGTGCTGGAGGCGCTGCTGCGCGGTCCCGACGAGGTGCTGCTGCTCGACGAGCCGGACAACTATCTCGACGTGCCCGGAAAGCGGTGGCTGGAGGAGAAGCTGAAGGAGACCCGTAAGACGGTCCTCTTCGTCTCCCACGACCGGGAGCTGCTGTCCCGGGCCGCCGAGAAGATCGTCAGCGTCGAGCCGAGCCCGGCGGGCAGCGACGTGTGGGTGCACGGCGCCGGTTTCGATACGTACCACCAGGCTCGCAAGGACCGGTTCGCCCGGTTCGAGGAGCTGCTGCGGCGCTGGGAGGAGGAGCACGCCCGGCTGAAGGCGCTGGTCCACCGGCTGCGGCAGCAGGCGGCGATCAGCCCCGACATGGCGTCCCGCTACCGGGCGATGCAGACCCGCTTCAAGAAGTTCGAGGACGCGGGACCTCCGCCCGAGCCGCCGCGCGAGCAGGACATCAAGATGCGGCTGCGCGGCGGGCGGACCGGTGTGCGGGCGGTGACCTGCAAGGGGCTCGAACTGACCGGGCTGATGAAACCCTTCGACCTGGAGATCTTCTACGGGGAGCGGGTCGCCGTCCTCGGCTCGAACGGGTCGGGCAAGTCGCACTTCCTGCGGCTGCTGGCCGGGGAGCCGGTCGCGCACACGGGTGAGTGGAAGCTCGGCGCGCGGGTCGTGCCCGGACACTTCGCCCAGACGCACGCCCATCCGGAACTGATGGGGAACACGCTCGTCGAGATCCTGTGGACGGAGCACGCCAAGGACCGGGGCGGGGCGATGTCCGTACTGCGCCGGTACGAGCTGGAGCGACAGGGCGACCAGCCGTTCGAGAAGCTGTCCGGCGGGCAGCAGGCGCGGTTCCAGATCCTGCTCCTGGAGCTGGCGGGGACCACGGCGCTGCTGCTGGACGAGCCGACGGACAACCTGGACCTGGAGTCGGCCGAGGCGCTGCAGGACGGTCTTGAGGCGTACGACGGCACGGTGATGGCCGTCACGCACGACCGCTGGTTCGCGAAGTCCTTCGACCGGTACCTGGTGTTCGGTTCGGACGGCGTCGTACGCGAGACGACGGAGCCGGTGTGGGACGAGCGGAGGGTGGAACGGGCGCGGTAGTGGGGGTGTGCGCGGCGGGGTGCTCATGTGGTGATCACCCGTCCGGGTGATCACTCCGGGAAGGGCGGACAGGTCCGACGCGGCGTTCATAGCGTGACGGCATGGTCAGCTCATCACACGAGGCGATGCACCGGATCTTCCAGGAGGATCCCGGAGTCTTCGCGCGGACCTTCCGCACGCTGGGGCTTCCCTTTCCGGAACCCGTCGCGGTGTCCCTCATGCCCACCGATCTCACCGAGATCCAGCCGCTCGAAAGACGGGTGGACACCCTGCTGCGGATCGACGCGGCCGAGGGCGACAGCTATCTGCTGGCGGTGGAGGCACAAGGCAAGAAGGACCGGGCGAAACCGGGCAGCTGGGCGTACTACGTGGCCCACCTCTACGCGAAGTACCGGCTCCCTCCGCTGCTCCTGGTGACATGCCAGGACAGGACCACGGCCGAGTGGGCGGCGCGGACGGTGGACATCGGCCCCACGGCATGGCCGACGCTTTCGCTCCGCCCGCTGGTGCTGGGGCCGCACAACGTGCCGGTCGTGACCGACCCGGACGAGGCCGCCAGGGACATTCCCCTCGCCACGCTCTCGGCCGTCACGCATGGTAAGGATCCAAACGCCGGTGCCATACTGAAGGCGCTGGCTGCCGCGCTGCAGACCGTTGACGACGACACCGCGATGATCTTCGCCGAACTCACCGAACTCGGCCTGGGCTCCGCTCCGGCCGCACAGATCTGGAGGGATCTGATGTCTGTCGACCTCTCTTTCTTCCGCTCGGAGACGTCCGAGCGACTGCGGTCCGAGGGGCGCGCCGAGGGGCGCGCCGAGGATATTTTGCGGATTTTGTCCAAGCGGGGTGTCGTGGTGTCGGAGCAGGTGCGGGAGCGGATCGTCTCGTGTGGTGATCTGGATGTGCTGAGCGACTGGTTCGACCGGTCGCTGGTCGTCGAGGTTGCCGAGGAGCTGTTCGCGGTGGCCGGGGACTGACTTCGGGGCGGTCGGGAGACGGGTTTCCGGGGTGACCGGAAGCCAGGCGTGGCAGCGGGGCCGGGGCTGTTTTGACCCGTCCCGGTCGGTGCGGGTACTGTCAGGGGTTGTTATACGTATCGGCTTCGTCGTTCTCACGCGAAGAGCCCTTACGTAGGTTCTCTGGAGCAGTTACCAGTGGCTCGCATACGGACAGTGTTCCCGGCATTGTGGGCCCCAGCTGCATGATCGCTTCAGGGGTGCCATGTGTCTGGACCTCATCCACTGAAGAAGCGAAGGCTACGAAGTGCGTACGTACAGCCCCAAGCCCGGCGATGTGACGCGCCAGTGGCACATCATTGACGCGCAGGACATCGTCCTGGGTCGTCTGGCCACCACGGCTGCGAACCTCCTCCGCGGCAAGCACAAGGCGATTTACGCCCCCCACATGGACATGGGCGACTTCGTCATCATCATCAACGCCGAGAAGGTTCACCTCTCCGGCAACAAGAAGACCCAGAAGATGGCGTACCGCCACTCCGGGTTCCCGGGTGGTCTCCGCTCCGTCCGTTACGACGAGCTGCTCGCCAAGAGCCCCGAGAAGGCTGTCGAGAAGGCCATCAAGGGCATGATCCCCAAGAACAGCCTGGGCCGTCAGATGCTCTCGAAGCTCAAGGTCTACGCGGGCGACCAGCACCCGCACGCTGCTCAGCAGCCGGTCCCGTTCGAGATCACCCAGGTCGCGCAGTAGTTCCGGCCTCCCCCCAAGACCAAAAGAAAGATCTGAGGAGAATCGTGGCCGAGACCACTGTTGAGAACCCCGTCGAGGGCACCGAGGGCGAAGAGGTTTTCGCTGAGGTGACCACCTTCGAGTCCGAGGTTCCCGTCGAGGGCGAGTACACCAGCGAGTCGCTGGCCTCCCGCTTCGGCGACCCGCAGCCTGCCGCCGGCCTTGGCCGTCGGAAGAACGCCATCGCCCGCGTCCGGATCGTTCCGGGCACCGGCAAGTGGAAGATCAACGGTCGCACCCTTGAGGACTACTTCCCCAACAAGGTGCACCAGCAGGAAGTCAACGAGCCCTTCAAGGTGCTCGAGCTCGACAACCGCTACGACGTCATCGCCCGCATCTCGGGTGGCGGCGTCTCGGGTCAGGCCGGCGCCCTGCGCCTCGGCGTCGCCCGCGCGCTGAACGAGGCGGACGTGGACAACAACCGCGCCCCGCTGAAGAAGGCCGGCTTCCTCTCCCGCGACGACCGTGCGGTCGAGCGCAAGAAGGCCGGTCTCAAGAAGGCCCGTAAGGCCCCGCAGTACAGCAAGCGCTAAACCGCCTGCTCATCTGCTTTACACGTTCGCCCCGGCGGCACACCTCGTGCTTGCCGGGGCGTTCGTCTATCGGCACCCCCGGGCGTATAACGGCATAAGGCGTTCATGCGCTTTGGTTTGTTTTGTTTTGCGGTTTCGGAGCATCTTCGGAGGACACCAGTGGGACGACTCTTCGGCACGGACGGTGTGCGCGGTGTCGCCAATGCGGATCTGACGGCTGAGCTTGCGCTCGGTCTCTCGGTCGCTGCGGCGCATGTGCTTGCCGAGGCGGGCACCTTTGAGGGGCATCGGCCGACAGCCGTGGTGGGGCGTGACCCACGTGCGTCCGGAGAGTTCCTGGAGGCCGCCATCGTGGCCGGTCTCGCGAGCGCGGGCGTGGACGTCCTGCGGGTCGGTGTGCTGCCCACCCCCGCGGTGGCGTACCTCACCGGTGCGCTGGGCGCCGACCTCGGCGTGATGCTCTCCGCCAGCCACAACGCCATGCCGGACAACGGTGTCAAGTTCTTCGCCCGTGGCGGTCACAAGCTCGCCGACGAGCTGGAGGACCGGATCGAGACGGTCTACGAGCAGCACCGCACCGGTGAGCCCTGGGAGCGCCCGACCGGTGCCGGTGTAGGGCGCGTCACCGAGTACGCGGAGGGCTTCGACCGGTACGTCGGCCACCTCATCACCGTCCTCCCGAACCGTCTCGACGGCGTGAAGGTCGTCCTCGACGAGGCACACGGCGCGGCCTCCCGGGTCTCGCCCGAGGCCTTCACCCGGGCGGGCGCCGAGGTCGTCACGATCGGTGCCGAGCCGGACGGCCTGAACATCAACGACGGCTGCGGCTCCACCCACCTGGAGCTCCTGAAGGCCGCCGTCGTCGAGCACGGCGCCGACCTCGGCATCGCGCACGACGGCGACGCCGACCGCTGCCTCGCCGTGGACGCCGCGGGCGAGGAGGTCGACGGCGACCAGATCCTGGCCGTCCTCGCCCTCGCCATGCGCGAGGCCGGGCAGCTGCGCAAGGACACCGTGGTCGGCACGGTCATGTCCAACCTCGGCTTCAAGATCGCGATGGAGCGCGAGGGCATCCAGCTCGTCCAGACCGCCGTCGGCGACCGTTACGTACTGGAGTCGATGAAGGCCGAGGGCTACGCTCTGGGCGGCGAGCAGTCCGGCCACGTCATCGTCCTGGACCACGCCACGACCGGCGACGGCACGCTGACGGGCCTGCTGCTGGCGGCCCGGGTCGCCGCCACCGGCCGTACGCTCGCCGAGCTGGCCGGTGTCATGCAGCGGCTGCCGCAGCTGCTGATCAACGTCCGTGACGTCGACAAGTCCCGCGTCGGGTCCTCCCCGGAGCTGGCCGCCGCGGTCGCCGAGGCCGAGCGCGAGCTGGGTTCCACCGGGCGCGTGCTGCTGCGCCAGTCGGGCACGGAGCCGCTGGTACGCGTCATGGTCGAGGCGGCCGACATCGACCAGGCACGGGCAGTCGCCGGCCGGCTGGCCGACGTGGTGAAGTCCGCGCTCGGGTAGCCCTGCCCGGCGTGGCCGCAACGGTCACGGGTTGTCCGTGTCACTCGCCGGACGGGCTCGCAACGTAGTCCGTCCGGCGGCGGTGTGCTGCCCACAGGGCCTTCTGGACCAGCAGGGTCAGGGTTCCCGCGGCCACGATTCCGCCGAGGTTCGCCAGCAGCTGGGTCGTGGAGCCCGACATCTGGCTGTAGTCGCTGTAGCTGAACGCCACCGCCGCGTTGGCCGCCGCCGGTACGGTCGTCACCGAGATGGCGACCCCGATCAGCGCCCCGGACTTCGCCGAGGTGAGCGACAGCGTCCCGGCGGTGCCGGCCAGGAACGCCACCACGAACGACATCGCGTCCGGCTTCCAGATGAACGCCGTGTTGGGCCGGGCCGCCTCGATCATCGAGCGGTTGAACAGCCCGAAGGCGTCCATCAGCCAGGCGAAGCCGACCGTCAGCACCATCGCGACGGCGAAACCGCCGATCAACGCCACCAGCGACCGCCACACCAGGCGCGGGGCGCGCTGCACCAGGGCCGTGGAGATCCCGGCCAGCGGTCCGAACTCCGGGCCGACCGCCATCGCGCCCACGATCAGGATCGCGTTGTCGAGCATCACACCGCAGGCGGCGAGCATCGTCGCGACCGCGAGGAACGCCACATAGGTGACGCTGAACGTCGACTCCTCGTGGGTGGCGTCCGTCAGCTCCTCCCACAGCACCGCGTCCGCACCCTCGCCCGGCGCCTCCGCCTCGGCCCGGTCGGCGTGCGCGGAGAGCGTCAGGTCCATGTTCTCGACGGTGATCGAACCGGACTTGTCGATGTCGAGCCTGCGCAGCGCGCTGATCAGCCCGTCGCCCGCCTCGCGGGCCACATCGCACAGCACCAGGTCACCGGCCGGGCTGCGGGCGGCCCCGGGCATCACCACGAGATGGGTCGTACCGACGGTGCTCTCCACCAGGTGCACCACCTCGCCCGTGCGGTAGGCGGGGACGATCAGGCGCAGATGCAGCACGCGGCCACTCCCAGAAGGTGTCGAAGGCTCAGAGCTTGCGCAGGGACAGCCGCTGGACCTTGTGGTCCGGGCCCTTGCGCAGCACCAGGGTGGCACGGCCCCGGGTGGGCGCGACATTCTCCACCAGATTGGGCTCGTTGATGGTCCGCCACATCGTCGCCGCGTACTCCATGGCCTCCTCCTCGGAGACCTGGGTGTACTTGCGGAAGTACGAGAACGGGTTCTGGAACGCGGTCTCGCGCAGCTTGCGGAAGCGGTTGAGGTACCAGGTCTCGATGTCCTCGGCCCGCGCGTCCACGTACACACTGAAGTCGAAGTAGTCGGCGAGCCCGACCCTGGTACGGCCGTCCTTGCCGGGCAGCGCGGGCTGCAGCACGTTGAGGCCCTCGACGATCAGGATGTCGGGGCGGCGTACCGTCAGCCGCTCGCCCGGCACGATGTCGTAGATCAGGTGCGAGTAGACGGGCGCCGTCACCTCGTCCTTGCCGGCCTTGATGTCGGCGACGAAACGGGTCAGCGCCCGCCGGTCGTACGACTCGGGGAACCCCTTGCGCGACATCAGCCCGCGCGCCCGGAGCTCCTTCATCGGCAGCAGGAACCCGTCGGTGGTCACCAGCTCGACGCGCGGATGCTCGGGCCAGCGGGCCAGCAGCGCCTGGAGGATGCGGGCACTGGTCGACTTGCCGACCGCGACGCTGCCCGCGACCCCTATGACGAACGGGGTTCCGCGCTGCGCTCCGTGCCCGTTGCCCGCGTCCCCGAGAAAGGTGTTCAGGGCGCCGCGCAGGCCCGAGGTGGCCTGGACGTAGAGGTTGAGGAGCCGCGAGAGCGGCAGGTAGACGTCCCGTACCTCGTCGAGGTCGATGACGTCCCCGAGCCCGCGCAGCTGCTCCACCTCGGCGGCGGTCAGCGGCAGCGGAGTCTTGTCGCGCAGGGCGCTCCACTCGGCGCGGGACAGGTCGACGTACGGCGTCGACGCGTGCTCGGTGCGTCGGTGGGTGCTCCGTGGCGGCGAAGTGATCACGTGTTCATTGTTGCGGGAGTTTTGACGGAGTGGGGGGTGGGGTCGGTCACGTGAGGAGACGAAAGGGCTCGTTCCGGGCCTGCCGGCCATGGCTGTGTGCCCACTTTTCTGAGTACAGGGCAGGGCCGGTGTCCGCACCCCTGTGGCGGACATCGGCCCGGGGCGTGGCCCGCGCGGCGTCAGGGCTTGTCGCCCTTGGCATCGACGACGGCAGCCTCGACGCGGGCTTCGCTCATCACGATCTGCCCGGCCCTGAACTCCTGCGCCGGGATCTTCGTCCTGCCCGCGGGGATTCGGTACGTGTAGTCCTTGGTGACGACGAAGCGCATTCCGGCGTAGCCGAAGTCCTGCGGGTCGAGGAGGATCTCCCGCTGCTCGTGCCTGCCGTCCTCCTTCCGGGTGATGGCGATGGCCTCGCGTCCGGCGGCGTCCTTCACCAGGTGATCGGTGACGTGGATCCCGGGGACGGTGGCCAGGGCCCGGTAGATCCGGGCGAGGGCGTCCGGTGCGATCGGGTACGCCTCGACCATCAGCCCCATCGCGCGGAAGCTTTGCTGGGCCCGCCCCTCCGGCGGGCTCTCCTCGGTGTGGCCCGTCGGGTAGAACGAGCGGACCTTGTCCAGCAGTTGTGCGGGGTCGTCGGGCAGCTCATCGGCGGCCCGGTAGATCTGGCGGGACGTGCGGTAGTCGTCGTCCTTGCCGTTCTGGGCCGCGGCGGAGTTGTCGTACGGAACCCAGCTGTCGGGTTCGTAGGAGAAGCGGACACGGCCCGAGGTCTCCGGCTGGGCCATCACCGTCCTGGTGTAGATCCACTGGTCGTCGCGCGGCTCCGGGGCCGCCTCCCGCTCCTCCAGTGCGTCGGCGGCCCGGTTCAGCACCTCGGCCGCGCTGTCCAGCCGCAGGTCTCCCGCGCTCGAAGCGGGTCCGGAGCGGGCGGGGGCGGCGGCGTCGACGATCTGGGTGCCGAGGACGGCCGCCACGGTGATCGCCGCGGCCGCGCCGATCGAGGCGATCCGCCAGTCGGCCCTCAGCCGGCGCGCACGGCGGCCCGATGCGGCGGCCTCGGTGAGCCGCAGCCGGCCCGGGGCCAGGGCGGAACGGTCGGGAACGGGGGCGTCCGCGCGCAGCTCGCGCAGCTGGGTCATTTCGTCCATGACGGAGTCAGCTCCATGACGTCGGGCGTGAACGAGGGGTCCATATGGAGCGCCTCACGGACCTTGCGGCGGGCACGGTTGAGCCGGGACCGTACGGTGCCGAGCGGGATGCCCAGTGCCTCGGCGACCTCCTGGTACCCGAGGTCGGCCCAGGCGACGAGCAGCAGCACATGGCGGTCGCCCGGCGAGAGCGAGGCGAGCGCCCCGGCCAGCGGCGCCTGCGCGGCGATCCGGTCGTCGCAGCGGTCGCTCCAGGACGCGGCGACCGGGTCCTGACCGGTACGGGCCAGCGCCCGCAGCCCGCGTTCCTCGCTGCGCCGGTGCTTGCCGATGAGGTTGGCGGCGATGCCGTACAGCCAGGGGCGGGCGTTGCGGTGCGTGCTCTCGTAACGGCGCCGGGAGCGGAAGGCGATGAGAAACGTCTCCGCCGTGATGTCGTCCGCAGCGCCCTCCCCGAGGCGGCGGGCGGCATACCGGTGGATGTCCGGGGCGTGGCAGTCGTAGAGCCCGGCGAAGACCTCGGGGTGCTCCAGCGACTGCGCGACGACCTCGGCATCGTCCTCGGGGCCGGCTGGTGGTCCGGTCACATCGGCTCCTGGGGGCTCGGTGGGTGAGCGTGTCACCCCTTGTTGCCCGCAGGGCCCGGAAAGGTTCACAGGGTCACGGAGTGCCGCCCGGCACTTCCCCCCCCCCACGGGGTACCGGGCGGCACGCGGCGGTCAGCCGCCCCGCTTGTCGCGGCTCCTGCGCAGCGCGATGAACAGGGCCAGCGGCGGGATGATCAGCAGCCAGATCAGGATGATCGTGACCGCGTCCGGGTCCGGCTCCTTCAGCTCCATGACCATGGCCACCGTGGCGATCAGGCCCCAGATCGTCGTCGCGAAGCCGGACAGCTGGATGAGGACGCTCCGGAGTAGCCGCCCCACCAGCCGCGCGCCCTTGGACTGCGGTCTGCCACTCGGGCGGCTGTCCCGCCGCTGGGGGCGAGGGATGCGGTCCGGGTCGCGTTGCGGCATGTGGACCACCGCCGAGGACGGTACGCCCGCGTCGATCACGGCCAGGCGGCTCGGCGTGAGGTCCTTGTACAGCGTGGGCTCGACGCGGACCTGGAAACCGTCGTGCCCCGTGAGGTGACGGCCGCCGTCCGGGTGGACGAGCAGGGCCGCGCAGTCCTCGTACCGGACGACGACCGGGCCGGAGCGGGTGGTCAGGGACACCGCCACGGGAGACACCGTCAACAGGACGGAGTCGTCCTCAAGCGAACGGTGCCGGCTGCCCGCGCTCGTATCGGTCCGGGTGGACCATTGGGGGGCCTCGGTGAAACCGGCCCAGTCGGCGCCCCGGCCGGGGACCTGGAGCAGCGCCGTGGAGTGCAGCTCGCGGGCGACCTCGCGCAGGTCGTCGAGGGTGACGGCGGCGATCTCGGCCCGGTGCTCATCGGGGCTGAGGTTGCGGTGCCCGGTCAGCAGGTTCAGGGCGTACGAGGGCAGCCGGGACGCGCCGACGTCCGGGGCGTCGTACTGCTTGAGGAACTTGGCGCGGGCCGAGTCGAGTTCGGACTGCTCGATGGTGCCGGCCCGCAGACGGGCCAGGGTGTCGACGAAGCCGCCGACCACCGCGCCGTGCTTCTTCGGGAGCGCGTCGGCGAAGGCGGTGACGGTCGCGAAGTCGTTGTCGCGTGGGGTGTACCCGGCGTCGGCGGTGTACGAGTAGCCGCCCTTTTGGCGCAGGTCCGCGAAGAGCGCACGGCTGAGCACCTCGGTGAAGAGCGACGCGGCCGTCGAGCGCCGGACTATGCCGTCCAGGACGACGCCGCCGCTGTCGCCCGTGATGTACGCGGGCGTGATGGGGAGCGCCGACGTCGGGGCGGGCAGCGGCTGTGGCGTGCCTGCCGGGAGGGCGAGGTCCAGGCCGTCCGGCACGGTTTCGGCGGTGATCCACAGCACGGCGTTGTCACGGGTGAAGCGGGTGCGCGCCCAGTCGCGTACGGCGTCGGCCGTCAGATGCCAGGTGCCGAGCTCGCTGTAGCTGCCGAGCCCGTAGCCCTGGGCGCCGTAACGCCACAGCGGGAGCTGGTGGTTGGGGCCGGTGCTGCGGCCCGCCGCCTCGGTGCGCAGGATCTCGCGCTCGGTCTCCAGCCGCTCCATCGGCAGGTCGCGCAGGGCCGCGCAGACACCGTTGAGGTAGGTGGTGACCTCCTCCGGCGTGCCGGTGACGTGGAAGAGCGTGTACGTGGCGGCGGTGGCGCCGTTGTAGTGCAGGTCGGACACGCCGTGGCGGTGCAGCGCGAGGTGTTCGACGAGGTGGGTGATGCCGGTGGTGGCGAGGGTCTCGTCGGCGACTCCGACGCGGAAGAAGAGACCCGCGGTGACCGGCCCGGGAGCCGCGGCCAGCACCGTACGGATGCCGTCGACCTCGGTCTCACGGATGTGCGGGTCGAGGGCCGCGGCGGCTCTGTGCTCGGTGGATTCCTGGGACATCGGCTCAGCCCTTCGACAGTGCGGTCTTGCGGTGCTTGAGGAACTGGACCTCTTTGTCACCGACGTAATCCCAGGGCGATGCGGTGGCCTTGTTGCCGAGGGTGCGGAAGAACGGCGCGGCTTCGCCGTGGTGGCCGCCCAGGCTCAGCGCCCCGGCGAAGTCGTTGTGGTCGCCGACCCAGTGGAAGCCGGGCCGGTAGTCGGGGTGCTGTACGGAGAGGGCGGCGGCGGCCAGGATGTCGTCCCGGACCCGGGTCGAGCGCAGGTAGTCGCTGTGGCGGTCCTCGACGCTGTCCAGCCAGCGCTCCAGGTGCAGCTCGGCGATGAGCCGGCCCGCGTGGCTGCCCGGGGGCGCCGACTCCAGACAGGCGCGGGCGAACCCCTCCGCCTCCTCCCAGCTGCCGCCCCACTTCGGGCACAGCTGCTGGAGCAGCAGGGTCTGCCCGTAGATGTGGTGCGGGTGGTGCTCGGCCAGCCGGTCGTAACGCCGCCGCGCCTCGCTCTGCCCGAGTTCGAGCCCTCGCGCGGTGGTCAGACGGGTCGCCCAGGCCAGTGCGTACGTGGGGTGCTCGGCGCACACGTCGATGAGCAGCTTCTCCGCGCGCCGCAGCCACTCGTGGAACTGCCGGAACTGGTCCTGCGAGACGTGTTCTGCGCGATAGGAGCTGCGGATGTCCCAGCCGACGCCGATGTACCGGATGGCCAGGAGGGTCCGGGCAAGTGCGGACCCGGGGTGCTCGGCGACGGTTCGCTCCAGGAAGCGCTCACAGGAGCTGAGGTCGTAGAGGACGCCCGATGCGATCGCCCGGTCGTCCTCATGGTCGAGGAAGTCGAAGTACGCCTCGACGGACGGCCAGTCGTCGTTGCGTACGGCCGCCCGGAGATCGGCGAGCGAGGGGATGTTGACGCACGGGTCGAACTCCGCGCGTATCGGGGGAGCGGTGGGAGACATGACAGTCCTCGGAGCGGAGGGAGGAGGAGGGGGAGGGAGGAGGAGGGGGACGCGAGGGGGACCGGAAGCTCGGCTTCCAGTCCCCCCGTGGCGCGGTGTGCGCGGACCGCGCCGGGCTCAGTAGGTCACGGCGGCGACTTCGCTCGCGCCCGACTCGGTGCCGTCCTCGTAGAGGACCGAGACGCGGTAGTACACCGTGGTGGCGGCCGGCTGGGTGGGGTCCCAGAAGCGGTCGCTGGAGCCGTCCCCGGGCTTGCCGCCGATCAGGTCGAATTGCTTCGTCTGCGGGTTCCAGCGGCGGACGAGGAGGGCGGAGACCTTGCTGCCGTTCTCGTTCTCGATGCTGGTGAGGCCCCAGAAGATCCGGCCGCCGCTGTCCGCGCTGAGGTAGCTGAACGGGGCACCGGTCGCGGGCGGGGCGGTCGGGCGGAGGTCCAGCGCGGTGACGTCGGTGACGGTCGCGCCGGTGTCCGGGGCGAGCCGGTTGCCGTACTGGTCGACGGCGACGACGGCGTAGCGCGCCTGCTGTCCGTCGGCCGGCACCATGTCGTGGAACGTCGTCTCCGTGATCTCCCGGGGCCGCAGGGTCCAGGGGTCCTGCACGGGGGTGTACGTCCACTGCCCGTCGGTGGCGAGGGTGCCGCGCAGCACGCGGTAGTGGTCGAAGCCGGGCTCGCCGCTCGCGTCCCAGGAGAGGGTGACGCCGTTCTCCTTCGGGGTGGCGGTCACGCCGCTGACCGCTGCGGGGGCGGTTGTGTTGCCCACAACGTCGACGACGACCTCACCGGACGGGGTGCCCCCGTTTCCTTCGTGGTCCAGGGCGACCACCCGGTAGGTGTACGTGACGCCGGGCGGCGGGGCGGCGTCGGTGAAGGTGGTGCCCTTCACCCCCTTGCCGACCTCCTCGCGGACGGTCCCGGTGGCCGACCGGGCATACCGGATGACCAGGTACCCGGCGAAGTCGGCACTGGTGTGCTCGGAGGCGTCCCAGGTCAGCGTGACACCTGCCTCGCTCTCCGCGCCCCGCGCGTTGAGGGCGGTGTCCACCGGGCCCGTCAGGTCGTCGGTGTAGTACTCCGCTGTGCCGGATGCTGCCGACTCGTGGCCGTGCGTGTCGACGGCGGTGACGACGTAGTAGTAGATGTCGCCGGTCTGCGGCAGGGGACCGGTGTAACCGCCTCCCGACAACGTGTCGCCGGTCAGCCGGTTCTCGGGGGTGAGGGCGACCGGGGTGGACGTCGAGCGGTACACGTGGTACCCGGCGAGGTCGGATTCCGTATTGCTGTCCCAGTAGAGGGTGATCTTGGTCGGGTAGCCCATGGCCCAGTTGTCCTCGACGCCCTTCGGGGCGGCGGGGGCGGTCCGGTCGACAGTGGTGATGCCGAGGTCGGCGGTGCCCGAGGAGGTGTTGCCGGCCTTGTCGTAGGCGCGGACCTCGTAGTAGTAGACGTAGCCGTCCTTCGGGACGGTCGTGTCGGTGTACGAGGTGGACGTCGTCGTCGCGATCGGCTTCGAGGGGTAGGAGGCGCCCTTCAGCCGCCGGTACACGCGGTACCCGGCGAGGTCCATCTCCTTGTTCTTGCCCCAGCTGACCTTCGTGGACGTGGTCGCCGTGCTGTAGGTGACGGTGGTCCCGGCCGGGACGAGCGGCTTGACCTTGTCTACGGTCGCCGAAGTGCGGGGAGCGTACGCGAACTTGACGTTGGCGGCGCCGGTCCAGTTGACGAAATCGACGCGGAGACTGTGCTTGCCCGAGGGGATGGTCACGTTGACCGTCTTGGAGACGGTGGTGGAGACGTTCTTCCACACGTCGACCTTGCGGGCGCCGTCGAGGTAGACGCGGATGCCGTCGCGGGAGGAGGCGGTGAAGGTGAAGGGCCCGCCGGAGCCGAAGTCGCGGGTCATGGCCCAGCGGACGCCGAAGTTGTTGGCGGGCATGCCCTTGTAGCCGGGTGCGCCGGTGCCCCAGTTCTGGTCGATCGCGGAGTCGCAGTCCGTGCCCTTGGGGGTCCCGGAGAAGGTGGTGTTCGCGTAGAACGTCCGCTTGAAGACAGGCGATGCGCAGGTCACGGCGGCGGAGGCGGGGGCGGCGGCCACGGTGAGCAGGCCGCCCGCGGTGGCGAGCACGACGGCGGCGGCCGTGGCGACCGTCGTGCCTCTGGGTCGGTTCATGCGTTCCTTCGGTCTTGATCGTCTGTGGCGGAATATGACTGCCGACGATCACGACTCGTGGGGAAGGCGCTTGGTTGTAGGCCGGGGAAAACCGGCTGAGGCCCGCACCGGCGCCGGTCACCGTGGCCGGCTTCGGGCTGCGGGCGGGGGTGCGGCGGAACTGCGCGGGGCCGGGGTTTCCGAGCACGCGTCGCGGGCGGCTTTCGCCTCGGGGCCGAACACGGCGGCCGGTGCGGTGGGCGGGTGTGCGACCTTCGGACGCGCTTTGTCCTCAATCGCCGGACGGGCTTGATGTGCCGGACCGGATCGATATGCCCGACAGGCCGGAACTCTGCCGTGGCGTTCGCATTCTGCGACTATGCGAGGAAAGAGGGGGCGGGCCACCAGGAAGGGAACGGTATGTGCGGGATCGTCGGATACGTCGGTGGACAGTCGGCGCAGGACGTCGTCGTCGCGGGTCTCAAGCGCCTCGAATACCGGGGCTACGACTCGGCGGGCATCGCCGTCCTCGCCGACGGCGGCCTGGCCGCCGCGAAGAAGGCCGGGAAGCTCGTCAATCTGGAGAAGACGCTGGCCGAGGCGCCGCTCCCGGCCGGGACCACCGGGATCGGGCACACCCGCTGGGCCACCCACGGCGCCCCCACCGACGCCAACGCCCATCCGCACCTCGACAACGCGGGCCGCGTCGCCGTCGTGCACAACGGGATCATCGAGAACTTCGCCGTCCTGCGCGCCGAACTCGCCGAGCGTGGCCACGACCTGGCCTCCGAGACCGACACCGAGGTCGTCGCCCACCTCCTCGCCGAGGCGTTCTCGTCCTGCTCGGACCTGGCGGAGGCGATGCGGCAGGTCTGCCGACAGCTGGAGGGCGCCTTCACCCTCGTCGCCGTGCACGCGGACGCCCCGGACACCGTGGTCGGGGCCCGGCGCAACTCGCCGCTCGTGGTGGGCGTGGGGGAGGACGAGGCCTTCCTGGCCTCCGACGTGGCCGCGTTCATCGCGCACACCCGCTCCGCGATCGAGCTGGGCCAGGACCAGGTGGTGGAGCTGCGCCGGGAGGGCGTCACCGTCACCGACTTCGACGGACACCCCGCCGAGGTGCACAAGTACCACGTGGACTGGGACGTCTCCGCCGCCGAGAAGGGCGGCCACGACTACTTCATGCTCAAGGAGATCGCCGAACAGCCCAAGGCCGTCACCGACACGCTCCTCGGGCGGATCGACGGTGCGGGCACGCTCCATCTCGACGAGGTACGGATCTCCCCCCGCGAGCTCCGGGAGGTCGACAAGGTCGTCATCGTCGCCTGCGGCACCGCGTTCCATGCCGGGATGATCGCCAAGTACGCCATCGAGCACTGGACCAGGATTCCCTGCGAGACCGAGCTGGCCAGCGAGTTCCGCTACCGCGACCCGATCCTCGACCACCGCACCCTCGTGATCGCGATCTCGCAGTCCGGCGAGACGATGGACACCCTGATGGCCCTGCGGCACGCCCGCGAACAGGGTGCGAAGGTCCTCGCCATCTGCAACACGAACGGCTCCACCATCCCGCGCGAGTCCGACGCCGTGCTCTACACGCACGCCGGGCCCGAAGTCGCCGTCGCCTCCACCAAGGCGTTCCTCACCCAGCTGGTCGCCTGCTACCTCGTCGCCCTGTACCTCGGGCAGATCTGCGGTACGAAGTGGGCCGACGAGATCCGGATCGTCATCCGCCAGCTCTCCGAGATCTCCGGGGCGGTCGAACAGGTCCTGGAGACCATGGAACCGGTACGCGCGCTGGCCCGCTCCCTCGCCGACCACGACACCGTGCTCTTCCTGGGCCGCCACGTCGGCTACCCGGTCGCCCTGGAAGGCGCGTTGAAGCTCAAGGAACTCGCGTACATGCACGCCGAGGGATTCGCAGCGGGTGAGCTCAAGCACGGGCCGATCGCGCTCATCGAGGACGACCTTCCGGTCGTCGTGGTCGTGCCCTCGCCGCGCGGCCGGTCGGTCCTGCACGACAAGATCGTGTCGAACATCCAGGAGATCCGGGCCCGCGGTGCCCGCACCATCGTCATCGCCGAGGTGGGCGACGAGGCGGTCGTCCCGTACGCCGACCACCTGATCCGGATTCCCGTTACGCCTACGCTGCTTCAGCCGCTGGTGTCGACCGTCCCGCTGCAGGTCTTCGCCTGCGAACTGGCGACGGCCCGCGGCAACGACGTGGACCAGCCGCGCAATCTGGCGAAGTCCGTGACCGTGGAGTAGCGAGCAGAGAAGGAACACGCGTGATCATCGGGGTCGGGATCGATGTGGCCGAGATCGAACGGTTCGACGCGGCGCTGGAGCGTACGCCGCAGATGGCCGACCGGCTCTTCCTGGAGAGCGAGTTGCTGCTGCCCAGCGGCGAGCGGCGCGGGATCGCCTCGCTCGCCGCGCGGTTCGCCGCCAAGGAAGCCCTCGCGAAGGCGCTCGGGGCGCCGAGCGGTCTGCTGTGGACGGACGCCGAGGTGTACGTCGAGGACAGCGGGCAGCCCCGGCTGCGGGTGAGCGGCACGGTCGCCGCGCGCGCGGCCCAGCTCGGTGTACGGCAGTGGCACGTCTCGCTCAGCCATGACGCGGGAGTGGCGTCGGCCGTGGTGATCGCGGAGGGTTGAGCACATGCGTACTGCGTACAGCGTTCAGACCGTACGGGCCGCCGAGCGGGCCCTGATGGCGCGGCTGCCCGAGGGCGCCCTGATGCAGCGGGCCGCGGCCGGGCTCGCGGCGGCCTGCGCCGATGTGCTGCGACGGCGCGGAAGGGTGTACGGGTCCCGCGTCGTCCTCCTCATCGGCAGCGGCGACAACGGGGGCGACGCGCTGTACGCGGGCGCCCGGCTGGCCCGCCGGGGCGCGGGCGTGCACGCCGTACTCACCTCGCCGGGCCGCGCCCACGAGTCCGGCCTCGCGGCACTGCTCGCGGCGGGCGGACGTGTGGCGGACGCGGACCCGGCGCTGCTCGCGTCGGGTGCTGTCTGGGGCGGGCATGTCGATCTCGTCGTCGACGGGATCACCGGTATCGGCGGGCGCGGCGGGCTGCGCCCCGACGCCGCCGCGCTGGTGCGGGCCTTCGACGCGACCGGCGCCGCCGTCCTCGCCGTCGATCTGCCCAGCGGGGTCGAGGCCGATACGGGCGAGGTGCTCGGTGACGCGGTGCGTGCCGATGCGACCGTGACCTTCGGTACGTACAAGCCGGGGCTGCTCATCGACCCGGCCGCCGGTCTGGCGGGCGCGCTGCACCTCGTCGACATCGGGCTCGGGCCCGAACTGCCCGCCGTGCCCGACCTGGAGGCGCTGCAGTACGCGGACGTCGCCGCGCTGCTGCCGGAGCCGAGCAGCGAGAGCGACAAGTACCGGCGGGGCGTCGTCGGGATCGTCGCGGGGTCGGCGCGGTATCCCGGCGCGGCGGTGCTGGCCGTCTCCGGGGCGCTGCGGGGCGGTGCGGGAGCCGTGCGGTACGTCGGTCCCGGCGGCGGCGCGGTGATCGCCCGCCATCCGGAGGCGCTGGTCCACGCGGGGCCGCCGTCGAAGGCGGGACAGGTGCAGGCCTGGGTCGTCGGGCCCGGGCTCGGTGACGGAACGGAGGCCGTCGAGGCGGTCGGTGACGTGCTGGAGGCGGACGCCCCGGTGCTCGTCGACGCGGACGGGCTGCGGCTGCTGGACGCCGACACCGTACGCTCGCGCACCGCGCCGACCGTCCTCACCCCGCACGCCGGGGAGGCCGCCGCACTGCTCGGCGTCCCGCGCGAGGAGGTCGAGGCGGGGCGGCTCGCCGCCGTACGGGAGCTGGCAGCCCGCTTCCGGGCCACGGTCCTGCTCAAGGGGTCGACGACCCTGGTCGCCACCGACGCCGGGGACACTCCCGTACGGATCAACCCGACCGGCACCTCCTGGCTGGCCACGGCCGGCAGCGGCGACGTCCTCTCCGGTCTGACGGGCTCCCTGCTGGCGGCAGGCCTCGCCCCGCGCGACGCCGCGTCCGTCGGCGCGTATCTGCACGGCCTGGCCGCCCGCCACGCCGCCGACGGCGCCCCCGTCGCGGCTCTGGACGTCGCCGACGCGATCCCGGCGGCGTGGCGGGATGTACGGGCCTGAGTGATCCTGGGCGCAGTCACACGCCGACAGGCAGGAGGGGCGACCGTGGGCAGCAACGCAAGCAGCGAGGTGCGCGTACGCCGGGTGTACGACCCGCAGGAGGACGGCGACGGCACCCGCGTCCTCGTCGACCGGCTCTGGCCGCGGGGCGTGGCCAAGGACCGGGCCCGGATCGACAAGTGGCTCAAGGACGTCACCCCGTCGAACGAGCTGCGCGCCTGGTATCACGAGGACCGCGGCGGCACCCGCTACGACGACTTCGTCGACCGCTACCGCGCCGAGCTGGCCGATCCCGTCCACACGGCGGCCGTCGGGGAGCTGGTGGAGCTGGTCCGCGCGGGCGGCCCGGTGACGCTGGTCACGGCGGTCAAGGACGTACCGCACAGCCATGTCCCGGTCCTCGTGGACCATCTGGAACACGAGCTGCGCCGTCACTGAGGTGCGCTGGGGTGTGCACCCCCGGCACGCCGGACGGCCCCGTAGCCGGGCCCCTTCCGACCCGCCGCCCGAGGGCCTTGTCGTACGCCTCTGAGAGACTGGGCGCGATGAACGAGACAGCGACCATGCGAGCCCGTGCCGAGATCGACCTCGCCGCTCTGCGCGCCAACGTGCGCGCTCTGCGCGCGCGGGCGGCCGGCGCGCAACTCATGGCCGTCGTGAAATCCGATGCGTACGGGCACGGGGCGGTGCCCTGCGCCCGTGCCGCGCTGGAGGCCGGGGCGACCTGGCTGGGCACCGCGACGCCGCAGGAGGCGCTCGCCCTGCGGGCGGCCGGGCTCGGCGGCCGGGTGATGTGCTGGCTGTGGACGCCGGGCGGGCCGTGGCGCGAGGCGATCGAGGCCGACATCGATGTGTCGGTGAGCGGGATGTGGGCCCTGCGCGAGGTCCTCGCCGCGGCCACGGAGGCCGGGATCGCGGCCCGTATCCAGCTCAAGGCCGACACCGGCCTCGGGCGGGGCGGCTGCCAGCCCGCCGACTGGCCCGAGCTGGTCGCCGCCGCCCGCACCGCCGAGAGCGCGGGCACCGTCAGGATCACCGGCCTCTGGTCCCACTTCGCCTGCGCCGACGAGCCCGGCCACCCCTCCATCGCCGCCCAGCTGAACGTCTTCCGGGACATGCTCGCGTACGCGGAGAAGGAGGGCGTCGACCCCGAGGTGCGCCACATCGCCAACTCCCCGGCGACGCTGACGATCCCCGAGGCGCACTTCGATCTCGTACGGACCGGGATCGCGATGTACGGCATCTCGCCCAGCCCCGAGCTGGGCACCCCGGCCGACTTCGGGCTGCGCCCCGTCATGACGCTCGTCGCGTCGGTCGCCCTGGTCAAGCAGGTCCCGGCCGGTCACGGGGTCAGTTACGGACACCACTACACGACCTCCGCCGAGACCAACCTGGGCCTGGTGCCGGTCGGCTACGCGGACGGCATCCCGCGCCACGCCTCCGGCCGCGCGCCCGTCCTGGTCGGCGGCGCATGGCGGCGGATCGCGGGCCGGGTGGCCATGGACCAGTTCGTCGTCGACCTCGACGGGGACGAGGTCGAGGTGGGCAGCGAAGCGGTGCTCTTCGGCCCGGGCGACCGCGGCGAGCCGAGCGCCGAGGACTGGGCGCAGGCCGCCGACACGATCGCGTACGAGATCGTCACCCGGATCGGCACCCGTGTGCCGCGCGTCCATCTGCATGGCACCCCGGCCGAGTCCTGACCGATCAGGCGCCCCTGACCAGGCACGATCTGAGCACGACCGGAACAGACCAGCCCTGACCTGACGGATACGACCGACGAGGAGCGCGGCACGGTGAGCGAGATCAGCGCGGGGGACGCGGTGGCGGACGCCGCTACGGCGGTCGGCTGGCGCCGGGCGGGGATCGCCGGAGCCGCCATAGGCGTGATCGCCGCGGGCGCCGCCGCCGGTGTCGCCGTCGAGCGGCTGACCGTGGGCCGGGGCATGCGCAGGAAGGCCAGACTCGCGCTGGACGCCTCGGGACCGTACGGCTCGCTGCGCGGACTGCCGGGCCGGGCCGCGGCCGACGACGGCACCGAGCTGTACTACGAGATCGACGAGGTCGAACCGGACGGCGGCCCGGGGACTGCCGCAGGCGCGGAGAGCGGCAGCAGCGCCTCCGCCACCGCCTCGGGGGCCGGTACGCGCCGCCGCAGGCTCTTCGGCCGCAAGGCGCCCGCGCCCGTCACCGTCGTCTTCAGCCACGGCTACTGCCTCAGCCAGGACTCCTGGCACTTCCAGCGGGCGGCGCTGCGGGGCCTGGTCCGCACCGTCCACTGGGACCAGCGCAGCCACGGCCGCTCCGAGCGGGGCCGGGCCCAGGCGGACGGGGTGACGGTCGGCATCGACCAGCTCGGCCGCGATCTGAAGGCGGTCATCGACGCGGCCGCCCCCGAGGGCCGGCTGGTGCTGGTCGGGCACTCGATGGGCGGAATGACGATGATGGCGCTCGCCGAGCAGTACCCCCAGCTCATCCGGGAACGGGTCGCCGCCGTCGCCTTCGTCGGCACATCGAGCGGAAAGCTCGGCGAGGTCACGTTCGGGCTGCCGATCGCGGGCGTGAACGCGGTGCGGCGGGTACTGCCCGGGGTGCTCAGGGCGCTCGGCTCCCAGGCCGAGCTGGTGGAGCGCGGCCGACGGGCGACCGCCGATCTCTTCGCCGGGCTGATCAAGCGGTACTCGTTCGGTTCGAGGGACGTGGACCCGGCGGTGGAACGGTTCGCCGAGCGGCTCATCGAGTCCACGCCGATCGATGTGGTCGCCGAGTTCTACCCGGCCTTCACCGAACACGACAAGAGTTCCGCGGTGCCCGCCTTCCGTGACCTCCCGGTGCTGATCCTGGCGGGCGACAAGGACCTGGTGACGCCCAGCTCGCACAGCGAGGCCATCGCGGACCACCTCCCGGACGCCGAGCTGGTCATCGTCCCGGACGCCGGGCATCTCGTGATGCTGGAACACCCGGAAACGGTGACGGACCGACTGGCGGACCTGCTGGTACGCATCGGTGCGGTGCCGGCAACGGCTAACGTTGGCGGGCATGGAAGCACCGCACAACAGCCTGGTGGCTGAGGCCGACGAGGGCGCCGCGCCGGGCACCGTCACCGTGAGTCTCGCCGTCGAGTCCCCCGAACAGATGCAGGCCCTCGGCCGCCGGATCGCCGGTGTCCTGCGCCCCGGCGACCTCGTGATGCTCACCGGTGAGCTCGGCGCCGGGAAGACGACGCTGACCCGGGGGCTCGGCGAGGGCCTCGGGGTGCGGGGCGCCGTCACCTCCCCCACCTTCGTGATCGCCCGCGTCCACCCCTCGCTGACCGGTGGTCCCGCGCTGGTCCACGTCGACGCGTACCGCCTGGGCGGCGGGCTCGACGAGATGGAGGACCTGGACCTCGATGTGTCGCTGCCGGAGTCGGTGGTGGTCGTGGAGTGGGGCGACGGCAAGGTCGAGGAGCTGTCGGAGGACCGGCTGCAGGTGCTGATCCACCGCGCGGTCGGCGACACGGACGACGAACGGCGCTCGGTGACGCTGATCGGCATCGGCGCACGCTGGGCGGGGCTGCGGGGGGCGCGGGAAGCGCTGGAGGGCTGAGCGCGCGAGTGCACTTTCCGACAGGGTGTCGGCAAATTGTTGCGCCGGGCGGGGCGGGCGTGGTCACATGGAGGACGAGAGCGGGTTAGGTCTACCTAACCACGCCTTCCGCCGGAGCCCCAGGAGGCATCCATGACGACGTCCGCCGAACGTGAAGTGCCGCCGCCGCCATCGATGAGAGACCTGCTGGCGGCATGCGCCGCAGCCACGGCGGTCTCGACCCCGCCCAAGCCGTCCGCCGACAGGATCCCGGCGGCCGTCCCGCCCCCGAGCCCCGGGCAGGCTGAGCAGAAGTCCGCAATAGCCGGAAAGCCCAGCCCGTCCGGCGATTGAGGACAACCACCCGCCGCGGGCAGGAGGCCGTTACGGGAGGACGACCACCTTCGTGCGTACCGTCGCGAACTCCCACACCGCATCCCCGTCGGCCCGGGACATCCGCACACCACCCGTCTTCAACGACGGATCCGGGCTCTTCATCGACCCGTCCACCGCCGCGCTGAAGCCCACGGACACGCCGTCCACCATCGCGAACCGCACCACGTGCTCGATCATCACGCCGTCCGAGCCCCTGGTCGGCGGTCCCGAGCGCGGCGTACCCACCTGGTACGTCCCGGGCTTCGGATTCAGCGCGCTCGGCATGACCTCGAAGGTCCTGGTCACGTCCTCGTCGGCGTCGACCAGCCAGACCTGACGGTCCTCCAGGGCGTACACCACACGCTTCCCGGTGCCGGAGCCGGCGGGAAGCTCGGCCGGAGGCTTCTTGCTGTCCTCCGGCTTGTCGTGACCGGTGGCCGGCGCGCTGCTGGAGGTCTTCGGCTTGGGCGCTGCGACGGAGTCGGGGGCGTTCGCCGATGCCTGGTAGGCCAGGAAACCGACCGCGGCGAGCGCCGCCGCAGTGAGCCCGGCCACGATTCCCGAGCTGCCCCTAGACACCGTGCGCGCCCCTTTCGCTTCCGTATGTCGTACAAGCGTTTACGTCGTACTCGCGTGTACACGGTGACGGTAGCAGCCGGGACAGGTCGCTCCGGGACGCCGGACGGGACGCCGTGCCTCCGCCGAAGGAGCCGTAGGCTGTTTGCGTGCTCCTGCTCGCCGTGGATACCGCCACCCCCGCCGTCACCGTCGCCCTTCACGACGGGACCTCCGTAGTCGCCGAGTCCGGTCAGGTCGACGCCCGAAGGCACGGGGAGCTGCTGCTGCCCGCCGTCGACCGGGTCCTCGCCGAGGCCGGGGTGAAACTCGACGCCGTGACGGACGTGGTCGTGGGCGTCGGCCCCGGACCGTACACCGGGCTGCGGGTCGGCCTGGTCACGGCCGCGACCTTCGGCTCCGTGCTCTCCGTACCCGTGCACGGGCTCTGCACCCTGGACGGACTCGCGTACGCCGCCGGGCGGGACGGCCTGGAAGGCCCCTTCGCCGTCGCGACGGACGCCCGCCGCAAGGAGGTGTACTGGGCGCGGTACGAGGACTTCCGTACCCGCGTCACCGAGCCCGCCGTCGACCGGCCCGCCGACATCGCCGAGCAGCTCTCCGGACTCCCCGTAGTCGGCGCGGGCGCGGTGCTCTACCCGGAGGCGTTCCCGGACGCCCGGGGCCCCGAGCACGTTTCGGCCGGTGCGCTGGCCGCCCTCGCCGCCGAGCGTCTCGCCGCGGGCGCGGAACTGCTGCCGCCGCAGCCGCTCTACCTGCGCAGGCCCGACGCCCAGGTCCCGAAGAACTACAAGGTGGTCACCCCGAAGTGACGAGCACGACTGCCGTACTGCGCGAGATGCGCTGGTGGGACATCGATCCGGTGCTGGAGCTCGAACACGAGCTGTTCCCGGACGACGCCTGGTCGGCCGGCATGTTCTGGTCCGAGCTGGCGCACTCCCGCGGCCCTCGGGCCACCCGCCGTTATGTCGTCGCCGAGGACCTCGCCACCGGCGGGATCGTCGGCTACGCCGGACTCGCCGCGGCCGGTGACCTCGCCGACGTACAGACGATCGGTGTCACCCGCGACCACTGGGGAGGCGGCCTCGGCTCCGAACTCCTCACCGATCTGCTGAAGCACGCCACGGCCTTCGAGTGCGCCGAGGTGCTCCTCGAAGTCCGCGTGGACAACACCAGGGCGCAGAAGCTGTACGAACGCTTCGGCTTCGAACCGATCGGCTTTCGCCGCGGCTACTACCAGCCGGGCAACATCGACGCACTCGTGATGCGCCTCCACGTACAGGAAACAGAGAACTGCTGATGGCTGACGAACCGCTCGTACTCGGCATCGAGACCTCCTGCGACGAGACCGGCGTCGGCATCGTCCGCGGTACGACGCTGCTCGCCGACGCCGTCGCCTCCAGCGTCGACACGCACGCCCGCTTCGGCGGCGTCGTCCCCGAGATCGCCTCCCGCGCGCACCTGGAGGCCATGGTCCCCACCATCGAGCGCGCCCTGAAGGAGGCCGGGATCAGCGCCCGCGACCTCGACGGCATCTCCGTCACGGCCGGTCCCGGGCTCGCGGGCGCGCTGCTCGTCGGCGTCTCGGCGGCCAAGGCGTACGCGTACGCGCTGAACAAGCCGCTCTACGGGGTGAACCACCTCGCCTCGCACATCTGCGTCGACCAGCTGGAGCACGGCCCGCTGCCCGAGCCGACGATGGCGCTGCTGGTCAGCGGCGGCCACTCCTCGCTGCTCCTCGCGCCGGACATCACCAATGACGTACGGCCGCTGGGCGCGACCATCGACGACGCGGCGGGCGAGGCCTTCGACAAGATCGCCCGGGTGCTGAACCTCGGCTTCCCCGGCGGCCCGGTCATCGACCGGCTGGCGAAGGAGGGCGACCCGAAGGCGATCGCGTTCCCGCGCGGTCTGAGCGGTTCGCGCGACCCCGCGTACGACTTCTCCTTCTCCGGTCTGAAGACCTCGGTGGCCCGCTGGATCGAGGCCAAGCGGGCGGCGGGCGAGGAGGTGCCGGTACGGGATGTGGCGGCGTCCTTCCAGGAGGCCGTGGTGGATGTGCTCACCCGGAAGGCCGTCAGGGCCTGCAAGGACGAGGGCGTCGACCATCTGATGATCGGCGGCGGTGTCGCGGCCAACTCGCGGCTGCGGGCGCTGGCCGAGGAGCGGTGCGAGCGAGCCGGTATCCGGCTGCGGGTGCCGCGGCCGGGGCTGTGCACGGACAACGGGGCGATGGTCGCGGCGCTGGGCGCGGAGATGGTGGCCCGGAACAGGCCGGCGTCGGACCTGGAGCTGTCCGCGGACTCCTCGCTGCCGGTGACCGACACGCACGTACCGGGTGCACACGCGCACGCCCATGACCACGATCACGTACACGAGATCAGCAAGGACAACCTCTACTCATGAGCGGTACGTCCGTCGCACTGATGTGGGAGGCCCGGGCCGTGGCGGGCAGGGGCGCCGAACTGCTGGAGTGGGCGCGCGCCAGGTCGGCCGAGCTGGCCCGCGAGCCGCTGCGGCGCGAGCTGCTGCGCGCCCCGCAGGACCGGGTCCTGGTCATCACCTGGTGGGAGGGGGAGTACGGCGACGAGCTGCCCGAACTCCCCGAGCCGGACGCCGGGTTGATCACCCGCCCGGTGCACCGCTGGCGGTTCGAGTCCCTGGGGGCCGTCGAGTCGCGCGGCTGATCCGGGTCCGCGCGGGGCCGCTCGCGACGGCGGCGGTCGCGGCCCCGGTGCTGCTCGCGGCACTGGAGCGGACCGCTCCGGTGGCCGGTCCGGAAGATTCTCAGAAGAATTCCGGTGGAGCTGTCGATCCGGCCGTCTCCCGTTCGACGCAAGGGTGAGAGGCGGGGAAGGACCCCGCCCTCACGACCGAGGAGTCACCATGCCCCGCTTCATGTCGCTGATCCGCATCGATGAGCAGAACCTCCCCTCCGAGAACCCGGGCCCCGAGTTCGAGAAGCGGATGGGCGCCCTGTTCGAGGAAATCACCAAGGCCGGCGTCATGCTGGAGACGGCCGGGCTCACCCCGACCTCCCAGGGCACCAGGGTCACCTGGTCCGGCGGCGCGCTCAGCTACACCGACGGCCCCTTCACCGAGACCAAGGAGGTCGTCGGCGGCTACGCGATCCTCCAGGCCAAGGACATGGCCGAGGCCATGGAGTGGACCAAGCGGTTCCTCCAGATCCACCCGGAGAGCTGGACCGTCACCTCCGAGCTCCGCCAGATCGACGAGGCCCCCAGCCTCTGACGTGTCCGGCTTGCCGCGTCCTCGCACGGCTGCTCTGATGAGTGACCGTGACGGCAGCAAGTGCGAGGGCGGCGGTCGAGGCGGTCTTCAGGATCGAGTCCGCGCGGATCATCGCAGGTGTCACCCGCATCGTGCGGGACGTGGGCATAGCGGAGGAACTCGCGCAGGACGCCCTGGTGGCCGCGCTGGAACAGTGGCCGGAGTCAGGCGTCCCGGACCGGCCGGGTGCCTGGCTCATGGCCACCGCCAGACATCGCGCGATCGATCTCGTACGCCGCAAGGAGACGTACGCGCGCAAGCTGGCCGAGGTGGGGCGGACCCTGGAGGACGTGCCGCCGCCCGAGCCGCCGGAAGCGGACGACATCGACGACGATCTGCTCCGGCTGATCTTCACCGCCTGCCATCCGGTGCTCTCCACCGCGGCCCGGATCGCCCTCACCCTGCGGCTGCTCGGCGGGCTCACCACCGATGAGATCGCCCGCGCGTTCCTGGCCCCCGAACCGACCGTCGCCCAGCGCATCGTCCGGGCGAAGCGGACGCTGAGCCGGGAGGGCGTCCCCTTCGAGGTGCCGTACGGGCCCGAACGCGCCGCCCGGCTCGGCTCCGTCCTCGAAGTCATCTACCTGATCTTCAACGAGGGGTACGCGGCGACCGCGGGCGACGACTGGCTGCGCCCGGGGCTGTGCGAGGACGCGCTGCGGCTGGCCCGGGTGCTCGCGGGACTGATGGAGCGGGAGCCCGAGGTCCACGGCCTGGCCGCGCTGCTGGAGCTCCAGGCCTCGCGCACCGCCGCCAGGACCGGGCCGGACGGTGCGCCGGTGCTGCTCGCCGACCAGAACCGGGCCCGCTGGGACCATCTGCTGATCCGGCGCGGTGTCGCGGCCCTTGAGCGGTCCGTGGCGGTGACGGAGGAGGGCGCCGGGCTCGGCCCGTACGCCGTGCAGGCCGCGATCGCCGCGTGCCACGCCCGGGCGGTGACGTACGGGGACACGGACTGGGCGACGATCGCCGCCCTCTATGACCGCCTCGCCGCGATCGCACCCTCCCCGGTCGTCGAGCTGAACCGGGCCGTGGCGGTCTCGATGGCGCAGGGCCCGGCGGCCGGTCTCGCCCTGGTCGACGCGCTGGCCGACGACCCGGCGCTCAAGGGCTACCACCTGCTGCCCAGCGTCCGCGGGGATCTGCTGGCCAGGACGGGACGTACGGACGAGGCGCGGGCGGAGTTCGAACGGGCCGCCGGACTGACCCGCAACGAACGGGAACGCGCGCTGCTCCTGGAACGCGCGAACGCTTCGGGGCGCGCGAACACTTCGGACCGCTCCGGCCGATGAGTTCCGGGCGCCGGACCTGTCTGCCCTGCACAGCCTTCGGCACCGTCCGGCCTCCGTGCCCGTGCCATCCGACAGGAGCAGACCATGCAGAAGATCAAGACCTTCCTGTGGTTCGACAACCAGGCCGAGGAAGCCGTACAGCACTACATCTCCGTCTTCGGCGGCGACTCGAAGGTGCTGAACACGGCGTACTACAACGAGGCCTCGCTGGGCGAGGCGGGCACGGTCATGACCGTCGACTTCCGGCTGGCCGGACAGGAGTACATCGCGCTCAACGGCGGCCCCGAGTTCTCCTTCACCGAGGCGATCTCGCTCTCCGTCGACTGTGAGACGCAGGAAGAGGTGGACACCCTGTGGGCCCGGCTCACCGAGGGCGGCGAGGAGTCGCAGTGCGGCTGGCTCAAGGACAGGTACGGCCTGTCCTGGCAGCTCGTACCGCGAGGGCTGGACGAGGCGCTGTCCGACCCGGACCCGGAGAAGGCCGCGCGGGCGATGAAGGCGATGCTGGGCATGAAAAAGCTGGACATCGAGGCTCTGCGCAACGCCTGAGGGCCACTAGTGTCCCCTCAGGGCACGGCGACGCCCAACGTGTCGGCGCCCAGGGGCTTCGGCACGCCTTTCTCGTAGAACACGTCCATGTCGACGATTCTGAACCCCGCGGCCGTCAGCATCCCGGCGATCGGCCGGGTCAGACGGCATCCGGCGACCAGCCGCCGTTCCAGCGGATCGAGGCGGTGCTGCCAGCGGCGTACGGCCAAGTCCTCCTCCGGTGCCAGCCCGTGCTCCAGGAAGTGCAGGGTCGCACCGGGTTTGAGGACCCGCCGCACCTCGTGCAGTGCCGCGTCGGCGTCGGGGACGGTGCACAGTGTCCATGTGGACAGGGCGCCGTCGAAGGTGTCGTCCTCGAACGGCAGGTACTGGCTGTCCAGACCGACGCGCCGCACCGGGGCGTGCCCCGCGCCGATACGGTCACGGGCCAGCCTCCAGCCGAGGTCGGACGGCTCGACCGCGGCCACGTCGGTGACGGCGTCCGGGTAGAACGGGGCGTTGCGTCCGGAGCCGAATCCGATCTCGATGATCTCGCCGTGGAGGCCCTCGCAGACCCGGCGCCGCAGCGGTTCGACCGCCTTCAGCCCGCCTGCGGCATCCACGATGCGGGGCACGATCCGTCTGGCGTAGAACCCCATCGCGAACCTCCGTGTATCCCTTGTGTCCCTTTCCAGGATGGCACTGCGGCGGACCCGGCGCGCACCGTCGGCCCCGGACCTATCCTGGCCGCACACATGAGTCACGCAGGGGGAGGAGTGTCACATGGAGTGGTACTGGTGGGTGCTCATCATCTTCTGGACGGGCGGCTTCGGATGGGCGGTCGACAACGTCCGTACCGCGCTGCGAAACCGGCACACCCGCAAGCTGGAGCTGCTGGAGGCGGGCAGGCAGGAGCGGCTGGCGGTCGAGGCGGCCCACAAGCCGCCGGAGCCCGTCTGCGGCTGCACGCACCATCTCGCCAAGCACGACAAGCAGGGCAAGTGCCATGAGCGGGTCGAGGTGCCGACCGCCTGGGACGAGTCCAAGAAGCCGGTCCGCTTCGAGTCGGGGCAGTGCAACTGCCAGCAGTACGTGGGTCCTCAGCCGCTCTCGCAGGTGTACGCGGAGGACCTGACCGACCTGGCCTAAGGCATCCCCGGCCGCACGGGGTGGCCGATCAGCATGGTCGGCGCCCCGGCGACCCGGGTCAGGAACACGGTCGAGGCGTTCGGGCCCCGGAGCTTCATCCGGCGGCGCAGCTCCTCCGGTTCGACGGCCGAGCCGCGCTTCTTCACCGTCAGGACGCCGACCTCCCGCTCCCGCAGCAGCGCTTTGAGCTTCTTCATGTTGAACGGCAGCCGGTCGGTGATCTCGTACCCGGCGGTGTACGGGGAGTCGTACCGCTCGTCGCTCGTGACGTAGGCGATGGTCTCGTCGATCAGCCGGCCCTCGCACCGCGCCACGATGTCGGCGACCAGATGGGCGCGGATGACGGCGCCGTCCGGCTCGTACAGATAGCGGCCGACCGGGCCGACGGGCGGGGCGGGCGGCGGGGCCGCGGACCACAGGGCGGCGCGCGCCGGGAGCACGGTGGCGCGGTACGAACCGGCCGCGAAGCCCTCGCCGAACCAGAGCACCGCCTCCTTCACATCGCCGCCGTCCGAGATCCATTCGGCCTCCGCCTGCGCCGGGATCGCCTCGTGCGGGATGCCGGG
Source organism: Streptomyces sp. NBC_01217 (assembly GCF_035994185.1). NCBI lineage: Bacteria > Bacillati > Actinomycetota > Actinomycetes > Kitasatosporales > Streptomycetaceae > Streptomyces > Streptomyces sp. NBC_01217. The sequence continues at coordinate 5,474,934 of NZ_CP108538.1, forward strand.
GGCGATCTTCAGCGCGGCGCGGGGAGCCTTGAGCGCGGCGCCGGTCGCCCAGGAGAGCGGTGGTGAGTACGCCTCGGGGTCGAAGATCCTGCCCCGGCCGCCGCGCCGGGCCGGATCGACGAAGACCGCGTCGTACGGCGAGGTGTCGATGCCGGTGACATCGGCGCACCGTACCTCGATCAGACCGTCCAGGCCGAGCGCGGCGGCGTTGGCGCGGGCCACCTCGGCGGTCAGCGGGTCGCGGTCCACGGCGAGGACGGAGATGCCCGCCCGCGCGAGCGCGATGGCGTCGCCGCCGATCCCGCAGCAGAGGTCGGCGACGCTCCGCACCCCGCCCGCCTCCACGAACCGCTGCGCGCGATGGGTGGCGACCGATGTACGGGTCGCCTGCTCGACGCCGTTCGGCGTGAAGAACATCCGGTACGCGTCCTCGGCACCGAACTTCGCCACCGCCCGCTGCCGCAGCCGTGCCTGGCCCAGCGCCGCGGAGACCAGCGGGGCGGGGTGGGTGCGGCGCAGCCGGGTGGCGGTGGCGAGTTCCTGGGCGGGGTCGTACGACCGCAGCCCGTCCAGCAGCGCCGCGCCCTCGGGGGTGCGCAGGGCCAGGAAGGCGGCGAGCGGGTCGTCCGGTCCGGATGGCTGGTCCGGTTCGTTCGGTTCGTTCGGTTCGTTCGGGACGAGAGCGTTCACCTGTCCCATTGTGAGCCAGCCGGGTTGACCGGCGGGCCCGGTGGGCGGTGTCGGGCCGGGGCGCCCCGTACGTGCTGGCAGGATCCGAGGCCATGCAACTAGTACGACAAAAGGAAGAATTAACCATGAAAAGGAGCGGCCCGGATGTGCCCGACCCGGGGAGCGGGCGGCCCCCCGGCAGGCACGGGCCGGTCTGCGCGGTCCTGGCCGCACTCCTGGTCGCCGCCGTCGGGTCCGGCTGCGCCTCCGGGAGCGGCGACAACGGCGAGCACCGGGCGCGACCCGCCGCCGGACCCCCGGGCGGCTACGCGCTGGGGGCGGGCCCCGGGCAACGGGTGAACCAGGGCCGCGGACCCGCCGGCCGGGAGAACGTGAGGTTCAGCCCGGCCGTACGGGCGGCCCTCGCCAAGAAGTGGGGGCTGGAGAGGCCACCGCTGACCGCACCCCCGCCGCCCGTCGTGAAGCCGCACATCACCACCCGCGAGGGGTTCGAGGTCGAGGGCGGCGACGATTCGCTGCCGCCGGTCTTCACCACCGTCCCGACCAAGGAGCGGATCGTCTTCCTGACGATCGACGACGGCGCCGAGAAGGACCCCGAACTGCTGCAGATGATGGACGAGCTGGACATCCCGTACAGCGCATTCCTCAGCGACTACCTGGTGCGCAGCAGCTACGGGTACTTCGGGGAGATGCAGCGGCTGGGTACCGGGCTCAACAACCACACGCTCAACCACACCCGTCTGCCGGGGCTCTCGTACGAGGAGCAGAAGAACGAGATCTGCGGCCAGCAGGACATCATCGCGAAGGAGTACGGGCAGCGGCCCAGGCTCTTCCGCCCGCCGTACGGCAACTACAACGGGGACACGCTCCGCATCGCCAAGTCCTGCGGCATCAAGGCCGTGCCGCTGTGGAACGCGGAGGCGTTCCCGGACCGCATGGAGTGGCGCGAGACGGACCAGGACCTGCATCCCGGCGACATCATCCTCACGCACTTCCGGGGCCCGAAGGACTGGAACGGCAGCATGGCCGACCTGGTCCGGGCGGTCATGAAGACCATCACGGACAAGGGGTACGCCGTGGCGCGGCTGGAGGACTACGTATGAGCAGGGCGCACCGGCTGCTCGCCGGACTGCTGGTGGCCGGTGCGCTGCTGACCGCCACCGCCGGATGCGCCCAGTCGGTGGACCCGATCGAACGGCTGGGCCGCAAGGCCGCACAGAAGGTGACCCGGCCACGGCCGGCCCCCGCGGCGGGCCCGTCCGCGCATCCGCGCCACCACGGGCGTCCGCACAGTGATCACGGGGTGCAGCGGCCGCCGGTCGTCACCGCCTGCCGTCAGCCGCCGGAGTCCAGGCACTCGCGGTTGTCGCCACCGCTGAGGCACTGGTGGCCGGACCGGCCGGGATCGTACGAAGGAGCGGGCGCGGGCGCCGGATGCGAGCGGCGGTAGTCCTCGTGCCCGGCCAGCACCGCCGCCACGCACAGCAGGAGCGCGGCCAGGACCTGGATCGCGCCCGCCCCGGGCCGGTTCGAGCGGATCAGCACCACGGCGATCAGCGCGACCACCGCGGCGAACCCGCCGAAGACCAGGACGGGAGTCCAGTCCATCGGCGGGAGCCGCGTCCCCTCCTGGCCGCCGGGATCCCACCGGGACAGGGTCAGCCAGAAGGCGGCGGCCGCGAAGATCAGCCCCTCCACGACCACCAGCAGCAGACCGAGCAGCACGTCGAGGCAGCCGTTCACGCGGCCCGTGGAGTTCCGTACGACAAAGGGGCGGGGCGGAAGCGGGTCCGACGGCCGGTACGGAGGTTCGATCACGGATCCACGGTCGTACGGAACGGTGCGGTCCGTCCCGGCGTTGTCCCTACGGTGTCCGGACCGTTGCGTTGTTCGGCCCCGTTCCTCGGACCCGTCGCGGCCTCCGGCGCCCTGGCCGAGGTCACGCCACGACTGGCTGAATTGGCACTCCGCTTGACCGAGTGCTAATCGCGGTCATAGTCTCGGTGCTGGCACTCACCACTGGAGAGTGCCAGCAGTACTGTGCGACTGGCAGGTCCGGCACCCGCGACGACGGATCCACCTGGTCGCCACCCAAAGACTCCTAACCCCGTGAGATCTCCGAAGGGGGAGACCGGATCGTGTCGACCGCCAGCACCAAGGTTGCGATCAAGCCGCTCGAGGACCGCATTGTGGTCCAGCCGCTCGACGCCGAGCAGACCACGGCCTCCGGCCTGGTCATTCCGGACACCGCCAAGGAGAAGCCCCAGGAGGGCGTCGTCCTGGCCGTGGGCCCGGGCCGCTTCGAGAACGGCGAGCGCCTTCCGCTCGACGTCAAGACCGGCGACGTCGTGCTGTACAGCAAGTACGGCGGCACCGAGGTGAAGTACAACGGCGAGGAGTACCTCGTCCTCTCGGCTCGCGACGTGCTCGCGATCATCGAGAAGTAATTCACCCACGTTTGCTTCTGTTCTGCGCCCCTGGCCCCCTGCGAACAACCAGCCGGGTGGTCGGGGGCGCAGTTCGTTTGAGAGGAAAGCTCAGCTCCCATGGCGAAGATTCTGAAGTTCGACGAGGACGCCCGTCGCGCCCTTGAGCGCGGCGTCAACAAGCTTGCCGACACGGTGAAGGTGACGATCGGCCCCAAGGGCCGCAACGTCGTCATCGACAAGAAGTTCGGCGCTCCCACCATCACCAACGACGGTGTCACCATCGCGCGCGAGGTCGAGCTCGACGACCCGTACGAGAACCTCGGTGCCCAGCTGGTGAAGGAGGTCGCCACCAAGACCAACGACGTGGCGGGTGACGGTACGACCACCGCCACCGTGCTCGCCCAGGCGCTCGTCCGCGAGGGTCTGCGCAACGTTGCCGCGGGTGCCTCCCCGGCCGCCCTGAAGAAGGGCATCGACGCCGCGGTCAAGGCCGTGTCCGAGGAGCTCCTCGCGACCGCCCGACCGATCGACGACAAGTCCGACATCGCTGCCGTGGCCGCGCTCTCCGCGCAGGACTCGCAGGTCGGCGAGCTCATCGCGGACGCGATGGACAAGGTCGGCAAGGACGGTGTCATCACCGTCGAGGAGTCCAACACCTTCGGTCTGGACCTCGACTTCACCGAGGGCATGGCCTTCGACAAGGGCTACCTGTCCCCGTACATGGTGACCGACCAGGAGCGTATGGAGGCCGTCCTCGACGACCCGTACATCCTGATCCACCAGGGCAAGATCGGCTCGATCCAGGAGCTGCTCCCGCTGCTGGAGAAGGTCATCCAGGCCGGTGGCTCCAAGCCGCTGCTGATCATCGCCGAGGACGTCGAGGGCGAGGCGCTGTCGACCCTCGTCGTCAACAAGATCCGTGGCACCTTCAACGCCGTCGCGGTGAAGGCCCCGGGCTTCGGTGACCGCCGCAAGGCCATGCTCGGCGACATCGCCACCCTCACCGGTGCGACCGTCATCGCCGAGGAGGTCGGCCTCAAGCTCGACCAGGCCGGTCTGGACGTGCTGGGCTCGGCGCGCCGCGTCACCGTCTCCAAGGACGACACGACGATCGTGGACGGCGGCGGCGAGCCCGGCGACGTCAAGGGCCGGGTCAACCAGATCAAGGCCGAGATCGAGGCCACGGACTCCGACTGGGACCGCGAGAAGCTCCAGGAGCGCCTTGCGAAGCTGGCCGGCGGCGTGTGCGTGATCCGCGTCGGTGCCGCCACCGAGGTGGAGCTCAAGGAGAAGAAGCACCGTCTGGAGGACGCCATCTCCGCGACCCGCGCCGCGGTCGAGGAGGGCATCGTCTCCGGTGGTGGCTCCGCTCTGGTCCACGCCGTCAAGGTCCTTGAGGGCAACCTCGGCAAGACCGGCGACGAGGCCACCGGTGTCGCGGTCGTGCGCCGCGCCGCCGTCGAGCCGCTGCGCTGGATCGCCGAGAACGCGGGCCTTGAGGGTTACGTCATCACCTCGAAGGTCTCCGAGCTCGACAAGGGCCAGGGCTTCAACGCCGCGACCGGCGAGTACGGCGACCTGGTGAAGGCCGGCGTCATCGACCCGGTCAAGGTCACCCGCTCCGCGCTGGAGAACGCCGCGTCCATCGCGTCGCTGCTGCTCACGACCGAGACCCTGGTCGTCGAGAAGCCGGCCGAGGAAGAGGCCGAGGCCGGTCACGGTGGCCACGGCCACTCGCACTAGCGTGTAGCTCGACCCAGCCACTGAGGCCCGGTACCCCGTCGCGGGGTACCGGGCTTCGGCTTTCAGCCCGTCCGGCGTTCGAGGACCGGGATCCGGGGGGAGCCCCGGCTGGAGGCCCCGTCACGCCGAGCGCCGCAGCGCCCCCGCCCGGACCGGGTCCGCGAAGGGCAGGCCGGCCGCGAACCGCTCCAGCTCATCCAGCGCCTGATCGGCCATCCGATGCAGCTCATCGCCCAGCGAACCCGCGACGTGCGGAGTCAGCAGCACATTCGGCAGCTCGTACAACGGCGAACGCGCAGGCGGAAGTTCCGGCTCCGTCACATCGAGCACCGCATGCAGCCGCCCGCTCGTCAGCTCGGGCAGCAGCGCCTCCTCGTCGACCAGCGATCCCCGCGCCGTGTTGATCAGCGTCACCCCGTCCGCCATGGCCGACAGCTGCGCCGCGCCGATCAGATGGTGCGTCTCGGGAAGCTGCGGCGCGTGCACCGAGACGACCGAGCTGCCCGCGCACAGCTCGTCGAGCGAGGTGAGCCGCACACCGAGCCGCGCCGCCTCCGGACCGTCCACGTACGGGTCGTACAGCAGGACGTCCAGGTCGAAGGGGCGCAGCAGCTCGATCACGCGCCGGCCGATGCGCGAGGCACCGACGATGCCGACGGTACGGCGGTAGTTGCCGCAGCCGTCGAGCTCCGCGAGCGTCCGGGAACTGCGGATACTCGATGGAGACCAGGTCGGGGGCGTTGCCCGCCTTCACCGCGTTGGAGATCTTGGCGTAGCCGCCCGCGTTGCCGGACGGGATCTCCTCGTAGACCACCTCGATGTTCTTGTGCGAGGCGTTGAACGCGTCAACGACCTCCTTGGACCCCATGGCCCAGCCCCAGAAGGTGATGCTGACGGGCTTGCCGTCGCTTCCGGCGGTGGAGGAGTCGTCGCCGCTGCCGCCACAGGCCGTGAGAACGGCGAGGGCGGTGACGGCGCCGACTATGGCGAGGGACGTTCTGCTCGAACTGCGGCTCACAGCGAGGCTCCTGAACAGGCGACGACATTGGCGTTGGCCGTGATCCTTGGACCAGCCGTGACCGAAGTTAAGAGCGAAAGAGCGATTGATCGAAAAAAGATCAGATGAGTTGCGTACGGAAGTGCTGCGGGATGCTCTGCGGGAGGGGTGCGCGGAGGCCCGCAGCACCGCCTACGACAGGGGCGCTCCGCAGGAGTCGCGGACCCGCAGTTGCGGGAGCAGCGTCAGATGCCGCCGGGGCGTGTCCGTGCCCTGGCCGAGCCGCTCCACCAGCAGTTCTGTCGCATGGCGGCCCACTTCGCGCTTGGGCGGCGCGACCGCCGTGAGCGGGGTGTCCGCTAGGGCCGCCACCTCGTCGTCGTACGCGATCAGCGCCAGATCGTCCGGCACCCGCACACCGAGCTCGGCCAGGCGCTGTACCACCTGGATCGCGTCCACGTCGTTATGGATCAGCGCCGCCGTCGCCACCCCTGAGCGGACGGCCTCGCGCAGCGCCCGCACGGCCTCTTCGAAGGCGTCCGGAGCGAGTTCGGCCGGTACGGAATCGATCACGTCCTGCGGTGCGCGCAGCCCGAGCACGGACAGCGCCTCCGCGTACCCGGACCGCACGGCGACGGCGGTCGGGGAGTCCGCCCGGGCCATCAGCAGCGGCGCCCCGTGCCCGAGGTCCACCAGGTGGCGTACGGCGAGCAGCACCCCGTGCGCATGGTCGGAGCAGACCCGGTCCAGGCCGTCCAGCGGGGAGCCCGCGGCGGGCCTGCGCTCCAGCAGGACGGTCGGCACGGGCAGCGAGGCGATCCAGTCGCCGAACGCGGCGGGGTCGCCCGGGTGCTGCCAGCCCGGCGCGACCAGCAGTCCCTCGGCGCCCGCGGAGAGCAGGCCCTCGGTGCGGGCCTGGTCCTCCCGCGGCCGGTAGTCGGAGATCCGCAGGATCAGCCGGGCGCCCACCCTGGCGGCGGCCTCGTGGGCCCCGCGGATGACCTCGGCGAAGTAGTACGTCGACGAGGGCGCGAGCATGCCGAGGACCAGGCCGCTGCCGGGGCCGCCGGGCCCAGCGGTGGCGGCGGAAGCGGCGTGAGCGGCGCCCTGCGGCCAGGACACCGAGCCGTGGACCCGGTCGAGCAGGCCCCGGCCGGCCAGCTCCTCCACGTCCCGGCGCACCGTGACGGGCGAGACCCCCAGCTGGGCGGCCAGATCCGAGACCCGGGCCGAGCCCCGTTCCCGTACCAGCCCCAGTAGGCGGTCATGACGTTCAGCAGCACTTTCGCGCACGGCGGCAGTCCCCTCGCAGTGTGTGGCCCGGCCCCCGGTCCGGCCGGCGCCGGGGCCGTTGTCCGACCCTAGACCAACGTGATCGAATGATGAGAGTTTCGATCATTCAAGCGCGATCCATTGGCATTCGATCAAACCAGGTCCAGGATTTCGGCGATGCCGTAACCGCCCGCTCACTGCGGTCCGTACTTGCGGCCCGTCTTGGAGCTGACCCCTCCGAGCAGGCCGCGCGGCGTCACCTTCACGAGCCCCATAAGCGCCTTGTACCGGGGGTCCGGGATCGAGACCGACTTGCCGCGTGCCAGATCCGCCAGGGCCGTCGCCACCAGCTTGTCCGCGTCGAGCCACATCCAGCCCGGAATGTTGCCGGTCCCCATCCCGGCCCGCTCGTGGAACTCCGTCCGTACGAAGCCCGGGCACAGTGCCATCAGCCGCACCCCCGAATCGGCCAGGTCCTTCGCCGCGCCCTGGGTGAACTGCACGACCCACGCCTTGGACGCCCCGTACGTCCCGCGCGGCACGAACGCCGCCACCGAGGCCACATTGACGACCCCGCCCCGCCCGCGCTCCTTCATCCCGGCCGCGGCCGCCGAGGTCAGCCGCAGCACCGCCTCGCAGTGCACCTTCAGCATGTTCAGCTCGTCGGCCATGGGCACCTCCAGATAGCGGCCCCTGTTGCCGAACCCGGCGTTGTTGACCAGCAGATCGACGGGATGGTGACGGTCCGTCAACCGGTCCTCGACCGCGGCGATCCCCTTGTCCCCGGACAGGTCGGCCGTCAGCACCTCGGCCTCGATGCCGTGCCGGTCGTGCAGTTCGGTCGCCTGCTCGCGCAGCCGCTCTGTGTCGCGCGCCACCAGCACCAGGTTGTGCCCATCGGCCGCGAGCCGCCGCGCGAAGGCGGCTCCGATCCCTGCGGTCGCGCCCGTAATCAGTGCAGTCGTCATAGGCGGCACGTTAGTGCCTGCCGGGCACGCCGTGATCAGCCGTCCGCCCCCTCCTTCTCCACGTACTTCAGGGCGGCGCGCAGCACCTCGGGATGCAGCGCGTCCCGGGCCGCGAGCAGCTTCGGCAGCAGCTCCCGACGCGTCGTCGACGCCTGGAACTCCAGCGCCACGGTGACGTCGTGGTCGGGCCGGTACACGATCTCGACCGGGTCCCCGGCGCGGATCTCGCCCGGCTCGATCACCCGCAGATAGGCACCCGGAGCGGCCGCCCGGGTGAACCGCTTGACCCAGCCCTTCTCGTCGAGATGACCGGCGAACGTACGGCACGGAATCCGGCTCGACGACACCTCCAGGACCAGATCGGGGCCGATCCGCCAGCGCTCGCCGATCCTCGCGCCGCTCACGTCGAGACCACTGGTCGTCAGGTTCTCGCCGAACGCGCCATTGGCCAGCGGCCGGCCGAGCTCCCGCTCCCAGACGTCGAGTTCCTCTCGGGCGAAGGCGTACACGGCCTGGTCGGAGCCGCCGTGATGGCGCAGATCGGCCACCGTGTCCCCGGCCAGACCACTGCCGCCGGTCCCCTTGGGGCCGGGGTCGGTGACGCGTACGGCGCCGTCGGCAGGCCGCTTGTCGATCCCGGTCACGCCGCTGGGGGCATCGGTGTACGCGGCGGCCTCGGGCCGCCCCACATTCACGGACAGCAGCTTCATCGGGCCCGTCGGCTTCATCGGCATCATCGGCTTCATAGGGTCAAAACTAAGCACTCCACCCTCAAAGATGCATGCCAATAATTCTTGCCCGGCCCAAGAGTCGCTTATGGTTGAAGGGTGATCGAAGCCCGTCATCTCCGTGTTCTGCGCGCCGTGGCCGCCACCGGCTCGTTCTCCGCCGCCGCCCGTGACCTGGGCTGCACCCAGCCCGCGGTCAGCCAGCAGATGAAGGCCCTGGAAGCCTCCGCGGGGACCACGCTGCTGATCCGTACGGGACGCGAGATGCGCCTTACCCAGGCGGGTGAGGCGCTGGTCCGGCACGCCTCGGGCATCCTCGCCGGGCTCACCGCCGCCGAGGAGGAGGTCGCCGCGATCGCCGGGCTGCGGGCCGGCCGGGTCCGGCTCGTCTCGTTCCCCAGCGGCAGCTCCACGCTGGTCCCCGGCGCCCTCGCGGCGCTGCGCGCGGCCCATCCCGGCACCCGGGTCTCCCTGGTCGAGGCCGAGCCGCCGCGCTCGGTCGAGATGCTGCGCGAGGGCGACTGCGACATCGCGCTGGCCTTCCGTTACGGCGTCTCCGGCGCGGAGTGGGACGACCTGGTCGTACGCCCGCTGCTCACCGACCGGCTGATCGGTCTGGTCCCCGAGGGGCACCCGCTGGCCGGTTCGGCCGCGGTCGGCATCGCCGAGCTGGCCGACGAGTCGTGGATCGCGGGCTGCCCGCGCTGTCGCCGCCAGCTGGTGGAGGTCTGCGAGCGGTCCGGCTTCACCCCCCGGATCGACTTCGCCACCGACGACTACCCGGCTGTGATCGGGCTGGTCGGGGCCGGGCTGGGGGTGGCCGTACTGCCGGAGCTGGCGCTCGAGTCGGTACGCCCCAAGGGGGCCCGTACCGTGACGGTCGAACCGGCCATCGAGCGCGAGATCGTCGCCCTGACCCTGCCCGACCTGGCCCGGGTGCCGGCGGTGGCGGCCACCCTGGACCGGCTGTCCCAGGCGGCTGCGCGCTGAGCGGGGCCTGCCTGTGACCCGGCCCCCGTCAGTGGCCGGGTGAGATGCAGAAACGTTTTTCTATTTACGGTGCGGGGTGCGGCGGTATCAACCGTGCCCCGAGGGGGACGGTGCGCCCGACGGCGCCGCTGCCGCGATCAGCCGGTTGCGGGCCCGTCCCATGAGCTCCTCGCGTTCGTCCTCGGTCAGTCCGCCCCACACTCCGTAGGGCTCTCGCACCGCCAGTGCGTGGGCCGCACACTCCGCGCGTACCGGGCATCGCATGCAGACCTCTTTTGCCGAGTTCTCGCGGGCGCTCCGTGCCGCCCCGCGTTCACCCTCCGGGTGGAAGAACAGCGAGCTGTCGACCCCGCGGCAGGCCGCCAGCAGTTGCCAGTCCCACAGATCGGCGTTGGGTCCGGGAAGGCGGGAGAAATCTGCCATTGCTTGTCCCCTCGAAACCATGCTGAGTCGGAATCATCGTTGTCGTCCGATATTGACCGTGCCCATGACATTTACATCTACGGTGTAAGTAGATGTAAATATGACTGATTGCGAATCTAGTCACAGACACCAGCAAAAGGGAAGAAAACCCGCCAAATGGGGCATACCTTCATATGAAGTTTCGGTTGACGGTTGGATGAACCGCGTCGCTCTCCTCCGTGTGCGCGCCCTCACGTAGAGTGCCGATCTCATTCGTCCGACCCGTAACTCTTTCGAGTGACCATCGTTAAGAGGGCGGGGGCGGTTGACGGAAAAAGCGATCGGGCAGATGTCCGAGAGTGTCAACCGCTCAGGTGACGACTTGTAACAGCCTGGAGGCTCAAGGTGACGCGCATCAGCTGCGGAGGACGGTCATGACATCCGTCCTCGTCTGCGACGACTCCCCGCTTGCCCGAGAGGCGCTCCGTCGCGCGGTCGCGACCGTGCCCGGCGTCGAGCGTGTGACGACGGCGGCCAACGGCGAGGAAGTCCTCCGCCGCTGGGGTGCCGACCGTTCGGATCTGATTCTGATGGACGTACGCATGCCCGGTCTGGGGGGTGTGGAGACGGTCCGGCGGCTGCTCTCCGCCGACCCCGGCGCCCGGATCATCATGCTGACCGTCGCCGAGGATCTCGACGGGGTCGCGCTCGCGGTCGCCGCCGGTGCCCGCGGCTATCTGCACAAGGACGCCTCCCGCGCGGAGCTGCGGGCCACCGTCACCCAGGCGCTGGCCGATCCGACGTGGCGGCTCGCCCCGCGTCGGCTGCGGTCGGCCGAGATGGGTGCGGCGCCGACGCTCACCGCGCGGGAGATCCAGGTCCTCGAAGGAATGAGCCACGGCCGCTCGAACGCCGAGATCGGCCGTGAGCTGTTCCTCTCCGAGGACACGGTGAAGACGCACGCCAGGCGTCTGTTCAAGAAGCTCGGCGCCTCGGACCGGGCGCACGCCGTCGCGCTCGGCTTCCGCTGGGGCCTGGTCCGCTGAGGGCCGGCCATGGCCGGCAGACGGTCGACTCCCCGTCCGCACAACGGCGGACGGGGCGATGCGAGAGACGTGTGCGGGGCGGGCTCCGCCCCGCCGGTGGCGCCCTCCGCGCCGACGGTATGTGACGCTTCCCGGCCGATGCCGCATCCTTGAGATGTGGAGTTCCTCGGGAACGATTCGGTCGAGCGGAAGGGGAGGGCGCAGGACATGACTTCCGGCGCACCCGCTCATAACGCTTCGGTGCACAACTACGGACGCGGCGCCACGGATGACGCGGCTCCGGGGCACCATGGTCCGATGCGCGACGACGAGACGACGGTGATCGGTGCACTGGTGCACCGTGCTGTCGAGGGCGACGCGCAGGCCACCCATGATCTGCTGGCCCACGTCCACCCCCTCGCACTGCGCTACTGCGGGTCCCGGCTGAACCGGCTGCCCGGTGATGCTCGCCACTTCGTGGAGGACCTGGCGCAGGAGGTCTGTGTCGCGGTGCTGATGGCGCTGCCGCGCTACAAGGACACCGGCAGGCCCTTCGAGGCCTTTGTCTTCGCCATCGCGGGCCACAAGGTCGCCGATCTCCAGCGGGCCGCCATGCGGCACCCCGGATCGACGGCCGTGCCCTCCGACGAGATGCCCGAGCGGCCGGACGATTCGCTCGGCCCGGAGGAGCGCGCGCTGCTCAGCAGCGATGCCGCCTGGGCCAAGCAGCTCCTCGCCAACCTCCCGGACAACCAGCGTGAGCTGCTCGTCCTGCGGGTCGCGGTCGGCCTGACCGCCGAGGAGACCGGACAGATGCTGGGCATGTCGCCGGGCGCGGTCCGGGTCGCCCAGCACCGGGCCCTGAGCAGGCTGCGGGCCCTCGCGGAGCAGTGACCCGGGCCCGCCCGGTTCCATACGAAAGGTTCCGTATGAAGCTACAGAACCCCTAGGTGATCTTGCTCGTGGAATGAGACACCTCCGGAGGCCGTTAGCATGGACATCCGCACCGATCAAGGCCATTTGGGGAAGGTGTCATGACTGCAAACGTCGACGGAGTGCCCGAGAAATTCGCGACGCTCGGGCTGACATACGACGACGTGCTGCTGCTGCCCGGCGCGTCCGACATGGCGCCCGACCAGATCGACACCTCCTCGTACATCTCCAAGAACGTGCGGGTGAACATCCCGCTGCTCTCCGCCGCGATGGACAAGGTCACCGAGGCCCGCATGGCGATCGCCATGGCCCGGCAGGGTGGCGCCGGTGTGCTGCACCGCAACCTCTCCATCGCCGACCAGGCCAACCAGGTCGATCTGGTGAAGCGCTCCGAGTCCGGCATGGTCACCGACCCGATCACGGTGCACCCGGACGCGACGCTGCGCGAGGCCGACGAGCTGTGCGCCAAGTTCCGCATCAGCGGTGTCCCGGTCACCGACGGCGCGGGCAAGCTGCTCGGTATCGTCACCAACCGTGACATGGCCTTCGAGTCGGACCGTACGCGCCAGGTGCGCGAGGTCATGACGCCGATGCCACTGGTCACCGGCAAGGTCGGCATCTCCGGCGTGGACGCCATGGAGCTGCTGCGCCGCCACAAGATCGAGAAGCTTCCGCTGGTCGACGACGCGGGGGTCCTCAAGGGTCTCATCACCGTCAAGGACTTCGTCAAGGCCGAGCAGTACCCGAACGCCGCCAAGGACAAGGAAGGCCGGCTGCTGGTCGGCGCCGCCGTCGGCGTGGCGGGCGACGCGTACGAGCGGGCCCAGGCACTCATCGAGGCGGGCGTCGACTTCATCGTCGTCGACACCGCCCACGGTCACTCCCGGCTGGTCGGCGACATGGTCGCCAAGATCAAGTCGAACTCGTCGGTCGATGTCATCGGCGGCAACATCGCCACCCGTGACGGCGCCCAGGCGCTGATCGACGCGGGCGTCGACGGCATCAAGGTCGGCGTCGGCCCCGGCTCCATCTGCACCACCCGCGTGGTCGCCGGTATCGGCGTCCCGCAGGTCACCGCGATCTACGAGGCCTCGCTCGCCGCCAAGGCGGCCGGTGTCCCGGTCATCGGCGACGGCGGCCTGCAGTACTCCGGCGACATCGCCAAGGCTCTGGTGGCCGGCGCGGACACCGTGATGCTCGGCTCGCTGCTGGCGGGCTGCGAGGAGTCCCCGGGCGAGCTGCTCTTCATCAACGGCAAGCAGTTCAAGTCGTACCGCGGCATGGGTTCGCTCGCCGCGATGCAGACCCGGGGTGACCGCAAGTCGTTCTCCAAGGACCGCTACTTCCAGGAGGGCGTCGCCTCCGACGAGAAGCTGGTCCCCGAGGGCATCGAGGGCCAGGTGCCCTACCGCGGCCCGCTCTCCGCGGTCGTCCACCAGCTCACCGGCGGTCTGCGCCAGTCGATGTTCTACGTCGGCGGCCGCACCGTCCCGGAGCTCCAGGCCAACGGCCGGTTCGTCCGGATCACCTCGGCGGGTCTCAAGGAGAGCCACCCGCACGACATCCAGATGACGGTCGAGGCGCCGAACTACAGCAGGAAGTAACGCAACAGCGCAGCCGAGGGGCGGTCCGGGGTTCCCGGGACCGCCCCTCAGCCGTGTGTCGGGGATACTGGACAGCGCAGACGTAGAGGGAAAGGCCACACCATCGTGACTGAGATCGAGATCGGGCGCGGCAAGCGCGGCCGCCGGGCGTACGCATTCGACGACATCGCCGTCGTTCCGAGCCGTCGCACCCGCGACCCGAAGGAGGTCTCGATCGCCTGGCAGATCGACGCCTACCGCTTCGAGCTGCCGTTCCTGGCCGCTCCCATGGACTCGGTGGTCTCCCCGCAGACCGCGATCCGCATCGGCGAGCTGGGCGGCCTCGGCGTCCTCAACCTCGAGGGCCTGTGGACCCGGCACGCCGATCCGCAGCCGCTGCTCGACGAGATCGCCGAGATGCCCGTCGAGTCGGCGACCCGCCGCCTCCAGGAGATCTACTCCGCCCCGATCCGGGAGGAGCTGATCGGACAGCGCATCAAGGAGGTGCGCGACTCCGGTGTCGTCACCGCCGCCGCGCTCTCCCCGCAGCGCACCGCGCAGTTCTCCAAGGCCGTCGTCGACGCGGGTGTGGACATCTTCGTCATCCGCGGTACGACGGTCTCCGCCGAGCATGTCTCGGGCGCCGCCGAGCCGCTCAACCTCAAGCAGTTCATCTATGAACTGGACGTCCCGGTGATCGTCGGCGGCTGCGCCACGTACACCGCGGCCCTGCACCTGATGCGTACCGGCGCGGCCGGTGTCCTCGTCGGGTTCGGCGGCGGCGCCGCGCACACCACGCGCAATGTCTTCGGCATCCAGGTCCCGATGGCGACCGCGGTCGCCGATGTGGCCGGGGCCCGCCGCGACTACATGGACGAGTCCGGCGGCCGGTATGTGCACGTGATCGCGGACGGCGGCGTCGGCTGGTCCGGCGACCTGCCTAAGGCCATCGCCTGCGGTGCGGACGCCGTGATGATGGGTTCCCCGCTGGCCCGTGCGACGGACGCGCCGGGCCGCGGCCGCCACTGGGGCATGGAGGCCGTCCACGAGGACGTGCCGCGCGGCAAGCTGGTGGACCTGGGCTCCGTCGGCACGACCGAGGAGGTCCTCACCGGTCCTTCGCACACCCCTGACGGCTCGATGAACATCTTCGGTGCGCTGCGCCGCGCGATGGCGACGACGGGGTACAGCGATCTCAAGGAGTTCCAGCGCGTCGAGGTGACGGTGGCGGACTCGCAGCACCGTCGCTGACGAAGTCTGGGTCCCGGGGTCGAAGCGTGCTGATCGGGTGCTTCGACCCCTTTCCATGTCCGCTTGAAGGTCGATGGCTCGTGCAATTGGGAACTGGGGAGACCGAAGGCTCAGATCTTGATCAAGATTGATCAAGATCTGGTGAAGCCCTCGCTCGTCGTTGTTAGGTTCGAGCCGTACGGAATTGGTCGGCGGGCTTGGGGGAACACGAGGCCGTCGGCCGTCGCCCCGTTGGCGGGGCGACGGGAATCTCGGGGGATATCTTGAGCAGTAGTACGTTGTCGTTCGCCCGTGCGGGCCGGAATTCTGTGGTGGTCCTGGCTCTGGTGGCCGGAACCCTGGGCATGGCGGCGGGAACTGGCTCCGCAGCCCAGAAGCAGAAGTCCTGCGCGGCGCGTTACAAGGACGAGTTCGGCCGGCCCAAGGCCTACAACCTGTGCAACATCAAGAAGGTCAAGTACATCGGTCTGCAAACGGGTAAGAACTACATCGCGATCGTGCAGGGGCGTGGCCCCATGACGCTTACGCTCACGAATATTGAAACCGTGAGCAACACCAAGAGCTCTTCGTTCGATGTCACTGCCGGAGCGGTTTCGGCGGCGGTCGGTTTCGACGTGACCAAGTCGCGGACGAAGAGCATGTCCGGTAGTTGGACCGTTCCGAAGAAGAAGTTCGGGACACTCAGGGCGTATCCGGTCTATAAGGCTTACTCCTTCGAGGCCTACAGCAAGTTCGACGGCAAGCTGGTCGGCAAGGGAGTGGCTCGCAAGGCCGTCGGCTACCGCTACACGCATACTGCGAAGTAGGCGCGGGAAAGGGCCCGGTGCGTGCGCCGGGCCCTTTGGCGGACGTGATCGGCCCGCTGCCGTCTTCGCCGTGGCGACGCCGGTCACAGCCGGTGCGCCGCCCCCGCCGGCGTCGCGCCGCGGGTGTCCAGGAGGAGCTGGGCCTTCACCGCGAGGCCCTGGAGGTCGTAGGTGCGGTGGTGCTGGAGCAGCACCGTCAGGTCGGCGCTCGAAGCCGCCTCGTACAGCGAGTCGGCGCGCGGGACCGGGAGTTCACGCACCCGCCAGTCCAGGACGTGCGGGTCGTGGTAGCCGATCTGGGCACCCATGTCCATCAGCCGGCTCGCGATCTCCCGGGCGGGGGAGGCCTCCTGGTCGGCGAGGTCGGGCTTGTAGGTGACGCCGAGGAGCAGCACCCTGGCGCCGCGTACGGACTTGCCGTGCTCGTTCAGGAGGGTGGCGCAGCGCTGGATCACGTACTGCGGCATCCGGTCGTTGATCTCCTGGGCGAGCGAGACCATCCTCAAGGGGTGTCCGGGGGTGCGGCTGTTGTACGGGAGGTAGCCCGGGTCGACGGGTGCGCCGTGACCGCCGACGCCGGGGCCCGGGCGGAACGGCTGGAAGCCGAAGGGCTTGGTCTCGGCGCATCTGATGACGTCCCAGAGGTCGACGCCGAGATCGTGGCAGAGCACCGCCATCTCGTTGACCAGGGCGATGTTGACGTGCCGGAAGTTGGTCTCCAGGACCTTCGTCATCTCGGCCTCGCGCGGCCCGCGGGCCCGGACGACCTTGTCGGTGAGACGGCCGTAGAAGGCGGCGGCGGATTCCGTGCAGGCCGGGGTGAGGCCGCCGATCACCTTGGGGGTGTTGGCGTAGACGTGGGTCCTGTTGCCGGGGTCGAGGCGGCTGGGGGAGTAGGCGAGGTGGAAGTCGCGTCCGGCGCGCAGCCCCGAGCCCTCTTCGAGGAGGGGCAGTACGTAGCTCTCGGTGCTGCCCGGAGGCACGGCCGACTCCAGCAGGACGGTGGTGTGCGGGCGCAGCCGGGCGGCGAGTGCCCGGGCCGCGTCGCCGACGGCGGTGAGGTCGAGGGTGCGGTCGGCGCCGAGCGGGGTGGGCGCGCAGATCACCGCGGTACGGACCCGGCCCAGTTCGGCCGGGTCGGTGGTGGGCCGGAAACCCCCCGAGAGCATCCGGCGTACGTCGGAGGCGGTGAGCGACCCCTCGACGGGGGTGCGGCCCGCGGAGAGTTCCGCGCAGGGGCGTGGGTCGGTGTCGTAGCCGACGGTCTCGACACCGGCGGCGACAGCGGCTTGGGCGAGGGGCAGGCCGAGGTGGCCGAGTCCGATGACTGCGAGGTCTGCGGGCATGGGGATGGGCCGTCCTTCCCTTGGACCGACCGGCAGATGGAGGGCGCCACCCTCCGATTGCCGGTCGGTCCAAGACCATGAGAGCGGAAAGCGCAACCGCTGGGGACAGCGCAATGTCAGACTAGGCGTAAATATGACCTATATGTCGCATTGCGAGGCTTCGGTCGCCCTGGTGTTGTCCACAGGCGGTGGCCGAAGTCGGGGACGGCGGACAGAATCGAGGGATGGGCGCGGTGCGTCCGACCGCTCGGTCGGGCCGCACCGCGTGCCGCACCACCCCGATCTACCCGGGAGGCAGCAGTGAGGACAGCGACACTGGGACCTGCGGAGCGCACCGAGGCGCTCGCCGCGATGGCCGAGCGCGAACTGGACGTGCTGGTCGTCGGGGCGGGCGTGGTCGGCGCCGGCACGGCGCTGGACGCTGCGACAAGAGGACTCTCGACCGGCCTCGTCGAGGCCCGCGACTGGGCCTCGGGCACATCGAGCAGGTCGAGCAAGCTGATCCACGGCGGGCTGCGGTATCTGGAGATGCTCGACTTCGCGCTCGTCAGGGAGGCGCTGAAGGAGCGCGGGCTGCTCCTGGGGCGGCTGGCCCCGCATCTGGTGAAGCCCGTGCCGTTCCTCTATCCGTTGCAGCACAAGGGCTGGGAGCGGCTCTACGCCGGTTCCGGCGTGGCGCTCTACGACGCGATGTCGGTGTCGTCCGGGCACGGCCGCGGCCTGCCCGTCCACCGCCATCTCTCCCGCCGCCGGGCCCTGCAGGTCGCCCCTGCGCTGCGGAAGGACGCCCTGGTCGGGGCCTTGCAGTACTACGACGCGCAGATGGACGACGCCCGCTATGTGGCGACCCTGGTGCGCACCGCCGCCGGATACGGCGCCCATGTGGCGAACCGGGCGCGGGTGATCGGCTTCCTGCGGGAGGGCGAGCGGGTCGTCGGCGCCCGCGTGGAGGATGTCGAGGCGGGCGGTGAGTACGAGGTCAGGGCCAAACAGGTGGTCAACGCGACCGGGGTCTGGACGGATGACACCCAGGCGCTGATAGGCGAGCGCGGGCAGTTCCACGTACGGGCGTCCAAGGGCATCCATCTGGTCGTCCCGAAGGACCGCATCCACTCCTCGACCGGCCTGATCCTGCGGACCGAGAAGTCCGTCCTCTTCGTCATCCCCTGGGGACGGCACTGGATCGTCGGGACGACCGACACCGACTGGGACCTGGACAAGGCGCACCCGGCGGCCTCCAGCGCCGATATCGACTATCTGCTCGAACACGTCAACTCGGTTCTGGCCACGCCCCTGACCAGGGACGACGTCCAGGGTGTCTACGCGGGGCTGCGACCGCTGCTGGCCGGCGAGTCGGATGCGACCAGCAAGCTCTCGCGCGAGCACACGGTGGCGCATCCGCTGCCGGGCCTCGTGGTCGTGGCCGGCGGCAAGTACACGACGTACCGGGTGATGGCGAAGGACGCCGTGGACGAGGCGGTGCACGGCCTCGACCAGCGGGTGGCGGAGTGCGTCACCGAGGACGTCCCGCTGCTGGGAGCGGAGGGATACCGCGCGCTGTGGAACGCCCGGGCGAGAATCGCGGCCCGTACGGGACTCCATGTCGCCCGGGTGGAGCATCTGCTCAACCGCTACGGCTCCATGACCGAGGAGCTCCTCGATCTGATCGTCGGCGATCCGACGCTGGGAGAGCCGCTTCCGTCGGCGGACGACTACCTCAAGGCCGAGATCGTCTACGCCGCCTCCCACGAGGGGGCCCGCCACCTCGACGACGTACTGACACGCCGGACCCGGATCTCCATAGAGACCTTCGACCGGGGCACGCTCAGCGCCCGGATCTGCGCGGAGCTGATGGCGCCGGTGCTCGGCTGGGACGAGGGGCAGATCGACCGGGAGGTGGAGCACTACGAGAAGCGGGTGCAGGCCGAGCGGGAGTCGCAGCGGCAGCCGGACGACCTCACGGCGGACGCGGCACGGCTCGGGGCACCGGACATCGTGCCGCTCTAGGCCCCGTCAGGTGCGGGGCGCGCGGCCGCAGAACTCCGCGTCGAGGAGCCCCGGTTCGAGCGTCGTCGCATCGGTCAGGGTGTCCGTGTCGACGCGGTACGTCAGGGTGTGCCGGCCATCGCGCGTGGCGGCGGTACGGACGTAACTGCCCGCTATGCGGCCGCTGTGGCCCCAGACGGTGGTGCCGCAGGAGAGCTTCAGCGGATAGATGCCCAGACCGTAGACGCCGTGTGCGGCACCGGTGTTCAGCAGGGTGGCCAGCAGAGGGGGCGGGAGGAGACGCCCGCCCAGCAGGGCCGCGTAGAAACGGTTCAGGTCGCAGAGTGTGGAGATCAGCTCCCCGGCCGCGCCCGCCGTGCGCGGGTCGAGCACGGTGACGTCGCGGAGGCTGCCGTCGGCCGGGTCGCGGGTGTAGCCGCGGCCGTGCGGGGCGGGCAGGGAGGTACGGGCGCCGGGCAGGGAGGTACCGGTGAGATGGAGGGGGGTGATGATGCGGTGGCGGATCTCGGTGGCGTAGTCGTGTCCGGTGACGCGTTGAACGACGAGTCCTAGTACGACGTAATTGGTGTTGGAGTAGGCATAGCCGCCGGGGGCGTTCGTCGGACGATGGGCCAGGGCGACCCGGACCGCGGCGGTTGCGGAGACGGGGCGGGCGGAGGTGCCGGAGGCGGCGGCGGTGTAGTCGTAGAGGCCGCTGGTGTGGCTGAGCAGGGCGCGCAGGGTGATGCGGCGGCCGTCGTTGCCGTTGCCGCGGATCAGGCCCGGCAGCAGTTGGTCGACGGTGTCCGACAGCTGCAGCCGCCTCTCCCCGGCGAGTTGGAGCACGACCGTGGCGACAAAGGTCTTGGTGATGCTGCCGGCCCGGAACCGGTCCGCCCTGTGGATGCCTGGACCCGTCGAACGGAAGGTGTCGTACGGTGCGGAGGAGGCGGAAGGGGCGTGACGGGCCAGCAGCGCAGCCGTGGGAGCGCCGCCCCGGGCGACGAGCCGGGGAAGATAGGCGGCTGAGGGCGTGAGGTGTGGTTCGCTGGACAGGGTCGCTGTTCCCAGGCCGAGCAGCACCAGTAGCAACGGGGCGACGAGCAGCGCCCTGAGTGTCGGCATGGCAGGCAGTCCCTTCCTTCGGCCACATCATGACGGGCCGGTGGACCCGGCACCAAGACCGGTCCCGGGGTGAGGGACAATGAACGCTCTGCCAGGGCGGGTTGATCGCAGAGGGGACGCATGTCGGAGGCGGAGCAGGCACGGGAGCCCCAACGGGACAAGGACGGACGTCTCCTTGCGGGGCGCTACCGGCTCGGGGAGGTGCTCGGCCGGGGCGGTATGGGCACGGTCTGGCGTGCCGTCGACGAGACGCTGGGCCGCACGGTCGCGGTCAAGGAGCTGAGGTTCCCCTCGGCCATCGACGAGGACGAGAAGCGCCGGCTCATCACGCGCACGCTGCGTGAGGCGAAGGCGATCGCCAGGATCCGCAACAACGGCGCGGTGACGGTCTACGACGTGGTCGACGAGGACGACCGGCCGTGGATCGTGATGGAGCTCATCGAGGGCAAGTCACTCGCCGAGGCCATCCGCGAGGACGGGGTGCTGACGCCGAAGCGCGCCGCCGAGGTCGGCCTCGCCATCCTCGACGTGCTGCGTTCGGCGCACCGCGAGGGCATCCTGCACCGCGATGTGAAGCCGTCCAACGTACTGATCGCCGAGGACGGCCGGGTCGTGCTGACCGACTTCGGCATCGCCCAGGTCGAGGGCGACCCGTCGGTCACCTCGACGGGCATGCTCGTCGGCGCGCCCTCGTACATCTCCCCGGAGCGCGCACGCGGGCACAAGCCGGGACCGCCCGCCGACCTGTGGTCGCTCGGCGGACTGCTGTACGCCAGCGTCGAGGGCTCCCCGCCCTACGACAAGGGTTCGGCCATCGCCACCCTGACCGCGGTGATGACCGAGCCGCTCGACCCGCCGAAGAACGCCGGTCCACTGGGGGAGGTCATCTACGGCCTGCTCGCCAGGGACCCCGATCAGCGGCTCGACGACGCGGGCGCCCGCGCCCTGCTCAATGACGTGATCCACGCACCCGAGAAGCCGGACCCGGTGGTGCCCCCGCCGGCCGACGCCACCCAGGTCATGGCGCTGCCCGGCAGAACCGCCGCGTCGGGCACCAAGGCGGCGTCGAAGTCCGGGGAGCCGGGCGAGGGCGCCCGGGACCGGCTGCGGGGCGCGCTGCGCTCCGTACGGAACGCGAAGACGACGCCGGCCGCGGCTGTGGGTGCCGCAGCGGCCGCGACGACCGCGCCGCCCCGTCCCTCGACGCCCCCGCCGACCGCTCCCACGGCCGGCCCCACCAAGCCTGCCGGTCCCTCGACGGCGAAGCCGGCCACGGCCTCCGCGTCCGTACCCGCGCCGCGCCCGGCCACATCGCCCACCACACCGCCCCGCGCATCCATCACGGACGTGGTGCCGCGCCGCACCCTGGCGATCATCGCCGCCGTGATCGCGCTCGCCGTGCTCGGCACGGTCCTCGCGCTCTCGCTCGGCGGAGACGGCGAGGGCGACGCGAAGGGCGGCGGCGCCAAGGACGACAAGTCCACCTCGGCCGGAGCCGCGGCGACGAGCGGGGGCACCGCGGACACCGACAGCAGCGGCAGTGGCAAGGACCAGAGCGGCAGTCAGGACCAGGGCAAGGGCAAGGACGACAGCTCGGACAAGGGGGCGGACGGTTCGAAGGGTGACGCCCCGGACGCCGCCGACGCGCTGCCCGCCGGATACCGGACGGTGAAGAACAATCAGTTCCACTTCACGATGGCGATGCCCGGGAACTTCCGGCTCACCGACACGGCCGGGCGCAACTCCGGCGGTATCTACAACGTCGACGGGGGCTTCCCGCGCGTCCAGGTCGACTACACCGATTCCCCCGGCGGCGACGCCGCCGCGGCCTGGAACGCGGCGAGGAGCGCCGTCGCGGCCAGCAGCAACGGCTACCGCCACATCGGTGTGGACAAGGTGCAGTACAACGGCTACCCGACTGTCGCCGACTGGCAGTTCGAGCGCACCCAGCAGGGCCAGCGGATTCACGTGCTGAACCGGGGCTTCAAGGTCGACGCCACCCACGGCTACGCGATCATGATCAGCTGCAAGGCCGACGAGTGGGACGGCAAGGAATGCCGGACACTGCGCAAGACGGCGTTCGACACATTCGAGCCCACCGACTGATCCGCGGGTGAAGGGTGAAAAGGGCCTGGATGCGCCGACCCTGCCGCGCGGCCGTCACTTGCCACGTATCGTGAGAGCCTGAAGACCGTACGCAGCCAAAATGGTGGGTCAATTGCACGGTAAGTGACCGCAATTGAAGGATTGGTGCGGTCATCGTGGCCGGGGGACAGCGCGCTCTGGGGAGGCGTCGTGGACGACTATGCGGGTCGGGTGCTTGCCGACCGCTACCGCCTTCCGTTGCCGCCGTCCGATGAGTACGAGCTGGTCGAGACCCGGGCGTTCGACACCTACAGCGGGCAGGAAGTCCTGGTCCGGCAGGTGCCGTTGCCCGAGGTGGTGGATGCCGAGGTGCTCGACGGGGGTGGTGCGGCACCGGCGGCCCGGCGGGTCACCGGGCGGGCCGTGCGGCGGTCCACGGATCCGGCGGTCCGGCGTGCCATCGAGGCGGCGCAGGCGGCGGCCCAGGTTCCCGATCACCCCCGGCTCGACCAGGTCTTCGATGTGTTCGCGGAGGCGGGCTCGCTCTGGATCGTGAGCGAACTGGTCATGGCCCGCCCGCTCGCGGCCCTGCTCGCCGAGCGCCCGCTCAATCCCTTCCGGGCCGCCGAGATCGGCTCCGACGTGCTGACGGCGCTGCGGGTGCTGCACGCCCATGGCTGGACCCACCGCAACATCACCGTCCGTACGGTGCTGGTCTGCGACGACGGCCGCGTCATGCTGACCGGTCTGGCGGCCGGGGCGGCGGAGGAGGCGCTCTGCGGTTACGTACCGACGCCCCGGCCCGACGACGAGGACGAGGGTGGGTACGGCGGCCGGCCGGCGTACGAGGCGGGTCCGGACGGGCCGTACGCGGCGACCCCCGCCGAGGTGCCGGCCTCGCGCGGCCCTGCTGCGATCGAGACGGGCCGGGCGGCCGGTGACCCGTACGGCGCTCCCGGCGTCGACGAGCCGCAGTCCGGCGAGCTGGAGACCGTGCGGCGGCCGGGCAACCCCGTCGTTCCGGCGCCCGCGCCCGAGGCGGGCAGCGCCGCGCAGTTGAGGGCCGAGCGCGCCGGAGCCATCGCCGCCTACCGCGCGGGCGCCCGCGCCGCCGCCCGGATCGGCGAGGAACAGCGCCGGGCCGGGGCGGGCGAGGCGGAGGACACCGGCGGTCTCCCGGCCCAGCGCCCCGTACGGCCGGAAGGGACGGACGGTGCGCGACCGTCCGACGCGGACCACGCAGGCCCACAGCCGACCGGCCCCTGGGACCGGCCCGCCGAGAGCCCGTACGCCGCAGACCCGTACACCGCAGACCCGTACGAACACGATTCGTTCGAAGACGGTTCGGACGACGAGGACGACGACGGCCATGGCGGCGACGGACAGTCGCCGCCCGGGCGGCGACTGCATCTCACCGGCACCTGGAGCGACGGCCCCGGAGCCGGGCGCCCCGTCCCCGCCGGAGGCTCGGGCGAGGACGCCCTGCGCGCCGACGCCCGCCGCCACGGCACCCCCAGCCCCCCGGCACTGCCCGCGCACCAGCCCGAAAAGCAGCAACCGCCGGGCCGCTGGGACGACATCGTCGCGAGCGGCCGTACGGGCCCCGCCTACCGCGGCCCCGCCACCACCCTCGCCGCCGAGCGCGCCCGGCAGACCCGGATCGCCGTGGTCGGCGCGGTCACCGAGCGCTGGGCGCCCGAGCAGGCAGGCCCCGTCCACGAGAACTGGCAGCTGGCGCCGCCGATCGGCCCCGCCACCGACCTCTGGGCGCTCGGCGCGCTGCTCTACCGCGCCGTCCAGGGCCACGCCCCCTACCCCGAGGAGAACGCGGCCGAGCTCGTCCAGATGGTGTGCGGGGAGCCGCCCGCCTTCGCCGAGGAATGCGGTCCGCTGCGCCCCGTCGTCGAGTCGCTGCTGCGCCAGGATCCCACCGAGCGCCCGGACTTCGAGGAGCTGCGCGGCTGGCTGCGCTCGCTCGTACGGTCGGCGCCCGAGCCCGAGGCCGGTCTGGACGTCGTGCCGCTGCCGTCCGTCGACAGCACCCGGCTTCCCGTCGTACGCCGCCGGGGCGAGCTGGTCCGCAGGCGCCGAGGCCGCCTCGGCAGTGCTTCCGCGCACGGCCGCCACCGCCAGACGAGGGAGCGACCCGAGCGGTACGAGAAGCCGCGGCCGCCGCGCGAGCCCAAGGGCCCCAAGGCGCTGCGCACCCCGCCGCCCCGCCCCCGGCCGGGCGAGGGCCGGGCGCCGCGCCGGCTGGGGCGGGTGCTTCTGGTGCTGATCCTGCTGGCCCTGGTCGCCGCCATCGCGTACGCCGTGATGTTCATGCCCAAGGCCGACGGCGAATCCGGTGCCCGCTCCACGGGCCCGGCGTCATCGACGTCCGGTCCGCCGGAGGCATCCGGTTCTCCGGAGCCCGGCGGCGGTGCGTCCGGCGGGCCGTCGCCCTCGCAGCCCTCCGGCGAGCAGCAGCCGCAGACCAGCCGCTCCGCCGTCGCGCTCGCCCCCGGCTACGTCCTGCGCAAGGATCCCGAGGGCTTCGAGGTCGGTGTGCTCAAGGCCTGGCAGCGCAGCCCGGCCAACGCGGACCGTCAGATCCGTTACGGCAGCGACGGCTTCAGCCTGCTGATCGTTCCCGGCCGCGACACCGTCAAGGCCAACGGCGACGACCCGCTGGCCTACCAGGCCGACAAGGAGCTGGAGCTGCAGCCGTTCCGCGACTCCAGCTGGTCGGGGTCGAGCGGACTGCGTCGGATCGACGTCGGCCGACAGGCCATGGCCGAGGGCCAGTTCACCTGGCAGGACGCCAACGGCCGCGAGGTGTACGCCCGTAACCTCGTGATGATTGTCGACGGCCGCTACCACATCCTCCAGGTCATCGGCCCGGAGAACCAGCGCGACAAGGTTTCGGACATCTATGAACAAGCCATCGCCTCCTATCGCGTGACGCCCTGAACACTGGCCGTGCGCCCGGCGGATCGTCGCGGGGCGACAAGCATCACAGTGCGGTCTCGTGGGGGATGCGAGGTTCCGTGGCCGTGCACCCCTCCGTAATCTGGCCTTCGAAGGAACGGGGCGGGGATACGTGGATCGATCACAGGGAACGGACGCGGGACTGGTGCTGGCCGGGAGATACCGGCTCGGCGAAGTGCTCGGTCGCGGCGGCATGGGCAAGGTCTGGCGCGCCCACGACGAGGTGCTGCACCGCACCGTCGCGGTCAAGGAGCTGACCGCCGGGCTGTACGTCGCCGAGGCCGACCGGATCGTGCTGCACGCCCGTACGCAGAAGGAGGCCCGCGCGGCCGCGCGGATCACGCACCCGGGCGTGGTCACCGTCCATGACGTGATCGAGTACGACAACCGGCCCTGGATCGTCATGCAGTACGTCGACGGTCCGTCACTCGCCGACGCGGCCAAGGAGTCCGGCGACATCGAGCCGCGCGAGGCCGCCAGGATCGGCCTCCATGTGCTGGGCGCCCTGCGCGCCGCGCACGGCGCGGGCGTCCTGCACCGGGACGTGAAGCCCGGCAACGTACTCCTCGCCAGCGACGGCCGGGTGCTGCTCACCGACTTCGGGATCGCGGCGATAGAGGGCGACTCGACCATCACCAGGACCGGTGAACTGGTCGGCTCCATCGACTATCTGGCGCCCGAGCGGGTACGCGGCGGCGATCCCGGCCCCGCGTCCGACCTGTGGTCCCTCGGCGCCACGCTCTACACCGCGGTCGAGGGGCGCTCGCCGTTTCGCCGTACGTCACTGATCTCCACCATGCAGGCCGTCGTCACCGAGGAACCGCCACCGCCCGGGAGAGCGGGCCCGCTGGCCCCGGTGATCACCGCGCTGCTCCGCAAGGATCCCGACGACCGTCCGTCGGCGGCGGAGACGGAGCGGATGCTGCTCGACGCCATGGAGGGCCGTGAGCCCCGGGCCGCCCAGGCGTACGTCCCCACGCAGCGTGTCCCCGACGAGGTCCTGCGCACATTCGCCCCGGACGGCCCGTCCGGGGCGAGCCCGGCGGGCACGGCTCAACTGCCCCGTCCGGCCGCCGGTTCCGCCGCCGTCCCGATGCCGGCCCGGGTGACCGGGCGCAGCCGTGGCCGCTGGCGCACGACGGTCCTGGTCATCGCCGCGGCCGCGCTGGTCGGCGGCGGCGTGGGGATCGCCGCGATGAAGTACGGGGACCGTGCCGACCGGCTCGCCGAGCGCAGAGGGACGGGCACGCACGCGACCGACAACCGCGAAAAGCCCGTCACCACGCCCACACCCACGCCGAAGCCCGATGCTCCGGGCAAGGACGTACCCGACGGCTGGTACCGGGTGGACGACCCCGAGGGCTTCAGCCTGATCGTGCCCGACGGCTGGCAGCGCCGGGCGGACGGCAACCAGGTCGACTACACCCCGGACAACGGCGTGCACTACATCCGGATCAGCGTCGACCCGTCACCCGACTTCGAGAACTCCTATATGCACATGCTGAACCTGGAGAAGAAGCTCGCCGAGCGGCTGCCCGAGTACCAGCGCCAGACCCTGCACTCCAACACGTACCGCGACCACGCGGGTTCGCTCTGGGAGTTCACCTGGACCGAGACCAAGAACCACCCCGGCCCGCGTCATGCGATCGACCAGATGTACTACGAGGACACGGGCGGCCCGGAGTACGCGTTGTACATGACGGGCCCGGCATCGGACTGGGACACGACCCGGGAGCAGTTCGACACGATGCTCCGCGGATGGCGTGCGCCCGGCAGCTCCGACTGAGGCCCTCCGGACCGTCGCGGCAGGCAAAGGGGTCCTGATCAGGGCCTTTGTTGCCAGTGATCACTGGCTGGTTTGTGTGGACTGTGAAAACCCGTTACTCACGGGTACCCAAAGCGTGCGGCTGGCCGTACTCTCGCCCTCATGACGGACTCGCAGGCCTCCACGTCCACTCCCGCAGCCGGCACCAACCCCGTGGCCCCCGCCCCCGCGGGCGTGCGCACCGCCGCCGATGTGGTGACACCCGAGGTGATCGCCCGGCTGACCCGTGGTGTGGCCGGCTCCGGCCGTACGGCCAACCACACCCCGTTCACCGGGGAGAAGCTGGCCGATCTGCCCGAGTCCACGCCCGAGGACGTGGCGACGGCCTTCGAGCGGGCCCGTGCCGCCCAGGGAGCCTGGGCCGCGACCTCCGTCCGCGCCAGGGCGGCCGTCCTGCTCCGCTTCCACGACCTCGTGCTCAGCCGGCAGGCCGAGGTGCTCGACCTCATCCAGCTGGAGACCGGCAAGGCCCGGCTGCACGCCCACGAGGAGTTGCAGGCGGTCGCCGTCTGCGCCCGGCACTACGGGCGCAGGGCGTCCGCGTATCTGAAGCCGAAGCGGCACACCGGAGTCGTACCGACGCTGACCAAGGTCACCGAGCTGCGCCAGCCGCGCGGCGTCATCGGCCAGATCGCGCCGTGGAACTACCCGTTGGAGCTGTCCGTCGGCGATGCGCTGCCCGCGTTCGTCTCCGGCAACGCCGTCGTGATGAAGCCCGACACCGAGACCGCGCTGACCGCGCTGTGGGCCCGGGACCTCCTGATCGAGGCCGGACTGCCCGCCGAGGTGTTCCAGATCGTCCTCGGTGACGGACCGGTCGTCGGCCCCGAGGTCGTCAAGCACGCCGACTACGTCTCGTTCACCGGCTCCACCCGCACCGGCCGCGAGGTCGCCCGGGGCGCCGCCGCCCGCCTTGTCGGGGTCTCGCTGGAGCTCGGCGGCAAGAACGCCATGCTGGTCCTCAAGGACGCCGATGTGGAGAAGGCCGCCGCGGGCGCCGTCCGCGCCTGCTTCTCCTCCGCCGGTCAGCTCTGCATCTCCATCGAGCGGCTCTACGTCCACGAGTCCGTCGCCGACGACTTCGTGGCCCGCTTCGCCGCCCGTACGAAGGCGATGCGGCTCGGCAACTCCCTCGCCTACGGCGCCGACATGGGCTCCCTGGTGGGTGAGCGCCAGCTGGAGACCGTCACCCGGCATGTCGCGGAGGCCGTCGAGAAGGGCGCCAAGCTCGTCGCGGGCGGCGCCGCCCGCCCCGACATCGGCCCGCTGTTCTACGAGCCGACCATCCTCGACGGCGTCGAGGCGCCGATGGCCGTATGCAACGAGGAGACCTTCGGCCCGGTCGTCTCCATCTACCGCTTCACCGACGAGGACGAGGCCGTCGCCCTCGCCAACGCCACCCCGTACGGCCTGAATTCGAGCGTCTGGACCAAGGACTCCAGGCGCGGCCACCAGGTCGCGGCCCGGCTGCGGACCGGCACGGTCAACATCAACGAGGGGTACGCCCCCGCGTACGGCAGCGTGCAGTCCCCGATGGGCGGCATGAAGGACTCCGGTCTCGGCCGGCGGCACGGCTCCGAGGGCATCCTCAAGTACACCGAGGCGCAGACCGTCGCCCAGCAGAGGCTGATTCCGCTCGCCCCGTCCTTCGGCATGGACGACGCGAAGTACGCGGCTTTCATGACCCGCAGCCTGAAGGCGATGAAGGCGTTCCGCCTGCGCTGAACCCCCGTCACGACGCAGCACGTTCTGCCCTTTTCGTACCGAGGAGAGCCATGTCCCAGGACAGCCCTGCCCAGAATCAGGCCGAACCGGCCGGAGAGACCGACGACGACGCCGCGTACGACTACGACGTCCTGGTCGTCGGCTCGGGCTTCGGCGGTGCGGTGTCGGCCCTGCGGCTGACCGAGAAGGGATACCGGGTCGGGGTCCTTGAGGCGGGCCGCCGCTTCACCCCCGCCACCCTCCCCAAGAACTCCTGGGACATCAGGAACTACCTGTGGGCGCCCGCCCTCGGGCTCTACGGCATCCAGCGCGTGCATCTGCTCGGCAATGTGATGGTGCTGGCCGGTGCGGGAGTCGGCGGCGGCTCGCTCAACTACGCCAACACGCTGTACGTGCCCCCGGCGCCGTTCTTCGAGGACCGGCAGTGGGCGTCGATCACCGACTGGCAGGACGAGCTGAAGCCGTACTACGACCAGGCCGAGCGGATGCTCGGGGTCCGGCTCAACCCGACGATGACCCCCTCCGACGTCCATCTGAAGGCGGCCGCGCAGGCCATGGGAGTCGGCGACAGCTTCCATCTCGCGCCGGTCGGCGTCTTCTTCGGGGACGGCAAGGACGCCGACGGCACGGCGAAGGCGGAGCCCGGCTCCACGGTCCCCGACCCGTACTTCGGCGGCGTGGGCCCCGCACGCAGGGCCTGCACCGAGTGCGGCGAATGCATGACCGGCTGCCGCCACGGCGCGAAGAACACCCTCAACGAGAACTACCTTCACCTCGCCGAGAAGGCCGGAGCGGTCATCCACCCGATGACCTCCGTCGTCGCGATCACGGACGACCCGGAGGGCGGCTACCACGTCAGCACCGTCCCGACCGACCGCCGCAAGAAGGCCGGGCCCAGGCTGCTGCGCGCCCGCAAGGTGGTCGTCGCGGCGGGTACGTACGGAACGCAGACCCTGCTGCACACCATGAAGGACCAGGGGCTGCTGCCCCGGCTCTCGGACCGGCTCGGCGAGCTGACCCGCACCAACTCCGAGGCACTCGTCGGCTCGCAGACCACCGACCGCCGCTACCGCAAGAAGCACGGCACCCCGAAGGCCGACTTCACCCAGGGTGTCGCGATCACCTCCTCGATCCACCCCGACGACAACACCCACATCGAACCGGTCCGCTACGGCAAGGGCTCCAACGCGATGGGCTTCCTGACCATCGTCCAGGTGCCGTACGGCGGCCGCCGGGTGCTGGGCTGGCTCGGCAACATGGTCAAGCACCCCACCCTCGCCGTGCGGGCGCTCTCCAACCGCCGCTGGTCGGAGCGGACCATCATCGGCCTCGTCATGCAGTCGCTGGACAACTCCCTGACGACGTACCGCAAACCGGGCGGCCTGGGCAAGGGCCTGCTCACCGCCAGGCAGGGCCACGGCGCGCCCAACCCGACGCAGATCGAGGAGGCCACGCGCGGCGCCTCACTGATCGCCGACGAGATCAACGGCTTCCCCGGCTCGAACATCGGCGAGCTGATGGGCACCCCGCTCACCGCGCACTTCCTCGGCGGCTGCCCCATCGGCGCGAGCGCCGAGGAAGGGGTGATAGACCCGTACCACCGGCTGTACGGACACCCGGGCATCTCGGTGGTCGACGGCGCGGCGGTCTCCGCGAACCTCGGCGTCAACCCGTCGCTGACCATCACCGCACAGGCCGAGCGGGCGATGTCCTTCTGGCCCAACAAGGGCGAGGCGGACCCGCGTCCGGCGCAGGGCGAGGCGTACGAGCGGCTGGCCGCGGTCGAGCCGCAGGCACCGGCGGTGCCGAAGGAGGCCTTCGGCGCGCTGAAACTGCCGTTCCTCGGGCTGCCGGCCGTCCCGCCCAAGTGCGCGGACAAGTAGCGGACAAGCAGCAGGACAGCAGAAGGGGCTGCACCCCCCTCCGAGTGCAGCCCCTCCATGCTTACGGTGACGAGACGCCTTACGCGTCGGTGTCACCGTTCCTGCGGCGCCGCACGATGAACATCGCGCCTGCGCCGAGCACTACGGCCGCGCCGCCCGCGGTGGCGAACACCGGCACCGCGGAGGACGAACCCGTCTCCGCGAGGGCGCCGGAGACCCGGCCCGTCGGGTTGTCGGCCGGCCTGGTGGACGGGACCGGGACGCTGCCGCCGGTCTGCGGCTTCGAGCCGCTGTCGCCGGACTTCACGATCTTGAACTTGTACGCGACGTCGCTGACGCCCGCGCAGTCCTTGTCGCCCACGTAGAAACCGACGCCGAGGGTGAACGCGGCACCCAGCGGAGCGGTCGCCTCCACCCGCAGGCGCATCGGGATGTCGACCTCGTGGCCCGCCGGGATCTCGTCGGACCGGCCGACGTAGCCGATGGTCCGGCCGTCCTCGTCGAGCTTCTGCCATGTGCGGGTGTCCGGGTCGAGGAACTGCAGGCCGACCTGGTTCGACTTGAAGAGGTAGTCCTCGCCCGCGTAGGCGCTGGAGGCACCGGCAAAGTAGTCGATCGACTTCACGGTGGTCTTCGAGGAGTTGTAGACGTTCATCTTGAAGGTGTGCCAGCCACTGCCCCGGGCGATATTGCCGGGCAGGCCGTTGACGGAGATCTCCAGGTCGGACTTCTCGCAGTCCGTCTGCTCCTCCGGAACCGGCGGGGAGGAGGGCGGGCCGACCGAATCGCTGGGCGTCACGCTCGTGGAAGCGGCGGGGGCCACGGCGGTGTCCGGCTCCGGTGCCGTGCCGGTGGTGGCTGCGCCGGTGGTGGCGGAGCAGGTCGGCTCGGCCTCTGCCGTCGGCTCCGCATCCGTCGAGGCGGTCCCGGTCGATGTGGGTGACGCACTGGAACCCGTCCCCGGCGTCGGTGTCCCGGCGAACGCGGCCGGGGCAGTCAGGACCGCGACAGGGACGATCACTGCCGTGGCGGCGGCGAGCGCCATGGCGCGGCGAAGCTTCATGACGGCCTCGAAGGTCCGGCGTACCGCCGTGGGCGGTACGGAAGAGCGGGACGGGCCCGCCGTGCCGGGGCACGGGCGGGATGGGTGGTTCCGCATGATTGACCCGCGGTCGGCCGCAATGGTTGCGCGGATACTCACAGAACCTTTATGTGACGCCACTCACGTTTCTCTCCGTGCCCAATCCGTGACCTGCGGGTGCGCAACTGTTCACCCGGTCACGCGGTCGAACTCGTATCGCTGTCACAGCAGTCGCACCGCCCCCACCGACCTCAGAGAGTCCGCGATGAGAACGATTTCCCCGAGCGCCGTGCTGCGCCGGGCCGCCGGTGGTCTCGCCGCCACCGGCCTGCTGGCCGCCGGTTCGCTGGCCCTCGGCAGCCCCGCGCAGGCCGCCGGTCCCGAGCTGGTGATCGGTGGCCCGGCGGCGACCGCCCTGTACCCCTTCCCGGCGAGCGGTGCACCGCGGAAGTCGACGGTCGCGATCACGGTCGACAACCCGTCGCGGGACGGTGAGCACGGCACCTTCGACGGCGACTTCACCGTGACCTTCGACCTGACCGGGATCGCGGGCGTCGCCGTCGCCTCCTTCGCCCGGACCGGCGGCACGGACTGCGAGGTCACCGGGCCCACCGCCGTCTGTCACGGCCACGGCCTCGGGCCCGGCCGGAACACGCTCACCGAGCTCGAACTCTCCGCCGCCGAGGGCAGTAGCACGGGCGACTCGGGCACGATCGGGGCCACCGGCACGGCGGACGGAGCGACGTTCGCCGCCTTCTCCACGAAGGTCGTCATCGGCGGCCCCGACCTGGTGATGGAGCGGCTCCCGCTGAAGCAGAAGCTGAATCCCGGCGACACCCAGCCGGTCCCCGTAACCTTCACCAACAGCGGCACACGCGCGGCCGACGGCGTCGTGCTCACCCTGATGTACTCGCGCGGCCTGGACTTCGTCGAGCGCTACGCGAACTGCGCGTACAGCGAGGGTGAAACGGGCAGCGGCTTCCCGGCCGGTACCATCGCCCGCTGCTCCGTCCCCGGCATGTACGAAGCGGGGGCGACCTACCGGCTCGCCGTACCGCTCTCCCTCAGGGCCACCGAGCACGCCCTCTACGACACGTTCGTCTACCGCATCGAAGAGGCGGACGGGGCGGACAGGGAGCAGGGGAACGTGCCGGGGCGCGGCGCGCGGCATGCGGCGGCGGGCGCCGGTGCGGGCGAGGGGCCCGTGCTCACCCTGAAGGAGTCCGCCGCCGTCCGCGGTGTGGACCTCGCCCCCGGCGACAACCAGCAGGAGGCGGACTTCGTCACCGCGAACTCCGCCGACTTCGTGGCCTACGGCGCCCGCGTGAAGGGCGCCGCGGGCGACACGGTCGCGGCCACCATCGGCTTCCGCAACAAGGGCCCGGCCTGGGTCGGGTACCTGCGCTCCGGTGAACCCGTCGCCACGGTCGACTTCACCGTCCCCGAGGGCGCCTCGGTCACCGGCAGCCCCGCCGCCTGCCGGGGCGTGACGGCCGACGGGCAGTACCGCGCGAACCCGAGCGGCGCGCCCCGCTACGTCTGTGACACGTCCATGGCCGTACGGGACGGCGCCGACTTCGCCCTGCGCTTCCAGTTGAAGATCGACAAGGTGGTGACTGGAGCCTCCGGCGCGGTCAGGGTGCGCACCCCGCACCTCGCCGCGCCCCGCGGGCTGCCCTTCGACCCGAAGCCGGGCAACAACACCGCGCAGCTCGTCCTGAACAGCGACAGCGACAGCGGCGACAACGGTGACACCGGCACAAGCGGTGGTGACGGCGGCTCCGGATCCACCACCACGGGCGGAGGCTCGGCGGGGTCCGCCACCACGGGCGGCTCGACCGGCGGTTCGACCACTTCAGGCACCGCGACGGGCGGCTCCACCGGCGGCGCCCTGGCCTCGACCGGCACCGTCGCACTGCCGGTGGCCGCAGGTGCGGTGGCCGCGATCGCGGCGGGCGGCGTGCTGTACGCGACGGCCCGACGCCGCCGGCACGGGAGCTGACAGCCGGACGCGGAGGCGGGCCGTGGTCTCGGCACCGAACTGGACGGCTGATCCCCGCGCGGATCGTTTAGACCGGATACGGTCGGCTCCGGGCGTCCCCGGAGCCGACCGTTCTTGGGGTGACCGGGCTGCTGTCCCCTGCTGACCGGTCACGCACGCTGGGGCGCGGTCCCACGGCGTACCTGCAGTACGCCACACGCTCCAGCGGAGCCACGCGTGGTTTCTTTCCA
The DNA here is from genome assembly GCF_035994185.1 of Streptomyces sp. NBC_01217. Lineage (NCBI taxonomy): Bacteria > Bacillati > Actinomycetota > Actinomycetes > Kitasatosporales > Streptomycetaceae > Streptomyces > Streptomyces sp. NBC_01217. The sequence goes on from NZ_CP108538.1 coordinate 5,509,009, forward strand.
AAGCCGCCCCTGGCTGGCACGGACACCGGGACCAACGAAGCCGCGGCGGACCCGGTCACGCGCCGTACGGGTGAGAGTCGGCCCGAACTGGGATACGCCCTGGCCTCCCCGGTCCGCGGGTTGTCAGGCCCGGCCGCGGCAGAGCTCCAGCAGCGTCATGGCGAGGGAGGTGCCGGGCTTGCCGAGCGCGTCCCGGTACTGGCCGAGGATCTCCATCTCGCGGGAGAGATTGATCCGGCGGCCGCCGGAGGTGATCCGGGCCTCCTGGATGACCGTCGAGACGGCCATCCGCTCCTGGACGAGTCCGATGATCCGGGCGTCGAGGGCGTCGATGCGGGACCTCGCGCCGTCGATCAGCGCTGCGGCCTCATCGGTGTGCGCACCGGTCTTCTCGGCGGCGGTCTTCGCGGTACCGGTCTTCTCGGCGGTGCTCTTCGCGGGGGCGGTGCTGGTCATGGTGATGACTCCTCGTGGGGTGCGGCCCCCGATCCGACCGGTCCGGAACGCCAGAACGCCCCGGGCCTTTCGGCCCGGGGCGCCTGGAACGTTGCTTGTCAGTGGATCAAGCAGCACGACCATGGCAGCCGGCGGGCCGGATGCCATAGGTAAAGACGAAGGTCGTGTGCTGACGCATGTCCTCAGTATGGCCCCGGCCGCACGGGCGGGCCAACACGGGGCCCGGATGCTGAGACGCCGCCCTCCCCGCGGCGGGGTGCCTGCGCTTCCCGCACCCCCGTCCGAGCGTGACGACGGCCGCCCCCGCAACCCCGGTAGAATCGACAAAACCGACCCCCTTTTCACCGCCGGAAGGCCGCCTCGTGCCATCAGCACCCCCTGCCGCCCCCGAAATCGCCACCGATGTGGTCCTCGTAGTCGACTTCGGGGCGCAGTACGCCCAGCTCATCGCCCGACGCGTCCGTGAGGCCCGGGTCTACAGCGAGATCGTCCCGTCGACGATGCCGGTGGCCGAGATGCTGGCCAAGAACCCCCGGGCGATCATCCTGTCCGGCGGCCCCTCCTCGGTGTACGCGGAGGGCGCGCCCTCCCTCGACCGTGCGCTGTTCGAGGCCGGGGTTCCCGTCTTCGGCATGTGCTACGGCTTCCAGCTGATGGCCACCACGCTCGGCGGCACCGTCGACGACAACGGTGCCCGTGAGTACGGCCGTACCCCGCTGACCGTCTCCAAGACCGGCTCCACGCTCTTCGAGGGCACGCCCGCCGAGCAGTCGGTGTGGATGTCGCACGGCGACGCCTGCTCCGCCGCCCCCGAGGGCTTCACCGTCACCGCGTCCACGGACGTCGTGCCGGTCGCCGCCTTCGAGAACGACGAGAAGAAGCTCTACGGCGTCCAGTACCACCCCGAGGTCCTGCACTCCACGCACGGCCAGCAGGTCCTGGAGCACTTCCTCTACCGCGGCGCCGGCATCGAGCCGTCCTGGACCACGACCAATGTGGTCGAGGAGCAGATCGCGCTGATCCGCGAGCAGGTCGGCACCAAGCGCGCCATCTGCGGCCTGTCCGGCGGCGTGGACTCCGCGGTCGCCGCGGCCCTCGTGCAGAAGGCCATCGGCTCCCAGCTGACCTGCGTGTACGTCGACCACGGTCTGATGCGCAAGGGTGAGACCGAGCAGGTCGAGAAGGACTTCGTGGCCGCCACCGGCGTCCAGCTGAAGGTCGTCGACGCCGAGGAGCGGTTCCTGACCGCGCTGGCCGGGGTCTCCGACCCCGAGCAGAAGCGGAAGATCATCGGCCGGGAGTTCATCCGCGTCTTCGAGCAGGCCCAGGCCGAGCTCGTCGCCGAGGCGGGCGCGGCCGGCGAGGACGTCGCGTTCCTCGTCCAGGGCACGCTCTACCCGGACGTCGTGGAGTCCGGCGGCGGCACCGGCACCGCCAACATCAAGTCCCACCACAACGTGGGCGGTCTCCCCGACGACATCGAGTTCCAGCTCGTCGAGCCGCTGCGCCAGTTGTTCAAGGACGAGGTTCGGATGGTCGGCCAGGAGCTCGGCCTGCCGGACGAGATCGTCCAGCGCCAGCCGTTCCCCGGTCCCGGTCTCGGCATCCGGATCGTCGGCGAGGTCACCAAGGAGCGGCTCGACCTGCTGCGCGAGGCCGACGCCATCGCCCGCGAGGAGCTGACCGCGGCCGGTCTGGACCGCGACATCTGGCAGTGCCCGGTGGTCCTGCTCGCCGATGTCCGCTCGGTCGGTGTCCAGGGTGACGGCCGCACCTACGGCCACCCGATCGTCCTGCGCCCGGTCTCCTCCGAGGACGCCATGACGGCCGACTGGTCGCGCCTGCCGTACGAGACCCTCGCCAGGATCTCGACCCGCATCACCAACGAGGTCGCCGACGTCAACCGCGTCGTCCTCGACGTGACGAGCAAGCCGCCGGGCACGATCGAGTGGGAGTAACCCTCCCCGGACCTTCCCGCAGGGTCGGTGTGATGCCGCCGCTCATTCGTCCGAGCGGCGGCATTGCCGTATGTGCCGGCTCGAACCCCCTGGCAACCTGCGGCAACCGGCGGTAACTTCCGTTCCCGTACGCCCTGGGAGCCCCGAGGAGTCACCATGCCCGAGCCCGCGCCCATGCCCGTGGACCAGCTCCACTTCGCGATGCCGCCCGTCCACGAGTCGGTGGAGGACGAGCGCGCGCACCGCAAGGAGCGGCTGGCCGGGGCGCTCCGGCTGTTCGGGGAGTACGGGTACGAGGACGGGGTCTCCGGGCACATCACCGCGCGGGATCCGGAGTTCACCAACTGCTTCTGGGTCAACCCTTTCGGGGCCCCCTTCGACGGGCTCGCGCCCGACGAGCTGATCATGGTCAACGGGGAGGGGCAGGTCGTCGAAGGGCGGCATCACGTCAATCAGGCGGCGTTCGCCGTCCATGCGCAGGTGCACCGGGCCCGCCCGGACGTCGTCGCCGTCGCGCACACCCACTCCGTGCACGGGCGGGCCCTGTCCGCACTCGGCGAGCTCATCGAACCGATCACCCAGGAATCCTGTGCCTTTTACGAGGACCACGTCCTGTACGACGCGTACACCGGGGTCGTCGTGGACGAGGAGGAGGGGCGCCGGATCGCCGCCGCGCTCGGCGGGCGCAAGGCGATCGTGCTGCGCAACCACGGGCTGCTGACCGTCGGGGACTCGGTGGACGCGGCCGCCTGGTGGTTCATCGCGCTGGAGCGCTCCTGCCAGGTGCAGCTGGCCGCGCGGGCGGCCGGAAAGCCGGTGCTGATCGAGCACCGGGACGCGGTCGCCACCCGTGAGCAGCTCGGCAGCGACCTGGTGGCCTGGATCAACTACCAGCCGCTGTGGCGCCGGATCGCTCGCACATTCTGACGATACGCGCCGACGGGCCGCCCCGATGCGGGCCCGGGGCCCTGCGTACGGCACAATTCGCAGCAATCGCAGCCGAGTTGGCTGGACCTGGGCTGGAAAGGGCGGCGTTCTCCGTGGCGTTGGACGAGGCGAGGACGGGCAGCACGCACAGTGGTGGCTGCACGTGCGGCGACTGCCCGCACGGCGCGCGCGAGGGCCACCGGCGTGCGGTGGCCGCCTTCCTGGCCAAGCGGGACGAACTCGCCGCAGGTCAGGGGCTGCCTCCCGGGGTCGCCCAGTCCGCGTCCGCGACCCGCCAGTGGGTCTCGGACGAGCTGACCCAGTCCGCCAGGACCGTCGCCGAACGGGGCCGGGAGGCGGGCGACGCCTGGCTGTACCGGGTGTGGCGGCGCACCCTGATCGCGGTGTGGGGAAGCGTCGCCGTGCTGGCCGTCGCCGAGTCCGCCACCGCCATCGGCGCGGGCTGGACCAACGCCCGTACGGCCGGGCTGGTCGCCGGACTCGTCACCGCGGGCCTGCTCACCGGCGCCGCCCATTTCCACCGGGCCCGCGGCGGCGTGCTCGCCCCGGTGATCGGTGAGGACAACCGGCTCTCCACCTCCCGGGCGGTCGCCGCGTCCTGGGTGCTGCTCGCGGTCTTCTCCGTACTCGTGCTGGCGCTCCAGCTGGCCGGTGCCTCCGGGCACGCCGAGCGGGACGCACTGATCGAGGGGCTGGATCTGGCCAGGGGCGCCGGGGTGGTGACCGTGCTCGCGCTGGTGTGCGCCATTGCCGTGGTCGTACGCCGGGTGGTGACCGTACGGACTCTGTCCGGGCGGCTGCAGAAGCTGCGGGCCGACCGGCCGCGCGCCGCCGATCTGCTCACCGACGACTCGGGGCGGGGCGGCTTCACGGATGTGCAGTACGTGCTGGTGAGCACCGTCGCCGTGCTGTTCGCCGCGGTCCGTCTCGCCCGCAGGCCCGAGCAGCTGCCCGATCTGCCCTGGGGGCTGGCGCTGCTGGTCACCGTCTCGGCGCTCGCGTATTTCGCCGGGAAGTACGCGGAGGGCGGGCGCCCGGTGGTGCTCTCGGTGGTCCGGGCCCGGGAGGCCGGTGATCTGGACGCGCCGATCCGTACCGGTGACGACATCGAGATCCGCGGTGCGGGCTTCGTGCCGCCCGGTGCCGGGGCGCCGGACCGGCTGGCCCGCATGGTCGTGCGGATCGGCCGCGTCCATGTGCATGTGCCGCTGATCCCGGTCGCCGGGGGCTTTGCCAACCCGACCGACAGCGTGGTCACGGTGCCGGTACCGGTGGAGGTGGAACCGGGGCTGGTGGAGGTGCAGGTCGTGACCGCCGCCGGAGTGGAGACGAACCGGATCGAGATCGATGTGACGGACTGACCGCCGTGGCCGCCTCCCGCAGGGGTGGCGGATACCGGCCGAACGGATGCCCCACCGGGTGAGCCGCGCGTTCACCACGTACGTATGGTCTGTTGACGGGTCTACGGAAAGCGGGGCAGCCACATGCAGGACATTCAGAGTTACGGCACGAGCGTGCGCGGTCTGGGCGAGACGAGAGGGCTCAAGGAGCTGGCGCGGGAGCACGCCCTGCTCCCCCTGCGGATCTTTCTCGGTGTCACCTTCATCTACGCCGGGCTCGACAAGCTGACGGACAGCTCCTTCTTCCGCGCGAGCGGTGCGGGCTCCATCGGCGAGACGATGCACGCGGTCCGCGACTCGTCCGCGATCCCGGCCCTCGTCGATCTCGCGCTGAAGGGCCCCGGCGCCTTCGGGTACGCCATCGCCATCGGAGAACTCGCCGTCGGCATCGGCACCCTCATCGGGCTGTGGGCGCGGCTCGCCGCGCTCGGCGGGGCGCTGATCTCGCTGAGCCTGTGGCTGACCGTGAGCTGGCAGGTCACCCCGTACTACTTCGGCAACGACCTCGTCTACCTCATGGCCTGGCTGCCGCTGCTGCTCGGCGGCGCCGCGACGTTCTCCCTGGACGCCCTTCTCGCGTCCCGGCGGCGACGGATCAGGTAGTTCACCCAGGTCACGGTGGCGGCCAGCCAGAGGCCGCCGAAGAACAGCGGGAAGAAGAAGACCCACGGGGCGTCCCACATCCCCGCCGCGTCCGCCGCGTATCCCGCTGCCAGGGCGAGCATGACCACGCCCGCCACCGCCCGTCCCGGACGGATCTCATGACGCAGCACGGGTGACCTCCACCTGTCCGATGCCGACTTCGAGAGTGAGCTCGACCGTGCCGGCCGGGCTGCTGCCCGGGGGCGGCGGGAGCGTCCTGCGCTCGTGCTGCGACGGGTTGACGTCCACATCTCCCGCCCGGCCGGCCGGTGCCTCGCTCGGCAGGGTGACCGGCAGTGTGATGTCGCCGAGGCCCGCCCGGGCGTCCACCTTCACCGTCACCGCCTTCGGTACGACGACTACCGCGCGGCCCGCCCCGACGTTCACCCCCGTACGGACGGTGGCGCCCCGGGGGACCGTGATCCCGGTGAGGTCCAGCCGTGCCACCCCGGTGCCCAGCTCGTAGTGCGGCCGGACCGCCGCCACCGAGGCCGGCCGCCAGCCCTCGCGCACCCACTGGGTGGTGATGTCCTTGGGCAGCGCGGACGCGCCCGCCAGCAGGGCCGCCGTGATCATCGCCAGCATGACCGTGCCGAACCCGGTCCGTCCGAGGAACGCGCTGACCAGCATCCCGAGCCCGAGGACCGCGAGCGCACCGGCCAGCCCGATCTGCAGACTCGTGCCGAATGGCCGGGAGTCCCAGCTCAGCCCCGTGCCCAGACCGCCCGCGATCAGCGCGAACAGGAACACGAGACCGCCGATCGAGGCCGGGCCCCGGGTGTCGGCCTCCTGCCGGGGCACGCGGAACGGGTTCTCCGGCGTCTTCCCCCGGGGCCGCGGCGTCCGGTCGTCCGGCATCGCATCGGCCGGACCCCACAGATAGCCGGCCCCCACCGGCCCGGTCGTGCCGTCCTTGACGATCGGGTCCCGCCACCACGACGGGCTGCCCGGCGACGGCGGAGCCTTCACCTCGGGCGGCGCGTCCGCCACCGCCTGAGCCGTCGCCGGATGCAGCGGGTCCTCGGGCGCCACCGTCCTGCGGTGCTGCGTCCAGACGGCGAAACCGACGACCGCGAGCGACAGCATCGCGGAGAAGGCGAGGGTGCCGCCGTTGCCCAGCATGGAGAGAAAGAGACCGCAGCCGATCAGCGCGAGCAGCACCGCGATCAGCGAGGCACCCTCGACCCGGCCGGACAGCAGCCTGCGCGCCTCGTTCTCGTCCTCCCCGTCCAGGGGGATCAGCAGCCAGGCGAAGCCGTAGAAGATCAGCCCGATGCCGCCGGTGACGGACAGCACACCGAGCACGATCCGGAAGATCACCGGATCGACGTCGCAGTACCGGCCGAGCCCGCCGCAAACCCCGGCCACGACCTTCTGCCGCGAGCTGCGCCGCAGCTGCGGTCCCGGTCCGGGGGGCGGTGCGACACCGGGGGAGGCGTCCTGGGGAACGGTCATGGCTCCATGGTGACGGGCCGGACGGCCGACCGGGACCCGCGGCGACCCTGGCCGATCCCTGATTTCGGCCCGGCGGCCCCCTGGGGGAAGTCGGGGAAAGCCGGGGGAAGCCGAGGGGCGGGGCTCTCAGGGTCCAGTCGGGGGTGGACCCTGATGCCGTCACCCGTGCGGACGTGTGACGATCGGGTCATGCCAGCCGCCACGCCCCGAGCCACGGGCTCCCTCAGCGCCGACCCGGAGGAGCCGCCGCCGCGCAAGCTGTACCGCAGCGCCGACGGACGGCTGCTCGGCGGCGTCGCGCGCGGACTCGCCGGGCATCTCGGGCTGCCCGTCGCCTGGGTGCGGTTCGTCTTCGTCGGACTGTTCTTCGCGGACGGCCTCGGCTCGCTGCTCTACGCGGTGTTCTGGATCGTCGTCCCGCTCGGCGTCGGCGGCGTGGAGGCGCCGCGCTCCGTCTTCGAGACGGCCCCGGACGGCAGACGCCGGCTCCGCAAGCCCGACAAGGGCCAGGTCTTCGCCCTCATCGCGCTCCTCATCGGCGCCCTGATCTTCGTCGGCAACGTCGACATGGGCAGCGGGGCCGACCGCTACATCTGGCCCGCGCTGCTGATCGGCGCCGGTTCCGTACTGGTGTGGCGGCAGGCGGACAACGCCCGGCGCGCCCGCTGGATGGAGGTCGGCAACCGGCGCCGGGTCCTGCACCTGGCCCGGGCGCTCGCCGGGGTCGCCCTGGTCGGCCTGGGCCTGGCCGTCTTCATGGTGGTACGCGGCTCCGCGGCCCAGCTGGGCAACGTCCTGACCGCCGCGATAGCCGTCCTCACCGGCATCGCGCTGCTGGCCGGCCCCTACCTCGTACGCATGACCCAGGACCTCTCCGAGGAACGCCTGATGCGCATCAGGGCCCAGGAGCGCGCCGAGGTCGCCGCCCATGTCCATGACTCGGTCCTGCACACCCTCACCCTGATCCAGCGCAACGCGGAGGACGCGGGCGAGGTCCGCAGACTGGCCCGCGCCCAGGAACGCGAACTGCGCAACTGGCTGTACAACCCCGAGGGCACCGGCAAGGACGAGGCGGACGAACCGGAGACCCTCGCCGAGGCGGTCAAGCGCGCCGCCGCCGAGGTCGAGGACAAGCACGGCGTCCCGCTGGAGGTGGTCGTCGTCGGCGACTGCCCGCTGGACGAGAAGCTGGCCGCACAGATGCAAGCCGCACGCGAGGCGATGGTCAACGCCGCGAAGTACGGTGGCGAGGGCGGCGCCGTGCAGGTCTACGCGGAGGTCGAGGGCCGTACGGTCTTCGTCTCGGTGCGAGACAGGGGCCCGGGATTCGACCTGGATTCCGTGCCGGGGGACAGAATGGGCGTACGAGAGTCAATCATCGGCCGGATGCTGCGCAACGGCGGTACGGCGCGGCTGCGTTCGGTGCCCGGCGGGGGCACGGAAGTCGAGCTGGAGATGGAGAGGGCGAGCGATGACGGAGACCACTGAGGCGACCGGCGGCCCGGAGCGCCGGGTACGGGTCGTGCTCGTCGACGACCACCGGATGTTCCGCACGGGCGTCCAGGCCGAGATCGGCCGCACCGAGGAGACCGGCGTCGAGGTCGTCGGCGAGGCGGCCGACGTCGACCAGGCGGTCACCGTCATCACGGCGACCCGCCCCGAGGTCGTCCTCCTCGACGTCCATCTGCCGGGCGGCGGTGGTGTCGAGGTGCTGCGCCGCTGCGCCCCGCTGATGGGCGCGGCCCCGAACCCGGTGCGCTTCCTGGCACTGTCCGTCTCGGACGCCGCCGAGGATGTCATCGGCGTCATCCGTGGCGGCGCCCGCGGCTATGTCACCAAGACGATCACCGGCACCGACCTGGTCGACTCGGTCTTCCGGGTCCAGGAGGGCGACGCGGTGTTCTCGCCCCGGCTGGCCGGCTTCGTCCTCGACGCCTTCGCCTCCACGGACGCGCCGCCGGTCGACGAGGACCTGGACCGGCTGACGCAGCGCGAACGCGAGGTGCTGCGGCTGATCGCCCGCGGCTATGCGTACAAGGAGATCGCCAAGCAGCTGTTCATCTCGGTGAAGACGGTCGAGTCGCATGTCTCGGCGGTGCTGCGCAAGCTCCAGCTGTCGAACCGGCACGAGCTGACCCGGTGGGCGACGGCCCGGCGGCTGGTCTGAGCCGGCCGGCCGCGCTGTCGGGCGCGGCTGGTCCGATTCAGCCGGCCGTGCCGTCGGGATCGAGCGAGATGTTCAGCTTCTCGCCGACCCGGCGGTAGCCGATGCCCGCGTAGATCCGCTCCACATCCGCGTCGCCCGGCTCCAGCCACACCGCCCGGCAGCCCCGCTCGAAGGCGGTCGCGGTGAGATGGGCACAGAGCGCGGCGCCGATTCCGCGGCGGCGGAAGGCGGCGGCGACCGCGAGGCCGGTCAGCTCGGTGAGGCCGTCGACCGGGACCGAGCAGCCGCCCGCGCCCGCCGGTACGCCGTCGACCGTGGCGAGGGCCGCGACCCCGCCGCCCCGGACCGCGTCGCGCAGCCAGGCCGCCTCGCCGCCCTCGGGCTCGCCCGTCCCTCCGTACCCGTGGTGCTGGACGAGCGCCGCGGCGTCGAACTCCGCGTCGGTGACCGGTTCGGCGATCGCGAGGGAGCCCACCGGCTTCGGCGGCAGCAGGTCGCCCGGGGCGCAGGCCAGCAGCGGGGCCCGGTCCTCGACGGTGAACCCGGCGGCGAGTAGCGCGGGTTCGACCGCGGGCGCCCAGCCGGGCAGGAACTCCAGCCGCGGCAGCCTCTCGTGCTTGCGGAACACCGCGATCAGGGCGTCGAGATCCTCGGCCGTCGGCTCTGCGTTCCGGTCGGGTATCGCGTAATTGGCGTACTTGATGGACCAGTTCGGGTTGTACCGCACGGTGAAGGGGCCGACCCGGAGATGGTCGGGGGAGCGCAGGGCGAGCGTACGGGCATGGATCTGGACCTCGACGTCCATGGGCATGTGCGGGAGTCCTCCGGCCGGTTGTTCGGAAGTCGGGAGCCTATGCCACCCGCGTCGCTCCGGCGAAGGGCATTTGGTCGATCGGCGCGATCCGGACCGGCGCTCCCGGGCGCGGGGCGTGGATCATGCGGCCGTTGCCGATGTAGAGCCCGACATGGCTGATCCCGGAGTAGAAGAACACCAGGTCGCCCGGCGCGAGCTCGGAGCGCGAAACGCGCTGTCCGGCGTTGATCTGGGTGTACGTGGTGCGGGGGAGCGAGACACCGGCGGAGCGCCAGGCGGCCTGGGTGAGCCCGGAGCAGTCGAACGAGGACGGGCCGGTCGCGCCCCAGACGTACGGCTTGCCGAGCGCCCCGTATGCGAACGCGATCGCCCCGGCGGCGCGGGCGTTGGGCGCCTGGAAGGGGCCGCGCGCGGTGTTCCGGTCGGCGCGGTCGGCAAGGCGCTCGCTGTCCTGGGCGTCGTAGGCGGCGCGCTCGGCGGGGGACAGGGTGGCGAGGAGTCGCCGCGCGTCGGCCAGCTTGGCCGTGATCGTCGCCTTGTGCTTCTTCAGTTCGGCCTGGCGCGCCGCCAGCGCGGCCAGCTTCCCCTTGGCCTGCGAGCGCAGCTGGGCGATCCCGGCGACCTGCCGCTCGACCGTGTCGACCTCGGCGGCCTGGCGGTCGCCGATCCGGTCCGCGTACGACGCGCGCTCCAGGTACTGGTCGGGGTCGGAGGAGAGCGCCAGCTGTACGGCGGGGTCGATGCCGCCGGTGCGGTACTGCGCGGCGGCGAGCGAACCCAGCGCGTTGCGCGAGACGTTGAGCCGCTCGGTCCTGCGGGCGGCCTCGTCGCGCAGGGTGTCGACGGAGTCGGAGGCGGCGGCCGCCTTCTCCTTCGCGCCGTTGTACCGCTCGGTGGCGACCTCCGCGTCGTGGTACAGCCGGTCCGCCTCCGCTCTGACCTGGGCGGGGGTGAGCTGGGGATCGGCGTGTGCGGAGCCCGGCAGAGCGGCAGCGGTGGCGGCCCCGGCGACGGCGAGGGTGGCTGCGGTGCGGGCGGCAGTGCCGGTGTACGGGCGCTGCCTGGGTTTCCGGTGCGCTGCCACGAGGGCGTGCGTCCTTCCTGACGACTGCCCGACGGGGACTACCGGCGGGCCCGCCCGAGGTCCGGCGGCGGGTCGCCAACAGGGGGAGCGGCCCACCGCCGGATCTCTCGGCGGGGTGACCGGCCTGCCGTCCGGGTGCGGAGCGGCGGTGAAGCCGGTCACCTGCTCAGCGACGCTAAACCCGGGGCACGGGGAAGAGTCGTAATGAAGTCTATTGCCCGAATTTGGCGTGGCATTGTCGCCGTTTGATCGGCGGAACTGCACCAGAGTCAGGCAATTGGTGCAGGCGCGAGCGAAGTGACAGGAAGCCGCCCCTGCCTGCGGAGTGGTGATATGGCGAGGACTACGCTGCGGACCCATGGACGTACTCATCAATGTCTTCGTCGCCCTGCACATCATCGGCATCGCCTCTCTGCTGGGCGGTTTCCTGACCCAGATGAAGGCGATGGGTGCGGGCACGGCCCGGTTCGTCCCGGCGATGCTGCACGGGGCGCTGACCATGCTGGTCACCGGTGTCGTGCTGGTCGGGCTCAACGAGGCCGACGACCACCATGTGAACAACATCAAGATCGGCGTGAAGCTGCTGCTCCTGGTCGTGATCCTCGCGCTCGTCTACGTCAAGCGGGACGAGGAGAAGGTCGACAAGGGCGCCTTCGCGACCGTGGGCGCACTGACGCTCGCCAACATCTTCATCGCCACGCTCTGGACCTGAGCCGTCCCCCTCGACTCCTTGCGCGGCGCGAGCCCCTGCCGGAGCGTCCGGCAGGGGCTCGTCGCTGTCCTGGGCGAGCGGTACTACGCCGGCCGCACGCTGCCGTAGATCGGCATGTAGTAGATCGACTCCTCGCGCACGTTCGCACCCGGCTTCGGCGCGTGGATCATCATCCCGTCGCCCTTGTAGATGCCGACGTGGCTGATGTCGTCGTAGAAGAAGACGAGGTCGCCCGGCTTCAGATCCGCCGTCGCGATGCGGGTGCCTATCTTCACCTGGTCCCAGGTGGTGCGCGGGATGTCGACGCCCGCGGCCTTCCACGCGGCCTGGGTGAGCCCGGAGCAGTCGTACGAGGACGGGCCGGTCGCGCCCCAGACGTACGGCTTGCCGATCTGCGCCGCGGCGAAGGCGAGGACCTTCTCCGCCTTGGTGGTGGCGGTGCTGTCCGAGCCGGTCCCGGCCCCCGTGCCCGTTTCCGTACCGCTGCCGGTCCCCGCCTCCTCGGCGGCCTCCGCGGCCTTGCGGGCCGCCTCCACCTTGGCCGCGGCCTGCTGCTGGGCCAGTTCCTCCGCCTTGCGCCTGGCCTCCGCCTCCTTCTTGCGCTCCAGCTCCGCGAGCCGCGCCTTCTCCTCGGCCGTCAGCTTCGACAGCATCGCGCGCGCCTCGCCCAGCTTCTTCTGGACGTTCTCCTTGCTGGTGCGCAGCGTGGTCTGGGTCGCGGTCAGCGTCTCCAGGCTCTGCACCGCCTCTGCACGCTTCTTCGACGCCTTGGCCTGCTGCGTACGGAAGTCCGTGACCGCCTTCTGCTGCTGACCGGTCATCCGGCTCATCAGCTGGCTCTGGTCGAAGTACGACTGCGGGTCGTCGGCAAGGAAGAAGGTGGCGCTCGGCGCGATGGAGCCGCTGCGGTACTGCGCGGCCGCGTAGGCACCGAGCGTCCTGCGGGCCTCGTTGAGCTTGTCCGCGCGCTCGGCCACGTCCTCCAGCAGGTTGTCGACCTTGGTGCGCTGGCTGGTGGAGGCCTCCTTGGCCTGGTTGTACTGCTGGGTCGCGGTGCCCGCCTGCCGGTAGAGGTCGTCGACCTTCTTCTGGACGTCCTCGATGCTGGGCTTGGGTGCGGGGGCGGCCGTGGCGCTCTGCGTGGAGAGCAGGGTCACGGACGCCAGTGCCGCGGTCGTGAGCCCGACGGCCGGTGCGGTGGTGCGCATTCGGGTGCGCGGTTTGCGATGCGACGCCAAGGCCGGCATCTCCTTCCGTGGACCGCCTACCGGGTTAGCTGTCGGGTTCGGGCGGAACGGAAGGCTGCCCTACGGTCCGAGTGGGGATCAGGACCGATTCACCCCGGTGGTGCGTGTGGGTCCCCGGTTCCGAACTTCCACGAGGGCAGCCCGGATTCGGCGTGGGCGCCCGCTCGGCGTGGTTCGCCTCAGGGAGGTACGGGCGGCCCGGTCGAGCACGCTAGCCAACCCGTGGTGCCGCTGTGAAGGTCGATGTTCGATATGCCCGATACATTTTCGTGACCTTGGCGATGCGGGGCGGCAGGGACGGGCTAGGACCCTCAATTCCTCACGCGGCGTGGGTGTGTGCTCTCGTTGTGTGCATGCTGGCCGGGTGCGGTTCGCCATGCGGCCCACGTGTGTCGGTGCGGCGGCCTAGACTCGACAAGCGATGAGCAGCCTCTTTGACGACAGTTTCCTGGCCGGCCTCCAACACTCGGAGGAAGAGCCCCCGCCACCCCCCGAGGACTCCGCACCCGAAGCGGTGCCGGAGGACCTCTTCGCGGGCGTGTTCGACGGGCCCCCGCCGCCCAGGGACGCGTACTACCGCGACGGCGCGCACCGCCCCGCCATCGACCCCGCGGCGCTCCTCGACGGGCTGAACACCGAACAGCGCGCCGCCGTGGTCCACGCGGGCTCCCCGCTGCTCATCGTCGCCGGAGCGGGCTCCGGCAAGACCCGCGTGCTGACCCACCGGATCGCCCACCTCCTCGCCGAGCGCGGCGTGCACCCCGGCCAGATCCTCGCGATCACCTTCACCAACAAGGCCGCGGGCGAGATGAAGGAGCGCGTCGAGCAGCTCGTAGGACCGCGCGCCAACGCCATGTGGGTCATGACCTTCCACAGCGCGTGCGTACGGATCCTGCGCCGCGAGTCGAAGAGGCTCGGCTTCACCTCGTCGTTCTCGATCTACGACGCCGCCGACTCCAAGCGCCTGATGGCGCTGGTCTGCCGCGATCTGGACCTCGACCCGAAGCGCTTCCCGCCGAAGTCGTTCACGGCCAAGGTCTCCAACCTGAAGAACGAGCTGATCGACGAGGAGACCTTCGCGGGACAGGCCGCGGACGGCTTCGAGAAGACCCTCGCCCAGGCCTATGCGATGTACCAGTCCCGGCTGCGCGAGGCCAACGCGCTTGACTTCGACGACATCATCATGACGACGGTCCACCTGCTCCAGGCGTTCCCCGACGTCGCCGAGCACTACCGCCGCCGCTTCCGGCACGTCCTGGTCGACGAGTACCAGGACACCAACCACGCCCAGTACACCCTCGTACGCGAACTGGTCGGCCCGGCGGGCGAGGCCGACGCCCCCGCCGAGCTGTGCGTGGTGGGTGACGCGGACCAGTCGATCTACGCCTTCCGCGGCGCGACCATCCGCAACATCCTCCAGTTCGAGGAGGACTACCCGAACGCGACCACGATCCTCCTGGAGCAGAACTACCGCTCCACGCAGACGATCCTGTCCGCCGCCAACGCCGTCATCGAGCGCAACGAGAGCCGGCGCCCCAAGAACCTCTGGACCAACGCCGGTACGGGCGCCCGGATCACCGGCTACGTAGCCGACACCGAGCACGACGAGGCGCAGTTCGTCGCCGACGAGATCGACCGGCTGACCGACGCGGGCGACGCCAAGGCGGGCGATGTCGCGATCTTCTACCGTACGAACGCGCAGTCCCGCGTCTTCGAAGAGATCTTCATCCGCGTCGGCCTGCCCTACAAGGTCGTCGGCGGCGTGCGCTTCTACGAGCGCAAGGAGGTCCGGGACGTCCTGGCCTACCTCCGGGTCCTCGCCAACCCCGAGGACACCGTCCCGCTGCGCCGCATCCTCAACGTGCCCAAGCGCGGCATCGGCGACCGGGCCGAGGCGATGATCGACGCGCTGTCCCTGCGGGAGAAGATCACCTTCCCGCAGGCGCTGCGCCGGGTCGACGAGGCGTACGGCATGGCGGCCCGGTCGGCCAACGCCGTCAAGCGGTTCAACACGCTGATGGAGGAGCTGCGCACGATCGTCGAGTCCGGCGCGGGCCCGGCGGTGGTGCTGGAGGCCGTACTGGAACGCACGGGCTATCTCGCCGAGCTCCAGGCGTCCACCGACCCGCAGGACGAGACCCGCATCGAGAACCTCCAGGAACTCGCCGCCGTGGCCCTCGAATTCGAGCAGGAGCGCGGCGAGGCGGGCGAGGAGGGCGCGGGCACGCTCGCCGAATTCCTGGAGCGGGTCGCGCTCGTCGCCGACTCCGACCAGATCCCCGACGAGGACGAGGACGGCTCCGGCGTCATCACGCTGATGACGCTGCACACGGCGAAGGGCCTCGAATTCCCGGTGGTCTTCCTGACCGGCATGGAGGACGGCGTCTTCCCGCACATGCGGGCGCTCGGCCAGGTCAAGGAGCTGGAGGAGGAACGGCGGCTCGCGTACGTCGGCATCACCCGGGCCCGCGAGCGGCTCTATCTGACCCGGGCCGCGATGCGCAGCGCGTGGGGGCAGCCCTCGTACAACCCGCCGTCGCGGTTCCTGGAGGAGATCCCGGACCAGCACCTGGAGTGGAAGCGGACCGGACCGATGGCGGCTCCGGCCGGGCCGACGTCGGGGATCACCTCGTCGCTGTCCTCCTCGCGTTCGCGCTCCGGCCCCTCGGGCTTCGCGACCCGGCGGACCTCGGACAAGCCGACGATCACGCTCGTGGTCGGGGACCGGGTCACGCACGACCAGTTCGGGCTCGGCACGGTGACGGCGGTCGAGGGCGTCGGCGACCAGGCGAAGGCGACGGTCGACTTCGGGGACGAGCGGCCGAAGAAGCTGCTGCTGAGGTACGCGCCGGTCGAGAAGCTGTAGGCGGGCAGACGGGCAGGCGGCCGGCGGGCAGATGCCCGGCCGCCCGGCCCGCGACCGGGCTCAGGTCGGGTCGACGCCGTGGCTGCGGAGCCAGGGAAGCGGGTCTATCGCCGCGCCGCCCCCGGGCCGCACCTCGAAGTGCATGTGCGGGCCGGTGGAGTTCCCGGAGTTGCCGGAGTACGCGATGACGTCACCGGCCTTGACCGGGCCCGAGCGGATCTTGGTGCTGCTGAGGTGGCAGTACCAGGTCTCGGTCCCGTCGGCCATGGTGACGATGGCCATGTTCCCGTAGGCGTTGTTCCACTGGGTGCGCACGGTGCCGTCGGTCGCGGCCATCACGGGCGTGCCGTAGGAGACGGGGAAGTCGATGCCCGTGTGCACGGACATCCAGTTGACGCCCGCCTGGCCGAAGTACGCGCTGAGGCCGTGCTGCGCGACCGGCATGACGTATTTGGGGCGCAACGCCTCCTTGCGGGCGGCCTCTTCCTCCCGCTTCTTCTTCTCGGCGGCCTGCCGCTCCCTCAGGTCGATGCGTTCCTGGGTGCGGCTGGCGCGGTCGGCGAAGTTCTCGGCGTCGGCGCTGAGGTTGGCGAGCTGGGTGTCCAGCTTGTTGTTGGCTGCGACCGGCTTGACGGAGCCGGAGTCGGCGGCCGCCATCGTGGTGCTGTCGTCCTTCTTGTCCTCGCCGCCCATTCCGCTGACGGAGGCCGCGGCGATACCGGCCACGCTCATCACACAGGCGGAGGGAACGGCGACGGTCAGGAGCGCGGAACGCTTCGCGGGGGAACGCCGCCGGCTGCGGCTGCCGCCGCTGCGGGTGGCGGGGCGGTTGACGGGGCGATGGGTGTCGGGCGGAGTGTCGGTGCCCGTTTCGCCGGCGCCTTCGTACCCGTCGGTGTCGACGTCCGTATCCGTGGCCGTCTCCGCCGCCGGCTCCGTCTCGTGGAGGCTGAACTCGGAGGTCTGGTGGGGCTCGTACGGATCGAAGTCGAAGTCGAAGGAGTCCTGGTCGGCATAGGACTCGTACGGCTGGTGCGCCTCGTGCGTCGTCGGCGCCTCGTGCAACACCTGCGCGGTTTGCGTGGTGTGTGCTGCTTGGTACTCGTGTTGCTGGTCGTGTTGTTGCTCGTGTTGTTGCTCGTGCTCGGGCGTGACGCCGACGTTCCAGGCGGTGGCGTCGTACGCGCCGGTGTCGTACGGGGCCGTGTCGGCCGTCGGCCACTGGCCGCTCTGGTACCAGCCGTTGGCGTCCCACTGGCCCGTGCCGTCCGGGGCGCAGCCCTGTGCCGGAATGTCGGCGTACGTGGTGGCGGCGGGTGTCCAGGTGGCTGTGGTGTCGTACGTCGTTCCCGGGTCGTACTGCTGCTGGGGCTGCTGGGGCTGTGCCGCGTACGGGGCGTAGGCGTCGTACGCGGTGGTGTGGTGTGTGCCCGTGCCCCACTGCGTGGAGTCGTACTGGCCGCTGTACCCCGCGGCCTGCCCGGTGTCGTAGCCGCCGGTGTACGTGCCGTCGTAGGTGCCGTCATGCGAGCCGGGAAGAGAGCCGAAGAGCGGGTCGCTGTCGAAGCTGCCGGTGGCTTGGCTGTCGTATCCGGCGTACCCGGCGTGGGGGTGCTGGTCGTTCACCAACTTCTCTCTCGCCTCGGCAGCAGGACCTGCGGTCTGGGTTCCGGCACGGGGATCCCAGGGGGGAGCAGTGGCCGCGACTGTACCCGGCGGTACGCGACGTCGACAATCTTCGGCCGGCTCGGGTGGCTCAGGAAACGGGCAATCGGCCGTCTTTCGACGGGCTGTCCACACAGCCTTGGCTCTATGTTCGAAACGCGTTCTATTTGCTGAGTGTCCGGCGGGGGTGGTGCGGGGTGGGGTGAGGCGGGATGGGGCGGGGTGGGACATTCCGGAGCGGGCTATTCCGGATCAGGCAACCGAAGCTGTTCCGGTGGCCCCCGTCGTTCCATTGGTCCCGATCGTCGAGCCGTGGGATTCCAGCGCCTGCCGGACGGCGGCGGCGACGGTCGGGTGCACGGGGAGTGCGAGATGGCCGATCCCGCAGACGCGTACGTTCAGCGCATCGAGATCCGGATGGTCGATGCAGGCCGACTCGGCCGGGACGATCACCCGGTCCAGCTCGCTCCAGAAGCTGACGAACCGGGTGCGGCAGTCGGGCGCGGGCCTGCGCAGTTCCTCGATCGGCGCGGAGCCCGCACGCATCTGGCGCACGATGGGGTGAGCGCTCGCCAGCGGGGCGACGGCCGTGCCCCCGTGCGGTGTGCCGAGGGTGACCAGGGTGCGGACCCGCTGGTCACCGCCCAGCCGCTGTACGAAGTAGCGGGCGATCAGGCCGCCGAGGCTGTGCCCGACGATGTCGACCCGATGGTGCCCGGTGCGGGCGCAGATCTCCTCGACGTGCCGCCCGAGCAGTTCGGCCGCCGTGCGGATGTCGCAGGTCAGCGGCGAGTAGTTGAGCGACTCCAGATGGCGCCAGCCGTGCCGGGCGAGGGAGCGGCGGAGCAGGACGAAGACCGAACGGTTGTCGATGAAGCCGTGCAGGAGCACGACGGGCAGTCGATCGCTGTCCCCGGCGGGGAGGGCGGAGGTCCCCGCGGGTGCGGTGGTGTTCGGCGGTGCGGCGGCCGGTCCGGCCGGGCGTTGCGAGGGAGGCCGCCCGCCGGTGATGCCGGTGGGGTAGAGGAGCACATGCCCGGCGAGGACCACCAGTTCCAGTGCGGTGGCCTTGAGCAGTGCGGATGACAGCCGCGCGCAGCACAGACACGGCCGGCGCAGCAGTAGGGGAAGGAAAGGCAGGACCTTCATTGGCCGACCTCCTGCTTCGGCAAGCGGGGAGGCGGCTCCGGTCCCCGTATGCCCTCGTGGGGTGCCGTTGCGGAGGTACGGGCGGCCCGCCCGGCCGTCAGGCCGGGGCGCGGCCCCGAATTCGCAGGCCCCTGCTCACCGGCGGTGACCGGCGGGCGATCGGCTGCCGGGCCCGATGACGACCGGGCCCGGCAGGCCGTACCACCGTGCCGCGCGGCTGGCGGCGCGGTGGTACGGCGACCTCTGGCGGCTCCCCTGGCGGCCGGTCCCGCACGGCAGATGTGCCGCGTCAAGCGGGAACGGCGCCCGGTGAACATGTCCCACGTGTGATTTCCCCCTCCCCGTCCACCGCGAAACGGCGGGGTGCGGGATGCTGGCGATAACGTTCGTTCACATCCCCGGCCCTTCAGGCACGGGAGACGCATGTGGAGGCAGTGATGGGTGTGACCGGTCCGATCCGTGTGGTGGTGGCCAAGCCGGGCCTCGACGGCCATGACCGCGGCGCCAAGGTGATCGCGCGGGCGCTGCGCGATGCCGGTATGGAGGTCATCTACACCGGGCTCCACCAGACGCCCGAGCAGATCGTGGACACCGCGATCCAGGAGGACGCCGACGCGATCGGCCTCTCGATCCTCTCCGGTGCGCACAACACGCTCTTCGCCAAGGTGATCGAGCTGCTGAAGGAGCGCGAGGCGGAGGACATCAAGGTCTTCGGCGGCGGCATCATCCCGGAGGCGGACATCGCTCCGCTGAAGGAGCAGGGCGTCGCGGAGATCTTCACCCCCGGCGCGACGACGGCATCGATCGTCGCCTGGGTCAACGCAAACATCCGCCACCCCGCCGACGCCTGACCCCTCCCGCCCCGGGGCAGCGGGCCGACAGACGCGTTTGCCTGGTCCCGGCTGCCCGGCTGCCCGGCTGCCCGGCTGCCCGGGTGTCCGGGTGTCCGGGGCGGCGCGCCGGGGAGGCTCCAGGGCCCTCAGGCCCGTATCAGCTCCCGGTCCATCGCCGCGCGCAGTCGCAGTGTGGAGACCAGGCGTTGGAAGGCCTCCGACCAGTAGCCGTTCGCGCCGGGCGAGGCGTTCTCCGGTTCGTCCGGGGTGGTCGTGAGAACCTCCAGGCGGTCCGCCTCGGCCGGGTTCAGGCAGCGCTCGGCGAGGCCCATGACGCCGCTGAAGCTCCAGGGGTAGCTGCCCGCGTCCCGGGCGATGTCCAGGGCGTCGACGACCGAGCGGCCGAGGGGATCGGCCCAGGGGGTCGGGCAGACCCCGAGCAACTGGAAGGCTTCCGACAGGCCGTGCGCCGCGATGAAGTCGGCCACCCATTCGGCCCGTTCGGCAGCGGGAAGTATGGCGAGGAGCTTCGAGCGCTCGGCGAGCGACGCCGTACCGGGACCGTTCGACGGGGGGACGGAGGGAGCGCCGAGCAGCGCGCGGGCCCACTCGGGATCCCGCTGCCGCACCGCCGCCCGGCACCACGCCGCGTGCAGTTCCTCGGCCCAACCGTCGGCCACCGGCAGGTCGACGATCTCCCGCGCGGTGCGGCCACCGAAACGCACCGGCCAGGTGGCGAGCGGACTCGCCTCCACCAACTGGCCCAGCCACCAGGACCGTTCGCCCCGCCCGGACGGCGCCGCCGCCACCACACCGTCGCGCTCCATCGACGCATCGCATTCGTGCGGGGCCTCCACGGCGACGCAAGCCTCGTCGCCCGTGAGGTCCGGGCTCACACAGGACGTCGCGCGGGCCGCCATCCGTCCGGCGAACGCCGACTCCGGCAGCGCGGAAAGCAGTTCGGCGGCCGTCGAGCGGACATTGCGGCTGCGGTCGGAGAGGGCCCGTTCCAGGAAGGCCTCGTCCACCGAGGACAGACCGGTGCGCAGCGAGTCGAGGAACATCAGCCGGTCCTCGGCGCGTTCGGTCGGCCACGTGGAGGCGAGCAGCGCGAGCGCTTCGGCCGGATCATGCGCCCGTACGGCCCCGAGCAGGGCGACCCGTTCGGCGAAGAGACCCTCCTCCCACAGCCGGGCAACCGCTTCCGGCTCGGTGACATCGGGCAGCGGTGAGCCGCCGGACGAGCCTCGTAGCGCGAACTTCCACTCCGGGTTCAGCCCGGCCAGCCACAGCCCGCGCGGTCCGGCGAAGGCCAGCGCCTGGGGCCGCAGATCGGTACGGGACCTGGCCGCGTCCAGCAGGGCCGGGAGCAGCGCGGCCGGAGCCCGGAACCCCTGTTGATCGGCGGTGGCCAGCCACTGCGGGATCAGCTCCGTGAGATCGGGGGCCGTACCGCGCCGGCCGCTCGCGCCGCCCGGTGCCGACCGGTCCGCGAGGAGCTGGGCGAGCCTGTGCCGCGCGGCCGGGGGCAGCGGCGGCCGCGGGTCGGCGGGCGCCGGTTCGGGCCGGGCGGCCGCGGGGGCGGGCAGGAGCCCCGCCCTGCGCCGCACGGTGTGCAGCGCCGCCGCGTCCAGCAGCCCGGCCGGTCCGCCGCCCCCCTCGACCGGGCGGCGGTCGGTGCCGAGAAGCGCCGAGGTGACGAGCTCATCCCATGGCGCGTGCGTGATGGTGCGAGACATTGATCCCCCTTCGAACGTCGAATCCAGCGTCAGATAAGCGGCACGGTCCCGGACGTCATGACGACGCCGCCGATGCCGTCGGTGTCCGTGCCCGTGGACCAGGCCGCGAACGGGTCGAAGCCGCGGTGGCCGCATTCGCCGAAGACCGTGACCGGACGGCCGCCGGAGAGCGCGACGAGCTTCCACAGCCCGGGCCGGGACAGCGCCGCCGGGGCGACGGGCAGGGCCGCATCGCCCACCGCGTCGACCAGCTGCCAGCCGTCCCCGGACGGCACGGGTATGACCTCGCGCAGCGTCACCGGCCAGGCGTCCAGCCAGGGATCGTCCCGCAGGGCGTGCCCGTACGCGGCGATCGCGGCAGCCGCCGTGGAGCCCGGCGGGGGAGCGCCGGCCGACACCGGCGCGCCGAACTGTCCGCCCAGCTCCGCGCGAAGCTGCCCGGCCCCCCGGTACGGAGTGATCTCGGCGTCGATCGTGACGCCCACCGGCAGTGCCGGCCCGGGGGAGCGCCCGGCCGCCCCGAAGGAGAGCAGCAGTGCCGTGCGGCCCGAGCCCCTTCCGTACAGCCAGATGCGGCGCGTGACGATCTTGCCGTCCGGGGTGTCGTACTGGGCGAGGACCAGCCAGTGGTCGCGGACCGGCGGGCCCTCGGCGGGGGCGGTCAGTCCCACTCGCGTACGGACCGTGGCCGCCAGCGGCTCCGGCAGCCGGTCGATCCCCAGCCATGCGCTGTCCAGCATGTGCAGCAGCGCGCACTCCTCCAGCAGCCGCGCAGGCCAGTCCGGCCCGGACGCCGGGACAGCCCCCAATTCCCTTACGCGGGCAGCCAGTCCGGGTGCCTGGGCGTCGACCATACGGGCCGCCGTCTCCTCCCACAGCCCGTACCCCGACTGGTCGGCCGCTGCCAGGCCGCCGCGCAGCAGATCCGTCAGCCGCTGCTCCAGCTCCCGTGTGCCGCCGGTGATCCGCTCGGCCCGGCGCTCGGCGCGCCGCCGGGCAGCCTCGGGGTCGGCCGGGCCCGCGGCCGGGGCGCCCGCCGCCGCCCCGCCTTTCTCCTCCTTCTCCGCCGCGCGCTCGCGACGGCCCGTCAGCCACTCACCGGCCCAGTCCGGCACCTCGCCCGCGGGCAGGGCCGATTCGCCGGCCGACCAGACCAGCAGCAGTCCCAGCGCGTGCTTGCACGGGAACTTCCGGCTGGGGCAACTGCACTTGTACGCAGGGCCGGTGGTGTCGATCACCGTCTGATACGGCTTGCTCCCGCTGCCCTTGCACAGCCCCCACACCGCACCCGAACCGTCACACCCGCCGCCCGACCACGGACCGGCCGAACCGAGTCTGCTCCCCGCCTTGCGTGATGCCTCGTCAGGAGCCAGGGCCAGGACCTGCTCCGCCGTCCAGCGCGCCGCCGGGGCGGCGGTGCGCAAGGGTTCTCCCCCGTGAGATAGCAGCATGGGAACGACGGTAGAACGCGCCACTGACAATTGGCCTGACCTGCCTTTTCGTCGTCTCGTAAGCAGCTTGACCTGACTCTCTCTTTGCGATTCGCTGCGAGTTCCAGACTCATGGATCCGGGGGATCAACCGATGAGCCACAGCATCCGCAACATCCACACCATCCGTAACGGCCGCACCATCCGGACTGCCGTCTCCGCAGCCGTCGTTCTCGGTCTCGCCGTGGGCCTCGGGGCGTGCTCCGAGGCCGTCGACCAGGTGGACAAGGCCGTGGACGAGACGTACGAGGTCACCTACGAGGTCACCGGCACGAGCGTCGACGAGATCCAGTTCCACGCGGGCGGCGGCAAGGCCATGGACCCGGAGATCGAGACGGTCAAGTCCCCCACCCTGCCGTGGCGGAAGACGGTCACGCTGCGAGGGATCATGCCGCCCGCCGTCATGCCGATCGCCCTGGACGAGGCGGGGGCCGACGTCGCCTGCTCGATCACGCACGAGGGCAAGGTCATCAAGAAGGCCGAGGGTGAGGGGCTCATCACCGCGGGCGGCTGCATCACCGTCTCGCCGGTGGGCGGCTGAACTCTCCGCCCGCAGCGGGCGAATCGGCCCTGACCTGCGTCGGGGCCGATTGTCAGTGCCATGGTGCACGGTGGGAACCACAACAGGTCGACCGATCTGGAGGGGGATCCATGACCGTGTCCGAAACCACCGCCGCCGTCGGCGCGCAGGCCCTGCGACCGCATGCCGAGGACGCCTTCGCCCATGAGCTGAAGGCGCTCGCCGCGGCCGACGACCGCCCGCGGCCCGCCCGTTGGCAGCTGTCGCCATGGGCCGTCGCCACCTACCTGCTCGGTGGCACACTGCCGGACGGCACGGTGATCACACCCAAGTACGTGGGCCCGCGCCGCCTCGTCGAAGTCGCCGTGACCACACTCGCCACCGACCGGGCCCTGCTCCTCCTCGGAGTTCCCGGCACCGCCAAGACCTGGGTATCCGAGCATCTCGCGGCCGCCGTCAGTGGCGACTCGACGCTGCTCGTCCAGGGCACGGCGGGCACCCCGGAGGAAGCCGTCCGCTACGGCTGGAATTACGCACAACTGCTCGCGCACGGCCCCAGCCGCGACGCCCTGGTGCCCAGCCCGCTTATGCGCGCCATGTCCGACGGCATGACCGCACGGATCGAGGAGCTCACCCGCATCCCCGCCGATGTGCAGGACTCGCTCATCACGATCCTCTCGGAGAAGACGCTCCCCGTCCCCGAACTGGGCCAGGAGGTCCAGGCGGTCCGCGGATTCAACGTCATCGCCACCGCCAACGACCGCGACCGCGGGGTCAACGAGCTGTCCAGCGCGCTGCGCCGCCGGTTCAACACCGTCGTGCTGCCGCTGCCGGCCACTCCCGACGCGGAGGTCGACATCGTGTCCCGGCGCGTCGATCAGATCGGGCGCTCGCTCGACCTCCCGGCCGCTCCCGACGGCATGGCCGAGATCCGGCGCGTCGTCACGGTCTTCCGCGAACTGCGCGACGGCGTCACCGCCGACGGCCGCACCAAGCTCAAATCCCCCTCGGGGACGCTCTCGACGGCCGAGGCGATCTCCGTCGTCACCAACGGCCTCGCACTGGCCGCGCATTTCGGGGACGGGGTGCTGCGCCCCGGAGATGTGGCGGCGGGCATCCTCGGCGCGGTCGTCCGCGATCCGGCGGCCGACCGGGTGGTCTGGCAGGAGTATCTGGAGACCGTGGTCCGCGAGCGGGACGGGTGGAAGGACTTCTACCGCGCCTGCCGCGAGGTATCCGCATGACCGGGGCCGCGCGTCCCGTCGGACCGCTGCTGCTGGGTGTGCGGCACCACGGCCCGGGCTCGGCCCGAGCAGTCCGTGCGGCCCTGGACGCCGCCCGCCCACGGGCGGTGCTCATCGAAGGACCTCCGGAGGGTGACGCACTGCTGCCGCTGGCCGCCGACGAGCAGATGCGGCCGCCGGTCGCGCTCCTCGCCCATGCCGTGGACGACCCAGGGCAGGCGGCGTTCTGGCCACTGGCCGCGTTCTCGCCCGAGTGGGTCGCGGTCCGCTGGGCGCTGGCGCACGACGTGCCGGTGCGCTTCATCGACCTGCCCGCCGCGAACTCCCTGGCCATGACGCAGGCAGCGGAACGC
The DNA here is from genome assembly GCF_035994185.1 of Streptomyces sp. NBC_01217. Taxonomy (NCBI): domain Bacteria; kingdom Bacillati; phylum Actinomycetota; class Actinomycetes; order Kitasatosporales; family Streptomycetaceae; genus Streptomyces; species Streptomyces sp. NBC_01217. Next base: position 5,533,750 of record NZ_CP108538.1, read on the forward strand.
GAAACGGGCCCGGACGGGGAGCCGTCCACCGGCACTTCGCACGCACACGTTCCGATCGACCCCATCGGCGTACTGGCCGGGACGGCGGGTTACGACGACCCGGAGCGCTGGTGGGAGGACGTCGTCGAACACCGCACCCAGGGCGGCGAGGCCGTCGACCCACGGGCCCCGTTCGCCGCGCTCGCCGAGGCGATGACGGCCCTGCGCGAGGTGTACGGGGACGGCGGCCATCCCCGTGACACCGTCCGCGAGGCGCATATGCGCATCCAACTGCGAAAGGCGGTGAAGGAATTCGGCGCCGACGTCGCGGTCGTCTGCGGTGCCTGGCATGTGCCCGCGCTCGGCACGCGAACCACACTCGCCGCCGACCGGGCCCTGCTCAAGGGGCTGCCCAAGGTCAAGGCCGAGCTGACCTGGGTGCCCTGGTCGCACCGCCGGCTCGCCCGGCACAGCGGATACGGGGCGGGCATCGACTCGCCCGGCTGGTACGGACACCTCTTCGAGGCGGCCAACCGCCCGATCGAGCGGTGGATGACCAAGGTCGCCGGACTCCTGCGTGACGAGGGCCGGTTCGTCTCGTCCGCCCATGTCATCGAGGCCGTCCGGCTCGCCGGGACCCTCGCCGCCCTGCGTGGCCGCCCGCTCGCCGGGCTGGGCGAGACGACCGACGCGATTCGGGCCGTGATGTGCGAAGGCTCCGACGTGCCGCTCGCGCTCGTACAGGACCGGCTGATCGTCGGAGAGACACTCGGCGAAGTACCGGACACCGCCCCCGCCGTGCCCCTGCAGCGCGACCTCATTCGGCAGCAGCGCACGCTCCGGCTCAAACCGGAGGCGCTGGAGCGGGAGTTGGAGCTCGACCTGCGCAAGGACACCGACGCGGCCCGCAGCCGCCTGCTGCACCGGCTCCGGCTCCTCGCAGTCGGCTGGGGCGAACCGGCCGTCGGCCGGGGGAGCACCGGCACCTTCCGGGAGAGCTGGCGGCTGCGCTGGGAACCCGAGCTGTACGTACAGGTCGCGGAGGCCGGGACCTGGGGTACCACCGTGCTTGCCGCGGCGACCGCCAGGGCCGGGTTCCAGGCGGCTTCGGCGACCGCACTAGCCGAGGTCACCGCGCTTGCCGAGCACTGCCTCCTCGCCGAACTGCCCGACGCGCTGCCCGTGGTGATGCGCGCCCTCGCCGACCGTGCCGCACTCGACGCCGACGTCGGCCATCTCGCCGAAGCCCTGCCCGCCCTGGCCCGCACCCTGCGCTACGGAGATGTGCGGTCCACGGACACCACCGCCCTCGGCGAGGTCGCCGCCGGACTCGCCGAGCGGATCTGCGTCGGACTGCCACCCGCCTGCACCGGGCTCGACGCCGACGGCGCCGCCGAACTGCGCCGCCGGGTGGACGGGGTCCACACCGCGATCGGGCTGCTCACCGGAGCCGTTCGGCCGAATGGGGACGCGGACACGGGTGCTAACGGGCTGCGCGGGCGCTGGACCGCCGTACTGCACAAGCTCGCCGCCCGGGACACGGTCGCGGGTGTCATCCGGGGCCGAGCCGCCCGCCTGCTGCTCGACGAAGGACGGCTCGCGGAGGACGACGCGGCACGCCTGATGGGCCTGGCCCTCTCGCCCGGCACACCGCCGGCCGACGCCGCGGCCTGGATCGAGGGATTCGTCGGCGGTGCCGCCGGGGGCGGCATGCTCCTCGTCCACGACGAGCGGCTGCTCGGCCTGGTCGACGCCTGGCTCACCGGGGTTCCCGCCGACACCTTCGCCGATGTGCTGCCCCTGCTGCGCCGAACCTTCTCGGCGTACGAAGCGGGCGTACGGCGCACACTCGGCGAACTCGTGCGGCGCGGTCCGGCCGCCGGGGGACCGTCAACTTTCGGCGCCGGGACCGGTTCCGGCGCCACGGCACCCGGCTTCGGACCAGTACTCGACGGGGCACGGGCCGACGCGGTGCTGCCGGTGCTGCGCCTCCTGCTCGGGCTCGACGCCGACCCGGACGATCCGGACAACAGAGCCGAGAACGCCGAGGAACCGCTGGGGGCAACGGGATGACGACGAACATGGCCGGGACCACACCGGCGAACGACGAGCGGCTGCGCCGGTGGCGGCTGGTCCTGGGCGGGGACAGCGCCGAGAGCACCGGCTGCACCCTCACCGGACGCGACGCGGCGATGGACGGCGCGCTGAACGCGCTGTACGGCGGAGGGGGGAAGCCCGGGGGCCGGGGCGGGAGCAACCGCTCGGCCGGGCTCGGGGCCTCCGCCCCCTCCGTGGCCCGCTGGCTCGGCGACATCCGCACGTACTTCCCCAGCTCCGTCGTCCAGGTCATGCAGCGCGACGCGATCGACCGGCTCGGCCTCTCCGCGCTGCTCCTGGAGCCGGAGATGCTGGAGGCGGTCGAGGCGGACGTCCATCTCGTCGGCACACTCCTCTCGCTCAACAAGGCCATGCCCGAGACGACGAAGGAGACCGCAAGAACCGTCGTGCGCAAGGTCGTCGACGACCTGGAGAAGCGGCTGGCGACCCGCACCCGGGCCACACTCACCGGCGCACTCGACCGCTCGGCCAGGATCAACAGGCCCCGCCACCACGACATCGACTGGAACCGCACCATCCGGGCCAACCTCAAGAACTACCTCCCCGAGTACGGCACCGTCGTCCCCGAGCGGCTCATCGGCTATGGACGGGCCGCGCAGTCCGTCAAGAAGGACGTCATCCTCTGCATCGACCAGTCGGGGTCGATGGCTGCCTCCGTCGTCTACGCCTCCGTGTTCAGCGCGGTGCTCGCCTCCATGCGCACCCTGCAGACCAGGCTCGTCGTCTTCGACACGGCCGTGGTCGACCTCACCGACCAGCTCGACGACCCCGTCGACGTACTCTTCGGCACCCAGCTCGGCGGCGGCACCGACATCAACCGGGCGCTCGCGTACTGCCAGTCGAAGATCACCCGCCCCGCCGACACCGTCGTCGTCCTCATCAGCGACCTCTACGAGGGCGGCATACGCGACGAGATGCTGAAGCGGGTAGCAGCGATGAAGGCCTCCGGTGTGCAGTTCGTGACGCTGCTCGCGCTGTCCGACGAGGGCGCGCCCGCCTACGACCGCGACCACGCGGCGGCCCTCGGAGCCCTGGGCGCACCAGCGTTCGCATGCACCCCGGACCTCTTCCCGGAGGTGATGGCAGCGGCGATCGAGAAGAGGCCGCTTCCCATACCGGACAAGGAGACCCATCAGTAACAAGGGGCTTGCGTGACCCCGGGAGGTTCGTGCAAGCATCGTCCCGTCACCCGCGGAGGACCGCGTTCCGCGGTCCGCGCCATCCTGAGAGGGCTCACCTCCACGTGACCACCGCAGCCGTTCACGCCGCCACCGATCCGCGCCTTCGGCGCGGGCCGGTCGCCCGGCGTGCGCTGCAGGTGATCCTGTTCCTCGGTGGACTGCTGGCCCTGGTCCTTCTCTTCGGGACGCGGGCCTACGCGTCGGAGCAGGCCGCTGCGACGCTCTCCGGCACGGGAACCACGGTCATCCGCACGGCAGTTGAGCCGGATGCGCGACTGGCCGCGGATTCGGCTGCCGACGCGCAGTCCGGTCCGGCGGACGTCCTGGGCACAGAGCCTGCCGGTGAGGCGGCAATAGCCTCGGCCGTCCACGCCACAGCCGAAGCCACAGCCAGGCCTCTCGCGCAGCAGGCCGAACCCGTCCAGCACGTTCAAGAGGCCGATGCCGACGCCCGGATGCTTCTCCGTACGGTGGCCACTGGCGTCGTCGACGCGGTCCCCGTCGGGCCGGCGCGGCTGACGCTGCCGGACACCCGCACACCGGCCCCCACCGATCCGCCCACCGTCCCGCGTACGGTCCACGGCCCAGCCGAGGACAGCGCGCGGACCCCCGTCGCACCGCACTCCATCCATGCGTACACCCCTGCGGCGACAGCCGGTCCCGGCGGGTTCGCAGCGTTGCGCGACGCAGCGGTGCGGGGCGCCCAGCGGGCCGCCGTGCCGGAGTACCGGCCGGTGTCCGAGCGGGCGCCGTACGATCCCGCCCGCGGCCCCGGCCGTTCCGCATCCGCCGAGGCCCATGCGCCGGGCAACGGCGACCAGCACGCCGTCCCGTTCACGGGCGGCTCCTTCTTCGGACTCATACGGGGTGCGGGCCTCCCGGCGACCGCCGCACCGGTCCGCGACAGATCCGGCGACATCCTCGAATTCCCCGGTTAGGGCAGCACGTTCCCCCGCCCCGACCTGCCGCGCGGGGGCGGAACAGGTCTGCCCGCCGTCCGGACAGTTCCGGACCGCCGAAACGAATTCGAAGGATCTGACACACACATGCACAAGAACATCCGCCGCTCCATAGCTGTCGCCGCCACCGCCACCGGAATGTGGGCCCTCGGCACCGCCGCGGCCAACGCGGACGAACTGCCCGTCTCCGTACCGCTGTCCACCCCCGATCACGCCGTCGACGCCGCCGACGCCGCCGACGCCGCCGACGTGGTCAACGGTGTGGACGGGACCGAGGCGGTCGGCACCCTCAAGGACACCCTCGGGACGAAGGTCGACGGGGCGAAGGGCGCGGTCGCGGCCAAGGCCGCCGAAGCGACGTCCGCGGCCAGGGGCGCCACGTCCGCCGCCCCGGCCGGCCGGGCCGATGCGGGTCCGGGACCAGGTCACGGGCGACGCGGTCACGGGCGCCGGGGACCAGGCCACCGGCGCGCTCCGCGACGCCGTCGGCCGCTCCGACGTCCTGGCCCCGCAGGGCTTCCTGGACGAACAGCTCCTGCGGGGCGTCCCGGCCGCACCCGAGGCGCCCATCGACTACCTCTTCGGCCCGATCGAGCAGATCCCCGGCTACGCCGCCCACGCGCAGACCGCGACCCCCGGCGCTCTCACCACAGCGCAGGACACAGCGCAGGACACAGCGCAGGACATCGCGCAGAACAACGGGATCGTCACCCGGGCCACCGCCCAGGCCGCGCGGGTCGTCCGTCAGACCAGCGATGCCGTGCTGCCGCCCGTCGCCGCCGACGCCGTCTCCGTGGTGCTGCCGGTCGTCGGCCAGGTGCTCGGTGATGTCTCCACTCTCGTCCAGGGCGTGGTCGCCGAGGTCACGCCGTTCGCCGAGGGCGTCGTGCAGCAGGCCGCGGTGCCCTTCGTTCAAGGAGTGACGACCGAGGTCCAGCCGCTGGCCCAGGGTGTGACGGGCGCGGTCCAGCCGTTCGCCGCGGGCGTCACCAGCCGTGTGATGCCGCTGGCGCAGGGCGTCGGCGCCCAGGCGGAGCCGTTCGCGGGCGGTCTCGTCGCCACGGTCGGCGACGACGTACGTCCCACGGTCGGGAACGCGGTGTACGGCGCCGAGGGCCTGACCTCGATCACCCCGGCGTATGTGACCGATGCGGGAGGCGCGCTGCCCTCCTTCGGCACCCTCGGGTACCCCGCCCGGGGCGTCTGAGACCGGCGCTCCCGGACCGGGCGTCCCCACCCGGTCCGGGACGCGTCCCCGCCGCACCGCGCAAGGCCCTTCTGCCTGCTGCGTCCCGGGCTCCGGCGGGATCTGTGACCGTAATCACCGCTCAGGTGTGATCTGCAATTTAGGGTCCTGCGGAGCGCGGGGATAACCTGCGGGATGGACATGCCGCGTACCCCGGGTCACCGTGTGCGCCTTCCTGGTGACAGAGCAGTCACGATGCCCCTCGCGGCACGCCCACGCTGAAAACGAACCGCGAGACCATTGAAAAGGGACGGACGCGCGTGGACCTGTTCGAGTACCAGGCGAGGGACCTCTTCGCCAAGCACGGTGTACCGGTGCTGGCCGGTGAAGTCATCGACACGCCTGAGGCAGCCCGCGAGGCGACCGAGCGGCTGGGCGGCAAGTCTGTCGTCAAGGCGCAGGTGAAGGTCGGTGGCCGAGGCAAGGCCGGTGGCGTCAAGCTGGCAGCCACCCCCGACGAGGCGGTCGCCCGCGCGACCGACATTCTCGGCATGGACATCAAGGGCCACACGGTCCACAAGGTGATGATCGCCGAGACCGCGCCGGAGATTCTTGAGGAGTACTACGTCTCGTACCTCCTCGACCGCACCAACCGCACCTTCCTGGCCATGGCCTCGGTGCAGGGCGGCATGGACATCGAGGAGGTCGCGGAGAAGACCCCCGAGGCCCTCGCGAAGGTCCCGGTCAACGCCGTCGACGGCGTCACGATCGAGAAGGCCCGCGAGATCGTCGCGCAGGCCAAGTTCCCGACCGAGGTGGCCGAGAAGGTCGCCGAGGTCCTGGTGACGCTGTGGGACACCTTCGTCGCCGAGGACGCGCTCCTCGTCGAGGTCAACCCGCTCGCCAAGGTCGCCAACGGCGACATCCTGGCCCTGGACGGCAAGGTCTCGCTCGACGAGAACGCCGACTTCCGCCAGCCCGAGCACGAGGCGCTCGAGGACAAGGCCGCAGCCAACCCGCTCGAGGCTGCCGCCAAGGCCAAGAACCTCAACTACGTCAAGCTCGACGGCGAGGTCGGCATCATCGGTAACGGTGCCGGTCTGGTCATGTCGACGCTGGACGTCGTCGCGTACGCCGGTGAGAACCACGGCAACGTGAAGCCCGCCAACTTCCTCGACATCGGTGGCGGCGCCTCCGCCGAGGTCATGGCGAACGGCCTGGAGATCATCCTCGGCGACCCGGACGTCAAGTCCGTCTTCGTCAACGTCTTCGGCGGCATCACCGCGTGCGACGAGGTCGCCAACGGCATCGTCCAGGCACTTGAGCTGCTCAAGTCCAAGGGCGAGGAAGTCACCAAGCCGCTGGTCGTGCGCCTCGACGGCAACAACGCGGAGCTGGGTCGCAAGATCCTTTCCGACGCCAACCACCCGCTCGTTCAGCGCGTGGACACCATGGACGGCGCGGCCGACAAGGCCGCCGAGCTCGCCGCGGCTGCGAAGTAAGGGACGAGGGACTCCAACACCATGGCAATCTTCCTCACCAAGGACAGCAAGGTCATCGTCCAGGGGATGACCGGTGCCACCGGCATGAAGCACACCAAGCTCATGCTGGCCGATGGCACCAACATCGTCGGCGGCGTGAACCCGCGCAAGGCCGGCACGACCGTCGACTTCGACGGCACCGAGGTACCGGTCTTCGGCTCCGTCGCCGAGGCGATCGAGAAGACCGGCGCGGACGTGTCCGTCCTCTTCGTGCCGCCGGCCTTCGCGAAGGCCGCGGTCGTCGAGGCGATCGACGCCGAGATCCCGCTCGCCGTCGTGATCACCGAGGGCATCGCCGTCCACGACTCCGCCGCCTTCTGGGCGTACGCGGGCTCGAAGGGCAACAAGACCCGGATCATCGGCCCGAACTGCCCCGGCCTGATCACCCCCGGCCAGTCCAACGCCGGCATCATCCCGGGCGACATCACCAAGCCCGGCCGCATCGGTCTCGTGTCCAAGTCCGGCACGCTGACCTACCAGATGATGTACGAGCTCCGTGACATCGGCTTCTCGTCCGCCGTCGGTATCGGTGGCGACCCGGTCATCGGTACGACGCACATCGACGCCCTCGCGGCGTTCGAGGCCGACCCCGAGACCGACCTGATCGTGATGATCGGCGAGATCGGCGGCGACGCCGAGGAGCGTGCGGCCGACTTCATCGCGAAGAACGTCACCAAGCCGGTCGTCGGTTACGTCGCGGGCTTCACCGCCCCCGAGGGCAAGACCATGGGCCACGCCGGCGCCATCGTCTCCGGCTCCTCCGGCACCGCGCAGGCGAAGAAGGAGGCCCTTGAGGCCGCCGGCGTCAAGGTCGGCAAGACGCCGACCGAGACCGCCAAGCTGGCGCGCGAGATCCTCGGCGCCTGATCACCTGATCACCTGATCACCTGATCACCCGATCGCCTCACCGCGTCGGAGCAGCACCGCGGTGTCGCGTCACCGCACAGACGGCGCGGGCCCGTACCCCTGACCAGGGGTACGGGCCCGCGCCGTTTTCCGTCCCTCCGCCCGACTGTCCGTCAGCCGGCTTCGGGGACCAGCCGGGACGGACCCTGTACGAGTTCCTTCCGGAGCAGCTTCTGCAGCTTCAGGTCCTGCGGCGTCAGCGGCTGCGGACCACTGCGCGGCGGCACCCCGCCGATCTCCTGAGGGGGTGACGGCGGGGTTTCGTACCGCGCCGGAGCCGTCACCAGGGTGAACAGCGTCAGACCGATGAGCAGCACGGTGAAGGAGACGGCCGCTCTGGTCCACTTCTGGGCCTTGAGCTCGCTGCCGGTACGGACCTCGTCCGGCGAGGGGAGCGGGGCGGGGGGCTGGGCGTCGGCGAGCGCGCCGAGCTGCCGGTGCAGGAGCGCCGACTGCTCGGCGGGGGACGACGGTTCCGCCAGCTCGGACAGCTGCTCGGCGACCGCGGCACGCGCGTTCATCAGCCTGCTCGCCGCCGCCGGGGTGCTGGCCTCGGTCTCCGCCGCGGTCTCCGGGAGGTCCAGGCCGACACCGTCGTAGAGCAGCAGGGTGCGGCGGTACGAAGGCGGCAGATCGAGCAGCGCGTCGAGCAGGGCGCGCGCACCGGGTTCGGCGGGCGGCGGGTCGAGTTGGCGGTGCGTGCGGCGCAGCCGGTGCCAGGGCGACATCGCGTACTCGTACGCGGCGGCCCGCACCCAGCTCGCCGGATCCCGGTCCACCGCGACCTCGGGCCAGCGCTCCCAGGCCAGCGCGAACGCCCGCGCGACGGACTCCTGGGACAGGTTCCGACGCCCGGTCAGCAGAAACGTCTGGCGGAAGAGGTCGGCGGCGCAGCTCTCGTACAAGGCGTCGAAGGCCTCGGCCGGTGCGTCGGGTTCGTCGAGTACGCCGGGTGCGGCGGGTGCGGCGGGTGCGTCGGACAGTTCGGGGGTGGGGCCCGGCTCGGTCGGGGCCATGGCGGTGCTCCCGGTGGCTTCGACGGGGGTCGGCGCAGGGGTCGGTGCGGGCGACTGCGCTTTCGTGGACGGGACCTGCTCTTCACTCAGGGGCTTCGCCTCACGCGGATTGCGTCGCTCCTTGGGGGAGGGGAGCGGAGGGGCGGCGGCCGCATCGGTGGACCTCCGCGTCATGAAGAGTCCCTTGCAGGCCCGCGCTGGGTGAAAAAGTACATAAACGTATATTGGGCGACACGGCGGCTGTTCGCCCGTTACACGGAATAAGCGCGTGTCGTTGGGAGCATGGCCGGGTGACCCAAGTGACCGAACGCAGCCCGTCGTTGCTGGCAGAGCAGGGCCGGTCCGCCGTGCCGGGCTTCACCTTCCTGCGCGGGGCCCTTGCGGCAGGGCTGGGGCTCGGCGCGCTCACCGTGCTCGTCACGGTGCTGTGGATCAGCTCCCCGTTCCCCGACGACGGACCCGGCGAGGCCCTCCACACGGCGGCCGCGCTCTGGCTGCTCGCCCACGGTGCCGAGCTGATCAGGACCGACACGCTCAGCGGGGTTCCCGCCCCCGTCGGCCTCGTGCCGCTGCTGCTCGCCGTGGTGCCGGTGTGGCTGGTGCACCGCGCGGCCAGGGACGCCCTGGAGTGCGACGAGGGGCGGCGGGCCTCTTCGGCGCCGGGTGCGTTCGTCATGGTCAGCGGCGGATATCTGCTGGTCGGGGCCGCTGTCGCGCTCTATGCGCAAGACGGTTCGCTGTCCGTGGACGCGTCGTCATTGCTCTTCCCTTCGGCCGTTGTGGTGACCGGCGCGGCGGCTGCCGGGGTCTGGACGGCATCAGGGCGCCCGCTCGGACCGCTGCCGTCCTGGGCGCCGGTGCGCCTGCGCGGGAAGCTGGCGCGTTCCCGGTTCAGGGAGTGCGCCGGGACGGCGGGCCGGGCGGCCGCGGCCGGGGTGGCCATGCTGCTCGGCGGCGGGGCGCTGCTCGTCGCGGTGGCGCTGGTGTGGCACGCGCAGCCGGCTCAGCAGTCGTTCGTCCAGCTCGCGAGCGACTGGACCGGCCGGGTCGTGGTGCTGCTGCTCGCGCTGGTGCTGGTGCCGAACGCGGCGGTGTGGGGCGCCGCGTACGGACTCGGACCGGGTTTCGTGCTCGGCACGGCGTCCACGGTCACCCCGCTGGCCTTCCCCGGGCGCCCGGCGCTGCCCGTCTTCCCGCTGCTCGCCGCGCTGCCGGACCGGGGTCCGGGAACGGTCCCGAACTGGGCGGCCGTGGTGGTGCCGGTCGCGGCCGGGGTGACGGTCGCCTGGTTCACGGTACGGCGGGCCGCGCCCGTCTCCGCCGGACGGGAGGGGGCGTGGAGCCTGCAGGAGACGGCGCTGACGGCCGCACTGGCGGCGGTGGGGTGCGGGGCCGGTACGGCAGTGCTGGCCGCGGCCGCGGGGGGACCGCTGGGCACCGGCTCACTGGCGGAGTTCGGCCCGGTGTGGTGGCTGACGGGTGCGGCGGCCCTGGCGTGGGCGCTGCTGCTCGGCGTCCCCGGGGCGCTGCTGCTCCGGGCCTGGCGGCTGCGGGAGGGCCGCGGGGGCGGGGGGCAGGCGAAGGAGACGGTAACGGCCGAGGGCGCGCCCGCCGAGCCGGTGTCCGGCCAGGAAGCCGCGCCCGGTCCGGGAGCCGCGCCCGCGCCCGTACGCGAATCCGTACCCGCTGCCGTATCCGTACCCGCACCCGCACCCGTCGCGAAGGCTTCCCCCGCGAAGGCTGCCCCTGACGAGGACGATGACTCCGAGGCGTACGACTTTCTGCCGACCGACCCCTGGCACGAACGGACGGCCCGGCCTGACGAGGCCGGGCCGTCCGTGAATCCGTGAATCCGTGAATCCGTAAAGCCGTAAAGCCGTAGATCCGTAGATCCGTAGATCCGCGAGGTGTCAGTTCTTGACGCCGAAGAAGGGTTCCAGCGGCTTCGGCAGCAGGTCGTTGCAGGCCAGCTGGCCGGACTTGGTCAGGGCGTCGTTCACACAGGTGTAGTAGTCGCGGTACACGAGCTGCACCGTGAACGTCATGGCGACGATCGAGAGTGCCAGCAGCGCCGTCACCAGGCCGCTGACCGCCGCCGTGGTCTGCTGCCTGCTGTAGCCCGGGACGGGAGCGCCGGGCGCGGACCCCGGCGCGGGAGCGTGCCCGGAACCGGACCCCTGAAGGGCCCCGGCCGCCGGTGCACCGGAGGGCCCGGCCGCTCCGGCGCCGCCGCCCGGCGCGGCCGCGCCCTTCGGCTTCGCCCGGAGCGCGCTGATCGACCAGTACACGGCGAGTGCCCCGAGCAGCAGGGCGATCTCCGGGAAGTCGAAGAGCGCGAAGAAGAAGGACCACATCCCGCAGAGCAGCGCGTAGCGCGCGCGGCGCTGGGCGGGGTCGGTCGGGTCCCAGCGCAGTCCGCCGGGGCTGCCCTCGGGGCCGCCCGGGGGGTTCGGACCGCCCTGGCCTCCGGGGCGGCCGCCGAAGCCGCCGCTCTGGCGGCCGGGCTGCTGATCGCTCCACTGGCTGCCCCAGACCGGCCGGTCGTCGGAGGAGCCGCCCTCGGGCGTCCCGTCGCCGTTCCCCTGACCGGTCCCGTTTCCATTGCCGTTTGTGGCGTTCGAGGGGTGGCGGGGCTGCCAGGGCTGGTCGGGTCGGTCCCCCGGCGGTGCGGCGAACGGGTTGTCGTCCGAGGGGCCGGAAGAGGAGGAGGAAGAGCCCGTGGGGGACTGGCGCTCCCGCAGCAGCAGTGAGGCCCGCTCGGGCAGCGGGTGGCGGAAGGCGGTGCGGCGGCGTCGGTCCGGCATATGGTGAACGTCTTCCCCATCTCGTCATTTCCGCCCTGCGGACGGTTCCCTGTCCCCTGACGCTACCTCCCGGCCAGGAGGGGCCGAAAGCTGGGAGCACGGCGCAGGTGGCCGATACCCGTCACCCGGGTGGCTCCCGCGCTTCCCCGCAGCCGGGCTGCGGGCTCTCACCCCCGTCCCGTGGGGGTCCCCCGAGGTGCCGGTATCGTTGCTGACGGTCGGCTCGTTCGTAGAGTTCCCCGTATCGAGGGGCTCGATTCTTTCGTACGACCATACAAATCAGCGTTCTGCGTCACCACGCGAGTTCACCACGCGAGAAAGGGCCCAGCCGTGGCCTCCCCGCCCCCCTCCGTCGCACCGGCCCGCCTGGTCGTGCTCGTCTCCGGCTCCGGTACGAACCTCCAAGCCCTGCTCGACGCCATCGGCGACGACCCCGAGGGCTTCGGTGCGCAGATCGTCGCCGTCGGCGCCGACCGTTCCGGCATCGTCGGTCTGGAGCGGGCGGAGCGCGCCGGGCTGCCGACCTTCGTGTGCAGGGTCAAGGACCACGCCACCCGCGAGGAGTGGGACGCGGCACTCGCGGCCGCGACGGCCGAGCACCGCCCGGACCTCGTGGTGTCCGCGGGGTTCATGAAGATCGTGGGCAAGGAGTTCCTCGCCCGGTTCGGCGGCCGGTTCATCAACACCCACCCCGCCCTGCTCCCCAGCTTTCCCGGTGCCCACGGGGTGCGTGACGCACTCGCGTACGGCGTGAAGGTCACCGGGTGCACCGTCCACTTCGTCGACGACGGCGTCGACACCGGTCCGATCATCGCGCAGGGCGTGGTCGAGGTGGCCGAAGAGGACACGGCGGAGGGCGAAGCCGCTCTCCACGAACGCATCAAGGAAGTCGAGCGCAAGCTGCTCGTCGAGGCCGTGGGGCGGCTCGCCCGCGACGGCTATCGCATTGAGGGACGAAAGGTTCATCTCGGTCATGTCGGTGAATAAGCCCATCCGCCGCGCCCTGGTCAGTGTCTACGACAAGACAGGGCTCGAAGACCTCGCCCGCGGTCTGCACGAGGCGGGTGTCGAGCTGGTCTCCACCGGCTCCACCGCCGGGAAGATCGCTGCCGCCGGGGTTCCGGTCACCAAGGTCGAGGAGCTCACCGGCTTCCCCGAGTGCCTCGACGGCCGCGTCAAGACGCTGCACCCGCGCGTCCACGCCGGCATCCTCGCGGACCTGCGCCTGGACGCCCACCGCGAGCAGCTCGCCGAACTGGGTGTCGAGCCCTTCGACCTCGTCGTCGTCAACCTGTATCCGTTCAAGGAGACCGTCGCCTCCGGCGCGACCGCCGACGAGTGCGTGGAGCAGATCGACATCGGCGGCCCGTCGATGGTCCGTGCCGCCGCCAAGAACCACCCGTCCGTGGCCGTCGTCACTAGCCCCGAGCGGTACGCCGACGTCCTCGCCGCGGTCGAGGCGGGCGGCTTCGACCTGACCGCCCGCAAGCGGCTGGCCGCCGAGGCCTTCCAGCACACGGCCGCGTACGACGTGGCCGTGGCTTCCTGGTTCGCGGACGATTACGCCGCCGCGGACGACTCGGGCTTCCCCGACTTCTTCGGTGCGACGTACGAGCGCAAGAACGTCCTGCGGTACGGCGAGAACCCGCACCAGCCCGCCGCGCTCTACACCTCCGGCGCCGGTGGCCTGGCCGAGGCCGAGCAGCTGCACGGCAAGGAGATGTCGTACAACAACTACACGGACACCGACGCCGCGCGCCGGGCCGCGTACGACCACGCCGAGCCGTGCGTCGCGATCATCAAGCACGCCAATCCGTGCGGCATCGCGATCGCCGACGACGTCGCCGAGGCGCACCGCAACGCGCACGCCTGCGACCCGCTCTCCGCCTTCGGCGGGGTCATCGCCGTCAACCGCCCGGTGACCGTGGCCATGGCCGAGCAGGTCGCGGAGATCTTCACCGAGGTCATCGTCGCCCCGGCGTACGAGGACGGCGCGGTCGAGGTGCTGGCCCGCAAGAAGAACATCCGCGTGCTGCGCTGCCCCGACGCCCCGGCCTCCGAGGTGGAGGTCAAGCCGATCGACGGCGGCGCGCTGCTCCAGGTCACCGACCGCCTCCAGGCCGACGGCGACGACCCGGCCAACTGGACCCTCGCCACCGGTGAGGCCCTCTCGGAGGACGAGCTGAAGGAGCTCGCCTTCGCGTGGAAGGCGTGCCGCGCGGTCAAGTCCAACGCGATCCTGCTCGCCAAGGGCGGCGCCTCGGTCGGCGTCGGCATGGGCCAGGTCAACCGGGTCGACTCCGCGAAGCTGGCCGTCGAGCGGGCGGGCGAGGAGCGGGCGCGCGGCGCGTACGCCGCGTCCGACGCGTTCTTCCCGTTCCCGGACGGGCTGGAGATCCTGACCGCGGCGGGCATCAAGGCCGTGGCCCAGCCGGGCGGTTCGGTCCGCGACGAGCTGGTGGTCGAGGCCGCGCGGAAGGCGGGCGTGACGATGTACTTCACGGGTACGCGGCACTTCTTCCACTGACGGTTCCCCAGCACGAAGGGCCGGAACTCCGCGGGGAGTTCCGGCCCTTCGTGTGTGCGGCACGCCGGGCGTGCCGGGGTGCCCTACTTCTTGATCACCAGGGTGCCGGCGGCACGGTCGTGCCAGCCCTGCAGCTTCCCGGAGTTGTCGAAGAACGGCGAGAGGTAGACGAGGATGGCGCCGATGTAGCAGAGGAACGCGCCGACGATCGGAATGATGTAGCGGATGAAGCCGGAGCCGAGACCCGGGTTCTGACCGGTGTTCTCCTTCACGACACGCAGACCGACGGCGAGCTTGCCCACGGTCGCGCCGACGAGCGAGATCATCAGCCACTCGTAGAGCAGCGTGAAGACGGCGATCACTGCGATCCAGGTGAACATCGCGGTGACGATGCCAGCGCTGGCGTCATTCATGCACGAGGTGTAGTCCGCCGAGTTGGGGTCGCAGTCGTTGGCGATGCCCACCGCGCCGGCCAGACCGATCCCCATGATGATGCTGAGGATGACGCCGATGACGACGCCGTCGATGGCGCGAGCGCCGAGGCGGCGGCCCATTGAGGCGACCTGGACGGTACCCAAGACCGGGACGTTTATGTAGCCGTTGTTGGCCTGGAGCGTGCCCGGGGCCTGCTGCGGGTATCCGTAACCGGGCTGGCCTTGCGGCGCCTGACCGGGCTGCTGCGGGTAGCCATAGCCGGGCTGGCCCTGCTGCGGGGGTACGCCCTGCGGCGGCTGCTGCGGGTATCCGTAACCGGGCTGGCCCTGCGGCGGCTGGCCGGGCTGTTGGCCGTACGGATTGTTCGGGTTCGGGTCGCCGAAGCTCATCTGGGGCGTTCCTCCAACGTGCATGCGGGGACGATGCGGCCGCACGGAGGAAAGAAAAGGCCAGTGGTCCGCCCCCCGGTACTTCTGCGGCACTGCGGCCATAATCGTTATAAGTGGAGTGTAAGTTTGTCTAGTCGTGGCGGCTGGATGTTGCCCAAGTGCAACCTCGTGTCCGCCGTCGGCACCCAGAATTGGTATGCGGGTGGGGTCATCCGCGAGTATGGGGACATGACTGCCCAGATTCTCGATGGCAAGGCCACCGCAGCCGCGATCAAGTCCGATCTCACCGTCCGCGTGGCGGCCCTCAAGGCGCAGGGCATCACCCCTGGCCTGGGAACCCTGCTCGTCGGGGACGACCCGGGCAGCCGGTGGTACGTGAACGGCAAGCACCGCGACTGCGCACAGGTCGGCATCGCCTCCATCCAGCGCGAACTCCCCGACACCGCCACCCAGGAGGAGATCGAGGACGTCGTACGGGAGCTCAACGCCAACCCCGAGTGCACGGGGTACATCGTGCAGCTTCCCCTTCCCAAGGGAATCGACACCAACCGCGTCCTGGAACTGATGGATCCGGCCAAGGACGCCGACGGCCTGCACCCGATGAACCTCGGACGCCTCGTGCTGAACGAGAAGGGCCCGCTGCCCTGCACCCCGCAGGGCGTCGTCCAGCTGCTCCGCCACCACGGCGTGGAGATCAATGGGGCGCACGTCGTGGTCGTCGGCCGCGGTGTCACCATCGGCCGCTCGATCCCGCTGCTGCTGACCCGTAAGTCCGAGAACGCCACCGTCACCCAGTGCCACACCGGTACGCGTGACCTCTCCGCCCAGCTCAGGCAGGCCGACATCATCGTCGCCGCCGCCGGTGTGCCGCACATCATCAAGCCCGAGGACGTGAAGCCGGGCGCGGCCGTGCTCGACGTCGGCGTCAGCCGGGACGAGAACGGCAAGATCGTCGGGGACGTCCACCCGGGTGTGGCCGAGGTCGCCGCGTGGATCTCCCCCAACCCGGGCGGTGTCGGCCCGATGACCCGCGCCCAGCTGCTCGTCAACGTGGTCGAGGCGGCCGAGCTCCTCGCAGCCGACGCCGTCTGAGCCGGCCGACCCGATCCGGAAGGAGCCCCATGGGTGCTGGTACGAGTCCGGCCGACCCGGCCGCCGAGGAGGACCGGACGTCTCCGGCGCCGTCGGGCGCGGAGGTGTCCGGTGCGGATGCGGCGGACGGGGCCGCGCCCGGTGAGGAGGCCGCAGCCCGTGAAGGGGCGGCCGTCCGGGCCGATGCGGAGTCCGGCGACGCGGACGGGGGCGCGGACCGGGCGGAGGACACTCGCCCCGAGGCCGCTGCGGCCGACGCCCCGCACAGCGCGCCGCGTGCGTCGCGGAGGTTCCCGTCGTTCACCCGGGACACCGCGCGTCCCGAGGGCGGCGGCCGGGCCGCGTCCGGGGACGCGCCCGCGCCGGCCCGGCAGTGGCCGCTCCTCGCCGTGCTCTGCACGGCCGGATTCGGGCTGCTGATCGTGGCCGTCGACCCCTTCGCCGAGGCCTTCCGGATCGGCACGATGCTGATCGGCGCGGCCCTCATCGGGGGTGCCGTGCTGCGGCTGGTCGTCCCGTCGGTGGGCATGCTGGCGGTCCGGTCCCGCTTCACCGACCTGGTGACGTACGGGCTGCTCGGCTTCCTCATCGTGATGCTCGCGCTGGTGGCGCAGCCCAAGCCGTGGCTGGACCTCCCGTTCCTGGAGGACGCGGTCCACTTCACGATCCGCTGAACGATCCGCTCCTGAACGATCCGCTCCTGAACGACCCCCTGAGCGACCCGTTGAACGGTCCGCCGAGGACGGTGTCCGTCCCCTCCCCCGAGAAGGGACGGACACCCGAGGACGGGCGGCCACCGGAGCGCGGGCGCTCCGGATCGTGGTGACTTGAGCGGCCTTGCCCCCGTCCTGACTTCAGCCTCGTGGACGGCGAACACCGGTACAAGGAATCCCTGTTGCCTGTGGCACGGAAGTGACCATTCCGCCACGGTGTGATCGCCGGGCAACATGAGCACGCCAATACCGGGGCGCGCAGGGTCGTATCCCGAGCCCCGAACGCCCCCGTGCGCCCCGCTTCCAGGAACAGTTGTCCCGCGCTCGCGCGTACTCCTGGGTAGTCCGGAACGGAAGCAGAAAGCGGAAGCAGAAAGCGGAAGCAGAAGCGGATCCGGACCGGGCACGGGGAAACAAGGGGGAGCGATGCCTCGTTGGAAGGCGCTGTCGGACGAACTCGATCCGCAGGTCAGGGAGTTCGCCGGACAGCTGCGCAAACTCGTCGACCGCGGAGGGCTGAGCATCGCCGCGGTCGCCGATCGCACGGGCTACAGCAGGACGTCGTGGGAGCGCTATCTGAGCGGGCGTCTGCTCGCGCCCATAGGAGCAATCGTCGCTCTCGCCGAGGTGACGGGCACCAACCAGGTGCATCTGACGACCATGTGGGAGCTGGCCGAGCGGGCCTGGAGCCGTTCCGAGATGCGCCAGGACAGGACGGTCGAGCCCTTCAGGGTCTCCCAGGCGCGTGCGGCGCTCCCGTTGGCGGCGCCGCAGCAGTCGCCGCGAGCGGGCCGCCCAAGTGGCGGCCGCACACGGCCCGCTGTGCTCCTCGCGGCGGCGGTCGGCGCACTGCTCGTCCTGGCCGGGGCGGTGCTGCTGGCGGCGGCGGGCCGGTGACGACGGTGGTGGGGCGCCCCACCACCGCACGCCCCGCCACCAGGCCCACCACCGGCCCCACCGCCGGGCCCGCCGCCTCCCGGGTGAGCGGGTACGGCCGGGTGAGCGCTGTGTGACGGGTTGTGTGCGGTGCCACAGGGGGCCGGGCGGTCGGGAGGTTCCGGGTCGGATAGCCTGACCGCTGGATATCTCTTCACATCAAGATTCAGGGATGTCCAGCACCAGGGGCAGGGACCCCCACCGCCAGCTGTCTAACGGAGATCGCCATGACCCGCACTCCCGTGAATGTCACCGTGACCGGCGCAGCCGGCCAGATCGGCTACGCGCTGCTCTTCCGCATCGCCTCCGGCCACCTGCTCGGCCCGGACGTGCCGGTCAACCTGCGCCTCCTTGAGATCCCGCAGGGGCTGAAGGCCGCCGAGGGCACCGCGATGGAGCTCGACGACTGCGCCTTCCCGTTGCTGCGCAACATCGAGATCACCGACGACGCCAACGTCGGCTTCGCCGGTGCCAACGTCGCCCTGCTCGTCGGCGCCCGCCCGCGCACGAAGGGCATGGAGCGCGGTGACCTGCTCTCCGCCAACGGCGGCATCTTCAAGCCGCAGGGCAAGGCCATCAACGACAACGCCGCGGACGACATCAAGGTCCTCGTCGTCGGCAACCCGGCGAACACCAACGCGCTCATCGCGCAGGCCGCCGCCCCGGACGTACCGGCCGAGCGCTTCACCGCGATGACCCGCCTCGACCACAACCGCGCGATTTCGCAGCTGGCCGCGAAGACCGGTGCCGCCGTCTCCGACATCAAGAAGCTGACGATCTGGGGCAACCACTCGGCGACCCAGTACCCGGACATCTTCCACGCGGAGGTCGCGGGCAAGAACGCCGCCGAGCTCGTCAACGACGAGGCGTGGCTGGCCGACACCTTCATCCCGACCGTCGCCAAGCGCGGCGCCGCGATCATCGAGGCCCGTGGCGCGTCCTCGGCCGCCTCCGCCGCCAACGCCGCGATCGACCACATCCACACCTGGGTGAACGGCACCGCCGCCGGTGACTGGACCTCCATGGGTATCCCGTCGGACGGCTCCTACGGTGTGCCCGAGGGCATCATCTCGTCCTTCCCGGTCACCACGAAGGACGGCAAGTACGAGATCGTCCAGGGCCTGGACATCAACGAGTTCTCCCGCTCGCGCATCGACGCGTCGGTGCAGGAGCTCATCGAGGAGCGCGACGCGGTTCGCGAGCTCGGCCTGATCTGATCGTCACGCCCCCGAGGCGTACACCACCGCCCCCGGCAGCAGTCGCTGCCGGGGGCGGTGGTGTCGTGGGGCGCCTATCCCTTGCGCAGTTCGTCCGCGATCTCGTGTACGGCCGCCATGGCCCGGCGCTGCAGTCCGGCGCCGAAGGTGATCCGGGCGGCACCCAGCTCCCCCAGCCGGCGCGGGGCCGGACCGTCCGGGCGGGCGAGGGCGTTGAGCGGGACGGGTACGGCGGCGGCCAGCCGGGGCAGGGCCTCGGGCGGCGCCATGATCGGGTAGACGCAGTCCGCGCCCGCCGCCACGTACAGCAGGGCGCGGCGGACCGTCTCCGTCTCCGCCTCCTCGCCCGTGCCGCCCTGGACGTACGTGTCGACGCGGGTGTTGACGAAGAGGCTGTCGCCGGCGACCGCCCGTATCTCCGCCAGCCGGTCCGCCTGCCGCTCGGCCTCGACGAGGGTGCCGTCGGCCGAGTCCTCCAGATTGCAGCCGACAACTCCGGTTTCCAGGAGGCGTTCCACGAGTTCCCCGGGCGCAAGACCGTAACCCGCCTCGATGTCCGCCGAGACGGGGACGGCGGCCGGGACGGCGCGCACGATCCTGGCCACGGCCGCGAACATCTCGGCGGCGGGCGTCGCCCCGTCCTCGTAACCGAGCGAGGCCGCGACCCCGCCGCTGGGCGTAGCGAGAGCCGGGAAGCCCGCGTCGGCGAAGGCACGGGCGCTCGCCGCGTCCCACGGGCCGGGGAGGACCAGCGGATCGCCGGGCGTGCGGTCGTGGTGCAGGGCGCGCAGAACAGATGCGGTCAACGCGGGGGCTCCCGGGGTCGGTCCGAGGGTGCGGGCGGCGTGCGGGGCGTGCGGGCGGGGTCAGTGCCTGGTCTCGGCCGGCTTGTAGTGACCGGGGACCAGCCGGGTGGTCACGGCGAAGCGGTTCCAGGCGTTGATCGTCGTGATCGCGGCGACGAGGTGGGCCAGCTCGGTCTCGTCGAAGTGCTTGGCGGCCTTCTCCCACACCTTGTCCGGCACGAAGCCGTCGGTCAGCACGGTCACCGCCTCGGTCAGCTCGATGGCCGCGATCTCCTTCGGCGTGTAGTAGTGCTGCGACTCCTCCCACGCGCTGAGCTGCACGATCCGCTCGATGGACTCGCCCGCCGCGAGCGCGTCCTTGGTGTGCATGTCGAGGCAGAACGCGCAGTGGTTGAGCTGCGAGGCGCGGATCTTCACCAGCTCCCCCACGACCGGGTCGAGGCCCCTGCGGGACGCCGCGTCCAGCCGGATCATGGCCTTGTAGACATCGGGGGCGAGCTCGGCCCAGTTCGTACGGGGGGTGTGCTCGGGGTTGAGTGCGGAGGTCGGGTGGTGGTGCTCGTTCGTCGTCATGGCTACGACGTTACGGCGCGGATGGCGCACCGGTATGGTCCATTTACATGACAGATTACTGGGCCACTTTCGGTGCCGACCTGCATCTGGAGACAAAGGGCGCGGCAGGGCTGCGGGCCGGGCTCATGGACGCCCTGCGCGAGGCCGTACGGACGGGGCGGCTGACGCCCGGCACCCGGCTGCCGTCCTCCCGCAGCCTCGCCGTCGACCTCGGCATCGCCCGGAACACCGTTGCCGACGCGTACGCGGAGCTGGTCGCCGAGGGGTGGCTCACCGCCCGCCAGGGTTCGGGGACCAGGGTGGCACAGCGGGCCGAGCCGCGCCGGGCGGCCACCCGGACGGTGCGGTCCAGGCCGGTGCCGTCCCGGTCCGCCCACAACCTGCTGCCCGGATCGCCCGACCTCTCGACGTTCCCCCGCGCGGACTGGCTCAAGGCCGCCCGCCGCGCCCTGGCCGCCGCCCCCAACGACGCCTTCGGGTACGGCGATCCGCGCGGACGCATCGAGCTGCGCACCGTACTCGCCGACTATCTGGCGCGTGCCCGCGGTGTGTACGCCGACCCGGAGCGGATCGTGATCTGCGCCGGGTTCGTACAGGCGCTGAAGCTGATGGGCACGGTGCTGCGCAAGCGGCGGGTGCGGGAGGTGGCCGTCGAGTCGTACGGACTGGACGTGCACTGGAACCTGCTCGCCGACGCCGGGCTGCGCCTGCCCTGTCTGCCGGTCGACGGACTGGGGGCCAGGACCGGTGAACTGGCCGGGCTCCGCGGTGTGGGCGCGGTCCTGATGACACCCGCGCACCAGTTCCCGACGGGGGTGCCGCTCCATCCCGACCGGCGGGCCGCGGCGGTCGACTGGGCGCGCGGCACGGGCGGGCTGATCCTGGAGGACGACTACGACGGAGAGTTCCGCTACGACCGGCAGCCGGTCGGCGCGCTCCAGGGCCTCGATCCCGAACACGTCGTCCACCTGGGGACGACGAGCAAGTCGCTGGCGCCGGGACTGCGGCTCGGGTGGATGGTGCTGCCGGAGAACCTGGTGGGGGAGGTGGCCGAGGCCAAGGGGGTGAGCGACTGGTCGTCGAGCGCGCTGGAACAGCTGACGCTCGCGGAGTTCATCGCATCGGGTGCGTACGACCGTCATGTGCGCTCGATGCGGCTGCGCTACCGCCGCCGCCGCGACCAGCTCGTCGCGGTCCTGGCGGAACGCGCACCCGGTGTCCGGATCAGCGGAATCGCCGCCGGGCTGCACGCCGTGCTCGAACTCCCCGAGGGCAGCGAGCCGTCGGTGATGCGGTCGGCCGCCTGGCAGGGGCTGGCGCTGGAGGGATTCTCGCGCTTCCGGCACCCGGACGCGGCACCGGCGCGCGATGCGCTGGTCATCGGTTACGGGACGCCGACCGACAGCGCCTGGACGGGCGCGCTTGACGCGCTCTGCCGGGTGCTGCCCTGAAGCCGGTTCCTCTACGGCCCCGGGACGGCGGGTTCGGCCTGTTCGGGGGCATCCGCCGGGGCCTCGCCGAACCGGGCCAGGGCCAGCGCACCCGCCACCGCCACCAGGAATCCGGCCACCGCCAGCCAGCCGAGGCCTTCGCGGGTACGGTCCCCGAGCCAGACGACGCCCACCAGCGCCGGGCCGATCGTCTCGCCGAGCACCATGCCGGCCGTCGCCGTCGTCACCGAACCGCGCTGCAGCGCCGAGGTGAGCAGCAGGAACGCCGAACCGCCGCCCAGCAGCAGGGCGTACACGGCAGGGTTGGCGAGCAGCGCCGCCGGGGACACGTCGTCGATCAGCCGGACCGTGACCTCCACCACCCCGAAACCGCACCCCGCGCCGAGCCCCAGCACGAACGCCCGCGGCCTCTGAGGCAGGCGCCCGGCCGCCGCGCCGATCAGCAGAATGCCCAGCGAGATCCCCAGCATCGTCCAGCCCAGGGCCGCCGGACCGGTTTCGCCGCCCTCGCTGCCGGAGGCGAGCCCCAGCATGCCCAGGCCCGCGCAGACGGTGCCGACCGCGGTCCACTCGACACCGCTCAGCCGCACCTTCAGCAGCCGGGCGGCGACCACCGCCGTCACCGCGAGACTCGCCGCCAGGGCGGCGCCCACCGCATAGATCGGCAGCGACCGCAGAGCGATGATCTGGAGGACGAAGCCGAAGCCGTCGAGGGCGAGTCCGGCCAGGTAGCGCCACTGGCGCAGCGCGCGAAGCAGCAGCGCCGGATCGACCCCGGCGCCCGGCCCCGGCTCCGCGGCGGCCCGCGCGGCGACGGCCTGGAGGACGGAGGCCGTACCGAAGCAGACGGCGGCGCCGAGCGCGCAGATCATCCCGAGGACCACGGGGGGACTCTACTTGCGGAAGTTCGGTGCACCCGCTGTCGACCGCACTCCGCGGGCATCTAATCTGACGGATGGCCACGAGGGATGGCCGCACTGGTCCGATTCGTACGACGGGGTAACGGGGGCGACAGAGGCATGGCCATACGCAGGCTGAGGTCGAGCACGGTGGTGCTCGGCGGTATGGGGGTGCTCGCAGCGATGATCACCTCCTGTGGTTCGGAACCGGACAAGCGGTGCGTCGACCCGCTGACCCAGGACAAGCTGCCGAGCTACGAGTGCAAGAACGGCGACGGCAAGGGTTCGTACTACTACGGCGGCAGCAGCAAGAACGGCAAGGTGCAGGGCGGCAGCTTCAACAAGTCCGCGGTCGACAGCGGCGGCTTCGGCTGCTCGGGCACCGGCGGCGGCTGAACCGGTATGGAACGCCGCACCACACAGCCCCGTGCCGGCTGGCAGCGGACGGTGGAGGAGCAGGGAGTCGTCTATCCGCTGACCCGTTACCCCGACGGGTCGCTGCGCCCCTACTGGGACGAGAGCGCGTACTACGTCTTCTCGCTGCCCGAGGTCGAGGCGCTGGAGGACGTCGTCGAGGAACTGCACACGATGTGCCTGGCCGCCGCCGCGCACATCGTCGAGCAGGACCGCTTCGCCGACCTCGGCATCACCGACCGCCGACTGGCCGCCCTGATCGCCGAGTCCTGGCGCCGGCGCGGCGAACTGCCCTCCCTGTACGGCCGGTTCGACCTCTGCTACGACGGGACCGGTCCGGCGAAGATGCTGGAGTACAACGCCGACACCCCCACCTCACTCGTGGAGGCCGCCAGCGCCCAGTGGTTCTGGATGGAGGACCGCTTCCCGGGCGCCGACCAGTGGAACTCCCTCCATGAACGCCTCGTCGCCGCATGGAAGCGGCAGGCCGCACTGCTGCCGCCGGGACCGCTGCACTTCGCCCACTCCGAGGGGGACGAGATCGGCGAGGACCTGATGACGGTCGCCTATCTGCGGGAGACCGCCGAACAGGCCGGCATCGACACCGAGGCGCTCTCCGTCGAACAGATCGGCTGGGACCGGCTGACCGGGCGGTTCGTCGACGAACGGCTCCGCTTCATCCGCAGCTGCTTCAAGCTGTACCCGTGGGAGTGGCTGGCGACCGACCGCTTCGGGCCACATGTACTGGACACCCTAGACAACGGCGGCGGCACCGGCACCACCTGCTGGATCGAGCCCGCCTGGAAGATGCTCCTCTCCAACAAGGCGCTGCTGGCGATCCTCTGGGAGCTCTGTCCGGGGCACCCGAATCTGCTCCCTTCCTACCTCGACGGTCCGCGCGAACTGGCCGGGGAGGGGAACGGCAGCGGCTATGTCGCCAAGCCGCTGCTCGGCCGTGAAGGGGCCGGGGTCACGATCCATGAGCCGGGAGGCCCGGCGGTGCTGCGGGACGAGCCGTGCTGCTACCAGGAACTGGCGCCGCTGCCGGACTTCGACGGCAACCGGGTGGTGCTGGGGGCGTGGGTCGTGGAGGACGAGGCGGCCGGGCTCGGCATCCGGGAGTCGGCGGGGCCGGTCACGGACGAGTACGCCCGCTTCCTGCCCCACGTCATCCTCTAGGGCCTTTCCGGCACCTGTCGCGGCGGGACTCAGTCGCGCAGAACGCCCCGGAGCTGCTCCAGCCCCCAGTCCAGGTCCTCCTTGCTGATCACCAGCGGCGGGGCGATCCGGATCGTCGAGCCATGGGTGTCCTTGACCAGCACCCCGCGGTCCATCAGCTTCTCGGAGATCTCCCGTCCGGTGCCGTGGCTCGGGGCGATGTCGACTCCCGCCCACAGCCCCCGGCCCCGTACCGCCTCCACCGCGCCCCCGCCCACCAGCAGCCCCAGCTCCTGGTGCAGGTGCTCGCCCAGCTCGGTGGCCCGCTGCTGGAACTCGCCGGACCGGAGCATCGCGATGACCTCCAGCGCCACCGCGCAGGCCAGGGGATTCCCGCCGAACGTCGAACCGTGCTCGCCGGGCCGGTAGACCCCGAGCACGTCCTTCGACGAGACCACCGCCGACACCGGCACCACGCCACCGCCCAGCGCCTTGCCGAGCACATACATGTCCGGCACGACACCCTCGTGCTCACACGCGAAGGTCTTCCCGGTCCGGCCCAGGCCCGACTGGATCTCGTCCGCGATGAACAGCACATTCCGCTCACGGGTGAGCTCACGCACCCCGGGGAGATAGCCCGGCGGCGGCACCAGCACCCCGGCCTCGCCCTGGATCGGCTCCAGCAGCACCGCCACGGTGTTCTCGGTCATCGCCTCCGCGAGCGCGGTCAGATCCCCGTACGGCACGATCTCGAACCCCGGCGTGTACGGACCGAAGTCCTCCCGCGCCTCCGGGTCCGTGGAGAAGCTGATGATCGTCGTCGTCCGGCCGTGGAAGTTGTTCGCGGCGACGATGATCTTCGCCATGCCGTCCGGGACGCCCTTCACCCGGTAGCCCCACTTGCGGGCGGTCTTCACCGCGGTCTCCACGGCCTCGGCGCCGGTGTTCATCGGCAGCACCGTCTCCATGCCGCACAACTCGGCGAGCTGCGTACAGAAATCGGCGAACCGGTCGTGGTAGAAGGCGCGCGAGGTGAGGGTCACCCGTTCCAGCTGTGCCTTGGCCGCGTCGAGCAGGCGCCGGTTGCCATGGCCGAAATTGAGCGCCGAGTACCCGGCGAGCATGTCGAGGTAGCGACGGCCCTCGACATCCGTCATCCAGGCCCCGTCCGCCGAAGCGACGACGACGGGCAGCGGATGGTAGTTGTGCGCGCTGTGCGCCTCGGCGGAGGCGATGGCGGTTTCCGTGGTCGACACGGGATCTCCGTTCGTCGTGCGGCGTGGGCTGGGGTGGTGCCCACTTTGTATCGTCGGTCGGAACCCTGTCGAGGAAACCTTCAATTCACGGCGCGCCCGCGTGCGCCCGTCCGCGCCCCTCCGCCCGCGCCCGCACCCCTTCCGTACCGGCTGCCGGAGTTCCGTTCCGCACCTGAGACAATGGGTTCCATGGCCTCTGAACGCCCCCGCGTGCTCTCCGGAATCCAGCCCACCGCAGGCTCGTTCCACCTCGGCAACTACCTCGGTGCGGTCCGCCAGTGGGTGGCGCTGCAGGAATCCCACGACGCCTTCTACATGGTCGTGGACCTGCATGCGATCACCGTTCCGCAGGACCCCGCGGAGCTGCGCGCGAACACCCGGCTCGCGGTCGCCCAGCTGCTCGCCGCCGGTCTCGACCCGGAGCGCTGCACGCTCTTCGTCCAGAGCCATGTCCCCGAGCACGCCCAGCTCGGCTGGATCATGAACTGCCTCACCGGCTTCGGCGAGGCGTCCCGCATGACGCAGTTCAAGGACAAGTCGGCCAAGCAGGGCGCCGACCGCACCACGGTCGGTCTCTTCACGTACCCGATGCTGATGGTCGCCGACATCCTGCTGTACCAGGCCGACCAGGTCCCGGTCGGCGAGGACCAGCGCCAGCACCTGGAGCTGACCCGCAACCTCGCCGAGCGGTTCAACACCGGCTACGGCGAGACGTTCACCGTGCCGGACCCGTACATCCTCAAGGAGACGGCGAAGATCTACGACCTCCAGGACCCGTCGTCGAAGATGAGCAAGTCGGCGGCCACCCCGAAGGGCCTGATCAACCTCCTGGACGAGCCGAAGGCCACCGCCAAGAAGGTGAAGAGCGCGGTAACCGACACGGACACGGTCATCCGCTTCGACCGGACCGGGAAGCCCGGTGTCAGCAACCTGCTGACCATCTACTCCACGCTGACCGACACCGGCATCGCGGATCTGGAGCAGAAGTACGAGGGCAAGGGCTACGGTGCGCTCAAGACCGACCTCGCCGAGGTCATGGTGGAGTTCGTCACACCGTTTCGCACCCGCACCCAGGAATACCTGGACGACCCGGAGACGCTTGACTCGATCCTGGCCAAGGGAGCGGAGAAGGCCAGGTCCGTCGCGGCTGAGACCCTGGCCCTGACGTACGACCGGATGGGCTTTCTGCCCGCGAAGCACTGAGTCCAAGGACCCTGGCGGTTTCACGGCCCCAGGGGTCACACTGGCGACGGGAAGTTGATCCGGTGGATGGCCGAAAACAGGCCATCGACCGTCGAGGATCATCCATCGAGGATTGAGGAGAGCGACGTGGGGACCGTAACGCTCGGCGTTTCGATCGCGGTCCCGGAGCCCTACGGCAGCCTGCTCCAGGAGCGGCGCGCGAGCTTCGGGGATCCTGCCGCGTACGGCATTCCCACCCACGTCACGCTTCTTCCACCGACCGTGGCGCAGGCGGCCGACCTGCCCGCGATCGAGGCGTATCTCGCGCAGATCGCCACGGGCGGCCGCCCCTTTCCGATGCGGCTGTCCGGCACGGGCACCTTCCGTCCGCTCTCGCCGGTCGTCTTCGTCCAGGTCGTCGAAGGGGCCTCGGCCTGCACCTGGCTGCAGAAGCGGGTCCGGGACGCCTCCGGGCCGCTGGTGCGCGAGCTCCAGTTCCCGTACCACCCGCATGTGACCGTGGCGCACGACATCCCCGAGCAGGCGATGGACCGGGCGTACGAGGAGCTCTCCGACTACGAGGCCTCCTGGACCTGCGCTTCCTTCGCGCTGTACGAGCAGGGCCCGGACGGCGTCTGGCGCAAGATCAACGAGTTCCCGTTCGGTGCCGGGGGCAGCGCGCCCGCCGTGCCCGCGCAGGGCGGCTCCGCCGTGGACGAGCCCTCCCTGCAGCCCTGAACTGTCTCCCGGACCGCCCCGGCGGCGCCCGAGGACCGGGCGGATTCAGACCGGCAGGCGCCGGAACAGCGGACGCGGCAGATGCCGCAGTGCCGACATCACTACACGCAGTGACCCCGGCACCCACACCGTCTCCGAACGCCGCCGCAGACCCGTCACGATCGCCTCGGCGACCGCGTCCGGAGTCGTCGTGAGAGGCGATGCCTCCAGAGGCGCGGCGGCGAACCGTGCCGCGGTGAGCCGCGGGGCCGCTGCCCCGGCCGTGGTTTTCGGGTGTACGACACCGGGGCGTACGACCATCACATGAACCCCTGTGCCGTACAGCGCGTCCCCCAGGCCCTGCGTGAACGCGTCCAGGCCTGCTTTGCTGGACCCGTAGATGAAATCGGCGCGACGGGCGCGCTCACCTGCCACCGAGGACAGCACCACCAGCGAGCCGTGCCCCTGCGCCTGGAGCGCGCCGGCGCACACCAGCCCGGCGGAGACGGCCCCCGTGTAGTTGGTCTGCGCGACCCGGACCGCGGAGAGCGGCTCCTCCTCGTCACGCCCCTGGTCGCCCGCGATGCCGAAGGCGAGGAGCACCATGTCGATGTCGCCCTCGGCGAAGATCTTGCCGAGTACGGTCTCGTGGGACTCGGAGTCGAGGGCGTCGAAGTCGACCGTACGGACGTCGGCGCCGCGTGCGCGCAGCCCGGCGGCGGCCGAGTCGAGGGCGGGGGAGGGGCGGCCGGCGAGCCGGACCGTACGGGTCCGGCGGGCGATCAGCCGGCGTGCGGTGGCGAGGGCGATCTCCGACGTGCCGCCGAGAACGAGCAGGGACTGCGGGGCACCGAAGGCGTCCTTCACGGAAACACTCCTTGCAGATGAATCGGACGAAGGGGAAAGGAAAGGGGGGATCGCGGCGCTCTCAGAGCGACAGGCGGCGTGACAGGTCCGAGCGGAACGCCCCGTTCGGGTCCAGCTCGGCGCGCAGCGACCGGAAGTCGGCCAGCCGTGGATACATCGCGGCCAGCATCTGGGGCCGCAGCCGGGAGTCCTTCGCCAGACAGACCCGGCCGCCGGCCCCGGCCACCTCCTCGTCCAGCGAGTCCAGGAACCGGGCCAGCCCCGGCAGGGCGGCGGGCAGATCGAGGGCGAGCGTCCAGCCGGGCATCGGGAACGACAGCCAGCCGGGGTCGCCCGCGCCGAACCGTTTGAGCACGGCGAGGAGCGACGGACAGCGCCGGTGGGAGATCCGGCGCACGATCCGGCGCAGCGTCTCCTCCTGTCCGTGCCCGACGACGAACTGGTAGCGCACGGACCCGCCGCGGCCGTGGATCCGGTTCCAGTGCGGCAGGCAGTCCAGGGGGTGGAAGAACGTGGACAGCCGCTGCAGTTCCCCGATGCGGTACTTGGGGGCCGTGCGGTAGCGGAGCTCGTTGAAGAGGGCGACGGAGGTGCGGCTGAGCAGCCCCTCCGGTACGAGGGCGGGGGTGGCGGGCAGCTGTCCGGGATTGAACGCGAGCGGAGTGTGCCGGGCGCGCGCCGGTAGCGCGTACCGGGGTACGTGCTCCCCTCGGGTGAGTACGGAGCGCCCTGTCGCCCGGCCGCGGGCGAGGAGATCGATCCAGGCGGCGGAGTAGCGGTAGCGGTGGTCCCCGGCGGAGAGCCTGGCCAGCAGGTCGTCCAGGTCGATGGTCCGTTCGGTGTCGACCGACATCCAGGAGCTGGTGACGCGGTGGCACCGGAGCGTGGCCGAGAGGATCACCCCCGTCAGGCCGAGGCCGCCCGCGGTCGCGTGGAAGAGATCGGTGCCGGGGCGGACCGTACGGATCTCGCCCTCGGCGGTCAGCAGCTCCAGCTGCTGGACGTGCCGGGAGAAGGAGCCGGAGAAGTGATGGTTGCGGCCGTGGATGTCGGCGCCGATCGCGCCGCCCACGGTGACATAACGGGTGGCCGGTGTGACGGGGACGAACCAGCCGAGCGGCAGCAGGACCTCCATCAGCCGGTGCAGGCTGACCCCGGCGTCGCAGACGACCAGGCCGGTCGCGGCGTCGATGGTGCGGATCCGGTTCAGCGCGGTCATGTCGAGGACGGAGCCGCCCGCGTTCTGTGCCGCGTCGCCGTGGGCCCGGCCGAGGCCCCGGGCGATGGAGCCGCGGGGCCCGCACCCGCGCACCGTCGCCGCCGCCTCCTCGTACGTACGGGGGCGAAAGCGCAGGGCGGTCGTCGGGGCGGTACGGCCCCAGCCGGTCAGGGACACGGTGTCGACAGACATGATGGTGACCGTATCGCCCGAGAAAACCCTTTCGAGGGATTTGTTACAACGCTCACCGGTATGGGTGATTGAAGAAGCGTCAGCCCGTACGGCAACGAAGGGGATGCCGGATTTCCGTGCCCAGGAGGGTAGTCGTACGTCATGGACTGGCTGAGAAACCTCCCCGTCATCGGGCCGATCGTCTCCCGGCTGATGGCGACGCACGCCTGGCGCTCGTATGAGGCGCTGGAACGGGTCCACTGGACCAGGCTCGCCGCCGCGATCACCTTCATCAGCTTTCTGGCGCTCTTCCCGCTGATCGCGGTCGGCGCGGCGATCGGTGCCGCGCTGCTCTCCACCGAGCAGCTCCACAAGATCGAGGACAAGATCGCCGATCAGGTGCCGGGCATCTCCGACCAGCTCGGCATCAGCAATCTGGTGGCCAACGCGGGCACGGTCGGGCTGGTCGCCGGTGTGGTGCTGCTCTTCACCGGTGTCGGCTGGGTCGGTGCGATGCGGGGCTGTCTGCGCGCCGTGTGGGGCATGGACGACAGGGACCTGGGCAATCCGGTCGTCCGCCGGCTCAAGGACGTCGGGCTGCTGCTCGGTCTCGGCGGGGCGGCGCTCGTGACGCTCGCCATCTCCTCGGCCGGATCCGTGGCGGTCGGCCGGACCGCCGGTCTGCTGGGCATCTCGGACCGCGGCGCGGGCGCTGTGGTGCTGCAGGTGGCCGCCATCGTCGTGGCGGCCCTCGCCGACTTCCTGCTGCTGCTCTATCTGCTGACGCTGCTGCCCGGCGTCGAGCCGCCGCGCCGCAGGCTGCTGGTCGCCGGTGTGATCGGCGCGATCGGCTTCGAGCTGCTCAAGCTGCTGCTGGGCAGCTATATGAAGGGCGTCGCGTCGAAGAGCATGTACGGCGCCTTCGGAGTGCCGATCGCGCTGCTGCTGTGGATCAACTTCACGGCAAAGCTGTTGCTGTACTGCGCCGCCTGGACGGCGACGCGGAGCAGCGGCAAGGACACGGGGAAGGAATCCGCGGCCGTCAGCGACGGGGAAGACGGCGAACCAGGTCCGGCAGCGGCCAGCGCCGGTTGACCAGGAACACCCCGCCGGCCAGCAGCACCAGGACGCCTCCGACGATCCCCAGCGCGATCCCGGCGCCGCCGCCCCCGGTGGTGGCGGCGGCGGTGTGCGAGGGACCGTTCCTGCCCTCGTCGTCCTTTCCGTTCGCCGCGGCGGGGCCCTTCCCGCTGCCGGTCCCGCTGTCGGTGTCGGCGGACTTCGGGGGCACCAGTTCGCCGACCGGGGTCACCTTGCCGCTCGCGGCGAAGCCCCAGTCGAGGAGGCTGGCGGATTCCTTGTAGACGGCGTGCCGTTCATCGGCCGAGGGGTTCATGACGGTGACGAGCAGAACCTTGCCGTCGCGCTCGGCGACGCCCGTGAAGGTGTTGCCCGCGTGCGTGGTGTAGCCGTTCTTGACGCCTGCGATGCCCTTGTACGGGGTGACGCCGTCCGCGCCGGTCAGCAGCCGGTTGGTGTTCTGGATGGCGAGGCTCTCGCGCTTGCCGTCCTTCTGTGGGCCGGGGAACTTCGCCTCGGCCGTCGAGCAGTACTCCCGGAAGTCCGCCTTCTGCAGCCCGCTGCGGGCGAACAGCGTCAGGTCGTACGCGCTGGAGACCTGACCGGGCGCGTCGTACCCGTCGGGCGACACCACCTTCGTGTCGAGCGCCTGCAACTCCTCGGCGTGCGCCTGCATGTCGGCGACGGTCTTGGGAATGCCACCGTACATCGAGGACAGCACATGCACCGCGTCGTTGCCCGAACGCAGGAACACCCCGAGCCACAGATCGCGGACCGTATAGCTGAGGTTCGCCTTGACGCCGACCAGGCTGCTGCCCTCGCCGACTGCGGCGAGGTCCTTGCTCTGCACCGTGTACGTCCGGGTCTGCGGCTGCAGCGCGGGCAGCACGGTGTCCGCGAAGAGCATCTTCATGGTGGAGGCGGGAGGCAGCCGCCAGTGCGGGTTGTGCGCGGCGAGAATCTCGCCGTTCTCGGCGTCCGCGACGATCCAGGACCTGCCCGTCAGGCCCTTGGGCAGCACGGGGGCGCCGGCCCCCAGCTTGACCTGCGTGCCGGTCCGGCTCAGCAGCTCGCCCCCGACCCGGGACATCCCGGAGGGCGGCTTCGGCTTGTCGTCGGAAGTGTCCTTGTCGACGGCCGATGCCGGAGTGATGACAAATGTGGACAACAAGGCGGCAGAGGTGACCGTCAATGCGATCTTTTTCAGAGCAGGCACGGTCGGAAACGTACAGGGTGAAGATATGGATGGGGACATGGACGGCTTGACCCGCCGTGCGTACCGCCGGGACAGCCCACCCCGGGCGACTTCGCCGTCACGAGGCGGCGATACTGGGTCCATGAAGCTCAGCCGCCCCGTCTCCTGGTTCCTGCTCGCTTTCGGGGTGTGGAGCTGGTTCATCTGGATCACTTTCGTCAAGAACCTGTGGAAGGACAGCAGCGGACTCGCCTTCGACGACGCGGGTGATCCGACTGCGTACTTCTGGGTGCATCTGCTGCTCGCGATCACGTCCTTTCTTCTGGGGACGGCCATTGGTGTGATCGGGTTCCGTGGAGTCAGAGCCC
Organism: Streptomyces sp. NBC_01217; assembly: GCF_035994185.1. Lineage (NCBI taxonomy): Bacteria > Bacillati > Actinomycetota > Actinomycetes > Kitasatosporales > Streptomycetaceae > Streptomyces > Streptomyces sp. NBC_01217. Next base: position 5,566,105 of record NZ_CP108538.1, read on the forward strand.
TGCGCCGCGAGCGTTCATAACAAGCCGTACGACGGCGGAGGAGTCGCAAGTGGCAGTGGCCGGTCTCGCACTGATGGCGGTCGTGGTGCTCGCGCTGCTCGTCGGCGTACACCGCTATCTGTGGCGCCGTTTCGTCGGCGACACGACGGCCGAGGGCAGCGCCCTGCGCACGGCCGGCACGGTGGCCGCGTACCTCCTGCCGCTGCTGAGCGTCGGCGCCCTGGTGTCCGGGCGTACGGGGGCGCCCTTCTGGCTCCAGCAGGTGCTGGCCTGGCCGGGCTATCTGTGGCTGGCCGCGCTGCTTTATCTGACGCTCGCTCTGCTGGTGGGCGAGGCGGTACGGCCGGTCCTGCGCCGGGTGCTCGCGGCCCGTGCGGCTCGCGCGGAGATCACGGACGCGGCGTCAGCGGACGGCGCAGGCGGTGCGGACCGGACACGTGGGGCGGACGAGCCGGATTCCCCCTCGGCTGCGGAGCCGCTCGCGCGGAAGGCGTCCGGCACCGGCACCTCCGCAGCCGGCACTCTCCTGGCCGAAGCCGAAGCCGAAGTTTCCGATCCGTCGTCGCGGTCCGTCGCCGCCCCCACCCGGCGTCTGTTCGTCGCGCGGGCCGTCGGGGGTGCTGCCGCCGTCGCCGGGCTCGGGACGGTCGGGCAGGGCACGTACGGCGTGCTGCGCGGGCCGCGGGTCAAGCGGATCACCGTGCCGCTCGCCAAGCTGCCCCGCTCCGCGCACGGCTTCCGTATCGCCGTCGTCAGCGACATCCACCTCGGCCCGGTCCTCGGCCGCGCCCACACCCAGCGGATCGTCGACACGATCAACCGGACCCAGCCGGATCTGGTCGCCGTCGTCGGGGACCTCGTCGACGGGACCGTCGCCGACCTCGGCCCGGCCGCGGAGCCGCTCGCACAGCTGAGCGCCCGCCGGGGGAGCTTCTTCGTCACCGGCAACCACGAGTACTACTCCGGCGCCGCCCAATGGGTCGATCACGTACGGGAACTCGGCCTTCACCCCTTGGAGAACGCCCGGGTCGAGATCGGCGGGTTCGATCTCGCGGGCGTCAACGACATCGGCGGGGAGAGCGAGGGGCAGGGGCCCGACTTCGAGCGCGCCCTCGGCGACCGGGACCGTACCCGCGCCGCCGTCCTCCTCGCCCACCAGCCGGTCGTCATCCGCGATGCCGTCGCCCACGGCGTGGACCTCCAGCTCTCCGGACACACCCACGGTGGCCAGCTCTGGCCGGGCAACTACATCGCGGAACTGGCCAATCCCACGGTCGCCGGGCTCGACCGCTACGGCGACACGCAGCTGTACGTCTCGCGGGGCGCGGGTGCCTGGGGGCCGCCCGTGCGGGTCGGTGCGCCCTCCGACATCACCGTCGTGGAACTCGCCTCCCACCAGGCCTGACTCTCTGTTGATGGCTTGTTACCAACCCTGCGGCATCGCCAAGGTTTCAAGTGCCGAACAAAAGGCTATGAGTCCCAGTTTTGCTCTTCCAGATGTGAAAATCGTGTGATTGGCTGAGCGTGAGCATGCGGTGATGTGCGTATCTGAACGCAACGCCGAGGTGGGGCTGTTAAGGGAGAGCACGGCAATGCGGTCGATCCGGCTACGGATTCTCGCGATTCTCGCGGTATTGGTCATCGCAGGCGTCGGCGCCTGGCAGTTGCTTCCCTCGAACGAGGTGAAGAAGGACCCGATCGCGGTCGGAACGACGGACGAAGTCACCTCGCTCGATCCGGCGGGTGCCTACGACGCCGGTTCCTGGGCGATGTACAGCAACATCTATCAGTCCCTCATGACGTTCAAGTCCGGGGCGATCGTCCCCGAACCCGACGCCGCCGAGAGCTGTGGGTTCATCGGGCAGAAGCTGCAGACGTACCAGTGCAAGCTGCGTGACGATCTGTTCTTCTCCAACGGTCGCAAGATGACCGCCGCCGATGTCAAGTACTCCATCGAGCGGATGATCAGGATCAAGACGGATGTCGGTCCGTCGGTGCTGTTCCCGAGCCTCAAGAACGTGGTGTCCGAGGGCCGGACCATCACCTTCAACCTCTCCTCGCGTGACGCGACCTTCCCGCAGAAGCTCGCCACGGGAGCCGGTTCCATCGTCGACCGCGAGTCGTACCCGGCGGACAAGCTCCGTTCCGGGGACGTGGTCGACGGCTCGGGTCCGTACATCCTGAAGGCGTACCAGCCGGGCGTCACCGCCGAGCTGGTCCCCAACCCCCGGTACAAGGGTGCGCTGAAGAAGGCCGGTGTCCCGGTCACCGTGCACTACTACAAGGAGTCCGACGCGCTCCTGTCGGCCTGGAAGACCGGACAGGTCGATGTGACGCACCGGCAGCTGCCGCCGTCCACGCTCGCCGGGCTGAACCCTGGCGACCCCGATCTGCGCGTCACCGAGGCGGACAGTGCCGAGATCCGCAATCTCGTCTTCAACGTCCGCGCCGGCTCGCCGTTCGCGAACAAGAAGGTCCGCCAGGCCGTCGCGTCGATCATCGACCGCGGGCCGCTGGTGACCGATGTCTACAAGGGCACGGTCGAACCGCTCTACTCGCTGATCCCGCAGGGCTACATCGGGCACAGCACACCGTTCTTCGACGCCTATCCCGCACCCGACTCCAAGCGTGCCAAGGAGCTGCTGCAGGAGGCCGGCGTGCAGACGCCGCTGCACATCAACTTCGCCTACCGCGGCGGCGACGAGGCGTACGCGAAGGAGACGGCGGAACTGCGCCGCCAGCTGGAGGCGAACGGGCTGTTCAAGGTCTCGGTCAAGGCAGTCGACTGGCAGCAGTTCCAGAAGGAGTACGCGGCCGGCAAGTACGACGCGTACACCGTCGGCTGGCTCCCCGACTACCCGGACCCCGACACCTTCAGCCAGCCGCTGGTCGGCCGCGAGAACAGCCTTCACAACGGCTACACCAGCAAGAAGATGGACGCCCTGATCGGCGCCACGCTGCAGTACAGCGACCGCAGTCGTACCGCGACGGACTTCAAGCAGCTCCAGGCGCTGGTCGGCGAGGACGTGCCGCTCGTGCCGCTGTGGCAGAAGAAGGACTACGTCGTCAGCACGACCGATGTCTCCGGTTCGCAGTACCTCTCGGACGGCACCGGCATCTGGCGGCTGTGGGAGCTGCGGCGGATCTGACGGTCCGCGGCGCCGCATCCGGCGCGTACGGAAAGAGGGGCGGTCGTCCCGGCGCTGCCGGACGGCCGCCCCTTCGTCTGTCCGCCTGTCTGCGCGGACCCTAGGCCGCGCGCTTCGCGGCGCCGGGCAGGAAATCCTCCAGCACCTCGTGGATCTGCCGTACCAGCGGGCGCAGCACCCGGAACCGGGAGAGCGCGATCGCGCGGGCGCCGATCGGGGCGGAGCGCTCGACCAGGCGGCGGCTGCGCTCGGTGTGCTCCGTCCGGTCGTACACCCAGTAGAGCACCAGGCCCATCTGTATCAGCCACATCAACTGCGGCAGCTGCTCCGCCAGTTCGGGGTCGGTCTTGGTGTCGGAGCCGGCCAGGCAGCGCCGGTGGATGGAGATCGCCGCCTCGCGGGCCGCGACCGATTCCGTCGAGAACGGGCTGAGCGGACTCTCCGGATCCGCGGCGTTCTTGAAGAACTGGGCGGCGAAGCGGTGGTACGGCTCCGCCACGTCCAGCCATGTGAGCAGGACCCCGCGCATCCGTACCGCGAGGTCCTTGTCGCCGTCCAGGACCGGCTGGACCGCCGCTTCGTGCTCGGCGGCGAGCCGGTCGTAAAAGCCCTGGACGAGGTGTTCCTTGTTCGTGAAGTAGTAGTAGGCGTTCCCGACGGAGACGCCGGCCTCCTGGGCGATGGCCCGCATCGTCGTCTTGTCGTAACCGCGTTCCTGGAACAGCCGGAGCGCGGTTTCGAGGATGAGTGTGCGGGTCTGCTCGCTCTTGGGAGCCTTGACTTCCTTCACGTCCTTTTCTTCCTTCACCACAGTCCCGAGGGTATCCGCCCCGGTCAGCCCTCGGGTCCGGGGACTGTACAGGCACTGTCCCCGCTCCCGCTCCCGCCCCCGTCCCTGTCGCCGCACCGTTTCGCGGTCAGTGAGCGGTACTTCGCGGCGGCGAGCACGGTCGCCCGGGCGAACGGGCGGCCCGCCGGGGTGGTGAGCCAGTGGGACCTGGGCCGGTGTTCGGCCAGTGCCCAGAGGCAGACGATCCATGCGTCGGTCCCGCGGTAGATCTGCCCCCGGTCGCCGATCACCGTTATCTCGTCCAGTGTCCCCGTGTGGTCGAGCCCGGGGAAGCGGCGGCGTGCCTCCTCGGAGGCCGCCGGGACGAGATCGAGCGGCAGGAGCTGACGCTGTCTCATCAGCCACCGGCGCAGATGGAGGCAGAGGGGGCACTGCGCGTCGTAGAGCACCGTGAGGCGTTCGACGGCGAGCCGCTGCCCGCCCGCTCCGGCCGTCATGGCGCGCTCAGGCCCGGCCGGCCGGGGCTGTCCACGGGCCGTTGCCCGGACCCGTCCAGCCCTGCGGCGGTACGGGCGGGGTCTGCTCGCGCTCCATCATTCCGCGGCGGCGGATCTTGTTGAGCACATAGACGTTGCCGAGGTGCAGCACACCGAGGACGAGCAGGACGACACCGAGCTTCACCGACAGCGCCTCGAAGAGGCCGCGGGCGTCGGTGACCCCGTCGTCGTTCCTCAGATAGAGCGTGACGAAGCCCAGGTTGACCAGGTAGAAGCCGACCACCAGCAGGTGGTTGACGGCATCGGCGAGCTTCTCGTTCCCATGCAGCACATCGGCGAGGAACACCTTGCCGTTTCGGCTGAGCGTGCGGGCGACCCAGATGGTGAGCGCCACGCTGATCAGCAGGTAGATGACGTACGCGACAACAGTGAGGTCCATGCCCCACCCTCCCTTGAACGCGTTCAAAAGCTGTTGTCATGGACAGTAGACCTATCTTTGAACATGTTCAAGCCGCTACTTCGGCGACTCGTTCCTCCGTCCGGCCGGGCGCCCTGAAGCGCCGTACGCCCGGCACCGCGGCCGTCGCCAGACAGGCCGCGCCGACCACCGCCGCGGCGACGGCCAGGGGGACTTCGGCGCCCCAGGCCGAGGCGGCGAGCGGCGCCAGGGCATAGCCGAGCGGCATCGCGGCGAGGGAGAGCAGCCAGTCGTACGAGGTCACGCGGGCCAGGGCGTGCGCGGGTACGGCGGACTGGACCGAGGTCTCCCAGACTGGGCCGAGGAAGCCCAGGCCGGCCTGGGCGACGCCGTATGCCGCGATGGTCAGCGCGACCGGCGCGTGGACGGCGAGGAGGCCGAGCGGGAGGGCGTACGTGGCGAGGCCCAGGTTGGCGGTCGGGACCGGGCGGCGGGGGCGGGCCCGGCCGGCCAGCAGCGAGCCGAGGAGCAGGCCGACCGCGCCGGTCTGGAGGAGGGCGACCCAGACCCCCTTGCCGCCCAGTTCCCGGACGAAGAGTGCGGGGCCCACGGTCATCAGGACGGCTGCCGCGCCGTTCCACGCCGCGTGGGCGATCAGGCTCGTCCAGTACCAGTCGCGGTTCCGGACCTCGCTCCAGCCCTCCCTGAGGTCGGTGAGCAGGGAGCGCCGCGGGATGGGCACGTGACGCACCTTCATGGCGAAGAGCAGTGCCGCGCTCACCGCGAAACTCGCGCCGTCCAGCACGAAGGCCCAGCCGGGGCCTGCGGTGAGGATCAGGGCCCCGGCCAGCGCCGGGCCGCCGAGCCGGGTCGCGCTGCCGGCCACCGCCATCAGCGAGTTGGCGCGAAGCAGCCCCGACTCCGCCACGGTGCCGCGGATCAGCGGTGACACGGTCGGCATCGCGAACGCCCCGGCGGCGCCGCCGATCGCCTCGGCGAGGGCGATCTGCCAGAGCGCGGGCGAGCCGCCGAGCAGCTCCGCGCCGACGAAGAGCTGGGTCGCGCACCGTACGAGATCGGTGGTGAGCGCGACCGTACGGGCGTTGAAGCGGTCGGCGACGACGCCGCCCAGTGGCAGCAGGAGGAGCTTGGGGACCATCGCGCAGCCCAGAACCAGGGCGAGTGCGCCGGTCGAGCCGGTGGCCAGATAGACGGCCAGGGAGAGGGCGGTGGGGATGGCGGAGTCGCCGAGGAGGGAGAGGGTGCGTCCGATGAAGAGCAGGCGGAAGGTGCGTGTGCGCAGAGGGTGCGGCATGCGCGAAATGTATTTCGGAGTCGAATTATTCGTCAACGAAATATCTGGCTCCGAAGGATGATGAGTGGCCGGGCGTACGCTTTCCCCATGGAGCGACGCGACTGGACCGACGGACATGTGGAGCGCTGGAAGCCCGTTCTTCCCGGCCTCGATCCCGATGTCGAGGGCGCGGTGACCCGGATGAAGAAACTCTCCGTCCATCTGCGCCGGGTTCGCGAACAGTCCCTGGCCGACTTCGACCTGGACCGCCAGGAGTTCGACACGCTCCACAAGCTGGCCGGACGTGGCGGGAAGGCGGCCCCCTCCGAACTGGCCGCCGACCTCGACCTCGCGCCCGCCTCCGTCACCGGCCGGCTGGACGCGCTCGAACGGCGCGGCTTCGTCCGCCGCACGCCCTCCACCACCGACCGCCGGAGGGTCGATGTGGAACTCACCGACGAGGGCCGCGCGACCTGGCTGGGCGCGATGGACGTCCTCGGCCACGAGGAGGACCGGCTGCTCGGCATCCTCGACAAGGACGAACGCACCCTGCTCAACGACATGCTGCGGCGCATCATGGTGGTCGCCGAGGACCGGGGCGGCGCCGAGTGGGACTGAGGCCGAGCGCCTCGTTCCACTGCTCGGCCGCCGCCCACCGGGCGGCCGTACGCACGGACCGTCAGATGCTCATCGAACGGGCCGTGGTGATCTGGGCCATCACCATCTGGAAGGTCTGCGGGCCGGTCGCCGGGATCATCGTCGAGTGGTGCCTGCCGCCGCTGGTCACCGAGACCTGGATGAAGCCGGTCGTCTTCTTCTCCTTCATCAGGAGGAAGAGCAGCCCGATCAGGCAGAGCAGCGCGAAGATGATCGCGAGCACGATCGCGACGGTCGGGATCTTCTCCTCGGTGCGCGACAGGTCCGTGGCCGTCCACACCGCGCCCTTGAGGGGCATCGTGCCGGCCGGCGTCACGATCTGGTCGTTCATGACGGTGATGTCACCGAACGCCAGCATCGGCACACCGCCGCCCGACGGCAGAGCCGGCTGCTGCGGATAGCCGTAACCCGGCATGGTCGGCTGGGCCGCCTGCTCCGGGGGATAGCCGTAGCCGGGGCCGGGCTGGGCCGCGGACTCGGGCAGTTGCTGCGGGTAGCCGTAGGCCGGCGTGCCCGGGCCGGGCTGACCGAAGCCCTGGCCGTCCGCGACGGTCGGCGGATTGGCCGGCTGCTGGGGAGGTCCCCACTTGTATGAGTCGTCCGCGTACGGATTCGGATCGCTCAAGGTTCCCCCCTTTCGATCAAGCCTGTGCGCCCCGCGCCTTGCTGCACCGGAGGCGGCGAACCGGTGTCCGGTTCCGCACGACCGTACCGTCAAGACCCGAACGGCGCAGCAAGAGGCCCCGCTTCCCGCAGTGTTCGTGCGGAAAACGGGGCCCCGGATGCAACTGGTGCGCCGGTGGCGGTCAGAAGCGGCGCGTGATCAGCGCCCGCTTGACCTCCTGGATCGCCTTGGTGACCTCGATGCCACGGGGGCAGGCGTCCGTGCAGTTGAAGGTGGTGCGGCAACGCCACACCCCGTCACGGTCGTTGAGGATCTCCAGGCGCTGCTCGCCGCCCTCGTCGCGCGAGTCGAAGATGAAGCGGTGCGCGTTGACGATCGCCGCCGGGCCGAAGTACTGGCCGTCGTTCCAGAACACCGGGCACGAGGACGTGCACGCGGCGCACAGGATGCACTTGGTGGTGTCGTCGAAGCGCTCGCGGTCCTCGGCGGACTGCAGACGCTCGCGGGTCGGCTCGTTCCCCTTGGTGATGAGGAAGGGCATGACATCGCGGTAGGCCTGGAAGAACGGGTCCATGTCGACCACGAGGTCCTTGAGGACCGTGAGGCCCTTTATGGCCTCGACCGTGATCGGCTTCTCCGGGTTGATGTCCTTGATCAGCGTCTTGCAGGCGAGCCTGTTCTTGCCGTTGATCCGCATCGCGTCGGAGCCGCAGATGCCGTGCGCGCAGGAGCGACGGAACGTCAGCGTGCCGTCGACGTCCCACTTGATCTTGTGAAGGGCGTCGAGAACACGCTCCTTCGGGTCGATCTCGATCTGGAAGTCCTGCCACTGGGCCTCGTCGGAGACCTCGGGGTTGAAGCGGCGGATCCGGAAGGTGACCGTGATGTACGGGGACGCGGCGGACTCCGCCTCGACCTTTTCCAGAGTCGGGGTAGCCATCAGTACTTACGCTCCATCGGCTGGTAGCGGGTCTGGACGACCGGCTTGTAGTCGAGCCGGATCGACTCGGTGCCGTCGGCCGCGACCTCGCGGTACGCCATGGTGTGGCGCATGAAGTTGACGTCGTCGCGGTTCGGGTAGTCCTCGCGGTAGTGACCGCCGCGGGACTCCTTGCGGGCCAGGGCCGAGGTCGCCATGACCTCGGCCAGGTCGAGCAGGTTGCCCAGCTCGATGGCCTCCAGGAGGTCGGTGTTGAACCGCTTGCCCTTGTCCTGGATGGACACGTTGAGGTAGCGCTTGCGCAGCTCGGCGATCTTGTCGACGGCCGTCTTGATGGTCTGCTCGGTACGGAACACCATCACATTGGCGTCCATGCACTCCTGCAGCTCCAGACGGAGCGTCGCGACCCGCTCGGTGCCCGTCGAGTTGCGCAGCCGCTCGACCTGGTCGATGACCAGCTGCGCCGGGTTCTCGGGAAGCTCGACGTAGTCGTTCTTCGCGGAGTACTCGGCGGCGGCGATGCCCGACCGGCGTCCGAAGACGTTGATGTCGAGCAGCGAGTTGGTGCCCAGACGGTTGGCGCCGTGCACGGAGACGCACGCGACCTCGCCGGCGGCGTACAGGCCCGGGACGACGGTGGTGTTGTCGGCCAGCACCTCGCCCTGGACGTTGGTCGGGATGCCGCCCATGGCGTAGTGCGCGGTCGGCTGGATCGGGATCGGGTCCGTGTAGGGCTCGATGCCGAGGTACGTACGCGCGAACTCGGTGATGTCCGGGAGCTTCGCGTCCAGCTGCTCCGGCGGCAGGTGCGTGAGGTCGAGGTAGACGTGGTCGCCCTCGGGACCGCAGCCGCGGCCCTCACGGATCTCCGTGTAGATGGAGCGGGACACGACGTCACGGGACGCGAGGTCCTTCATGACGGGCGCGTACTTCTCCATGAAGCGCTCGCCGTCCTTGTTGCGGAGGATGCCGCCCTCACCGCGGGCGCCCTCCGTCAGCAGGATGCCCATGCGCCAGATGCCCGTCGGGTGGAACTGGAAGAACTCCATGTCCTCCAGCGGCAGACCGCGGCGGTACGCGGCGGCCTGGCCGTCACCGGTCAGGGTGTGCGCGTTCGACGTCACCTTGAAGAACTTGCCGGTGCCGCCGGAGGCGAAGATGATCGCCTTCGCCTGGAAGACGTGGATCTCGCCGGTCGCCAGCTCGTACGCGACGACGCCCGCGGACTTCTTCAGCCCGGTCTCGGGGTCCTCCTGGAGCAGGAGGTCCAGGACGTAGAACTCGTTGAAGAACTCCACACCCTCCTTGACGCAGTTCTGGTAAAGCGTCTGGAGGATCATGTGGCCGGTGCGGTCCGAGGCGTAGCAGGACCGGCGGACCGGGGCCTCGCCGTGGTTACGGCTGTGGCCGCCGAAGCGACGCTGGTCGATCTTGCCCTCGGGCGTGCGGTTGAAGGGCAGGCCCATCTTCTCCAGGTCGAGAACGGAGTCGATGGCCTCCTTCGCCAGGATCTCGGCGGCGTCCTGGTCGACCAGGTAGTCGCCGCCCTTGATCGTGTCGAAGGTGTGCCACTCCCAGTTGTCCTCCTCCACGTTGGCGAGCGCGGCGGCCATGCCGCCCTGCGCGGCGCCCGTGTGGGAGCGGGTCGGGTACAGCTTCGTGAGCACGGCGGTGCGGCTGCGCTTCGTCGACTCGATGGCCGCGCGCATGCCTGCGCCGCCGGCGCCGACGATGACGGTGTCGTACTTGTGGATCTGCATGATTTCCTCTGGTCCCTCTGGCCCGGCGCCTAGCGGATGTTCGGGTCGAAGGTGAAGATCACCAGCGTGCCCAGCAGGACGGTGAACACCGTGGCGGTGTACAGGAGCATCTTCAGCCAGAAGCGGGTGTTGTCCCGTTCGGCGTAGTCGTTGATGACCGTACGGAGGCCGTTGGCGCCGTGCAGCATGGCCAGCCACAGCATCGCCAGGTCCCAGACCTGCCAGAACGGCGAGGCCCAGCGGCCCGCCACGAAGGCGAAGCCGATCTTGGAGACGCCGCCGTCCAGCACGAGCTGGATCAGCAGGTGGCCGATGACCAGGACGACAAGGACGATGCCCGACAGGCGCATGAAGAGCCAGGCGTACATCTCGAAGTTGGTGCGCGAACCCTTGGGTGTCTTGCCGGTCCGCTTGCGCGGCGGCTCGATGACGGGGGCCGGGTTGTCGATGTCGTAGAGGCTTACGCCCTCGACGGAGCCGATGGTGGCGGAGGACTCGGTGGACATTGGCCTCAGCTCCCGAAGACTTCGCGTACGGCGTGACCGAGGACCGGGTACAGGGCCCCGACCATCAGCACGACCCAGACACCCACGACGGACCAGAGCATCTGCTTCTGGTAGCGCGGGCCCTTGGCCCAGAAGTCCACGGCGACGATGCGGAGACCGTTCAGCGCGTGGAAGAGAATGGCGGCCACCAGGCCGTATTCGAGGAGCGCGACGATCGGCGTCTTGTACGTGGCCACGACCTCGTCGTACGCCTCGGGGGAGACGCGGACGAGAGCGGTGTCCAGGACGTGTACGAACAGGAAGAAGAAAATGAGGACACCGGTGACTCGATGAGCCACCCAGGACCACATGCCTTCCCGGCCGCGGTACAGCGTTCCAGCCGGCACGGAAGAACCCTCCGGGAGCGGGGATTGGGGCCGGCCGGCTTGACTGTCGGTCTGACCCGGCCGGGTACGGTCCACCGGCCCCGGCCATCGTAGCGACGCTTTGTCGGTTCGTTCGCCCGGGGGCCTCTGGTGTGATCAAAGTGGCAATCAAACAGCCACGGACGGGCTAGAACGGACTGATGGCGGCGCCGGCCGCCCCCGTTCCGTTACGAACCCGAGACCAGCCGGATGATGCGGCCCCGGGCGAGTCGCCGCATCTCCTCCGCGGTGACGACCCGTTCCTGGTCGGGCTCGTGGCCCAGTCTGGCGCGGATTCCGGCGAGCACCTGGTCCGGCTGTTCGGCGGGCTCGAATGCGTCGAGGCAGATCACGAAGACATGGCCGAAGCGGCACTCGTACGCCGCGTGCGCCGCCCGCAGCGCGAGGTGGGCGGAGTGCGGCGCGGTGTCGTGCAGCCCGGGGGAGACCTCGGCGGCGAGCGCCTCGGCGAGATCCGCCGGTGACAGGTCGTAACCTGCCTCGTCGGCGGCGGCCAGCAGCGCGCCGAGGTCGGGGTACGGACGGTGGGCGGCCACCCGGTGCGCCCAGCGGTGGCTGCCGAAGCAGTCCAGCAGGGCGGTCTCGGCCTCGGCGGGCGGTGCGGTGTTGAAGCGGTCGAGGCCCGGGGCGGCGCTCCGGGCAAGTGCCGGGCCGGAACTCTGGACGGGTACGGCCGTCCGGGTGGCCGGTTGCCCCAGTCGCTTCGGAAGGCCGGCGTGGGACTCGCTGGACCTGGACAGCGTGGGCTCCTCGAATCAACGGCATCTGTGGACCTGGAGTGGGGGGCGGTGGGGCGGGTGAGGCCAGGCGGATGCAGGGTGAAGGGAGAGACGAATGTGCCTCAAAACTAGCGAGGACGGGCAACGGTCGTCCGACAGATGCGCGAACTTCACCCGGACGGGAGAGTTTCGGATCGTCTGATGGACCATTCTCCCAGGAGAATGCCCGGCCATCTCTTCCCTTCTTCATCCTTTCCCGTCAATAACGGAGGTTTCTGACGATGTCGCCCTCACGCGGCGCTCTTGTGGCCGGTGCGGTCCTCACCGCGGCGGCCGCCGCGACGATCGCCGTTGTCGTCTGGCCCGAAAGCTCCGACAGCGGACTGGCCGGGGAGTCGGGCTCCCGGTCCCCCGAGCAGGCCACGGCCGCCCCCTCGCCGACCCGGAGCTACCCGCTCTCCACCGCGCCCCGCACCATCCCCGCCGTACGCGAGCACATCGCCGCCCGCGGTCCCGGCTGGCGGCCGACGGCGGCCGCCGGGGTCGTCATCGCCCCGGGCAGCGGGACGCTCGCGGACGAGGGGCAGCTGATCGCCAAGGAGCTGAAGATCCACTACCGGGGTGACGTACCCGCCCGCGCGGGCGACGTGGAGCTGGCCCTCACCCCGGGCAAGGGCACCCCCGAGTCGTACACCCTCAGGACGTACGACGGACGGGTCACGATCAGCGGACCCGACCAGGCCGGTGTCTTCTACGGAACCCGCACCCTGAAACAGTCGGTGCGCGCCGACGGCGCCATGCCCGAGGGCGAGGTGCGCGACCGCCCCGACCGGCCGCAGCGCGGCCTCAACCTCGACATCGCGCGCAAGTACTACACGGTCGCCTGGATCGAGGACCGGCTGCGCGAGATGGCCGACCTCAAGCTCAACCAGTTCGGTCTGCACTTCTCCGACGACCAGGCGTTCCGCATCCAGTCCGACACCCACCCCGAAATCGTGGCGCCGCAGCACCTCACCAAGGCGGAGGTGCGGCAGATCCTCGGCCTCGCGGACCGGCTGCACATCCAGGTCGTCCCCGAGATCGACTCCCCGGGTCATCTCGGCGCGGTGCTGCGCGCCCACCCCGACCTCCAGCTGCGCAATGTGTCGGGGGTGGGCTCGACGGGATCGATCGACATCTCCAACCCGGGCGCGGCGAAGCTCATCGACGAACTCCTCGAAGAGTTCACCGGGCTGTTCAACGGGCGCTACTGGCATCTGGGCGCCGACGAGTACCGGGCGCTGATGGCGAAGGACCCGGCCGCCTCGTATCCGCAGCTGCAGCGCGCCGCCCAGCAGAAGTACGGAGCGCAGGCCGGCATCAAGGATCTCGCCACCGGCTGGCTGAATGACCGCGCGGCGGTGGTGCGGCCCCACGGCAAGCAGCCCAAGGCCTGGAACGACGGCTTCTTCCGCGGCGGAGTCGTCCACGCCGACAAGGACATCGAGGTCGAGTACTGGACGGGCAGGGAGTACGGCGCCCGGCCGCCGCAGGAGTATCTGAGCGAGGGCCGGCCCGTGGTGAACCTCAACGACGAGTTCCTCTATTACGTGCTCGGCCAGCCCAACAACTTCATCTACCCGACGGGCCGGCGGATCTACGAACAGTGGACCCCGCTCGTCCTGCGCGGCACCCAGCCGGTCCCGGCGCGCTACTCCGGCCAGATCCTCGGCGGCCGGTTCGCGGTCTGGGGCGACCTCCCGCAGGCGCAGACCGCGGCACAGGTGGCGGCAGGGATCCGGATGCCGCTGCGGGCGACCGCCCAGAAGCTGTGGGCCCCGGGCAGACCGGCGCTGAGCTGGGATCAGTTCCGGGCGCTGGCCACCCGGATCGACGGGGTGGGCTGAGCGGGCCGGCCGGATTCCCGGTGGACAGTGCGGTGGGCGGGGGTTTCGTTCGCATGCCGCGTGCTCCGGGGAGGGGCGCGCTTCTCGCGCTCCGCGCTCAGAATCCTGGGGGGGTTCCATCAGAACCCTTTCGAGGGGATCACCGGCTTTGGCCGGTGGGGGAATCGAATCTTCGACTGCTCTGGCCTCGGTTGTCTCCATGGGTCTGCGCTGTTGTCAGTCGTGGACGGTAGGTTGGTCGTACCGGATGTGATGTTGCGTAGGGGGTGGGCCGGATGATGCGTGCGTACAAGTTCCGGCTTCGCCCCACCGTGGGTCAGGCGATCGCGCTTGGCGAGATGCTGCGGGATCACTGCTCCCTCTACAACGGTGCGCTGCAAGAGCGCCGGGACGCCTACCGGCATGTCTCGAAGACGAGTGTCAAGTACGGTGACCAGTCCGCCCAGCTGAAGGACATCCGCACCTTCGACCCGGAGCGTCAGGGGCGCTGGTCGTTCTCTTCTCAGCAGGCCACGCTCAGGCGTCTGGACAAGGCGATGCAGGCGTTCTTCCGGCGTGTGAAGGCCGGGCAGACGCCGGGATACCCGCGCTTCAAGGGCGTGGGCCACTTCGACACCGTGGTGTTCCCCAAGGACGGGGACGGCTGCCGCTGGGACTCCACGCCGCACGATGCGCAGACCCGCGTCCGGCTCCAAGGTGTCGGGCACGTCCGTGTCCATCAGCACCGGCCCGTGCGCGGCCGGGTCAAAACGGTCGGCATCAAGCGTGAGGGCAAGCACTGGTACGTGATCCTCGCCTGTGACGACGTTCCCGCCGAGCCGCTGCCCGCAACCGGCAGCATCGTCGGTATCGACATGGGCGTCACACACTTTCTCACCACGTCCAACGGTGAGCACATCGCGAACCCGCGCTTCCTTCAGGCCTCCGCCGACGAGCTGGCCGAAGCACAACGTCACCTGGCGACGTTCCCGAAGCGGACCCGCCGCCGTACGAAGAAGCACCGGGCGGCAGCCCGGAAGGTCGCCAAGCTGCACGCCAGGATCCGGCGTCAGCGGCTCGACCACCACCACAAGACCGCCCTCGCCCTGATCCGTGAACACGACGTGATCGGGCACGAGCGGCTGAACACTGCGGGCATGACCCGCACCCCCAAGGCCAGGCCTGACCCCGAGCAGCCCGGCAGCTTCCTGCCGAACGGTGCCGCCGCGAAGGCCGGACTCAACCGCAGCATCCTGGACGCGGGTTGGGGCATCTTCCTGGGAATCCTGGCGCAGAAGGCTGAGAGTGCCGCTCGCCAAGTGATCCCAGTGGATGCCCGCAACACCTCCCGCACCTGCCCCGAATGCGGGCACGTGGGCGCGGAGAACCGCCCCGCACAAGAAAAGTTTGAGTGCACCGTGTGCGGCTTCCTCGCGAACGCCGACCACGTCGGCGCACTCAATGTGCTCAGTAGGGCCGGGCTGGCCCTCTGCACGGCGGCTTAGCCACCGACGCAGGAAACCCGCGCGTTTACGCGTGGGTGGAGTCACCCTCTTCGTACGCAAGCTCACCGCTCACCGCTCACCTCACCCGGATGCAGAGGGAGCGGGCGGCCCTCGGCGTGTATCCGCTGGGCGCGCAAGCCATCGGCTGAAGGATGCTATTCGGCCTCCCCCAGTGACGATTTTGAGCCATTCGGCGCTGAATGCGGTAACAGGAAGCGCTGCGGCCCCTTGCGTGCACGCAAGGGGCCGGGCCGACGGGAGACGCCGATGAGCCTGCTGGAACTGATCGCCGCCGCCGATGAGCGGGGGCTCGCCGCGAGCGCGGTCGCCTGCCTCGACCGCTGCCTGCCGCAGCCCGCCGACGGGTCCGACCCCGAACCGCTGCGCCCGCTCTGGGCGGGGTGCGCGGACGGCTCCGTATGGCCGGAGCGCCTCGCGGAGGTGTGCGCGGCGCTGGATGCCGCGGCCGATACGGAGGGGGCGGCGCCGCAGATCCGCAAGCTGCTGGGCGACGCACCCGTGGACCTGGCCGCGCCGGAGCTGCGGGAGTGGGCGGACACCTGCTCGCTGCTGGCCCTGGAGGTCCACCTCGGACAGGACGCGACCCCGCCCGCCGGGGACGAAGCGGTACGGCGCTGCCGCGAGGCCGGTCCGGAGGGAGCCGGTCCGCTGCTGGCCGGGGAGGTGCGCCGGCAGATCCAGATCCTGGAGATGCTGGCGGAGACCGCCGACGCGGCAAGGGCGGGTGCCGGACTGCGCCAGGTGCTCGACGTGTCGACGGAGGGGCAGCGCATACTCCGCGCGGCGGCCTCACGCCGGGCGCGCGGGCGGGGCTGACCCGCGGGGCTCCGCCAAAGTTGAAGTCGCCCTGAGGTGACGGTCGTGCCGAGATACGGGGCTCACCCGGGTGCCCGTCCCCGTGTCGCCGTCGGTGCAGGCGGCGCCGACGCCCGGGTCGGGGTGATGGTTGTGCCGGCGGAGGAAATTCGTCCTGTTCCGGGCCGTGAGAACGAACACAGCGCCCTTCGCGTGATGTTCCCGGGCCCCCGGGCGCTGGGTCAGTGTCGGTGATCGCCGGCACGGCGAAGGGCAGGGTGAATCATGGATGGGGACGAGCGGACAACGTTTCCCGAGGCGGCGGTGATGCGCTCCTACACATCGGAGTTCGTCGCCCGGCTCACCGCGCGCAACCGGCTGCCCCTCGACTACTCGGTCGCCAGTCTCCGGCTCGTCGATCTGGTCGTCGACGGCCTGCGGCGGGACGGGCCGCAGCGGGACCGGGTCGCCGGGACCCTGCTGGGGCTCGGGGCGTACACCGGCGAGGTGATCGTCCGCAGGGCCGGCGGGACTTGGGTGGACCTCGACGCCGAGCAACGGGAGCTGTTCCGACAGGCGGTGGGCGTGCGGATGCCCGACGGACGGGTCTGGAATCCGCTCGGCAAGGTCGTCAAGCGCTTCGAGTCGGGGGCGGAGGAGTCGGTGCAGCGGCTGTATCTCCTGCTGCACGGGCGGACCGCACAGCGAAAGGCCGTGTGCGGGTAGCCCGCGCGCGTGGGGGAGCCTGTGACATCTCTGTGGGTCCGGGCGCAGAGGGAGAGTGAGGGTGCTGCCTCGGCAGCAGACGGGCACGGTGACCGGTGCCGGATCGGGCGTTGAGTAGGGAAGTGTGTTGGGCACGGGCGGGGAGCAGCGCCGCAGGCAGATGTACGACGCCGAGCTCGGCGATGCCGTCGAGCGTGCCCAGCGGGGGGACAAGGACGCCTTCGCCGTCGCGTACCGGATGGTGCAGCCCGGCCTCCTCGGCTACGTACGCGGACTGGTCGGAGACGACGCCGAGGACGTGACCTCCGACGCCTGGCTGGAGATAGCCCGTGATCTGGGACGGTTCCGCGGTGACGGAGCAGGGTTTCGCGGCTGGACCGCGATGATCGCCCGTCACCGTGCGCTCGACCACCTGAGGAAGCTGAAACGGCGGCCCCGTACCGCCTTGATCGAACAGGACGTGCTTCAGCTGCCCGGCAGCCACGACACGGCCGCCGCGGCGCTGGAGACCCTCTCCACCCGGGCGGCGCTGGAGATCATCGGCACGCTGCCGCGCGAGCAGGCCGAGGCCGTACTTCTGCGGGTGGTCGTCGGACTGGACGGTCCTGCGGCGGCGCGCGTGCTCGGCAAGCGTGTGGGGGCGGTGCGCACGTCCTCCTACCGGGGGCTCAAGAGGCTGGCGGAGCAGTTGTCCTGGGGCGGCGGGACCGGCGCTGTGACGAACGGGGCGCGTCGTACGCTGAGTGATGAAGCATGAGACATGAATCGCAGCGGCCGCCTGAAGCGCCGGAGACACCTGAACTCGCCGCCCTGCTCGCAGCGGCGCGGCGTACCGGGGCGCTCGACCCCGGCGACGAGGAGCGTGCGACCGCCGCTTTTCTGGCCGCGCGCAACGAGGGCGCGCACGCCGCGGTGGAGCGGTGGCGGCGTCGACGCGACGACTGGCGTCCGGCGAAACGGCGGCGCGGTGTGCACTCGTTCCGGGTGATGCTCGGCGGCTTCGTGGCCGCGGCGACGCTCGGCGGGGTCGCGGTGGCCGCCGGGTCCGGGGCGATTCCGGCACCTTTCGGTGACAGTGAGCCCGACGGGGTGGCCGTGGGCCCCGCGCGCACCTCTCCCGCAGCACCCGGTGGGCCTCGCTCCGGTGCGCAGCCGCCGCGTCCGGACGGGGACGGTACGGCGCCGGGGACCACGAATGCTCCGGGCGATGTGCGTCCTTCCGGCCGGCCCGACCGGGCCCAGGACGATGTCGCGCTGTGCCGTGTGTACTTCAGGGACCGGGGCAACGGGAAGGCCATGGACGCCACCGCCTTCGAACGTCTGGAGGCGGCCGCGGGCGGTGCGTCGGAGGCGGCGGTGACCGCCTACTGCGACGGCCTCCTCGGACTGCCGTCACCGGGGGAGCCGAGGAGCGCCCAGGGCGACCGGGACACGAAGGGGAAGGCGGAGAAGGCCGTCCCCGAGGAGAAGCAGGGCGGGGCGGTGCCGTCGAAAGGGAGCGGGACCGTGAGCGGCGGCAAGGACAGGGCCGCTGCCGGCTGAGACCGCCCCCATTTGCCGGTCGGTCTGAATCGCTGAGGACCCGTCACCGTGCTGGAGGACATCTCCGGGAACCGGCACCGGGCAGAATCCCGGATCGGCCGTACGGGGACGGGAGTTGGGGAAGAACGAGGACGACCGGGGCCGCCACCCCCCACAGGAGAGGCCCCGGTCGTCTTCCGCGGGGCCGTAGGACGACCCCGTACTCTTCTCAGCGCCGTCACTGCGTTTTCTGTCACACCGCCCCGTGTCGGAAGAATGTTGCAGGTTGTACAAGTCATGGACGTGACCCCCGCGAAGGACGTAGCGTGCTGAGTCGCGCAGGGTGGCGCGGCAGTGATGACCAGCTGCGATTCGGGACAGCAGGGCGGGTTGAGGGAGTGCTGGGGGACGACGCGGAGCTCACTGCCGCGGTGCTCGCGGCGCAGGACGGGGACGAGGACGCCTTCCGTACTGTGTACCGCGCGGTGCAGCCGCGGCTGCTGGGCTACATACGGACACTGGTGGGTGATCCGGACGCCGAGGACGTGGCGTCCGAGTCCTGGCTGCAGATAGCGCGCGACCTCGACCGGTTCAGCGGCGACGCCGACCGCTTTCGCGGGTGGGCGGCGCGGATAGCCCGCAACCGTGCCCTGGACCATCTGCGGATGCGCGGCAGGCGCCCCGCGATCGGCGGCGACGAGTCGGAGCTGTCGGAGAGGGCGGCCGAGTCCGACACCGCCGACGAGGCGATGGAGGCGCTGGCCACCGGCCGTACGATGTCGCTCATCGCCCAGCTGCCGCAGGACCAGGCCGAGGCCGTGGTGCTGCGGGTGGTCGTCGGCCTGGACGCGAAGAGCGCGGCGCAGACGCTGGGCAAACGGCCGGGAGCGGTACGCACCGCGGCGCACCGGGGACTGAAGCGGCTGGCCGAACTGCTGCACACGGACGGCACGGAGAGCGCCGAAGGCCGCACCGGTGACAGGGGCGGCGGGGGCGGCGACGGTCGTGCCGACGGCGGTGCGGGCATTGCCGCGGACCGGGTTCCGGCGGATCCGTCCGCCCCTCGCGGGAGCGCGGCGGGCCGGACGGCGGAACTGGGCGCCGTGCCCGCCCAGCGCCCCTCCCGCAACGGTCTGGTGGCGCCGGCCGGTGTGACGCATTCGCGTCTGTGGACGCAGAAGGACATGTGATGGCCGACGAGCACTACGAATGGCTCGACAAGGACGTGGCGGAGAAAATGCTCCGCCGCGAACCGGTCGATCCCGTCGGCGGTCACCCGAGCACGGAGGCGGAAAGGCTCGCGGCGGCGCTGGACGCCGTCGCACGGGCCGCCCGCCCGGCCGCCGGTGAACTGCCCGGCGAGGCCGCGGCGCTGGCCGCCTTCCGTGCCGCCGCGCGTTCGAAGGGGTACGCCGGGAAGGCGGGCGAAGAGGCACAGGCACCGGCCGAGGTGCTCGAACCGGTGTACATACAGCCGGTCTCCGGCGGCTTCGCCCCGAGCCGCTCCTTCGCCCCTTCCTCCGCGGGCTCGGGCCGTACCCGTTCGCTGCGCTGGAACGCACCCGTCCGCTTCGGCCTGGTCGCCTCCTTCGCGGGCTGTGCGCTCGGCGGGGTGGCCGTGGCCGCGAGCGCCGGGCTGCTGCCCGGACCGTTCGGCGGGCACACCCCCGTACCGGCGACCTCCGTCTCGGCCGCGGCGACGCCCGAGGAACTGGGCTCGGGGGCCGTCGCCGACCCGCGCCCGCCCGCACCGCCCTCCACCTCCCCGGAGGCGAAGCCCTCCGCGCCCACGGCGGGCCCCTCCGCCCCCACCGGTGACCGGGACAACGGCGGGACCGGCGCGGGCGGGGACCGCAAGCCCGACGGCTCCTGGAACGACACCGATTACGGCCCGCAGTCCGGCGGCTACGGCGACGGCAACGACGGCGACTGGTACGCACGGACGCTCAAGGCCTGTCGCGACTACCGCAAGGGCCGGCTGGACGACGGACGCAGGCGGTATCTCGAAAGGCTGGCGAAGGGCGCCCACAATCTCGACCGGTTCTGCGACCGCGTGATCGCCGGAAGCACCGAGGGCCAGAACGGCCCGGGCGACGACGGCGGAACGACCGGCGGCGGACCGAACGACGACGGCGGCTGGAACGGCGACGACGGGGACACCGGCACGCTCCCGCCGATCCGGTTCAACACCTCGCCGCCGACGCCTTCGCCCTCGCCCTCGGTCTCCTCGCCGTCGGCGGACCGGGCGACCCTCGACGCCGTCGGACCGACCGGCTGAGAAGCCGTATACGCCAGTCCTTTTCCGGCCGCCCACGACCGGGTGTGACATTTTTCGAGGCCACGGCGCAGTACTGAATGAGCCGACTGGTCATCGGCAGCGCACAGAGCCGGGGTTCCCCCCGTACCTGCGGCTCAGCGCATCGGCGCGGGCGGGACACGTTCCCCCGGTCCCGTCCGCGCCACCTCTCCCTCCGGCCGGACCCCGCCCTATCCGTAGACGACGACCTTGTCGCCCGTCCTCACCTGGGCGAAGAGCGAGGCGATCCTTCCCTCGTCGCGGACATTGACGCAGCCGTGCGAGGCTCCGCTGTAGCCGCGGGCCGCGAAGTCGGCCGAGTAGTGCACCGCCTGGCCGCCGCTGAAGAACATCGCGTACGGCATGGCGGTGTGGTAGATCGTCGACACGTGGTGCCGTGACTTCCAGTAGACGGAGAAGGTGCCCTCGCGGGTCGGCGTGTACTGGGAGCCGAAGCGGACGTCCATCGACGAGACGACACGGCCTTCGATCATCCAGGACAGCGTCCGGCTGTTCTTGCTGATGCAGAGCACCCGGCCCGTCATGCAGCGCTTGTCCGGCTTGGAGACGGGCATCGTGGTCGGCGGATTCAGCTCGGCGGCCGTCGGCTCGTGCGTCATGCCGAGCAGCTTCTGCCAGGTGACGGTGTCCGTCCTGCCCGTACGGGAGAGGCCGCGCTTGCCCTGGAAGGACTGGACGGCGGCGACCGTGACGGTGCCGTAGTAGCCGGTGGGGGAACGGTCGAAGTGGCCGATCTGCCGCAGCCGGGCCTGCAGTTCCCGCACCTGCTTGCCCTTGGACCCGCTCGCCATCAGCGTCGTGCCCTGCGGGTCCGGCTTCGGCGTGGGCGTCGCGGTGGCCGACGGGGACGATGACGACGCGTCCGGCGAGGGCGACTGCTGCGCGGCGGGCTTGGCGTCGTCGGTCGCCGTGGCGGGCGGCGACGACGGGGTGGCCGACGCGCTGTCGGCGGGCTGCGCCTCGCAGCCGGTGGTCGCGGCGGTGAGGACGAGAACGGCGAGCGCCGCCGTGGCCGTGCTCCCCGCCCAACCCCGTGTCCTGTGCCGCGCCTTGCCCGGTGTCCTGCCCGGCATCCCGCCCCGTGATGTGCTTGTGGTGATGCTGCGTATCATCTCGGCCCCCTGTGTCTCCGGGTTGCTCCGGGTCTCCCCGATGCCCCATTGGACGGATTCCCGCTCTGCCCGGTTGCCAAAGCCCGCGCATGATGGGGAAAGCGGCGGCGGGGGCCGTGGGGAGGGCTGTGAGCAAGGTCCCAGCCCGTGCCTCTCCACCGGTCTCGTGCCCGCCGCTACAGTCCGTCGCGGGAATCCTCGGTTACCAGTAAGTAGCTTTATGGAGCAGCTTCAGCGGGAGGCACAGCAGATGACGCGCGAGTCGGAGTCGGGACTGCCCATCGAGCCGGTGTACGGGCCGGACGCACTCGACGGGTGGAACCCCGACGACAAGCTGGGCGAGCCGGGCGCCTACCCCTTCACGCGCGGTGTCTACCCGACGATGTATACCGGCCGGCCGTGGACGATGCGCCAGTACGCGGGTTTCGGTACGGCCACGGAATCCAACGCCCGCTACAAGCAGCTGATCGCCAACGGCACGACGGGCCTCTCCGTCGCCTTCGACCTGCCCACCCAGATGGGCCACGACTCCGACGCGGCGATCGCGTCCGGAGAGGTCGGCAAGGTCGGGGTCGCGATCGACTCGATCGACGACATGCGGGTCCTGTTCGGCGGAATCCCGCTGGACAAGGTCTCCACGTCCATGACGATCAACGCCCCGGCCGCACTGCTGCTCCTCCTCTACCAGCTGGTCGGTGAGGAGCAGGGCGTCCCGGCGGACAGGCTCACCGGCACCATCCAGAACGATGTACTCAAGGAGTACATCGCGCGCGGCACGTACATCTTCCCGCCGGGGCCCTCGCTCCGGCTGATCGCCGACATCTTCAAGTACTGCCGGGCCGAGATCCCGAAGTGGAACACCATCTCCATCTCCGGCTACCACATGGCGGAGGCCGGTGCCTCGCCCGCGCAGGAGATCGCGTTCACCCTCGCCGACGGCATCGAGTACGTCCGTACCGCCGTCGCCGCGGGCATGGACGTCGACGAGTTCGCCCCCCGGCTCTCCTTCTTCTTCGTCGCCCGTACGACGATCCTGGAGGAGGTCGCCAAGTTCCGCGCCGCGCGCCGGATCTGGGCGAGGGTGATGAAGGAGGAGTTCGGCGCGAAGAACCCGAAGTCGCTGATGCTGCGCTTCCACACCCAGACCGCGGGTGTCCAGCTCACCGCCCAGCAGCCCGAGGTCAACCTGGTGCGCGTCGCCGTCCAGGGCCTGGCCGCGGTCCTCGGCGGTACGCAGTCGCTGCACACCAACTCCTTCGACGAGGCGATCGCCCTCCCGACCGACAAGTCCGCCCGCCTCGCCCTGCGCACCCAGCAGGTCCTGGCTTACGAGACGGACGTCACCGCGACGGTCGACCCGTTCGCGGGTTCGTACGTCGTCGAGAAGATGACGGATGCCGTCGAGGCTGCAGCCGCGGACCTCATGCTCAAGGTCGAGGACATGGGCGGCGCGGTCAGCGCGATCGAGCGCGGCTTCCAGAAGAGCGAGATCGAGCGCAACGCGTACCGGATCGCCCTGCAGACCGACAGTGCGGAGCGCGTGGTCGTCGGCGTCAACCGCTTCCAGCTCGACGAGGAGGAGCCGTACGAGCCCCTGCGCGTCGACCCCGCGATCGAGGCCCAGCAGGCGGCCCGCCTGGCGAAGCTCCGCGCCGAACGCGACCAGGGCGCGGTGGACACGGCGCTGGCCCGGCTGCGCAAGGCGGCCGAGGGCACGGACAACGTCCTGTACCCGATGAAGGACGCCCTCAGGGCGCGGGCGACGGTGGGCGAGGTCTGCAACGCGCTGCGGGAGGTGTGGGGGGCGTATGTGCCTTCGGACACGTTTTGAGACGATGTCCACCCGCAGGAGTGATCTCTCGCTGAATGTCCGTGGCCCCGGATAAGCTCGTGAACAGTGGTCCCCGAAAGGAGGATGCCGTGGCCGTAATACAGCACGAGGAGCAGGTGCGGGTGCAGGAACAGCCCGAGCTGACGCTTGGCGAGGCAGCCGAACAGCTCGCACGCTCGCTGCCTGGGCATCGCGTGGAGATTCTCCAGGGGAGGCTCACTGTGACTCCACCGGCGGACGTATCGCATGCCCTGGCTCTGTCTTGGCTTGGCGAGGAATTCGGAGCCCGGGCACGCACGGTGGGGCTCAGGCTCGTTCAGGGGGTCGGGCTGTGGCTGCCCTCCGGGCCGGAGGACTACGCGATTCCTGACTTGTCTGTCGTCGAGGCCGACATCAAGGACGCCCATGTAATGAAGAACTGCTACGCCGCCCATGCCTTCCGCATGGTGGTGGAGGTGACCTCGACCAACTGGTCGGACGACCTCGGACCCAAGGTCGAGGATTACGCTCAGGCCGGCATTCCTGTCTACGTCGTCGTCGATCGCAAGCACGATCAGGTGCTGCTCTGCAGTGACCCACGGAGCGGCGAGTACAAGAACAAGGTGCCCCACAAGCGTGGGACCTCGTTCACCGTGCCGGACGTGGTCGGTGTCGAGATGAAGCTCTCCGTGGACCGCCTCCTCGACGGCGACGAGGACTGAGCCAGGACCTTCCCGCACGGAGTGTCGTACCCGCGTGCGACACTCCGTTTCATGCTCGGTGTCACGGACCTTCCGACCTATCTCGCCGGCCTCGTGCTGATCGTTCTTCTGCCGGGGCCGAATTCGCTGTACGTGCTGTCCGTCGCCGCCCGGCGCGGTGTGCGGACCGGTTATGTGGCCGCGGCCGGTGTGTGGACCGGGGACACCGTGCTGATGACGCTGTCCGCGCTGGGGGCCTCGTCGCTGTTGCAGACGACGCCGGTGCTGTTCGCCGTCGTCAAGTTCGCGGGTGCGGGCTATCTGACCTGGTTGGCGATCGGCATGCTGCGGGCCGCGTTGGTCATGTGGCGCGAGCGGCACCGGCGGATGGCCGAGCTGACGGAGGAGGCCGCCGCGCCCGGGGCCGCCGCCTCGATGGAGCGGCCGTACCGCCGGGCGCTGGTGGTCAGCCTCTTCAACCCGAAGGCGATCCTGTTCCTGATCTCGTTCTTCGTGCAGTTCGTCGACCCCGGCTACGCCTACCCGGCGCTGTCCTTCCTGGTGCTGGGCACTCTGCTGCAGATCGCCAGCTTCCTCTATCTGTCGATGCTGATATTCGGCGGCACCCGCCTGTCCGCCGCGTTCCGCCGTCGCAGGCGGCTTTCGGCGGGGGCCACTTCGGCGGCCGGTCTGCTCTTCCTGGGATTCGCCGCGAAGCTCTCGCTCAGCAGCGTGTGACCGAGGGCCGGTACGTGACCGAGGGCGCCGCGCCCAGCGGGGCCAGGTACTGCGCCAGGCCCGAGGCGTCCTCGCCCGCCCAGCCGATGTAGCCGTCGGGGCGGACGAGGAACAGGCCCTTTCCGTACGCCTCGTAGGCATCCGCGCGATGCACGCGGACCAGGTCGTCGTCGAACGCCGGGAGCGGGACGTCCGTGCCGACCGCCAGCAGCGTGAAGTGCGGGCCGCGGAACACGTCGAAGAGGCGCCCGCCCCCGCCCCCGCCCGCCGGTCCGTCCGGGGCGCGGTCCCCGGAGTGCAGGGCGCCGGCCCGGCCCACCGAGAGCGGTCCCTCGCGATAGCCGAGGCCCAGCTGCTGGGTCGCCACACCGCGTTCCTGCTCGCCCCGGTGGATGCGGGTGGACAGACCGAGCATGTCGGCCGCGACCGGGCGGCGCTCCTCCTCGTAGCTGTCGAGCAGGGCCGCCGGTGCGCCGTGCCGCAGCACCTGGCCGAGCTTCCAGCCCAGGTTGTACGCGTCCTGGACGCTGGTGTTCAGGCCCTGCCCGCCCGCGGGGGAGTGCACATGGGCGGCGTCGCCCGCCAGGAAGACCCGGCCGTCGCGGAACCGGTCGGCCAGTGCGGCGCGCGGCCGGAAGTCGGAGGACCAGCGGACCTCGGTGATGTCCCGCGCCGTCAGGTGCGTGCGGGCGGCGACCAGCGCGCGCACGCCTTCCGGGGAGGTGTCGGGCTCGCCCTTCTTGAACTGGGCGACCAGCTGGAAGTCCGCCGTCCCGGGCAGCGGGCAGAGCGTGAGGAAGCCCTCCTCGCCGCTCATCACATGCCAGTTGAGCCGGTCCAGCGCGGCCTCGGCCACGCGCACGTCGGCGACCAGCATCGGCGCCGGGTCCACCGTCTCGCCCGTCATCGCGATCCCCAGCACCCGCCGGACCGTGCTGCGCCCGCCGTCCGCCGCGACGAGGAAGGAGGCCCGGACCGCCCCCGTGTCCAGGTGGGCCGTGACGCCGTCCGCGTCCTGGCCGAGCCCGGTCAGCGCGGTGGAGAAGGCGACATCGCCGCCCAGCTCGCGCAGCCGGGCGAGCAGGATCTCCTGGGTGCGCCACTGCGGCAGCACCCACGGCTGCCCGTACGGCTCGGCCGGGGTCGGGGCCGCACGGCGGAACATGTCGTGCTCCTGCAGCCGCTCCCCGTTCTGCCAGACCAGCCCCACCGGCGCCGGGCCACCGTGCTCGCGCACCGCGTCGCCGACCCCGAGGTCGTCGAGGACCTCCCTGGTGCGCGGCTGGATTCCCTTGCCGCGCGAGCCGGGAAAGAGGGCGGGCGACTGCTCGACGACCAGGGTGCGCACCCCGCGGCGGGCCAGATCGCAGCCGAGGGCCAGACCACAGGGACCGGCGCCGACGATCAGGACTTCGGTTTCCTTAACGCTGTTAAGTTCCATGGTTCGGAGTGTGTGCTTAACGCTGTTAAATTGTCAAGGTGGGTACAACGAAGATCGACCGGGCACGCGTGGCCGACGCCGGGCTGCGGCTGCTGAACGAGGTGGGCCTCGACGGGCTCACCCTGCGCGCCATCGCCAGGGAACTGGACGTCAAGGCACCCGCGCTCTACTGGCACTTCAAGGACAAGCAGGCGCTCCTCGACGAGATGGCCACGGTGATGTACCGCCGGATGCTCGCCGAGGACCTGCCCGGCCCGGCCCCGGAGCGCTGGCAGGACCAGCTCGTCGCGTACAACAGCGCCCTGCGCACCGCTCTGCTGCGCTACCGCGACGGGGCGAAGGTCTACAGCGGCGCCAGATTCACCGGCAACGACCACGCCGACGGCCTCGAAACCCATCTGCGGACGATGGTCGACGCCGGGTTCGAGCTGTGGCAGGCCGTCCGGGCGGGCATCACCGCGTACTCGTACACCATGGGTTTCGTCACCGAGGAGCAGGGCGTCCAGCCCATGGCCGACGAGCGGCGCGACGGCTTCGACATCGGTGAGCGCGCGCAGCGGATGGCCGGCTATCCGCTCGCCGCCGCGGCCGGTGCCGAGATCTTCGCCCAGTACGACGAACGCTTCGAGGATGGCCTGCGGCTGATCGTCGCGGGCATCGAGGCGCGGTACGGGGTGCGCTGAGCGGTGGTCAGGTCAGGCGGCCCGACCCGCTCGTCAGGGATCTGCGCAGCAGCGGGGTGCACCACCGCTCCACGTACCGGTGCAGCAGCCACGCCAGCGCCAGCATCAGCGCCACCGTGAGCACCGCCGTCACCCCCGCAGGGATGCCGAGCCGCCGGTGCAACGCGCTCACCGCCACCCACCCCAGATGTTCATGGACGAGATAGAACGGGTAGGTCAGCGCTCCCGCGACTGTCAGCCAAGGGCGGTCGAAGCGGGCGAGGGCGCCGAGTGCGACAGCGGCGACCGCGGCGAAGCCGGCGGTCACGATCGCGATGATGACCAGCGACGAGCGGTACGAGAAGTCGTGCGGGCCCGCCGGGTGCCACAGCGCGGCCACCGCGTAGTGCTGGCTGAGCAGCCAGCTGACGCCGACGATGCCCCAGGCCGTGGCGTCCCGCCGGTTGCGGTGGACCAGGTAGAGCCCGATGCCGCCGATGAAGAAGGGGGCGTACTCGGGCATCAGGACCACCTCGGCCAGAGGCTCGCCGGATGCCTTGCCGAGCGCCGCGGCCAGCGTCCACGCGGCGCAGAACAGCACGATCCGTCGTCTGCTGGCCCCCGGCAGCACCACGCACACGGCGAACAGGGCGTAGAAGCGGATCTCCGCCCACAGCGTCCAGCACACACCGAGCACCCGGTCCACGCCCAGTGGCTGCTGCAGCAGTGTCAGGTTCACCAGCGCATCGCTGGGGGAGACCGCCTTGTACGCCACAGCGGGCAGCGCGAAGACCAGTGTCACCAGCAGGACCGCCGCCCAGTACGCGGGCAGCAGCCTGGCCGCCCGGGAGGCGAAGAACGAGGCCAGTGAGCGGCCCCAGCCGCTCATGCAGATCACGAAGCCGCTGATGACGAAGAAGATCTGCACCCCGAGGCAGCCGTAGGCGAACCAGGTGTGGGCGGTGGGGGACAGGGATGCGGCGGAGGTTCCCCACGCCTTGGTGATGTCGCCGCCCCGGCCGCCGTAGTGGTACGCGGCGACCATCAGTGCGGCGACCAGCCGCAGCCCGTCCAGAGCGCGCAGCCGGGGCCTGGCGCGCGCCGGGCGGCGGTCCCGGGGCGGCGACGACGACGGGCGTGGTGGCGCCGGCACCGGCGCCGGGGCGGCGAGAACCCGCTCGAGGGTCCTGCCCGGATTCTCCGGAGTGATGGTCACGGCCTTCCCTTCCCACAGTGGCGAAGGGTCAGGTTAGGGCGCTCCGATGCCCCGAAACGGACGAGAGGGGATCAGTTTCCCGTGCTGACAGGGCGAGTTCATCTTGCGGCCGTTCAGGTTTCTTAGCGTGCTACGGAACCTCAAACGGTTGCCGAACCTCTGTACCCCTCCATATGCCCCCTTCCCCCCACGGGCACCAGACGCTTGGAGCGCCATGACGAAAGCCCGCACCCGTTGGCCACGGCAGCGTGACGCGGAGGACTCGCTCCCGCCCGAAGGCGGTACGTCCCACCTCGCCACGGTCCGGCCGACGGAACTGGAGACCTGCCTGCGCGCCTGCGCCGCGCACAGCGGGAAGCTGGTCGCCGGGCTCGACCGGCGGCGTACGGCACTCGCGGAGGCCCTGCGGAATCTGCTGGCCACCCACGCCACGATGGAGCAGACGTCCTCCGGGGCCTCCCCGATCCCGCTGCTGCGGCGCACCGCCAAGGGCGGTTCGGGTTCCGCTCTGGTGCTCGGCGACGAGCTGCTCGACCCGCTGCTCGCGGTCGGCAACAAGGCGCTGGACTGCGGTTACGAGGACGAGCTGAAGCTCGCGATCCTCATCACGGACACCGTGCTCACCCAGCGCAAGCGCTCCCGGGCGGGCTGGCGGCTGCGGGCCCGGACGCTGGAGGCGATGGGCGCGGAGACCGCCGCAGTCGAGGCGTACGGGCACTACCTCGACCTCACCGACGAGGACGGCTTCGGGGTCGCGGCGAAGACGGCCGGGCTGCGGGTGGGCGCGGAGCGCCAGAGCGAGCTGCTGCGGAAGCTGGAGCGCGACTGCCCCGAGGCCGCGGCTTTCGTCGGCCGGTCCGTCACCGAGTCCTGGGCCGAGGGCCTGGCGCTGCAGGGGCGGGGGGACTGGAACGAGGCACGGCCCCGGCTGATCGGCGCACTTCTGACCCAGGACCGGGTCGGTGCGCCGGTACCGGAGATCCAGGAGGCCCTGGCCCAGTACCTCGGCCTCGCGCTGGAGGTCAGCGGCGTGGCGGGCAGCGGCGGCAGTCCCCGCGGCAACGCGGGCACCGGCGATCTCGCCCTCCTCACGGACCTCATCGCGCTCTACGCCGAGCAGCGCCGGACGCGGATGCGCGGCCCGATCGTCGACCCCACCTTCGGCGGCGTCGAATGGACCACGCTCGGCGAGTTCCGTAACCGCATCGCGGGCAAGTCGATCTGCCTGATCGCCAACTCGCAGCGTGTCGGGACCGGTTCGATGGGTGCCGAGATCGATGCGTACGACCTGGTCGTCCGCTTCAACTCGTACAAGATCGACCCGTCGGCGACCGGCAAGCGCACCGACATCCACGCCACTATCCACAAGCACGGCTTCAACTGGAACCAGAAGGTCCACACCCGGCTGGTCTTCGGTGGCGTCTCCGGCGACTGGAAGTACTCGCTGCGCAACCGGCTGGTGCCGGGCGCCCAGCAGTACCTCGGCGACGAATCGCTGCGCTGGCCGCTGCGCGACATCGGCAAGGTCGGCGCGGCTGTCTGGCCGGCCATCCCCACCAGCGGCTTCAACATGCTGTGGCTGCTGGACTACCTGGACGTCAGCCCGCAGCTCGACCTGATCGGCTTCGACTTCTACGAGAGCGGCGCCTACCGGCTGCCCGCCGCGATGAAGATGCCCATCACCTCCGTGCATGAGTACACCAGCGAAAAGGCGTGGGTCATGGAACGCGCCCAGAGCGTCACCGATATGAGGATCCGACTGCGATGACGACGACGCCCACTACGACCGACGCACCCGCACCACAGGCCCCCGCCCCCGCGAACGCACTCACCGGCAAGCGCCGCGTCGCCTTCGCGAGCTTCGTGGACGAGAACTATCTGCCCGGCTTCCTCGCCCTGCTGCGCAGCCTCGCCCTGTCCAACCCGGCGGTCTGCGAGGACTTCATCGTCCTGCACGACGGGCTGCGCCCCGCCTCCGTCGCACAGATCCGGGCGCTGCACCCGCGCATCGACTTCCGCCAGGTCGACGCCGCGCACTACGACACGTACGCCAAGGGCGACCAGGACAACTACCTGGTGCGCAAGGCGTACTTCATCCTTGATGTCTTCCGGGTGCGCGACTACGACACCGTGATCACCCTGGACACCGACATGGTGGTCCTCGACGATCTGGGCGACCTGCTGACGCTGCGCGACGGCCTTGCCGCCGTTCCGCAGTTCTTCTACGGGCAGCACAAGCTCAACAGCGGGCTGCTGGTCATCCAGCGCGAGTATCTGAGCGACGAGTTCTGCGCGAAGATCGACGACGTCGGCCGCAAGGGCACGTACGAACTCGACAAGCACGACCAGGGCATCCTGAACGCCGTGCTCGACGGTGACTTCGTGCAGCTCGACGCCCGCTACAACTTCGTCAAGCGGCGGCTCTCCGGCGACCTCCCGGTGCCCGACACCACCGCGATCCTGCACTTCACCGGTCGGCACAAGCCGTGGCAGGGCGGCGAGGCCGGCTACGGCCGGGCCGAGGACCGCTGGCGCGAATTCGAACTGTCCGACGCCGAGTTCCACGCCGCGTACCTGGCGCTGCCCGGCGCCAAGCACCACGACCTGCTGGTGCACTACGGCACCGCGCACGTCCGGCGCACCGCCGACCCCGAGAGCGCCCGCCGGGTCGCCGCCGCGCACATCGGCGCCGGTGAGTACCAGGAGGCGGCCGACCTGCTCGGCGGCGTCCGGATCCCCGTCGACGAGGCCTGGTCGCACGAGGTGCTCGGCCACGCGCTGATGAGCGTCTCCCGCTACGAGGAGGCCCGCGCCCAGCTCCTGCTGGCCGGCGCCGCCCCCAACCGGGCCGCGACCGCCTTCTCGCGCCTCGCCCAGATCGCCTGGATCCACGGCGACGACGCCACCGCCGCGCAGTACGCCCTCGAAGGGCTCGGCGTCGACCCGACCCACCGGGCGAACCGGCTGATGTACCAGCGGACCAAGGACGTTGCCATTCCCGTCGAGGGACCGGCCGCCGAGCAGCTCGCGCACGTCGCCTTCTACATGGACCGGCAGGGCAACGCCGGGGACAAGCTGCTCCCGGAGAGCGTCCGGTTGGCCTTCGGCCGCGACACCGGCCCGGCCCGCTGGCACTCCGTCCACGCCCACCGGCTCTTCGACGAGGCCGCACTGGAACGGGTCAACGCCCGCCGCGGACTGGTCATCGGCGGCGGTGGCCTCTTCATCCCGGACACCGCGCCGAACGGCAACAGCGGCTGGCAGTGGAACGTCCCCGACGAACTGCTGGACCGGATCGACGTACCCGTCATGGTGTACGCGGTCGGGTTCAACGCCTTCGACGGCCAGGCGTACGGCCACGGCCGGGACCGGTTCCTCTCCTCCCTGCGGAAGCTGGTGGAGCGCGCCTCGTTCTTCGGGCTGCGCAACCACGGCTCGATCGAGAAGGTCCGCGAGCTGCTGCCGGCGTCGCTGCACGACAAGGTCCGCTTCCAGCCCTGCCCGACCACGGTCACCCGGCAGCTGGTGGACGGCTGGACCGACCCCGTACAGCGCGAGAACACCGTGCTCATCAACGCCGCGTACGACCGTTCCGGGCTCCGCTTCGGCCACGACTACGCGCACTTCCTCGCCGAGATGGCCACTGCGGTGAAGGAGCTTGGCAAGCGCGCCGAGGTGCAGTGCGTGGCCCACTCGCTGGACGACGAACGCATCGCCTTCGACCTGCGGCGCGAGCACGGCATCGCGCTGCCGGTGATCCCGATGTACGACTTCGAGAACGACGAGATCCGGGCCACGTATGCCCGGACCAAGCTGGTCATCGGGATGCGCGGGCACGCGGGCATGATCCCGTTCGGCTGCGGTACGCCGATCATCAGCCTGATCTCGCACCCGAAGATGGCGTACTTCCTGTCCGACATGGAGCGGCCCGAGTGGGGCATCTCCGTCCATGACCGGCACCTCGGCGCACGGCTCGTGGAGCGGGCGGCCGGGCTGCTGGACAACCATGCGGCGGCGGTGGCCGATGTGCACGGGCGGCAGCAGGAACTGTGGAAGGTCACCGAGGCGAACGCGGCGGACCTCCGGGTGATTCAGGGAGGCGTGCGCGTCTGACGACACGACGAAGGGGGCGGGGTGCCGACCGGGCACCCCGCCCCCTTCGTCGTGTCGTCGACCGCCGGGCGGGCTCGAAGCCCGCCCGGCCGATCGACGGCAGTGGCCCCGGTCGACGGGCCGGGCCTCCGGTGGCCGCCTACCGTCGCACAACCCTCCGCAACGACTTCGCCCGCCGCGCGACCCTGCGCACCGCGGCATTCCGCGGCAGGAACGCGAACTGCGCTGGAACCCCGCCGGGCAGCCCCAGCGACGTCAGCCGCTTGCGCTTGAAGTAGCGCCAGGTCGTGGCTGTGAGATGGGCGGAGAGATACCGCTCAGCGGCCGAGCGCAGATTCGGATAGATCTTCGGCTGCATCGTGAAGCCGACCGCGGTGATCAGTTCGTTCAACTCGGCCGGCGCCACCACGACCGTTTCCGTGGCCGTTCCCCGGCCGCCGAGCCCCGGCACCACCGCGTCCACCAGCGTGACCGGAACCCGGTTGCTGTTCTCGAACGGGGACAGCCGCTCCAGCAGCGTCTCTGTACCGACCCGTGCCACCGGCAGCCCGTAGAACGCGGACGCGGTGAGCAGCGCGGTTGAGAAGCAGCCGACGACCAGCGCCGGCCGCATCCGCTGGTACAGCACCTCGGCGAGGACCGGCGCGGTCAGCACCCCCGAGTCCAGCACGGTCAGCTCCGCACCGAGTTTCGCCGCCTCCGTCTCCATCGCCTGCGACCACTGGGCCGGGGCCGTCGGATGCGGCTTGAACACCAGGCGGGTGTGGCCGAGTCCGACCGCGCCGCGCATCATCCGCAGGTGCAGCTCCTCCTCCTCCGTCGCGCTGATCAGGCCGAGCGCGGAGAGGTACTGGCCGAGCAGCAGCGCGGGCGCGTCCACGGACGGCACGCTCGCTGCGACATCGTGCGCGTCGCCCAGTTCACCGAGCACCTTGAGGAACGCCTCGGTCGGCACGATCTGCGACGCCACGCCGAACTCCGTGAGCAGCAACGGCTTCAGCCCCGGCACGAGGTCGAGGTGGAGCAGCCGCCGCACCCGGGTGCCGATCAGCGGGTCGATCTTGTTCCTGGTCGGGCCATAGCTCATCAGCCCGTCCGCGTACACGTCGATCGGTACGCCGGTGAAGATCTCGGCGATCGCCATCGCCGGGTTGACCTGGATCGACTCGATGGCGAGCTCGATGTCGTCGTCGCCGAGTCCCCAGGCGAGGCGCAGATGCCGCTCCCACAGCGGTACGTCGTCGGGGCGCGGGGCCCAGCCGCTCGGGTGATGGGGGGCGATGGTCGCGTTCCACGACACGATGTCGTCGAACCGGCCGCGCAACGCGTCGAAACCGGGCATCGCGTCGACGGCGGGTGTCGTCTCCGGGATCGCCGCGTTGTTCGAGACGAGCAGGATGCGGCGATCGGCGTCCGCGAAGACGCCCGCGTCCAGGGCGGCGGCGAGCGTGGCCGCGCCGTACAGGGTGGAGGCGAAAAAGATCTGTGTCGTACGGGTCCGGATGCTGCTCATGCGGCCGCCACCTCCTTCGCGGTGACGGGCCGGCGGCGCAGCCGGCGCAGCAGGGTCGCGCGCTGCAGGTCCATCGAGTCGAGGGCGTCGTCCAGCACGTCCTGCGGCATCCGCTTGAGCGCTCCGGCGCTCATCGTTTTCAGGGCACGGGCCACAGAAGGTTCGAACCTTTCCATCGAACTCATGTGATGCGAAATGATTGCGCAATAGGTACGGACCGCTTTCGGCAGGAGTGCCTGCGCGTCGCGGTCCGTCGCTGTTTCCCGTACGACTTGGTCGAATGAGCGAATGAAATCGAGCTGGCGCACGTCGCCGATCTGGGTCAGTGACGAGGCGACGCCACGCCGGTAGAAAATGCCGAGAAGCCCCAGCACCGCAAAGGAATCCGCCTCGCGGTGCAGCCGCCAGATCCACGGCCGGTCCTCGGCGGTGCGCAGACCGTCCGTGAAGTGCAGCAGCCCGCGGTCCAGGAGCCGCCGGTGGTAGAGGCCTGCCCAGGCGTACGGATAGTCGACCGAGGTGGTGCGACCGGCGGGCAGGATCGCGTCCCGCGGGTCCATGACCTCGCCCCTGCGGCCGTGCGGGACGCGGTGGACGGTGCGGGTCCTGCCGTCGGCCTGGACATGGTCGGTACGGACGAAGTCGCAGCCCAGCGCCTCGGTACGGGCGAGCAGGTCGGCGTAGAAGCCGGGGGCCAGCCAGTCGTCGCCGTCGAGGAAGGCGAGGTACTCACCGCGGGCCGCGTCCAGACCGGTGTTCCGGGCGGTGGCCAGTCCGCCGTTCTGCTTGTGTCTGCGTACGACCACCCCCGGAATCTCGTCCTCGGCGCGGCGGAGTATGTCCGCGGTCCCGTCGGTCGAACAGTCGTCGACGAGGATGAATTCGAAGTCCTCGCGGGCGTTGGCCCGCAGGCTTCTCACGGTGTCGGGGGCGTATGTCTGCACGTTGTAGAACGGCACGATGACGGAGAGCTTAACCACCCTTCACACGCTAGGGGGGCGCTCGTCATTTGCCCTGGCCCCAGGAGGGACGGCAGGTGAACGACGAATGTCGGAATGATGAACTGGTCCAAATCCGGGAGGGTTACGGGGCATTTGGGGAGCTGATTAGCCAACAGTCGGCGGGCTGTTAACCATCTGTTGCCGTCGCGTTGGGCCGCCAATCGAAATGCCTTCCTAACTTCTAGGACGTGCCCCCACGTACCAGCAAAACGACGGCTCTCCGGGTAGCCGTACTCGCCGACTCGGACACCCGGTGGAAATGGGGCGCGCTCACCGCGCGCCGCCTGACCACCGGGGCCCCGGACGCGTCCCGGGCAGCGGACCGGCCGGTCGAGATCAGCGGACTCCTGCTGCGCGGCCGGGCCACCCCGACCCCGCGCCAGCTCGCCGAGGTCGGCGACGTCGGTATCGACGCCGACCGGGTGCGCGAGGTGACGGCCGTCGAATTCCTGCACACCGTGCGGGACGAGGGATACGACGTCGTCGTGCTCGCCCTGGTCGGGGGAGCCGTCCAGGCCATGCTGCACGGCCTCGCCGCGCTGCGGCTGCCCGCCAGGCCCGTCGTCGTCACCGGCTATGTCGGAGTCGTCTACGAGAAGCTCGCCGACGGACTGCTGCTGAGGCACGGAGCGGACGTCGTCCTCGCCAACTCCCGCCACGACGCGGAGCGTTTCCGCGCGGTGTACGAGGGAGTGGGCGCCGACGCATCGGCCGTCACAGAGGCCGCCCTGCCGTTCCTCGGCGGGGAGCCGCACCGCCCGCAGGAGGGCCGCGACACGGTCGTCTTCGCCGCACAGCCCTCCGTACCGGCCTCCCGCGCCGACCGTACGTATCTGCTGCGCAGGCTCGTCGAGCACGCCCGGCTGCACCCGGACCGCGAGGTGCTGCTGAAGCTGCGCTCCAAGCCCGGCGAGCACACCACGCACATCGAGGAACTCCCCTACCAGCGGCTCGCGGAGCGGCTGCCCGGCGGGCTGCCGCCCAACTTCCGTCTGGTGTACGGGCACATGGGCGAGGTCCTGGACCGTACCGACCTGCTGGTCACGGTCTCCTCGACCGCCGCGCTGGAGTCCCTGCACCGGCGCATCCCGACCGCGATCCTCAGCGACCTCGGCGTCCGCGAGGCGCTCGGCAACCACCACTTCGTCGGTTCCGGACTGCTCACCTCCTGGGACCACCTGGACGGCGGCTTCCGCCCGGAGCCCGACGGGGAATGGCTGGCCGGCCAGGGCGTCGCCGCCGACGGCACGTACGCCACGGCCTACGACAACGCCCGGGCCCGCGTCGCCGCCCTGCTCTCCGCCGCGCGCCTGCCCGACCTCGCCCCGTACTACACACCGGCCACCGCCCCCGGCTACCTCCCCGGCATCCTCGCCCGCCACCACCTGGCCCCCGACGGCCGGCCGCTGCCGGGCACCGACCGGCCGCGCGAGACCGGCGGGGTGCGCGGAGCGGTGCGCGAAGCGGTCCGGGAGGCGGCGCGGGGCGCGTACCGGCAGGGCGTCCAGAGGGTCGCCCCGGTCATCCGACGGATGGGCGAACTGTGACCACTTCCACCACCACGACACCAGGAGCAGCGATGACGCCGCCCACCGTGCTCGCCGTGATCCCCGCCCGCGGCGGATCCAAGGGCGTACCGGCCAAGAACCTTGCCCAGGTCGGCGGCGTACCGCTGGTCGCCCGCGCCGTGCGCGCCTGCCTGGCCTCCCGCGAGGTCACCGACGTCGTCGTGACGACCGACGACGCGGCCATCGCCGACGCGGCCCGCGCCGCGGGCGTCACCCTGGGCGAGCCGGACCGCGTGCACATCGTGCAGCGCCCGGGGGCCATCGCCGGGGACAAGTCGAGCAGCGAGGACGCGGTGCTGCACGCCCTGGACGCGTACGAGGCGATGCACGACCGCACGGCCGACGTGGTGCTGCTGGTCCAGTGCACCAGCCCCTTCGTCGTACGCGAGGACATCGACGGCGTCGCCGCGGCGGTCGCCCACGACGGCGCCGACACGGCGGTCACGGTCGCCCCCTTCCACGGCTTCATCTGGCGCGACGGCAGTGCGCTGGAGGAGGACAACTACGGGGTCAACCACGACAAGTCCGTCCGGCAGATGCGCCAGGACCGTCCCGAGGACCTGCTGGAGACCGGCACCGCGTACGCCATGAACGCCGAGGGCTTCCGCACCCACCGCCACCGCTTCTTCGGCCACACCGCCCTGGTGCGCACCGACGCCGCGCGGGTCCTGGAGATCGACGACCCGCACGACCTGGCCCGCGCCCGCGCCCTCGCACCGCTCCTGGACCCCTCGCCGCTGCCCACGCGCGAGGACATCGACGCGGTCGTCCTCGACTTCGACGGCACGCAGACCGACGACCGGGTCCTCATCGACTCCGATGGACGCGAGACCGTCGCCGTGCACCGCGGCGACGGCCTGGGCATC
Source organism: Streptomyces sp. NBC_01217 (assembly GCF_035994185.1). Classification (NCBI taxonomy): domain Bacteria; kingdom Bacillati; phylum Actinomycetota; class Actinomycetes; order Kitasatosporales; family Streptomycetaceae; genus Streptomyces; species Streptomyces sp. NBC_01217. The sequence continues at coordinate 5,603,376 of NZ_CP108538.1, forward strand.
GCGGCGCTGCGCAAGGCCGGGATGCCGCTGCTGATCCTGTCCACGGAACAGAACCCGGTCGTCGCGGCCCGCGCCCACAAGCTCCAGATCCCGGTCCTGCACGGCATCGACCGCAAGGACCTGGCACTCAAGCAGTGGTGCGACGAACAGTCCATCGCTCCCGAGCGCGTCCTCTACGTCGGCAACGACGTCAACGACCTGCCGTGCTTCGCCCTCGCCGGCTGGCCCGTCGCGGTCGCCAGCGCCCATGACTCGGTACGTGCCGCGGCGCGTGCCGTCACGACCACCCCCGGCGGCTTCGGCGCCATCCGCGAGATCGCGGCCTGGCTGCTGGGCCCCGCCCTCACGACCACAACACCCGCTCGGTCCCCCGAGTAACCCGAATGACCCAGGGGCCCCAAACCCCGAACACCCCAGGGCCCCCAAGCCCGCCAGTCCCACAAGCTAAGGAAACACATCTCATGAGCACCTCCCGTCTGCGCACCTTCGGCACCCGCACCGCGGGCCCGGGCCAGCCCGTGTACGTCACCGGCGAGATCGGCATCAACCACAACGGCGACCTCGACAACGCCCTCGCACTGATCGATGTGGCCGCCGAGGCCGGCTGCGACGCGGTCAAGTTCCAGAAGCGCACCCCGGAGATCTGCACCCCGCGCGACCAGTGGGACATCGAGCGCGACACCCCCTGGGGCCGGATGACGTACATCGACTACCGCCACCGCGTCGAGTTCGGCGAGGCCGAGTACCAGGCCATCGCCGAGCACTGCGCCGAGCGCGGCATCGACTGGTTCGCCTCCCCGTGGGACACCGAGGCCGTCGCCTTCCTGGAGAAGTTCGACGTCCCCGCGCACAAGGTGGCCTCCGCCTCCCTCACCGACGACGAGCTGCTCCGCTCGCTGCGCGCCACCGGCCGCACGGTCATCCTCTCCACCGGCATGTCGACCCCGAAGCAGATCCGCCACGCGGTCGAGGTCCTGGGCAGCGACAACATCCTTCTCTGCCACGCCACTTCGACGTACCCCGCGAAGGCCGAGGAGCTGAACCTGCGGGTCATCAACACCCTCCAGCAGGAGTACCCCAACGTTCCGATCGGCTACAGCGGCCACGAGACGGGCCTTCAGACGACCCTCGCCGCCGTCGCCCTCGGCGCCGTGTTCGTCGAGCGCCACATCACCCTCGACCGCGCCATGTGGGGCTCCGACCAGGCCGCCTCCGTGGAGCCGCAGGGCCTCACCCGCCTCGTCCGCGACATCCGCACCATCGAGGCCTCCCTCGGTGACGGCGTCAAGAAGGTGTACGAGTCCGAGCTCGGCCCGATGAAGAAGCTCCGCCGCGTCGCGGGCGTCGTCGCCGAGAGCGCCGAGGCGGCCCAGGCCGCCGAGCCGGTCGCGGTCTGACGGGCCGACCGGTGAACCTCGCCTTCGTCGAGAGCCCGGTCCAGCTCCTGAACGTCCTGGAGTGGGCCTACACAGAGGGAGGCGACGACCGGGTCCTCACGGACGTCACGGTCGTCGTCCTCCCCCCGGTCGACCCGATGTCGCGCGGCCAGCTGCGCCGGATGGCGGAGCTGGCCCGCGACGAGGGCATCAATGTCCGCTGGCAGGAGGCGCGCGGCGGTGCGGGCGGGCCCCTGAAGACCCTGCGCTCGCTGGCCGGACTGCTGCGCAGGGCGGAGCGGATCGTCGTCGGAGACCCCTTCTCCCGCTACGTCCAGTTCCTGCTCACCATGGTCCGCGCCCGCCGCCTCACGGTGGTCGACGACGGCACGGCCACCATGGAGTTCGTCGCCCAGCTGGCCCGCGGCGAACGCCTGGTGCGCTGGCACCGCAAGGGCAGCTCGGGCCCGCGCGAGCTGGTCCTGGCCCCGGTCACGGCCCGCGCCCGCAGCCGCTTCACCCCGTCCGCCACCCGTACGGTCGAGGTCTTCACGGCCATGCCGGTCGAGGCTCCGCCCGGCGTGACCGTCACCCCCAACACCTTCGCCTGGACCCGCGCCCGCTTCGGCCCGCCGCTGCTCACCAAGGGCGCGGACATGGTCGGCACCTCGCTCGTCGAGACCGGCGTCGTCGACCAGGCCCAGTACCTGGAGGCCGTGGCGGCCCTGGCCCGCACCCACAACGCCACCCGCTACTTCGCCCACCGCCGCGAGTCCACCGACAAGCTCCACGCCCTCGAAACCGCCACGCACCTGGAGATCGTCCGCCCCGACCTCCCCCTGGAACTCATCGCCCGCCGCGGCCCCATCGGCCGCACGGTCCTGAGCTTCCCCTCCACGGTCGTCCACACCCTCCCCCTGGCCCTGGCCGGCACGGAGGTCAAGGTCGCGGTCTGCGACATCGCCCCGGAATGGCTCCGCGACACGGCATCCCCGCGCGCCCAGGGCTTCCTGTCGGGCGTGACAGAAACAGCCCGCGACGTGCAGCGCCTCGCCCCCTGGCGAGCGACGGCGATCACGGAGGCGTGAGGGGGTACGGATCACACCGCCCTGATCCAGGTGCCCGGCATGAGGCATGGGAGGTGAAAAGGGGGGAGTTTACCCACCTCCCTCCCATGCCACACGCTCCGACGCCACATTTTATTCGTCTAAGCGGCTGAACTTTTGTTGATCTGTGGTCAGTTGAGGGGTCAAGGGGCCTACTCTTCAACAGGTGAACCAGTTGATGTCCCGCGATTTTGATGCCCAGCTCCCCGGGGACGAGGCGCTGCCCGGCACCCTGCCCGAAGCTCTGCGTGCCGAACTGATCGCCTTCCGGCGTGACCTGCACATGCACCCCGAGCTCGGCAACCAGGAGTTCCGTACCACCGCGGCCATCAAGGCCCGGCTGGAGAAGGCGGGGCTCGTGCCGCGGGTGCTCGATACGGGGACGGGGCTGATCTGCGACGTGGGGAGCCGGGAGGGCGACTTCCGGCCCGTGCTCGCTCTGCGTGCGGACATCGACGCGCTGCCCATTCCGGACACCAAGGCGGGCGTCCCCTACCGGTCCACCGTCCCCGACCGGGCGCATGCGTGCGGGCATGACATCCACACCACGGCCGTCCTCGGCGCCGGGCTCGTGCTCGCGGAGCTCGACCGGCAGGGGCTGCTGCCGAACCCGGTGCGGCTGATCTTCCAGCCGGCCGAGGAGGTACTGCCCGGCGGGGCGCCCGACGCGATCGCGTCCGGGGCGCTGGCGGGTGTCGGGCGGATCATCGGGGTGCACTGCGACCCGAAGGTGGACGTGGGGCGGATCGGGCTGCGGGTCGGGGCGATCACCTCGGCCTGCGACCGGCTGGAGGTGGCGCTCGACGGTCCCGGCGGACACACCGCGCGGCCGCACCTGACCACCGACCTGGTCACCGCCGCCGCCAAGGTCGCCACCGAGGTGCCCGCGCTGCTGGCCCGCCGGGTCGACGCGCGGGCCGGGCTCGCCGTCACCTGGGGCCGGCTGGAGGCCGGGCACGCCTGCAATGTGATCCCGCAGCACGCCGAGCTCTCCGGCACGGTCCGCTGCCTGGACCTGGCGGCCTGGCGGGAGGCACCGGACCTGGTGCACGCGGCCATCGACGAGGTGGCCGGGATGTACCGGGCCAAGACGGTGATCGACTACGTCCGGGGCGTCCCGCCCGTTGTGAACGACGCCGCCGTGATCGATCTGCTCGCCCGGGCGATGACCGCGCGCCGCGGATCGTATGCGATCGAGGACACCGAGCAGAGCCTCGGCGGCGAGGACTTCTCCTGGTACCTGGAGCACGTCCCGGGGGCCATGGCCCGGCTCGGGGTCCGTACCCCCGGCGACACCGCCCGGCTCGACCTGCATCGGGGTGATTTCGACGCGGACGAGGAGGCGATCACGGTCGCCGTGGAGCTCTTCACGGCGGCGGCACTGCTGGACGGCCGCTCCGCCTGAGCCGGGATGGGCGGGAAGGCGCCCGCGAGGCCGCGGGCGCCTTCCATTTCCTCAGTCGATCTGAACGGCCTCAGATGCGAGACCTGCTGACGCCGACCTTGTAGATGCCGACGTTGGTGTCGCTGGAGCACTTCGCACTGGATGTCTTCCCGTTGCCCTTCCTCGGACCGTAGACGAGCCACTGATTTCCGTGCGGATCGATGCACGTGAGCTTCACCGCGGCGCCTTCAAGGGGCCAGGGGAGCATTCCGGTGCACTTCGAGTACCCCACGTTGGGGGAGGTTTTCGTGTACCACGTGTCGCAGGTGACGTCCCGAGTGCCGACTTCAGCGGCCGAGGCGCTGGGTGCGGTAATCAGGGATGCGACTGCGATTGCAGTGCCGAAGGCCGAAACGAGTACCTTTTTCAAGGCCGTCCTTCCAGGTGTGCCGAACGGGCCACCGATTGGGGCCGGTAATGGACGCCGTGCCGCGTGCGATAGTCATCCCGGAGACGCCAGAATCATGATTGTCCGGAAAATCCGTGACGAATACCCTCATGGTCGTCCAGGCCACATGCCCTACGTCGATCCGGCTGTTCTCCTCGCGCTTGCCCCTCATGTGTGACCCGCCCCGTCGGACGGGCCACGCCGGTCAGGGGCGGCACGCCTCAGGCGCTGAAGACGACGCCCACCTTGAGTACGCCGACATTCGTGCTGGTCGAGCACTTCTCCCTGGAAGTCTGAGTGTTCTTCTTCCACGGGCCGAGGACGATCCACTGCTTCCCGTGCGGGTCAATGCACGTGAGCCTCACCCGGAACTTGTCGAAAATTGCCAGGTTGCTGCAGTAGGCGTTTCCGTAGTTGGGCGAGCTGTACGTGATCCACGTGTTGCAATTCCCGATATTGGCGGAAGCGGTCGGCGCGAAGCCGAGCGACGTTGCCGCGAAGGCGAGAGCGAGACAGGACGTGGTGAGCGCTCTTTTCACATTTCCCCCTTGTGAAAGGGCGGCGCAGCATGGTGCCAGGAATCGTCCGGATTTCCGGTTGGTCGTTCCGTCTGCGTGGACGGAATCTCGGAAATTCGATTTCTTCCGCTGTTGTTGAATTCTGTATATCCAGAATGGCCGGCCGCTGCGACAGCCCCCGTGTTGATCAGTGGTCGGTTGATTTCTAGAAACTCTTTACCGTTTGGGGCAAGGGGTATTACCCGTCAGGTCGCGAAATTATCGGAACATTGAATTCCGATTTTCTGTCCGGCCGTGGGGCGGTCGCGGGAGTGTGCTGCGTGGCCGCTGGGGATGGTGGAGGGGGCTTGGGTCGGGGCCTCCTTCACCGTCTGTGATGACTGGAGGGTGCTGCGTGTCGCACTACGCGGCTGGGGCGCCGAACTGGGACGCCATGTCTTTTTCTGTGTGAAACTGTTGGCTACTCAGGCCCGCCGGGTCCGCTACGCGACGATCCGGTAACGACTCATGAACGGGCCTTTAACTGACATCTACGCGCGTTACGATCGCCCCGAAACCAGCGCCGCAAGTGGCGCTCAGGCCAGGTTGAAGGAGCCTCCTTTGCGCCGGATCACCAGGATCGCCACCGTGGGCATTGCGTCCACAGCGCTAGCACTCTCTGTCACCGCATGTGGCAAGTCGTCGTCCGAGTCCGGGTCGGACAAGGGCAAGGACGGGCAGGTTGCCCTCGCGTACGACATCGGTGGCCGCGGCGACCAGTCGTTCAATGATGCCGCTTATGCCGGTCTTGAGAAGGCCGTCAAGGGTCTCGGTGTCAAGGGGAGCGAGGCCGAGCCCACGGAAGGTGAAGGCGACCCCGACAAGGTGCAGCGCCTCACTGAGCTGGCCCGCGCCGGAAACAATCCGGTGATCGGTGTCGGTTTCGCATACGCTCCCGCCATCGCGGAGGTCGCGCCGAAGTTCCCGAAGACCACCTTCGGGCTCATCGACGACACCTCCAAGACCGGCAAGAACATCGCCAACCTGGTCTTCAACGAAGAGCAGGGTTCCTACTTGGCCGGCGTCGCCGCCGCCAACGTGACCAAGTCCAAGACGGTCGGCTTCATCGGTGGTGTCGAGACCCCCCTGATCAAGAAGTTCGAGGCGGGCTTCGTCCAGGGCGTCAAGGACACCAAGAAGGATGTCAACGTCAAGGTCCAGTACCTGACCCAGCCGCCGGACTTCGGTGGTTTCTCCAAGCCCGACCTGGGCAAGGCTGCCGCGCAGGGACAGATCGACGCGGGCGCCGACGTGATCTACGCCGCCGCCGGTCTCGCGGGTTCCGGCTCGATCGAGGCCACTGCCGACGCCAAGAAGTGGGCGATAGGTGTCGACTCGGACCAGTACAACCAGAAGGGCCTCGCGTCCTACAAGCAGTACATCCTCACCTCGGTGACCAAGGGCGTCTCTGACGCCGTCTACGACCTGATCAAGTCGGTCAAGGACGGTAAGCCGCAGAGCGGTGAGATGCGCTACGGCCTGGACAAGGGCGGCGTGGGTCTGGCCACTTCCAACCCGGCCTACACCAAGATGGCCGACGTGACCGCTGCGGTGGACAAGGCCAAGGCCGACATCATCGCCGGCACGATCAAGGTCAAGACCACTCCGTAATCGCGTGGTCGGACCGAAGGTCCGTGGGCCCGGAGAGAGTGCGGCGAGCTGCCGCCTCCACGGGCCCCGGACCAGGTTCTGGCCGTTGTTTCTTGCTATTCGGCATCGCTACGCGCGTAGATCACGCTGGGGCGCGATAACTTCGCCCTTCATTCCCTGCCCGCCCAGCCCGCCACTTCCGCCTGCCCTTCCTGCTCCTTTCCCCCAAGGAGAGTGCGTCATCAACGCGTCCAGCCCTCCTGCCGCCGTAGAACTGCGCGGCATCACCAAGCGCTTCCCTGGCGTCGTCGCCAATCACGACATCGACATCACCATCAGCAAGGGCACCGTGCACGCCCTCGTCGGCGAGAACGGTGCGGGCAAGTCGACCCTGATGAAGATCCTTTACGGCATGCAGAAGCCGGACGAGGGCACCATCACTGTCGACGGCGATCAGGTCACCTTCTCCAGCCCGGCCGACGCCATTGCGCGGGGCATCGGCATGGTCCACCAGCACTTCATGCTGGCCGACAACCTCACTGTGCTGGAGAACGTAGTTCTCGGCGGGGAGAAGCTGCACGGCATCGGTGCGGGAGCCCGTCGGAGGATCAAGGAGATCTCGGACGCCTACGGGCTGAACATCCGCCCCGACCTCCTGGTCGAGCATCTCGGTGTCGCTGACCGTCAGCGAGTGGAGATCCTGAAGGTTCTCTATCGCGGCGCCCGCACCCTGATCCTCGACGAGCCGACCGCCGTCCTGGTGCCGCAGGAGGTCCAAGCACTCTTCGACAACCTGCGCGGGCTCAAGGCCGAGGGGGTGACCGTCATCTTCATCTCCCACAAGCTGGGCGAGGTGCTGTCGGTCGCCGACGAGATCACGGTCATCCGCCGCGGCACCACCGTGGGCACCGCCGACCCACGCTCCACGACGACCAAGCAACTCGCCGAGTTGATGGTCGGCAGCGAGCTTCCCTCGCCGGAGACCCGTGAGTCCACGGTGACCGAGGTACCGATGCTTGCGGTGGACGATCTGCGGCTGACGGAGACCGACCCCGACGGCGTCGTCCGCGAGGTCCTCGCGGGCATCACCTTCACCATTCACAAGGGCGAGGTCATGGGCATCGCCGGTGTCGAGGGGAACGGTCAGACCGAGCTCATCGGAGCTCTCATGGGCATGCGCGACCCCGACGGCGGTGTGATCACCCTCGACCAGGCCGACATCTCGCACGCACCGACACGCAAGCGACGCGAGGACGGCATCGGCTACATCCCCGAGGACCGTCATCGGCACGGTCTGCTGCTGGAGTCCCCGCTGTGGGAGAACCGCATCCTCGGCCATGTCACAGAGCGCCCCAACAGCAGGAGAGGCCTGCTCGACCTCAAGGCCGCCCGGGCCGACACCGAGCGGATCGTGCGGGAGTACGACGTCCGTACCCCCGGAATCGAGGTCACCGCTGCATCCCTCTCCGGAGGCAACCAGCAGAAGCTGATCGTCGGCCGCGAGATGAGTCACCAGCCCAAGTTGCTGATCGCCGCACACCCGACCCGCGGCGTGGACGTGGGTGCGCAGGCGCAGATCTGGGACCAGATCCGCGAGGCGCGCCGCGAGGGCCTGGCCGTGCTGCTCATCTCCGCCGACCTTGACGAGCTGATCGGCCTGTCCGACACCCTGCGGGTCATGTACCGCGGTCGCCTGGTCGCGGACGCGGACCCCGCCACGATCACCCCGGAGGAGTTGGGCTCGGCCATGACCGGTGCCGCCACCGGCCATCTTGAGCACGACGAGAACGGTGAGGGCCGATGAAGAAGTTCGACAAGGACCGGCTGATCCTGGGCCTCGGCGGCCCGGTGCTCGCCCTGGTCGTGGCCTTCGCGCTCACCTCGGTGGTGTTGCTCCTCTCGGACCGTGACCCGATCGAGCCGTACCAGCTGATGGTGCAGAACGCCGAGTACGCCGACGTTCAGGTACTGATCATCAATCAGGCAGGCACGTACTATCTTGCCGCCCTGGCTGTTGCCGTCGGCTTCAGGATGAACCTGTTCAACATCGGCGTGGACGGCCAGTACCGCCTCGCAGCCATGCTCGCTGCCGTTGTCGGTGCCGCCGTGGATCTGCCCGGTCCACTCCACGTTCTGCTGATCGTGCTCGTAGCGATGTGCGTCGGCGCCTTCTGGGCCGGCATCGCGGGCATTCTGAAGACCACCCGCGGGGTCAGCGAAGTCGTCTCCACCATCATGCTCAACGCGATCGCCACCAGTCTGATCGCCTGGATGATTCTGCCGGCCAACCTCGGTGTGCAGCCGGCGGGTTCCAACGATCTCACGACGGGCGAGATCTCCGAATCCGGCTGGTTCCCGAGCGTGAGCATGGGGGACGGCGGGGACATCTACGGCTTCACCCTCATCGCGTTCGCGCTGGGCATCGTCTACTGGTTCGTACTCAACCGCACCCGCTTCGGCTTCGACCTGCGCGCCACCGGCGCCAGCGAGTCCGCTGCCCAGGCGAGTGGTGTCGACGCCAAGAAGATGGTCCTCACGGCCATGCTGATCTCCGGCGCGGTTGCGGGTCTGTCCGGTATGCCGTTGCTGCTGGGCCAGACGCACACCTACAGCCTGAGCTTCCCGGTCGGTGTCGGCTTCACGGGCATCACCATCGCCCTGCTCGGCCGGAACAGCCCGGTCGGTATCCTCTTCGCCGCGCTGCTCATCTCCTTCATCGAGAAGACATCGGCTTCGCTGGACCAGCACGGCTACGAGAAGGAGATCGCCACGATCATGCAGGGCCTGATCGTGATCTCGGTCGTCGTGTCCTACGAGCTCGTCCGGCAGTACGGGCTCCGCCGTCAGCAGCAGAAAGTCGGCGAGGAGCTCGCCGCGCAGGCCCGTAAGAACCGAGAGGGAGTCGTGGCATGAGTACGAGCACCGTCTCGATGGCGAGCACCGCGCCCAAGAAGGGTGGCGGACGCCGCAAACTGTCCCTGCCCGTCATCATGCTGATCATCGCTGGTGCACTGGCGCTGTTCTCGCTGGTCCGCGTGATCAGCGGGGCGAACGACCTCACCTCGGTCGGTCAGGTCTCCGGTGCCCTCCAGCTGGCCGTGCCGATCGGTCTCGCCGGACTCGGCGGTCTGTGGGCGGAGCGCGCGGGTGTGGTCAACATCGGCCTTGAGGGCATGATGGTCCTGGGCACCTGGTTCGGTGCCTGGGCGGGCTACCAGTGGGGGCCGTGGACCGGTGTCCTGCTGGGTGTCGTCGGCGGCGCGCTCGGTGGTCTGCTGCACGCGATCATCACGGTGACCTTCAACGTCAATCACATCGTCTCCGGTGTGGCCATCAATATCCTGGCCGTGGGCGTCACCCGCTATCTGTCGAACTTCACCTTCGCGGAGGCTGAGGGCGGCTCCTCCAAGCAGTCCCCACGAATCGACCAGATCACCGACATCACCATTCCGGGTCTTTCGGACTGGCTGGTGGACCTCCAGGCCAGGCACTGGTTCTTCATCTCCGACCTGGCCGGTGTCCTCGGCGGTCTCGTGACGAACCTGTCGCTCCTGACCGTGGTGGCGATCCTGCTGGTCCCGGGGACCTGGTGGGTGTTGTGGCGCACGTCCTTCGGACTGCGGCTGCGGTCCTGCGGCGAGAACCCCGTGGCCGCGGAGTCCCTGGGCGTCAACGTCTACAAGTACAAGTACATCGCCGTTGTCGTCTCCGGCGGGCTGGCCGGCCTCGCGGGTGCGTTTCTCGCCATCGTCGCCACCGGTATCTACCAGGAGGGCCAGACCGGTGGCCGTGGTTACATCGGTCTGGCAGCGATGATCTTCGGTAACTGGATGCCGGGAGGCATGGCGCTGGGCGCCGGACTCTTCGGTTTCACCGACAGCCTCAAACTGCGAGGCGGAGCCGAGAACGTACACGCGATGCTGCTGCTGCTGGCAATCCTGCTGGTGCTGGTCATGATCTGGCAGTTGTACAAGAAGAAGTACGTGCCCGCGGTGATCTCCGCGGCTGTCTCGGCGCTCCTGTTCGCCTGGTACGCGCTGACCAACGAGGTGCCGAGCCAGTTCGTGGACGCGGCGCCGTATGTCACCACGCTGCTGGTGCTGGCACTCTCTGCACAGAGGCTCCGCATGCCCAAGGCTGACGGCATGCCGTACCGGAAGGGCCAGGGCAAGTGACGGCCGCCGCGGAGGTCGACTGGGAGGCGCTGCGGAGCGCCGCACGGTCCGTCATGACGCGTGCGTACGTTCCCTACTCGCACTACCCGGTCGGCGCCGCGGCACGGGTCGACGACGGACGCACGGTGTCCGGCTGCAACGTCGAGAACGCCTCGTACGGCATCGGGCTGTGCGCCGAGTGCGGACTGGTCTCCCAGCTGCACGCCACCGGCGGCGGACGGCTGACCCACTTCACCTGCGTGGACGGGGCGGGCGAGATCCTGGTCCCGTGCGGCAGGTGCAGGCAGCTGCTGTACGAGTTCGGCGGACCGGAGCTCGTCCTGGAGACCCCGGACGGCCTGCGCACGCTCGACGAGATGCTGCCGCAGGCGTTCGGGCCCGACCATCTGAAGTAGAACTGCTGTGGCCCTCCCGTCCGTTGGGAGGGCCACACCCGTATCCACCCTCTATGCGCGTAGAGTCATTCAGGACTCTTGCGTACGTACCGGCCGGAAGGACTCCCAGGACATGGACGCCATCTCCGTCATCCGCACCAAGCGGGACCGAGGCGAGCTGACCCCCGAGCAGATCGACTGGGTCATCGACGCGTACACCCGTGGCGAGGTCGCCGACGAGCAGATGTCCGCGCTGGCCATGGCGATCCTGCTGAACGGAATGAACCGCACCGAGATCGCCCGCTGGACCGCCGCGATGATCGCATCCGGCGAGCGCATGGACTTCCACTCGCTCTCCCGGCCCACCACCGACAAGCACTCCACCGGCGGCGTCGGCGACAAGATCACCCTGCCGCTCGCCCCGCTGGTCGCGGCCTGCGGCGCCGCCGTCCCCCAGCTCAGCGGCCGCGGCCTCGGCCACACCGGCGGCACGCTCGACAAGCTGGAGTCCATCCCCGGCTGGCGCGCCCACCTCTCGAACGCCGAGATGCTGAACGTCCTGGACACCACCGGCGCGGTGATCTGCGCCGCCGGTGACGGGCTCGCCCCGGCCGACAAGAAGCTGTACGCGCTGCGCGATGTCACCGGCACCGTCGAGGCCATCCCGCTGATCGCCAGCTCGATCATGTCCAAGAAGATCGCCGAGGGCACCGGCGCGCTCGTCCTGGACGTCAAGGTCGGCTCCGGCGCCTTCATGAAGACCATCGAGGACGCCCGTGAGCTGGCCTCCACCATGGTCGCGCTGGGCACCGACAGCGGGGTGCGCACGGTCGCGCTCCTCACCGACATGGCCACCCCGCTCGGCCTGACCGCGGGCAACGCCCTGGAGGTGCGCGAATCGGTCGAGGTGCTGGCCGGCGGCGGCCCGAAGGACGTCATCGACCTCACCCTGGCCCTCGCCCGCGAGATGCTGGACGCGGCCGGGCTCAGGGACGCGGACCCGGAGAAGGCCCTCGCCGACGGCTCCGCGATGGACGTCTGGCGCCGGATGATCTCCGCCCAGGGCGGCGACCCGGACGCCACGCTCCCGGTCGCCCGCGAGCAGCACGTCGTGACGGTTCCGTCCAGCGGCGTACTGACCCGCCTGGACGCGTACGACATCGGCGTCGCCGCCTGGCGCCTGGGCGCGGGCCGGGCCCGCAAGGAGGACCCGGTGCAGGCGGGTGCGGGCATCGAACTGCACGCCAAGCCGGGCGACACGGTAACGGCCGGACAGCCGCTGCTGACGCTGCACACCGACACCCCCGAGAAGTTCGAGTACGCGCTGAAGGCCCTGCCCTCCTCGTACGACATCGACCCGGAGGGCACGGAGTTCACGGCCACCCCCGTGGTGCGGGAACGTATCGCCTGACCTGCGGTTTACTCGTCCGGGTGAACGGGACCGGTGGACTGCCACCGGTCCCGTTCGGCATGCTGGACTCGGTGACGCACCGATAGAGGAGACCGCCATGAGCGCACTCACCGTCGATCCCGTGCCGGGCAACGGCCAGGGATGGGACGACCTCGTCCGGATCTGGGAGGAGACGGACGCACCCGAGGGCTGCAAGGTGGAGATCATCGAGGGGATCGTCACCGTGTCGCCACCGCCGTCCAAGGACCACAACACCACTGCGGCTCTGCTTCAGCGCAGGCTCTACACCGTCATCCCGGAGGACTGGGAGATCTACCAGACCCTCGGCGTCTCCGTGCCGGGCCGGGCCGGGCTCTACATCCCCGACCTCGTCGTCGTGCCGCGTGCCGCGGCGACCGGGCCGGGCAACCGCGTGCCGGCGGAGGAGGCCCGGCTCGTCGTCGAGATCACCTCGCAGGCCAACGCCAACCACGACCGCATCGGCAAGGCGCACGGATACGCGAAGGCCGGTGTCGAGCTCTTCCTGCTCCTCGACCCCTGGCACTCCGGCCGTCCCACCGCCACCTTGTACGGGGAACCCGTCGAGGGCACGTACCGGGTGCTGGACGCGGTGGAGTACGGGGAGAAGCTGACGCTTCCCGAGCCGTTCGCGCTGGACCTGGACACCGGGATATTTCCGGTCAGCTGAGAAGCGGTGCCACGCCGGTCGCGTCGGTGTGCGAGCGGCCCGCAGGGGCGGAGGAATCCGTCCCGGCGGGCCGCCGTCATGCGGTTGTGGTCGGGGGCGTCTACTTGCCGAAGTACGCGTTGTAGATCGACACCGACGACTTGTTGCCCTGCTTGTCCGTGACATTCGCCCGGTACGAGAGGGACTTGCCCCTGGCCGGGTTCTTCACGGAAAGCTTGCACGACTTGACCGCGGACTTCTTCCAGGTCTTGCCGCCGTCGTAACTGACGTACACCGTCAGCGACTTGAGGTTCTTGCCGGCGGCCGCACCCTGCACCGTCACCGGTACGGAAGCGGTCCTGCCCGCCGTCACCCTTCCGTCCGTCGTCACATTCGGCGTGAAGCGGACCGTGGAGACGGGCAGCAGGGTCGGTTCGGCGCTCTTCTTGGACCTGAAGGTCCAGCTCGCGTCGATCCGGGTGGAGACGGCCGAGACCTTGGAGCTGCGCTGCACCGAGGTCGTCAGCCGGTAGTCGGCCGCACCGGACGGCACTGCGATGGGGGTGCCGCCCTCCAGCGGGTCCGCGTTCCTGGCGAGCACGGCGCCGTTGCGGTAGAGGACGGTCTTGACCGAACTGTAGGTGGAGTAGCCGATGTTGCCGCGGCCGTCTGCCGCCAGCGGCAGCGACCCGGTGATGGTGTCCGCGTCGCGGATGATTCCGTGGCCGGAGCCGAGCGCGGGGCCGAACACCGCGGTGTTGACCTTCTTCGTATAGGTCCTGCCCGCCTTCAGGGTCTGCGGGTCACCGAGGGAGTACTGCGCCTCGGTGACCGGGTAGCCGTCCTCGTCGAGTCCGCCCTCCTGGCTGAAGTCGAAGTTCCACTTCACCTTGTCGGCGGTGGAGACGTAGGCGGTGTTGGTCCCGGGGATCTTCTGGCTGGACCAGGACGTCCAGCCGGAGTAGGAACCGGGCAGCGAGCCCCATGCCGCGAACCCGCCGGTCTTGCCCTTGACGGACGCGCCGAGGGACGTCGTGACCTTCGCCAGCTGACCGTTGGTGAACTTCCGGCTGTAGCCGGTCGCCGCCTGGGTCACCGTGCCGCCGACCGCGATGTCGTACCGGGTCGATGCTCCCTTGGTCCAGCTGCCCAGCCAGTGCTGGGCGAGCGAGCCGTCGGTCACCTTCGGGCCGACGTGCGCGGTGCGCAGGTTCCGGTACGAGTCGAGGTACCAGCCGTAGCTGTAGCCGCTGTCCTTGCCGTCGAACTGCAGGTCGGGCGCGGCCAGTCGGGGCTTGGCGCCGGTGGTGGGCAGGGCGATGTCCACCGGCTTCGCCTTGCGCGCGTCGAACGTCACGGTGAGGTTCCTGGTGAGGTTCAGGTTCGGCTGGACGAGCCAGTCGATGCCCTTGGTGCCGTCCTCCGGGTCGACGTGGACGGCCGAGTTCAGTGCGTAGCCGCCCTTGGGCACGCGCACCTTCGCCGTCCCGTCGGTGCTCCTCGGGGACAGCCACACACCGCTCGCCGTGCCGGACAGGCCGTAGAGGTCGGACTCGTTGAACCGGGACGGCTTGCCGTCACGTCCGATGGTCCTGACCGTGAGGTCGTACGACTCGATCTCGCGCTCGACCGCGGCCGCGGTGCGGACGCTCTGGCCGCCGCCGGTCCCGACGACATACGCCGAGTAGGAGCCGTCGGCCGTGCCGCCGAGCTTCGTGTTCACGGTCAGCGGGACCTCGGCGGTGCCGCCCGCCGGGACGGTCACCTTGTCGGCGCCGAGGGTGAAGAACCCGGCCGGGGCGGGCCTGCCCTTCGGGCCGGTGGCCGTGACCGCGAGGTCGAGGGTGACGTCCGCCGTACCGAGGTTGCGATACGTCACCTTCCTGGCGACCGGGGTGTCGTCGGTGTGCGGCCACTGCTGCACCCCGAAGCTCACCGAGACCGGTTCGGCGACGACGGTCTGGGCGATCGCCCGGTCGACGGCGATCCGGCCCGAGCCCTGCTCGAAGGGGGTGTACGCGCCCGGCTTCGCCGAGCCCGTGAGCGCGCCCTTGAGCTCGGCGTACTTCCACTGCGGGTGCTCCTGCTTGAGGAGCGCGGCGGCGCCCGCGACGTGCGGGGTCGCCATCGACGTACCGGAGATCGACAGATAGCCCGGCGGGTTCTGCCCGACCTCCTGATCGATGGCGGAGCCGGGTGCGGCCGCCGCCGTGATGTCCACGCCGGGGGCGGTGACATCGGGCTTGATCGCGCCGTCGCCGGTGCGCGGGCCGCGGCTGGAGAAGTCGGCCAGCTCGTCGTTGTCGTCGACCGCGCCGACGGTCAGTGCGGCGTCCGCGCTGCCCGGGGAGGCGACCGTGCCGGCGCCGTCGCCCTCGTTGCCCGCCGCGATGGCGAACAGGACGCCCTTGTCGGCCGACAGCTTGTTCACCGCCGCTTCGAGCGGGTCGATCTCCGGGGTGTCACCGCCGCCGAGGCTCAGATTGATGACGTCGGCGCCCTGCGCGACCGCCCACTCCATGCCGGCCAGGATGCCGGAGTCGTCGCCGAAGCCGTCGTCGTCGAGCACCTTGCCCTCGATCAGCTTGGCGTCCGGGGCCACGCCCTTGAACTTCCCGCCCGACTTGGCGCCCGTACCGGCCGCGATCGAGGAGACGTGTGTGCCGTGTCCGACCCGGTCCAGGGTGTCGGGCGAGGCGGTGAAGTTCTTCGTGTCGAGGATCTGGCCCTGGAGGTCGGGGTGGGTGGCGTCCACACCGGTGTCCAGGACGGCGATCTTGACGCCCTTTCCGGTGTAGCCGGCCTTCCAGGCGGTCGGTGCGCCGATCTGCAAAACGCTCTTGTCCAGGCTCGCCCTGCGTACGCCGTCCAGCCAGACCCGGTCGATACCGGCGGCCGTGGTGCGCTGGGCACCCCGCGAGGGCTTGCTGGTGAGTGCCTGCCAGATGTCCTTGGCGTCGCGCTCCGGCGTGGTCACCGACTCGGCGTTCAACGACTTCAGGTTCCGGCCGACCCGGGTGGCGCCCGCCTCACGGACCTCGGCCTTCGCGGCCGCCGCCCGGGCGCCCCGGTAGGCGACGATCAGTTTCAGGCCCGTCTTCTGCGCCCTGCGGTTCTCCGCACGGTTCAGCTCGGTGACGTCGAACAGCCTGCGGTCCAGCTTGCCGGAGCTGATCAGCCGGTGTGCGTCGGCCGGGATGAGCAGCGTGTGCCCGTCGCGTATCTGCCGCTGCACGGGTATGTGCTCGCGCCCCTTGGCGGGCCGGAAGTTCAGGACCCGGCCCTTGCCGTCCACCGTGACGCGGTCGCCGGTGATGAGCGTCAGCCGGTGCTGGGCCACGGGCTCGGCACCCTTCGGCCGGGCGGTGTCGGGACGGGCCATGGCCGGGGTGGTCATCCCGGCGGCGAGCGCCACGGCGGCTGCCGTGGCGATGGTCGATACACACGCGTTTCTCACGTGTCTGCGCAACTCTCCCCCTGGAGAATCAGGCGGCCCCCGGAGGGGCCGCTGGTCAGTCGGCACCGATGGGAGGCCGGTGCCGGCCGGTTCACGTACCTAGAGGGGGAATTGATCGCAAGGGTTCACAGAAACCGCACAGGTGACAGGAGTTGACGGAAGTTCATCGGTCCGGGGCGATCCGGAGGGGCGGATGCCGGATGTGCGCCCGGCGGCCGGAACGGCTGTTGGGCAGGGCGCGGGGCATGGACGGGGCAGGGCGGGCGGGCCGGGGCGCCGGGAAAGTGCGGGAGCGGGCAGCGATGAGTTTCGGCCGCCGCGCCGGTCTCCCTGATGTGGAAGCCATGACCCCGATCGTTCTCGTCGTCACCGGCCGCGTCACGCGGGCCGCGGTGCCGGGTCTCTGCGCCGAGCTGGAGGCGCTGCTGTACGACTCCGAGGGCGCCGTCCGCGACCCGGACGCCGGGGTGGACTGCGATGTGGGCGGGGTCGTACAGGCGGACCTGACCCTGGTGGAGGCGATAGCGCGGCTGGGGCTGGTCGCACGCCGCGCGGGCGGCAGACGCCTGCGGCTGCGCAATGTGCCACCCGAGCTGAAGAACCTGCTCGACCTGGTGGGCCTGGCCGATGTGGTGGACGTGGCATGCGGGACCGGGACCGGGGGCGGGGGCGGGGCCGCGGGGAACGAGGCCTGAAGGGGCCGCGCCCGGGGGAGCGCGCCCCGCCTGCCCCGCCCGGCGTTCAGTCCCCGTCCCAGCCCGCCGGCCTTCTCGCCTTGATCCGTGTGCAGACCACCTGGCGGTCGTGCGGGACCGCCGTGGCCGTGAGGAAGGCCGTCGCCGTGGGGAGCGGCGACGCCGCGAGGAACGGATCCGGCGCGCCGCACTCGTTCTCCGGCTGCGGCCCCGGTCCGCCGATGGAGGCGGGATCAGGAGTCCGGGAGGTTCCGGGCGCGGGCCCTTCGGTCGCGGAGGGCTCGCCCAGCCATTGGGTCAGCCCCCAGCCACCGGCCGCCAGCACCATCCAGCCCGCCACCAGCCCGTTCCGTATGCCGCGCTTCACGCGGCGCCGGCGTCGAGGTGATCCGGGAGGCCGAACAGCGGGAACCAGCGGGGCGTGTCCAGAAAGCAGTGCAGGCCGGTGATGGCACCCTCCGAGATGTCGATGACCTGCACCGCCCACGGCACGAACCCCGGCCCGTCCGGATTCGGCTTGTAATGCGCGAACGCCGGGGTGCCGTTCGCCTCCGTCGCCACCAGCCGTGAGCCCTCGCAGCTCGCGCCGATCGAGACCATGAAGCCCGTGATGTCGTCGTGCCCCCGGAGCCAGAGGTCGAACGGCGGCATGGTCATCACGGCGTCCTCGTGGAGCAGCGCGGTCAGCGCCGCCATGTCGTACCCCTCGAAGGCCGCGACGTACCGATCGAGGAGCTTGCGCTGCTCGGCGTCGAGCGGATCGGCGGTGTCGGCAATCTGCCCCGCGTGTTCCGCGAGGGTCGCGCGCGCCCGTTGGAGGGCGCTGTTGACCGAGGCGACGGAGGTGTCGAGCAGCTCGGCGGCCTCGCTCGCCTTCCAGGCCAGCACCTCGCGCAGGATCAGCACGGCCCGCTGCTTGGGCGGCAGATGCTGCAGCGCGGCCACGAACGCGAGCCGCACCGACTCCCGCGCCACCGCGGCCTCCGCGGGGTCGGTCACCGACGGCAGGATCCGCCCGTCCGGCATCGGCTCCAGCCAGGTGTCCTGCGACCGCGGGTTCAGTGCCGCCTGGGCCAGCGGCGTCGGGCCCGTCAGATCGACCGGGCGGGCCCGCTTCTTCCCCGCGTTCAGCATGTCCAGACAGACGTTGGTGGCGATCCGGTACAGCCAGGACCGCAGCGAGGAACGCCCCTCGAACTTCTCGAAGTTGCGCCAGGCACGCACCAGCGTGTCCTGCACCGCGTCCTCCGCCTCGAAGGCCGAGCCGAGCATCCGGTAGCAGTAGCCGGTCAGCTCGACCCGGTGTTCCTCCAGACGGCTGTCGATGTCCGCCGTGGCTGTCTGATCACTCATCGCTCCACCCCTGTTGCGCTGTGATGCCGCTCACTTCAGCTTTTCGGAAGCTACCGCAGGCCACTGACAACAGGGGTGGGAAGTGCCGAAGCGGCACACGTTCCGGTCACGCTCCGCTCAGGTGTCGGTCAGCCCGTCAGGTGCCGGGCTTGCGCCCGTACACGTACACGTCGTCGCCGTTCCTCAGCAGGTTCCAGTACGACTTCGCGTCGGCGCGGCGCATGTTGACGCAGCCGTGCGACCCCGGCGGGTTCCACATCTTCAGGTCCACCGAGTGGAACGCCTGACCGCCGTCGAAGAACTGGGAGTACGGCATCGGCACGTGGTAGATCGTCGACCAGTGATTGAGGTGCCGCAGGTAGATCTTCTTGGACCCGGTGCGGGTCTCGTACCCGTTGCGGCCGCTGCGGATCGGCACCGGACCGTACTTCAGCTTGGCGCCGTCCTGGATCCAGCTCAGCTGCCGGGTCAGGTCCACACATGCGATGCGCCCCCTGTTGGTGGGGCACTTCTTGGCCTTGTTCGGGTTCTTGCCGGCCGCCTTCTGGGCCGTGAGCGTCTTCATCGTGCGCCAGGTGACCGGCCCCGCGTAACCGATGTCGGGCGTGATCCCGTAGGTGCGCTGGAAGGACCGGATGGCCTTGCAGTCGGCGGCCGACTGCTTGCCGTCGACCGTCCGGTGCAGATACTTCTCGACCTGCTTCTGGTACGGCCCGGTGGACGTCGTGCAGGACGCCGCCTGCGCGGATCCGCCGGTGCCCAGGACCAGGGCGGGCGCCGCCATCAGACCGGCGGCGGTCAGTGCGAGCGCGCGCCGCGCCCGTATCCCCCGGATGTTGCGTATGTTCCCCGCGACTCTCATGTACGCCAACTCCCCTTCGCGCGCGGTGAGGTGATTCCGCCTGCTAGACGCGCGTCGGGGAGTGGTTGGTTGTGCGCCGTATGTCTCAGTTCTGTACGGATGCCACCGGCATCGGCCGGAGCCGCTCGGCGCGTGCGGCCCGCGTCCCGTACAGCGTGATCGAGACGACGCCGAGGACCGCGAACAGTCCCAGCCACACGGTCCCGGCCCAGCCCCCGGCGTGGAAGGCGACCGCGCCGAGCGTGCCGCCCGCGCTGGAGCCCAGGTAGTACGCGGACTGGTAGAGCGCCGACGCCTGGGCGCGGCCCGTCGTCGCCGTACGGCTCACGGACGAGGAGGCGACCGCGTGCCCGGCGAAGAAGCCCGCCGTGATCAGGACCAGGCCGAGGAGTACGGCGGCCAGCTGGTCGGCGAGCGAGAGCAGCAGACCGGCGGCCGTGGTCGAGACGGCCAGGTACAGCGCGCCCCGGCGGCCGAGCCGCGCGACCAGCCGGCCCGCCGCGGCGGAGGAGACCGTACCGACGAGGTAGACCAGGAAGACCGAGCCCACGACCCCCTGCGGGAGGCTGAACGGCGCCTCCACCAGCCGGTAGCCGATCACGGTGTAGACCGCGCCGAACACCGTCATGAACAGCGCGCCGATCGCGTACAGCCGGCGCAGCAGCGGATCGGCGAGGTGCCCGCCCACCGTCTTCGCCAGGGCCTTCGGGTTCAGCGAACCGGGGGTGAAGTGCCGCGCCCTGGGGATCATGAAGTGGAAGACGGCCGCGCAGGCCACGGCCAGCAGCCCGACAGCGCCGAGCGCCGCGCGCCAGCCCCACAGCTGGGCGACCCAGCCGGTGAGGATGCGCCCGCTCATCCCGCCGATGCTGTTGCCCGCCACGAACAGTCCGATCGCGGCGATCAGCGCCTTCGGCCGTACCTCCTCCGCCAGATACGCCATCGCGGAGGCCGGCAGTCCGGCCAGTGCCGCGCCCTGGACGGCACGCAGTGCGATCAGCCAGCCCAGCGAGGGTGCGAACGGTACGAGCAGCCCGAGCAGTACGGCGACCGTCAGCGACGCGGTCATCATCTGCCGCCGCCCGAACCGCTCGGAGAGCGCGCTCATCGGCAGCACACACAGCGCCAGTGCGCCCGTCGCGGCGGAGACCGTCCAGCTGGCCTGTCCGGCCGTGGCGCCGAAGGAGGCGGAGACGGCGGGCAGCAGGGCCTGGGTGGAGTAGAGGAGTGCGAAGGTCGCGACACCCGCGGCGAAGAGCGCGAAGCTCATCCGGCGGTAGCCGGGGCGGCCCGGTTCGAGACGGTCCGGCACGGACGAAGCGGTGGCGACGGGGGACGGCTGGGTCGAGGCGGCCACGGTGAGGGTGGACGCCCCGGTACTGGCAGGAGGCATGCTTCGAAAGTAGGCCTCCCGGTTTCATGCGTCCAATGCGCGAACTTGCGATAATCAATCCCATGGTGCATGAACGCAGCTCACAGCCCCGGCTGTCACCCAGCAGTTACGAAGAAGACATTCGCGCCGTCCTCGCGCCGCGGCTGGCCCACTTCGAGGCGGTGGCCCGCCACGAGCACGTCACCCGCGCCGCGCACGAGCTCGGCGTCCCGCAGTCGACGCTTTCGCGGGCGATGGTCAGGCTGGAACAGGACCTGGGAGTCGCCCTGTTCGCCCGCAAGGGCCGCACCGTCTCCCTCACCCCCGCGGGCCGCACCTTCCTCGGCTCCGCCGAGCGGGCCCTCGCCGAGGTCGAGAAGGCCGCCGACTCCGTACGGGCCGACGCCGACCCGGCCACCGGCAAGGTCGCCTTCGGCTTTCTGCACACCATGGGCTCCGAGACCGTACCCGCCCTGATCCGCGCCTTCCGCGCCGACCACCCCCGGGTCCGCTTCCAGCTCGTGCAGAACTACGGCGAGGCGATGATCGAACGCCTCCGGGCCGGCGGGCTCGACCTCTGCCTCACCTCACCCGTCCCGGACGCCCCCGACCTCGTCTCCCGCCGCCTCGACGAACAGCGGCTGCGCCTCGTCGTCCCCGAGGACCACCGCCTCGCCGCGCGCCGCCGCATCCGCCTGGCGGAGGCCGCCGACGAAAAGTTCGTCACCCTCGAACCCGGGTACGGCCTGCGGCGGATCACCGACGACCTGTGCGCGCAGGCGGGCTTCGCACCCCGTGTGGCCTTCGAGGGCGAGGAGACGGAGACCCTGCGCGGCCTGGTCGCGGCGGGCCTCGGCGTGGCCCTGCTGCCACCGCCCGCGGTGCCCCGCCCCGGCGTCGTCGAACTCACCGTCACGGCCCCGAGAGCGGCCCGCGAGATCGGCGTCGCCTGGCTGGACGGCCACCCGGACACCCCACCGGTGGCCGCCTTCAAACGCTTCCTGCTGTCGCGCAGGGGCCACCTGCTGCCGGACTGAATCGGGGACACCGCGACCACGTCTCCACCGTGTACGGCAACGCGCCATGCCCCCTCACTCCCGCAACGACCTCCCGAACCCCGCCGCCAGCGGCATTCGCAACCCCAGCGGGGGCGGCGCCGCCAGGGCGTCGGCGACGGGGCGGGCGTAGGCGCGGCCGAAGAGCGATCCGCGGACGAAGTCCGTTGCCAGGGCCGTCACTTCGGCACGGTGCTGGCGCAGGCCGTGGCCGTCCGAGTGGACCTCGAAGCGGCAGGTGTCGCGATTGGCCTTTTTGGCGCGCTCGGCGAGGCGGAAGGACAGTTCGGGGTCGGTGCGGGCATCGTTCGTGCCATGGACGAGGAGGACCTTGCGGCCCAGCAGATGTTTGACCGGCTCCGGCTCCGGTTCGCCCGTCGCGTTGTCGGGCAGCCAGGGGGCCATCGCCAGAACGGAGTTGACCGCCGCATGACCACCCGCCCGGAGTGCGGCCCGGCCGCCCATGCCGTGGCCGGCGAGGCAGACGGGGACGTCGCCGTAGCGCCGTACGACCTCGTCCACCGCCCATCGGGCGTCCGCCGCGAGCTGTGCGTCGGTCGCGTTCCAGCCGCGGCAGCGGTAGCGCACGACATGCGCGGCGAGCCCGTCCTCCTGGGCCGCGCGGGCCAGGGTGCGGGCCAACGGCAGCTGGAGGGCGTACGAGAGAGTGGAGGGGCGGCGGTGCGAGTCGGCCTCGCCGTCCGGGAGCAGCAGAACCACGCCGCTGACCGCAGATGGTGCTCCGGCCGTCCTGACGGCCCGTCCCAGCCTTGCAGCAGGCAGGGGGAGTGCGCGCTGTGCCATGACAGAACAGTGTCAGAAGGGCAGGTGTACTCCACCCGTATTCGCGGTCACTGTTACGTATCGGCGAGCGACAATCTACGCGCGTAGGCGCTAGAGTGCCCAGATGATGAGCCCGACCCTCCATGTGCCCGGCCAGGACCAGATCCGGCGTGCCCCCAAGGTCCTCCTCCACGACCATCTCGACGGCGGCCTGCGCCCCGGAACGATCGTCGACCTCGCCCTCGCGAGCGGCTACGACGGACTTCCCGAGACCGAGCCCGACAAGCTCGGCGTCTGGTTCCGCGAGGCGGCCGACTCCGGATCGCTGGAGCGCTACCTGGAGACCTTCGCCCACACCTGCGCCGTCATGCAGACCCGCGACGCACTGGTCCGGGTGGCCGCCGAGTGCGCCGAGGACCTGGCCGCGGACGGTGTCGTGTACGCCGAGGTGCGGTACGCCCCCGAGCAGCACCTGGAAGCCGGGCTGACCCTCGAAGAGGTCGTCGAGGCCGTCAACGAGGGCTTCCGCGAGGGCGAGCTCCGGGCCCGCCGGGACGGGAACCGCATCCGGGTGGGCGCGCTCCTCACCGCGATGCGGCACGCCGCCCGCTCCCTGGAGATCGCCGAACTCGCCAACCGCTACCGCGATCAGGGCGTCGCCGGCTTCGACATCGCGGGCGCGGAGGCGGGCTTCCCGCCCACCCGGCACCTCGACGCGTTCGAGTACCTCAAGCGCGAGAACAACCACTTCACCATCCACGCGGGCGAGGCCTTCGGCCTGCCGTCGATCTGGCAGGCCCTCCAGTGGTGCGGCGCCGACCGGCTCGGCCACGGTGTCCGCATCATCGACGACATCGAGGTCGCCGAGGACGGCACCGTGAAGCTCGGCCGCCTCGCCTCCTACGTACGCGACAAGCGCATCCCGCTGGAGCTGTGCCCGACCTCCAACCTCCAGACCGGCGCCGCCGCCTCGTATGCCGAGCACCCCATCGGGCTGCTGCGGAAGCTGCATTTCCGGGCCACCGTGAACACGGACAACCGGCTGATGAGCGGTACTAGCATGAGCCAGGAATTCGAGAAGCTGACCGAGACCTTCGGATACACGCTCGACGACATGCAGTGGTTCACCGTCAATGCGATGAAGTCGGCGTTCATTCCTTTCGATGAACGTCTGGCGATGATCAACGACGTCATCAAGCCCGGATATGCCGAGCTGAAGTCCGAGTGGCTCTTCGAACAGACCGCTGCGACCAGCGTGTATTCCAGCCCCGCGGGCTGATCCGCACCTCTGCGGAACTGCGGAGAACGGCCGGGAAAGCGAATTCCCGGCCGTTTTTCCGTATGTCGGCATGTTTGCGGGAAGGGCGGTGAGCTGACTACGTTTCAGAGCCGCTCACATCCCTCTCCCCAAGGATGAATTTCACATGAAGCAGTCTGCTGTCAGGACTCTCGGCGTCGCCGCTCTCGGTGCCGCTTTCGCCGCTGCCGCAGCGGGTACCGCCTCGGCCACTGCCCTGCCGGTCGACGCAGCGACAACCGCCCTGCCGATGGCCGGCACGGCACTGGAGACCGCGACCAGGACCCTGCCGGTCCAGGACACGGCCACCAAGCTCCTCGGCACCGGCCAGCAGAAGCTGGTCGGCGAGGCCACCAACCCCGTCAAGGGCCTGCTCGGCGGTCTGCCCGCGGGTGGCCTGACCACCGGCGGCCTGTCGGCCAACGGTCTCCCGCTCGGCGGCTGATCCCTCGGCCCCGATCCACTGATCCCTGTACACACGCCTGTGGGGCGGACACCCGGACCGGGTCATCCGCCCCACGGGCGTGTTGTGCGTACGAGGGTCACCAGGCGGCGGACGACGTCTTCTCGGACGGGAACAGCAGCCACAGCGCCAGGTAGAGCAGGAACTGCGGCCCCGGCAGCAGACAGGAGACCAGGAAGATGATGCGCATGGTCCCCGCGGAGGTGCCGAAGCGCCGTGCCAGCGCTGCGCACACTCCGCCGATCATGCGTCCGTCACGGGGGCGGGCAAGTGCGGCCATGGTGGGCTCCTTCGCGAACCGTTGCTGAGGGAGCAGCTCCGTCGTGCTCCCGATGCCTCCATGGTGGCCCGGCGAACGAGGACAAAGCGTCGCTCTACGGTGCGATACCGACCCTGGGAATCGTCGGGGTCGATCCCTGAGCCGCCTCGTCCCTGAGACGGGGCCGGGTCCTGACCCGCCGCTGCTTCCTGCGGCGCAGCCGCGCCCGGAACACGGGTACGACCAGCAGATGCGCGAGCGCCACGCCGGCGGTGTTCAGCAGCAGCGAGTCGACGTCGACGACCTGCCCCGGCACCCCGGTCTGCAACAGCTCGATGGCCAGCGAGATCAGCGCCCCCGCCGCCACGGTACGGGCCAGCGAGGCCCAGGGGGAGACGGACAGCCGGCCCCCGGCCATCGGCAGCAGCACGCCGAGCGGGGCGAGCAGCAGCAGTCCCTCACCGATCCTTCGGGCGGCCTCGACCGGGCCGAGGGACAGGTCGGCTCTGATACCGGCGAAGGGCTGAAGATTCGAGGCGGTCATCCACGGCACATCGAGCGGGCGCAGAGTCAGCCACCCGACGAGCAGCAGATGCGCGAGGAGGAGAAGAACTCCGGCCGCGCGGAAGCGGATGGCAGTCTGACTGCCCGAACCTTGACGCACGCCCCCCAAGACGCGCCGGGCGGCAGGATCGGTTCCGCTCGCCCGGAACCGGGCCCGACGTGCGACGGAATCCGGACATCCGCCCCGCTCAGCCCCCCGCGCCTTCCCCCAGCGTCGGTACCGCCTGCGGCCGGGCCTTCGTCTCCGAGGTGCACAGATAGCCGCGCGGCGCGTAGTTCCCCGGTCCGCCCAGCGTCACCGTGCCGTCCGGGGCGAGCGACTCGCTCTCCGCGTACGTACACACGATCTGTGCCAGCGCCTCGGGCGCCAGGTCCTCCGGCTGCTGGCTCAGCCGCAGTGTGCCCTGCCGGTCACCGCTGTGGGCCGCGCCGATCCGCAGGGCCGGCGGGACGGACGTGGAGAACCCGGCCTGCCGCTCCTCGGCGGGCGGCTTCTGCTCCAGCTCGGCCAGGAGCGCCTGCGCGATCCGGACCCGGTCCGACTTCGGCTCGCCCGCCTGCACCGTGCGGTCCACAGTGACCAGCTGCGAGGAGCAGACCAGATAGATCTGTACGGGGATGCCCTGGAGTGCCTGGGTGGTGACGTTCTCCGCGGACATCGAGCACGGCACCTGGGACGGCGCGGCCCCGGCGTCCACCGGCACGGAGGTGGTCCTGATCCCGCAGCCCGCGGCCAGCACGGCCGCGGTCACGGCACCGGCCAGCGCCACGGCCGAACGGCGCGCCCGGCGGTTGCTGCTGCTCGTCACGTCGCGTCGCCCTCCTCGTCCCGGACCCCCGCGTCGTGATCCCCGGCGGAGCGGGTCAGCGGCTCCGCGTCGCGCGGCAGCCGCAGTACGAACACCGCGCCGTCGCCGTCCGGGGAGTTCGCTGCCGTGATGTCACCGCCGTGGATGTGCGCGTTCTCCATGGCGATCGACAGGCCGAGACCGCTGCCCTCGGAGCGCGGGCGGGAGGCGCTGGCCTTGTAGAACCGGTCGAAGACATGCGGCAGGACGTCCTCGGGGATACCGGGGCCGTGGTCGCGGACCTCGATGACGAGTTCCTCGCCCTCGGTCCGTACCGACACCCGTACCGGCGAACCGCCGTGCTTGAGCGCGTTGCCGATCAGATTCGCCAGGATCACATCGAGCCGGCGCGGATCGAGGCGGACCATCATGCCGCGATCGGCGTCCAGATCCACCGCGTCCAGCCAGGCACGGGCGTCGATGCAGGCGGTGACCTGGTCGGCGACATCCACGGTGTCGAGGACGAGCCGGGCCGTACCCGCGTCGAAGCGGGTGACCTCCATCAGGTTCTCCACCAGGTCGTTGAGGCGCCGGGTCTCGCTCACCACCAGACGCACCGCGGGCGCGATCATCGGGTCCAGGCTGTCCGCCTCGTCCTCCAGGACCTCGGTGACCGCGGTCAGCGCGGTGAGCGGGGTGCGCAGTTCGTGCGACATGTCGGCGACGAACCGTCGGCTCGCCTCGTCCCGCGAGCTCATGTCCGCGACCTTCTTCTCCAGCGAACGCGCGGTCGTGTTGAACGTACGGGACAGATCGGCGAGTTCATCGGTGCCGGACACCACCAGCCGGGTGTCGAACTTGCCCTCGCCGAGCTTGCGCGCGGCGTCACCGAGCCGCTGCACGGGCCGCAGCACGGTCGTCGCGGCGGCCTGCGCGAGCAGCGCCGAGCCGACCAGTGCGAGACCGGTGGCGATCCCCAGCGACCAGGCCAGGGAGTTCAGATCCTGTCGCTCCTGGTCGAGCGACTTCAGCATGTAGCCGGTCGGGCCACCGCCGATGATCTTCGTACCGCCCACCAGATACGGCGTACCGCGGATGCTGACCCGCTGCCAGAACAGGTGGTACTCGTACTTGTTGCCCGCCTCCACCGGCTGCTTCTTGTTGACCGCCTTCTGCAGCGACAGCGGCACGTTGTCGAGCGTGAAGGTGTCCAGATCGGAGTTGCCGACGATCGGCTTGCCGGTGTCGCGCTCGGCGACCAGCAGCACGCTGTAGCCGGGCGAGCTGCTCGCCATCTGCACGGCGGCGTTCTGCAGATCGTCCTTGGTGGGCCGCAACGGCAGTGAGGCCGCCCGGTTCTGCATCTCCTGGCGGAAGTCCCCGAGCGCCGAGTCCTGGGTACGCGTCAGCACGGCCTCGCGGTTCAGCCAGTACGCGATCCCCGAGGCCGACACCGCGGCGGTCAGCGCCACCAGCGCGAACACGACGACGAGACGCAGCCGCAGACTGGTCCAGCGGAGCCCGGTGAGCAGGCTCCGTTTGACAGCATCGCTCACTGAGGCGAATCCAGCCGATAGCCCACACCCCGGACGGTACGGATCAGCGTCGGCGAGGACGGTACGTCCTCCACCTTGGCGCGCAGGCGCTGCACACAGGCGTCCACGAGCCGGGAGTCACCGAGGTAGTCGTGCTCCCAGACCAGCCGCAGCAGTTGCTGCCGCGACAGGGCCTGGCCCGGTCTGCGGCTCAGCTCCAGCAGGAGTCGCAGCTCGGTCGGCGTGAGCTGCAGATCCTCGCCGTTCTTGGTCACGGTCATGGCGGAGCGGTCGATCACCACGTTCCCGAAGGACGCGGAGTCGGTGGACTCGCGCTCGCCGCGGCGCAGCACCGCACGGATACGGGCGTCGAGCACCCGGCCCTGCACGGGTTTGACCACATAGTCGTCGGCACCGGACTCGAGTCCGACCACCACGTCGATGTCGTCGCTGCGCGCGGTCAGCAGAATGATCGGCAGCTGGTCGGTGCGCCGGATGCGGCGGCACACCTCGAAACCGTCGATACCGGGCAGCATCACATCCAGCACGATCAGATCCGGCCGCTGCTCACGCAGCAGTTTGAGGCCGTCCTCTCCCGTCGCCGCGGTGGCCACACGGTGGCCCTGGCGTGACAGCGAGAGTTCGAGGGCCGTGCGGATGGCGTCGTCGTCCTCGATCAGCAACAGGAAAGGCACGCTGGTCATTCTGACCCATGGTGGAGCCCCAGTTCGACAGTTGGCGCCGACTCATACATCCGGCGCACCCGCGACGCGCCGACGGCAGGCCCTGTGACAGGGCTGTGACAGTCGGCGGACAGCGTGATGAAACTGCCCCGGCAAGCTCGTTGGAACAAGGAACGGACGGACTCCACCGATGGGGGGCGCGAGATGAACGCAACTCACAGCACCACCGCAAGCGCAGTTGTCACGCGTCTGCACGATGTCGGCCGGAGCACCGAGAAGTCCGGGGCCGGAGGGGGCACCTCCCTGCTCGAGCGGAGCCGAGAGCTCGGGGGAGGGCGGGGGTGCGTTCGTGGCGCCGGGCGTCAGCACACGTCGTACATGACGGTGGTTGACGCATCTGTGGGGGGCAGCGGGGGAAGCACCGGGGGAGCCGCGTACGGGGAGGCCATGGGGGAGCGGAAGTCCCCGGCGCAGGGCGAGGACGCCGATACGGCGTTCACGGCCTACGTCCGGGAGCGCCGCGCCTCCCTGTACGCAACCGCCTACCACCTGACCGGGGACCGGTTCGAGGCCGAGGATCTGCTGCAGAGCGCCCTCTTCTCGACGTACCGGGCGTGGGACCGGATCAGCGACAAGGCGGCGGTCGGCGGCTATCTGCGCCGCACCATGACCAATCTGCACATCAGCGCCTGGCGCAGGCGCAAGCTCAACGAGTACCCGACCGAGGAGCTGCCGGAGACGGCGGGCGACACGGACGCGATGCGCGGCACGGAGCTGCGCGCCGTGCTCTGGCAGGCGCTGGCGCGGCTGCCCGAACTCCAGCGCACGATGCTGGTCCTGCGCTACTACGAGGGCCGCACCGATCCGGAGGTCGCGGCCATTCTCGACATCAGTGTCGGCACGGTGAAGTCCAGCATCTGGCGGTCGCTCCGCCGGCTGCGCGAGGACGAGGTCCTCAGCTTCGGCCGTGACGAGGAGGAGTCCTTCGGCGAGCTGGTGGCCTGAGGGGACGGGGGAACGGGGGTACGGGGGAATGCTGCGGGGTCGGACGGGCCGGGGGTCCAGTCCGGCCCCGTCGGCGTGTGCGGCGTGAATTTCAGCCTCGTCGGCGTCTGAGGCGCGGGGTACGGGGAGGGGCCCCGGTTACGGGAAGGGGCGGGTAGGGGAGACGGCGCCCGCCACACGCGCGCGCCGGCAGCGGCCCGCTGCCGCGGCGGCCAGTCGGCCCAGGGCCTCCTTCTTGCCGCACGGATGCGCCCCCAGCGCCGTCTGCCGCGCCACGATGCGCCGTTCCGCCCGCATCAGCCGCCATCCGCGCCGCAGCAGGAACGGCACGGACTTCCGTCCCTCCCTCAGATCCCGCAGCAGCCGGCGGCGGAACGTCGTCGACGGACGGCCGCGCAGGCACAGCGCGTCCGCGAGTACGCCCAGTTCCTGGCACCGTTCGACTATGTCCGCCGCGAAGATCCCCTCCGCCACGAACAGCGGGGTGCGCTCGATGCTGAACGCCTCGCGGTCGACCCGGGAGCTCGTGGAGATGTCGTACACCGGGACGTTCGTACGCCCCGTGCGGCACAGTTCCATGATCGCGGCGACCGCCGCGTCGGCGTCCCAGGACTCCGCGGAGTCCCAGTCGATGTCCGTACTGCCGGCAACGACCGGCAGCGTGGGGTCGTCGCCCTCCTTGTAGAAGTCGTCCAGCCGCAGCACCGGCAGGTCGGTGCGGGCGGCGAGGGAGGACTTGACGGAGCCGGAAGGGCCGGCGAGCAGCACGACGCGGGTCGGAATGGGTTGGGAACTCACAGGACATGAGTGTGAGGCATTGACCCGCGCAGGGGACCCCCGGGAGGTCGTGTTGGTATCGAGCATCACACCTCAACTACTCTACGCACTCAGATGGTTACTCAACGGTCTCGATCAGGTGGGAACTTCATGGCACGTCACGCACTTTCCAGGTCCCGGCGCCGCGCTCTGCTGCGGGCAGGTCTGACCGTCACCGCGGTGGGTGCCGCGCTCGGCGCGGGAGGTGCGGCGGCCCAGGCGGCGCCGCTGCCCCTCGCACCTGCCGCGGGCTCCGACAGCAGCCTCGGCGGGGTCGGCGAGGCGAGCGGGAGCGCGGTGACCGGGGCGCTCGGGCACTCGCTCAAGAACGGCGTCGCACCGGTGACGCATCTGCGGCTCGACCCGCTGGCCGGTACGGGTGTCGATCCGCTGGACAACGCGGTGGGGACCCAGGTCGCCGACTTCAAGCCGCTCTCCACGGCCACCCTCACCGACCCGGTGACGAGTGGCGGCGCGCTGAAGGACCTGCCGGTGGTGGGACAGGTGGCAGGACTGCTGCACGGCTGAGAGCGCGCAACCAGGGTGCGCCGCAGGTGCGGACGCGTTCACCGTCACCGACGCGGCCCGCCGCTCCGGGTGTTTCCGGAGCGGCGGGCCGTCGTCATGCGGGTCAGTACGAGGACCCCGAGGTGCCCAGTGCGCCCGTCGGGTGCCAGACCGTCTTCGTTTCGAGGAAGGCCGTCAGGCGGTGGGTGCCGGGGTCGGCCGACCAGTCGAAGGCGCCGCCTTCGTCCACAGCAGAGGAGGCGGCAGCGCTTTGCGCTTCCTTCTCGGGGCGGTGGCGGGAGACGGGTGGGCGAAGGACTCGCTTCAGGTTGTCCGCGGCCGCGATCTCCAGCTCCTTCGCCAGCGCGGCGTCCGCGCCCGTGAGGTCGATGGCGTTCACGTCCTGGTGGGAGGCGAGAGGCGTCGCGATCTCCGCCGTCTTCCCGGACAGGATGTTCACCACGCCGCCCGGCAGGTCGGAGGTGGCCAGCACCTCGCCCAGGGACAGGGCCGGCAGCGGGGAGTGGGCCGAGGCGATGACGACCGCCGTGTTGCCGGTCGCGATCACCGGGGCGATCACCGAGACCAGGCCCAGGAACGAGGAGTCCTGGGGCGCCAGCACCGTGACCACACCGGTCGGCTCAGGGGTGGAGAGGTTGAAGAACGGGCCCGCGACCGGGTTCGCCCCGCCCACGATCTGGCCGATCTTGTCGGTCCAGCCCGCGTACCAGACCCAGCGGTCGACCGCCGCGTCCACGACGGCCGCCGCCTTGGACTTCGACAGGCCCTCCGCGTCCGCCACTTCGCGTACGAACTGGTCCTTGCGGCCCTCCAGCATCTCCGCGACGCGGTAGAGGATCTGGCCGCGGTTGTACGCCGTCGCGCCCGACCAGCCGCCGAAGGCCTTGCGGGCGGCCACGACCGCGTCGCGCGCGTCCTTGCGGGAAGACTGCGGGGCGTTCGCCAGCCACTTGCCCTTGGAGTCCGACACCTCGTACACCCGGCCGCTCTCGGAGCGGGGGAACTTGCCCCCGACGTACAGCTTGTAGGTCTTGAAGACGCTCAGACGGTTATCGGACATCGAGGTACGCCTCCAGGCCGTGACGGCCGCCTTCGCGGCCGAAGCCCGACTCCTTGTAGCCGCCGAAGGGCGAGGTCGGGTCGAACTTGTTGAACGTGTTGGCCCAGACGACTCCCGCCCGGAGCTTGTTCGCCACCGCGAGGATGCGGGAGCCCTTCTCCGTCCAGATCCCGGCCGAGAGGCCGTACTGGCTGTTGTTGGCCTTGGCGACCGCCTCGTCGGGCGTACGGAACGACAGCACGGAGAGCACCGGGCCGAAGATCTCGTCGCGGGCGATGGTGTGCGCCTGGGTGACGTTCGTGAAGAGCGTCGGGGCGAACCAGTAGCCGGAGGAGGGGAGTTCGCAGGGGGCGGACCAGCGTTCGGCGCCCTCCGCCTCGCCCGTCTCGGCGAGCGCGGTGATCCGGGCGAGCTGCTCCGCGGAGTTGATCGCACCGATGTCGGTGTTCTTGTCCAGCGGGTCGCCGAGGCGCAGTGTGGACAGCCGTCGCTTCAGGGAGTCCAGCAGCTCGTCCTGGATCGACTCCTGGACCAGGAGGCGCGAGCCCGCGCAGCAGACCTGGCCCTGGTTGAAGAAGATGCCGGTGACGATGCCCTCGACGGCCTGGTCGAGCGGGGCGTCGTCGAAGACGATGTTGGCGCCCTTGCCGCCCAGTTCGAGGGTGACCTTCTTGTCCGTACCGGCGATCCGGCGGGCGATGGCCTTGCCGACCGCGGTCGAGCCGGTGAAGGCGATCTTGTTGACGTCCTCGTGCTCGACGAGGGCGGCGCCCGCGTCCCCGTATCCGGTGAGGATGTTCACGACGCCCTTGGGCAGGCCGGCCTGGCGGCAGATGTCCGCGAAGAACAGTGCGGACAGCGGCGTCGTCTCGGCGGGCTTGAGGACCACCGTGTTGCCGGTGGCGAGCGCCGGGGCGATCTTCCACGCGAGCATGAGGAGCGGGAAGTTCCAGGGGATGATCTGGCCCGCGACGCCGAGGGGGCGGGGGTTCGCGCCGTAACCGGCGTGGTCCAGCTTGTCGGCCCAGCCCGCGTAGTAGAAGAAGTGCGCCGCGACCAGCGGGAGGTCCGCGTCGCGGGTCTCCTTGATCGGCTTGCCGTTGTCGAGGGTTTCGAGAACGGCGAGCTCGCGGCTGCGCTCCTGGATGATCCGGGCGATCCGGAAGAGGTACTTGGCGCGCTCGGAGCCGGGCAGCGCCGACCACTTCTCGAACGCCTTGCGGGCCGCCTTCACGGCCCGGTCGACGTCCGCGGCGCCGGCCTGGGCGACCTCGGAGAGGACCTCCTCGGACGACGGGGAGACCGTCTTGAAGACCTTGCCGTCGGCCGCCTCGGTGAACTCGCCGTCGATGAAGAGCCCGTACGAGGGCGCGATGTCGACGACCGAGCGCGACTCGGGGGCGGGGGCGTACTCGAATGCAGATGCCATGGGGATCAGTCCACCGTCACGTAATCGGGGCCGGAGTAACGGCCGGTGCTGAGCTTCTGGCGCTGCATCAGCAGATCGTTCAGCAGGCTGGAGGCGCCGAAGCGGAACCAGTGGTTGTCCAGCCAGTCCTCGCCCGCGGTCTCGTTCACCAGCACGAGGAACTTGATCGCGTCCTTGGAGGTGCGGATGCCACCGGCCGGCTTCACACCGATCTGTACGCCGGTCTGCTGCCGGAAGTCGCGCACGGCCTCCAGCATCAGCAGGGTGTTCGCGGGCGTGGCGTTCGTGCCGACCTTGCCGGTCGACGTCTTGATGAAGTCCGCGCCCGCCAGCATGCCGAGCCAGGAGGCGCGGCGGATGTTGTCGTACGTGGACAGCTCGCCGGTCTCGAAGATGACCTTGAGGCGGGCGTCGGTGCCATCGGCACGGGCGCACTCGGCCTTCACGGCGAGGATCTCCTCGTACACCTTGAGATAGCGGCCGGAGAGGAAGGCGCCCCGGTCGATCACCATGTCGATCTCGTCGGCCCCGGCGGCCACGGCGTCGCGGACGTCCGCGAGCTTGATGTCGAGCGCGGCGCGGCCGGCGGGGAAGGCCGTCGCCACGGACGCCACCTTCACGCCGGAACCGGCCAGCGCGGCGACGGCGGTCGCCGCCATGTCGGGATAGACGCAGACCGCGGCGGTGCGCGGGGTCGTGCGGTCGGTCGGGTCGGGATTGACGGCCTTGGCGGCGAGAGCCCGGACCTTGCCCGGGGTGTCCGCGCCTTCCAGCGTCGTCAGGTCGATCATCGAGATGGCCAGGTCGATGGCGTAGGCCTTGGCCGTCGTCTTGATCGAACGGGTACCGAGGGACGCGGCGCGCGCTTCGAGGCCGACGGCGTCGACGCCGGGCAGCCCGTGCAGGAAGCGGCGCAGCGCACTGTCGGACGCGGTCGCGTCGGAGAATGCCGGAGCAGTGGTGGGCATGGTCACCAGAGGAGCATATCTACGCGCGTAGCGACCTGTACAGGGGGCCCGCCCATCCGTGCGTCGCACAGTACCGGGACGCCGGCCGGGGCGGCCGCCCCGGCGCCCCTTGCGCACGTCAGGCAGAATCGGGCCCATGACGAGCCCCACACCACCCGCCGAGCCGACCTACGCCGACCGGACCTTCCGGTCGTCCGCCGGGATCGTCGGGGGTGTCCTGCTGCTTCTTCTCATCTGCTGGATCGGCGGGGACGCCTTGTTCCGGGGCCACGGCCGGGTGCCGTGGCAGGCGCTGGCCGGGCTGCTGACCACGGTGCCGCTGGTCGTCGCGTTCACGCTGCGGCCCGTCGTCCTCGCCAACGAGCAGCGCATCAAGATCCGTAACCCGTTCCGGACGATCACCATGCCGTGGACCGCGGTCGCGGATCTGCGGGCCGGGTATTCGAGCGAGCTGTTCACCGAGGACGGCACCAAGTACCAGCTGTGGGCGGTACCGGTGTCGCTGCGGCAGCGGAAGAGGGCGGCCAGGCAGCAGTCCCGGCAGTCGCTGGACGACCCGTACGGCCGGACCTCCGTGCATGCCGACGTACGCGACAGCAAGTCCCGGAAGGCGACGGCAGACCAGGCGGTGGAGGACCTGCGGACGATGGCGGAAGGGGCGAAGACGGCGGCGGCCGCGTCCGCGAAGTCCTCGCAGGCTTCTTCCGCTTCCGCTTCCGCTTCGGCGGCTTCTTCGGTCTCGGTGCGCTGGGCGTACGAGGTGATCGCACCGGCAGTGGTGGGCGCGGTGCTGCTGGTCGTGCTGTACGCGACCGGCTGAGGCGGGGCGCCCCGCCTCGGCGTCAGCCGCGTTCGAAGCAGTGCGACCGGCCGACGACCGAGAAGCCGCGGCGCTCGTACCAGTGGCGCGGCCAGTCGGCCGCATCGGCGATCAGGAACCTCGTACCGCAGTCCGCGTCGGCGGCCAGGCGCAGGGCGGTGGCCAGGACGGCGTCCGCGTGGCCGCGCCCGAGACGGGCCTGTGAGGTGACCAGGTCCTCGATCTGGGCGATGCCCGTCGCGGGCTCCAGATAGAGGTCGGCCCATGAGGCGACCTCGCCCTCCTGCGTACGGGCACCGATGAAGTGCACGATGTCGGCGCCCCGGCGGCGGGCCTCGCGCCTCTCGACCAGGTGGCGTATCACCTCGCCGTCGGCGTCCGGAAGGAAGTCCTGCCAGCGCCGGGTGAGCGGAAGCCGGATCGCGTCGAGGTCCACCACCTCCCCGTGGCCACCGGCCGGTACCGGGCCCGTGTGCAGCATGACCAGTTCGACGGAGTGGGCGTAACCGGCCCGGATCAGCGGACCGGCACACGCCGTCCCGGTCTCGTCGTCGAGGACGTGGATCAGCCGGTGCGGCAGATGCCCCAGTGCCTCGTCCGCGAGGGCGGGCAGGGCCTCGGCGTCGACGGCCCGGTCGATGAGGAGCCCGTTGTTCGCGCGGGAGTGGGCGAAGGCGTCGTCGTACACGGCGAATCCGCCCGGGAGTTCGACGGTGCGCGCGGCCTGGCGGCGGGCGAAGCCCGACAGGAAGGCGATGATCCGCCGGAGTTCCGGGCGCGGCGCGGTCGGTGGGGTCGGCAGGGTCGGCATGGGGGGAGCCTAGGCAGCCGTCGGCCCCGTCCGCCTCCGAATTGAGCGAGGGGGCCGAGCGATTCGGGTCACCCCTCGGCGACCGGCCGGTAGGTGCACACATTGACGCCCGCGCCGCTGGTGACCGTCGATACCAGCTCAAGCGTGTGCAGGGCACCGTCCGCAGGGAAGATCGACTTACCGCCGCCGAGGAGCACCGGCATGATCATCAGCCGCAGCTCGTCGACCAGTCCCTCGCTCAGGAGGGTGCGCGCGAGCGTGGGGCTCCCCATGACGAGCAGGTCGCCGCCGTCGGACGCGCGCAGCTCGCGGATGCGGGCGAAGGCCTTGTCGCCGCCGGGGACGAGGGTGGTGTTGGCCCAGGCCGGCTCGGAGTCGCCGAGCGTGTCCGAGACGACGTACTTCGGGATGGCGTTCATCCGGTCGGCGAACGGGTCCCCGGCCCGCTCGGGCCACGCTGCGGCCATCGTCTGCCACGTACGACGGCCGAACAGCAGCGCCTCGGCCCTGGACAGCGCGTCGTCGAAGGTGGCGCCGACCACCTCCGGGTCGAAGAACGGGTGCGACCAGCCGCCGTGGGCGAAGCCGCCGTCGGTGTCCTCTTCGGGGCCGCCCGGCGCCTGCACGACGCCGTCCAGGCTGATGAATTCAGTGATCACGATGCGCATGGGGACTCTCCCTCTTTCTCACTCGGGGTGTACGGCAATGAAGACTGCCGTACGGCCCCGAACTCATCGCCCCGAACGCATCGCGCGGACTCGATCACCTGTGACCGACGGCGATCCGGGTTCGCCGCCACCCGCTCCTCCAGCCGCGACCGGCAGTCCGGCCACTCCGTGTCGATGATCGAGAAGATCGCGGTGTCACGGAGCCGCCCGTCCTCGCCGGGCACCCACGACCGGGACGAGTTCCGCAGTACGCCCTCGAACCGGGCGCCCACCGCCTCGATCGCGGCCCGCGAGCGGCTGTTGCGCGCGTCCGTCTTCAGGTCGACGCGCGCCACGCCCCAGGTCTCGAACGCGTGCCGGAACAGCAGGAGCTTGGCCTCGGGGTTCAGCCCCGTGCCCTGGGCCGACCTCGCGAGCCAGGTGAAACCGACCTCGATCGCGCACAGGCCGTCGTCCCCCGTCGGCCACGGCCGTGGATCCCAGTAGGACGTGGCCCCGACCGCCCGCCCCGACGCCCTGTCCACCTGTGCGTACGGCGCGAGCTGACCGGCGGCGGCGCGGGCGAGCTGGGTGTCGATGTACCGGCCGACCTCGGCCGCCGTGGGTACCCAGGTGAACCGGAAGCTGCTCCGGTCCTCCTGCGCCGCCACGGCCAGGTCCGCCGCGTGGCGGTGGTCCAGCGGCTCCAGACGCACGAGTGCGCCTTCGAGGACCGGCCCGGCAAGCGTGAAACTCATCGATCGTCACTCCATGCGCATCCGATTCCGCCTTTGATTCGTCGCCAGCGTTCCAGAGTCATCGCGTCGTGTCGTGCGAATTCGGCGGTCGCTCGGCCCCGTCGAATCCCGGTCCGGCCGAGGGCGGGCAGGTGTTCGCCCACGACCGGGACCGCGAACACGGCCGGGCCCTCAGCCCAGGAACGCCGCAGTGGCCGCCGTGAACCGGTCGGCGTCGTCGAGCCAGGGGTAGTGGCCCGCCCCCGGCTGCACCACGAGCGTGGCGTCGGGGAACAGTCCCGCGAACTCGGCCGCCGACCGGGGCGGGCTGTTCAGGTCGAACTCCCCGGCGAGCAGGAGGACGGGGGCCTCGAAGGCGGCGAGCGCCGCACGCGTGATCTCCGGGGTGAAGGCGCCCTCGGCCGCGAAGAGGGCGACGGCTTGCTCGTTGTCCGGCTGACCGGCCGCATGGTGCTTTTGCGCCGCGGCGTCCCAGCGGCCGTAGAAGAAGGGGCTGATGGCCTCCCAGTCGCTGCCGGCGCCCCCGGTGATCGCCTCCAGGGCGGCGAACGCCGCCGGGAACCACGGTTCGTCCTTCCGGAGCCGCGCGAGCTCGCGCCGTGTCTCGCCGGTGATCTCCATGCCGACGGCTCGGGTGCCGGGGCCGATCAGGGCGAGCTTGCCGACGTTCTCCGGATGCCGGGCCGCGTACTGCGCCGCGATGTTCGCACCGGCCGAGTGGCCGAGCAGATCCGTCCGGGGGAGTCCGAGGTGTGCGCGGAGCGCCTCGACGTCGTCCACGAGGCGGTCGCAACGGTAGGAGGAGGGGTCCTCGGGCCTCGCGGACCGCCCGGTGCCGCGCAGGTCCGGGACGATCAGCCGGCGGTGCGCGGACAGGCCGCCGAGGTCGCCGAGATAGCGGGAGTCCGTCGGGCCTCCCGGGATGCAGACGAGCGGGTCGCCGTCCCCGAGTACGCGGTAGGCGAGCCGGGTTCCGTCAGGTGCCAAGAAGGTGGGCATGACGCGGATCCTGTCAGTCATAACCAGGTTGTACAACCCGGTTATGAAGCGGCGTGGGCCCCGGGTATATAACCGAGTCATGACAGGTGAGGAGAGCAAGCCCCCGATCCCCGGGGCGCTGACCGAGGAACAGGCCGAGCGGATGCTCGCCGGCATGAACGAGGTCATCCGCGCAGGCGAGGAGATGCGGAAGCTGCGCGCCGAAATGATCCAGCTGTTCGCCGGCTTCGGCTGGACACAGGACAGGATCGCCCGCCTCGCGGACATGAGTCAGCCCGCCGTGTCCAAGCAGATGGCG
The DNA here is from genome assembly GCF_035994185.1 of Streptomyces sp. NBC_01217. NCBI lineage: Bacteria > Bacillati > Actinomycetota > Actinomycetes > Kitasatosporales > Streptomycetaceae > Streptomyces > Streptomyces sp. NBC_01217. The sequence goes on from NZ_CP108538.1 coordinate 5,641,769, forward strand.
AAGGGCGGGACCGGTGACCGGCCGCCTCCGATGGACCTCTCCCACGACCAGTGGGACACCCCATGGCTCGAAGGACGCCTGTGGGGCCTCGCCGAGGAGATCTCCGAGACCCTGGACGACACCGCCCGCTGCACCCGCCATGTCGATGCCATCGCCCGGGGAAAGAAGCGCTTCACGCCCCAGAACGTCGACGAGCTGCGGCGCCTCGTCGAAGCGGACCTGATGCTGCGGCGGACACAACTGCCAGGCAGCTACCGCGACGCGTACGACGAGATCAGCCGCGGCCTGGACGTCCCCCCGAAGACACCCCCCACGCTCCCCGCGACCGCCTCGGCCTCGGTGCGCAGGGCTCTCGCTCACCGGATCCAGCGCGACCGGCTCAGCGGCGAGGCGTAGTCCCTGGTCCCGGGTGCGCAGGCCGGTGGGCCGGAGCCTGTCCGGATCACCGGTCGGCCGGTGGAGTGGGAGGTGGTGCGGCGGGCGCTGCGGCGCGCGGGTCTCCGGGCAGGGGCTGAGCCCCGTACCGGTCGGCGAGTTCGCGGACGGTCGCCGCGAGGCGGGCTCGCAGCTCGGGTGGTTCGAGGACCTCCACGTCGGTGCCCAGGCCCAGGAACTCGCCGTGGGCGTGGTCGAGGGACTCGATGGGCACGGCCGCTCTGGTCCAGCCGTCCGCTTCCACCGCCCCGCCGTCCGTGACCGCACGGTCGGCCGCGTGGCCCAGGTGTTCGCGGACCCGGGCGACACCGTGCGGCGACAGCCGCACCACCGCCTGCGCCGTGTGCAGCCGGGCGTGGAAGTCGGTGAGCCGCTCATGCCAGTGGGCAGCCAGGTCGAAGCCCGCGGGTGACTCGAACCGCTCGTCCAGGGACCGTAGTTCGAGGATCTGGTCGACGCGGTACGTACGCGCGCCACCACCGCCCCCGGCGGCGACCAGGTACCAGCGGCCGGCCTTGAGTACCAGCCCGTATGGCTCCAGCCGCCGTTCGACCTCGGTGGGCGCCTTCCACCGGCGGTAGCGGACCCACACCGCGTGCCGGTCCCAGACCGCGGCGGCGACGGCCGCCAGATGCGGTGTCTCGTCCACTCCGCCGTACCAGCTGGGTGCGTCGAGGTGGAAGCGCTCCTGGATCCGCCCGGCCTGCTCCCGCAGCTGCGCCGGAAGGGCGGCCCGCAGTTTGAGCTGGGCGGCGGCCAGCACCTCGCCGAGACCCAACTCGGCCGCCGGGCCGGGCAGTCCGGCCAGGAAGGCGGCCTGCGCCTCATCGGCCGTGAGCCCCGTCAGCCGGGTGCGGTACCCGTCGAGCAGCTGGTAGCCGCCGCCGTGCCCGGCATCCCCGTACAGCGGAATGCCTGCCGTGGCGAGCGCCTCGACGTCCCGGTAGACCGTCCGGACCGAGACCTCCAGCTCGGCGGCGAGCTGATGTGCCGTCATCCGCCCCCGGCTCTGCAGGAGCAGGAGCAGCGAGATCAGTCGGCCGGCGCGCATGGCCGCCAGTATCCACTGACAGGAGGTGGCAGTGGACCGGCTCTAGCCTCCGGGGCATGAACGACTTCGCATTCCTTCACGGCTCCTGGAACGTGGCCAACCGCAGGCTGACCGAGCTTCTGGCCGGCAGTGACAGCTGGGAAGCGTTTCCCGGCCACGCCGTCATCCGCCCCCTGTTCGACGGGAGCGGCAGCATCGAGGACACCTATCGGGGCCGCCCGGTCCGGGTCCACTTCGTCTGGCAGCCGCTGACGGCCGACTCGGCCCGCTGGGAGCGGGATTTCTCGGCGGACGGCGGGCGGAGCTGGGAACTCAACAGGGTCATGGAGCTCAGCCGGGACCGGTCGCAGGGCGCCTCGTGACCATCGTCGAACTCCGGCAGTACACCCTCCGCCCGGGCGCCCGCGACACCCTGATCGAGCTCTTCGAGCGGGAGTTCGTGACCGGGCAGGAGGCCGTGGGCATCACCGTCGGCGGCCGGTTCCGGGATCTGGACGACCCGGACCGCTTCGTCTGGCTGCGCAGCTTCCCGGACATGGACGGGCGGGCGCGAGCGCTGCGGGCCTTCTACCACGGCCCCGTCTGGCAGGGGCACCGCGAGGCGGCCAACGCGACCATGCTGGACTCGGACGACGTACTCCTGCTGCGCGGACCGGGCTTCAGCGCCCCGGACGGCGCCGGGCCGGTCGTCGCGACCATCTGCCATCCCGTGGACGCCGACGCCTTCGCCGGCCACTTCGAGCAGCATCTGCGCCCGGAACTCGCCGACAGAACACCGCCGTTGGCGGTGCACCGCACCGAGCACGCGGAGAACACGTTCCCCGCCCTGCCCGTGCGGACGGGTGAGGACGTCGTGCTGTGGTTCACCACGGGGGACACGGCGCCCCTGCCGGACCTCTCGGCGTACCTGAAGTCCGCGCCGCAGCAACTGCGTCTGGCGCCGGTGCCTCCACGCTCCTAGGGTCTGTCTCCGGAGAGCCTCGCGCGTGGAGCGGCAGCAACCGCGCCCGGCCGGTACGCCTTTGTGTATGCCGGGCGCCCTACGGGCAACTTCCGCGTGAAAGCCGACCATGTCGCCGGTTTCGGGTCCCACCGGTCACGTCCGTCTCCATAGATTGCGCTTGCTGCCCCGACTTCCGATACGGGCGGCGGGGGGTTGGGCGAGATGACGGATGCCGGCGGTTCCGGCAGAGCGGACACGAGCGGCGCGCGCTGCCGGATCGACATCGACACGGACGGCGGATACGGCTGGCGGCTGATCGCGCAGAACGGCCGCGTGGTCGCGGTCTCCGCGCTCTCGTACCGTGAACACGGCGACTGCCGTGCCGCGTTCGAGGAACTGTGCGCCGGGCAGCAGGGTCTGGCGGGCGGGGTGCAGCACACGCCGGAGGGCAACGGCTGGATGTGGTTGCTCCGGGACCGGGACGGGCGGGCCACCGCCGTATCGGCGCGGGCGTACGAACGGCACTCGACCTGCCGGGCCGCCTACGAACGGTTCCGGGCGCTGCTCGGCGAGATGGGGGGCGTCAGCGGAAGTTGCCCATAGGGCACACCTCATTCACATCGCGGAGCGCGCATGTCCATGACGCACCGCCAGCGTCGACCGCGTGACGAGAGATACGAGTGGGACCGAGGCGACCGGGGTACCGGACCTGCCCCGGAGGCTGTACGCGGACCCGGGGCTGCCCGACCGCGTCTTTCGGGGGGTGGCCCGCAGCGGCGGCGGGCTGGTGCTCGCGGTCATGCTGCTGGTCGGCGGGTTTCTGCTCTACCGGGCCTGGCAGGCGCTGTCCCGGGCCGGCTGGTCGTTCCTGACGACCGAGGCATGGGAGCCGGACGCAGGCCGTTTCGGGATCGCCGCCGTGCTCGTGGGGACGGTGCTCATCGCGCTGGTGGCCGTCGCCGTCGCCGTACCGCTGGCGATCGGCGGGGCGCTGTACATCTCCGAGTACGCGCCGCCCCGGCTGCGCCGCACACTGATCAGTGTCGTCGACCTGATGGCCGCCGTGCCGTCCGTCGTCTACGGGCTGTGGGGGCTGTTCTTCTTCGAAGGGAAGATCCTCCCCACCGCCCGCTGGATCGCGACCTATCTGGGCTGGATCCCGCTCTTCCGTGTCGACGGCGCCGATCCGTCCGACCCGCTCGCGCCGGAGAGCGTCTACACGTCCTCCACGCTGGTCGCGGGCGTCGTCGTGGCGCTGATGGTCGCGCCGATCGCCTGCTCGGTGATGCGCGAGGTGTTCTCGCAGGCGCCGGTCGGTGAACGCGAGGGCGCGTACGCGCTGGGCGCCACCCGCTGGGGCATGATCCGCAGCGTCGTCCTGCCGTTCGGCAAGGGCGGCATGATCGGCGGCACCATGCTCGGACTCGGCCGGGCGCTCGGCGAGACCATCGGGGTCTACCTGATCATCTCGCCGGTCTTCGAGATCCAGTGGCACGTCCTGCAGAGCGGGGCCAGTTCGGTCGCCGCGCTGATCGCCCTGCGCTACGGCGAGGCCAGCGAGTTCGGCATGTCGGCCCTGATGGCCGCGGGCCTCGCGCTCTTCCTGATGACGCTCGTCGTCAACTTCGCCGCGTCGTCGATCGTCGCCCGCAGCCGGTCCGGCGCGGCGAGTGAATAGTGAATGAGGGGAACACAAGCAGATGACCATCGCACCCGAGAGACCCGCCGTCATCGAGGCGGCGCCGTCCGTGGGGGAGCGGCGGCGGTCCCTCGTGCTGCTGCGTGCCACCGATGTGTACGCGCTGCTGGGCGCCGTGGCCGCCGCGCTCTCGATCACCTGGCTGCTGTTCGCCCGGCTGCTGCCGTTCAGCGGGACCATCGGCTTCCTGGCCGTCGCGTACGGGCTGTTCCTCGCCCTGTACGGGCTGCTGGTCTCGTTCGACGAGAACGGCCCCGCGGTAAGGGACCGGCTGGCCGCCGTCGTCGTGCAGAGCCTCGGCCTGGTCATGGTCGTCGCGCTGGCCTTCGTCGTCGTCTTCACCCTGTGGGAGGGCCGCAAGGCGCTGCCGCACCTGAACTTCTTCACCCAGGACATGGCGCAGGCCGGGCCGCTGGACCCGCTCTCGGCCGGTGGCATCCTGCACGCGATCGTCGGCACGCTGGAGCAGATCGCCATCGCGCTCGCCCTGACCGTGCCGTCCGGCATGGTCTGCGCCGTCTTCCTGAACGAGGTGCCGGGCGGCTTCGCCCGCTTCGTACGGACCGTTGTCGAGGCGATGACCGCGCTGCCGTCGATCGTCGCGGGCCTGTTCATCTACGCGACGGTGATCCTGGCCCTCGGCTTCGAACGGTCCGGGCTCGCCGCCTCCCTCGCCCTCGCGGTGATGATGCTGCCGATCATCATCAGGGCGGCCGACGTGGTGATCCGGCTGGTGCCGGGGACGCTGCGGGAGGCCTCGTACGCCCTCGGCACATCGCGCTGGCGCACCGTCTGGCACGTGGTGCTGCCCACCGCCCGGTCCGGGCTGACCACCTCCGTCATCCTCGGCACCGCGCGCGGCGTCGGCGAGACCTCGCCCGTGCTGCTGACCGCCGGATTCACCGCCGAGCTCAACAGTGATCCGCTGTCCGGGCCGCAGGTCTCGCTGCCGCTGGCCACCTTCGAGTTCGTCAAGTCGCCCGAGCCCACGATGATCGCCCGCGGTTTCGGAACGGCGGCCGCCTTGATGGTGCTCGTCCTGCTGCTGTTCATCGTCGCCCGGGTCATCGGCGGGCGCGGCGCGGGGCGGTTGACGAAGCGTCAGGAACACCGGCGGGTGCTGGCATCACGCCGCGACGCCGAACGGTTCGCCGAACGTCTTGCCGCGCGGGCCAAGTCAGAGACACCCATGGAAACGAGGAGTGAGCAGTGAGACCCGCAACCGTCTCCCGACTGACCATGGCGGTGGCGGCACTGGTGTGCGCGCTGCTCGCCCTTCAGCCGCCGACCGCCGAAGCCGCCTCGTACACCAAGATCAGCGGTGCGGGCTCGACGTGGAGCTCCAACGCGCTCGACCAGTGGCGCCGCAACGTCTCCTCCAACAGCGGGATGACCGTCAACTACCAGGCCGTCGGCTCCTCGGTCGGCCGCGAGCAGTTCAAGAACGGCACGGCGGACTTCGCCGTCTCCGAGATCCCGTACGGGCTGACCGAGGGCGGGATGCGGGACGCGCCGCCCAAGCGGGGCTATGCGTACATGCCGATCGTCGCCGGTGGTACGGCCTTCATGTACAACCTCAGGATCGGCGGCAAGAAGGTCACCAACCTGCGGCTCTCCGGCGAGGTTCTCACCAAGATCTTCACCGGGAGGATCACCATGTGGAACGCGGCGGAGATCCGCTCGGACAACCCCGGGCTCAATCTGCCCGCCCGCCGCGTCATCCCCGTCGTACGCTCCGACGGCTCCGGCACGACGGCCCAGCTGACCACCTGGATGGCCAGGGAGCACGGCGGTCTGTGGGACGACTACTGCAGGCGGGCCGGGCGGTCCACCCCCTGCGGCATGACCTCGTACTTCCCCGTCGTGCCCGGCTCCTCGCACATCGCCAAGTCCGGCTCGCTGGGCGTCTCCGGCTACACCAAGCAGGGGCACGCCGAGGGGGCGATCACCTACGTCGAGTACTCGTACGCGATGAACACGGGCTTCCCGGTGGCGAAGATGCTCAACGCGTCCGGCTACTACGTGGAGCCGACCGCCTCCAGCGTCGCCGTGGCCCTGATGAAGGCCCGGATCAACGAGGACGAGAACTCCGAGAACTACCTCACGCAGATCCTCGACGGCGTCTACCGCTCCGCCGACCGCCGCACCTACCCGCTCTCCTCCTACAGCTACATGGTCGTGCCCACGACGACCGAGCAGCCGTTCACCCAGGCCAAGGGCAGAACGCTCGCCACCTTCGCCAACTACTTCCTCTGCGACGGACAGCAGCAGGCCGAGGAACTCGGCTACTCGCCGCTGCCCAAGAACCTCGTCGAGGCGGGATTTGCCCAGGTGCGCCGGATCCCGGGCGCACCCACCGGCGGCATCGACATCAAGAAGTGCCGCAACCCCACCTTCTCCCCGGACGGCTCCAACACCCTCGCCAAGAGGGCCCCGTACCCGAAGGCCTGCGACAAGCGGGGCCCTCAGCAGTGCGCGGACGGCACGGCGGGAGCCAGGGAGCAGACCCGGGTCAACCCAGGCGCCTCCGGGGGCGGTTCGGGGAGCAGCGGTGGTACGGGAAGCGGCTCGGGCGGCGCCTCCGGTGGCACCACGACCGCGGGATCGTCCGGCGGCGGAACGTCCGGTACGGACGGGACCTCGGGCGGTACGGCGGGCAGTTCGGCCGGCGGCGTCATCGATCCCGACACCGGCGAGCTGATCAGCGACGACTCCGGCGGGGCCGGTGACTCCTCGGTCGTCGGCAACCCGGTCACGCTCGCCGCCGGTGACTCACTGGGCCTGCGGGGCGTGCTCATGGCCCTGTCCGCCGTGCTGCTGCTCGGCGTGGTCGTCGGACCGCCGCTCGCCGCGCGGGCCCTCGCCGCGCGCGGCCGCCGCAAGGGAGGGTCGCTGCGATGAGGAACCGACGCGTCGTCACCGGCATCGGTGCGCTGCTGGCCGCCCTGGTGGTCGCCCTGCTGCCCCTGCCCGCCACCGCCCCCCTCGCCCAGGCGGCGACGGGCTCAGCGGTCACCGTGACCGGCCGCAAGGGCACGTACGACGACTTCTCGAAGCTCAAGGTCACCGTCCACCAGACCCAGCAGCTGCGGGCCCAGGGCGTACGGATCACCTGGACCGGCGGCAGTCCGACGGAGACCGGCTTCCACCACAACTACCTCCAGATCATGCAGTGCTGGGGCGACGGCTCCGCGGGGCCCTCGCGCGAGCAGTGCCAGTTCGGCAGCGGCGCAACCGCGCAGGCACAGGGAGGCAACTGGACCGGGCTGCGCCAGATCGACGGTGTGCCCGACCCTGCCGAGAAGGAGTACGTCGGCAACGGGCCGAGCGGCGAGTCCTATGTGCCGTTCCGGCCCGCCGGCGGCGAGCCCGAGACCACCGGATCGCGTGACTGGACCTACTTCAGCACGCTGGACACCAACGAGGAGCCGTACGCGCTCACGCACGAGGACGGCACGGGGGAGTTCACCTTCCAGATGCAGACCGTGCAGGAGGCCTCGCAGCTCGGCTGCGGCGACCCGGTGAACAGGTCCGGCGCGGTCGAGGGACGTTCCTGCTGGCTGGTCGTCGTACCGCGCGGCGAGCACGACGTCGACGGCTCGACCGGAACCGGCCGACGGCTGGACTCCTCGCCCCTCACCGCCTCCAACTGGGCCCAGCGCCTGGTGGTGCCGCTGGACTTCCAGCCGGTGGGCAACACCTGCCCCGCCGACCGGGTGGAGCGCCGGGTGATCGGCTCGGAACTGGTCACCGACGCGATCAGCTCCTGGCAGCCGACGATCTGCTCGGGCGCGGGCGGCGTGAAGTTCGCGTTCAGTCAGAACAGCGAGGAGAACGCACGGCGGACGGTCAGCCGGCCCACCTCCGGGGCGCCCGGGCTGGCCTTCACCGTCGACCCGCTGCAGCCACAGGAGTACGGGGCCATCGGAACCGTCGTGCACGCGCCGGTCGCGGTCAGCGGCCTGGCGGTCGGCTTCTTCGTCGAAATCCCGGGCTCCGGACAGCTCACCTCGATGAAACTCACCCCCAGACTCCTCGCCAAACTCCTCACCTCCTCGTACCAGAGGGATGTGACACGCAGAGGCCGGACCGTCCTCGAACACATCAAAGACAATCCGCTCAGCCTGTTCCACGACGAAGAATTCAAACGGCTCAATCCGGCTTTCAAGGACTGGCAGAGCTTCAACCAGCCGCCGATGAGCCTCATGGTGCAGCTGGCGAATTCCGACACCACCGAAATGCTGTGGAAGTGGCTCCGATCGGACACCGAGGCGCGGGAATTCCTGGCCGGTGGCCCCGACCCCTGGGGCACCAGGATCAACCCGTACTTCAAGGAACTCCGCCTGGACCAGGACACGACCCGGTCCGACTTCCCCAAGGCGGACCCGACGCGCACGGCCGTGACCGTCGGTGAGGAGAGTCTGGAGTACGGCACGATCGAGGTGGCCCCGTACGTCCAGGACATGCACGAGGGTGCCCTGCGCACCCGCCGGGGCAACAACGGCGCCACGACCACCCCGTCCGCGGGCGGCAACGGCGCACCCGCCAAGCTGGTCAACACACCGCCGCTCTCCGGCGAGCGCATGGTCCTGGCGATCACCGACGCCGCGTCCGCGGCCCGCTATGGCCTCCAGACCGCGTCCCTGCGCAATGCCGACGGGGCCTTCGTCCAGCCCACCTCCGCCTCGCTCCTCGCGGGCGTCGCAGCGATGAAGGACTCGGCCGTACCGGGCGTGCTCGCGCCGAACCCGGGCGGTGCGAAGGGGCAGGCGTACCCGCTCGCCTCGGTCGTCTACGCGGGCGGCTACACGAGCACCGGGGCTGCCGAGCGCAAGGACTACGCCTCGCTGATCCGGTACGCGGCGGGGGCGGGCCAGAGCCCCGGCGTCTCGCCCGGGCAGCTCCCGCCGGGATACGCGCCGCTGCCCGCGGCGCTCCGGGACGAGGCGCGCGCCGCCGCGGACCGGCTGCAGAACCCGAAGTCCTCCGACGGGGGAGCGGGCCCGGGCGGGCCCGGCGGCTCCGCCGGCGCTTCGGGCGGCGGACCGGCGGGAGCGGGCAGCGGCGGGACCGGGGGCGCCGGTGCGGCCGCGGGCGTATCCGCCGCCGATGTCGCGGACCCCGACGCGGCGGACGGGGCCGCGCCCTCGGCGGACCCGGCCGGCCCGAAGCGGCAGAACGTCGCCGAATCCGGCGGGCTGACCCCCTCCACCGTCCTCGGAATCGTCCGCTGGGTGCTGATCGGCGTGCTGCTCGCGGGCGGAATCGCGGGCCTTTCCGGCCCCATTCTGCTACGCATTTCGGTGCGGAAATCCGTCCGGGCCGGGTGAGTTCCCCAGGTGTCACCTCGTAAAGCATTTCGTAACCTGAACAACCGTCGCCGTTGGTGGCCGCCGAAGACCGGATGCGGAAAAGTTATCGGTGGCCGGTCGACGGGCCGGTTGAAAAAGAATTCAGAATTCTGCTTGAGCGTCCATTCCTTCCGATCCTCGTACCCGTATGCACGGAGGAGAACAGAAGTGAACGTCAAGTCCCGCGCACGCATCGGTGCCGTCATCGGCACCGCAGCCCTCGCTCTCGGCGCCATGGCGATCCCCGCTTCGGCGGACACGCCCCCCGGCGACTACCGGGTGCTCGCCGGTGTCGGCTCCGACACCACCCAGGACGTCGTGAACGGCCTCGGCGCCGCCATCGACAGCGGCACCCTCATCGCCTCGTACAACGCCACCGGCACGTCGCCGATCAAGACGCGTGCCACCGGCTGCGAGATCGCCCGGCCCAACGGCTCCTCGGCCGGCATCAACGCGCTGCGCAACGCCGTCGACAACAACACCGGATGTCTGGACTTCGCGCGTTCCTCGCGCGGTGTCGCGGACAGCTCGACCAACGACCTGACCTGGATCCCGTTCGGCAAGGACGCGGTGACCTTCGCCGTACGCGGCGACAGCGCGCTGCCCAAGGCGCTGACGAAGGCGCAGCTCGTCTCCGTCTACACCTGCGAGACGACCTCCCTCAACGGCGTGGCGCTCACCCCGCTGCTGCCGCAGTCCGGCTCCGGCACCCGGTCCTTCTTCCTGGGCCAGCTGGGCCTGACCGAGGACACCTTCGGCACCTGCGTCGACGACACCGTCCAGGAGCACAACGGTGAGGCGCTGGACAGCGCGGGCGACATCGCCCCCTACTCCGTCGCGCAGTACATCGCCCAGGGCAACGAGATCGTCGACGTCATCGACCGGCGCGGTGACGCCGTGCTCGGTTCGGTCGACGGGGCCGAGCCCCAGCTGGCCGACGGCACGCTCAACGTGGACTTCCCCTTCAACCGTGACGTCTACAACGTCGTCCCGACCGCCAAGCTGACCGACCCGACGCTCGCCGCCGCCTTCGTCGGTTCCGCGTCCAAGGTCTGCGCGCAGACCGGCGTGATCAACACCTACGGCTTCGGCGCCATCGCCGCCTGCGGCAGCACCGGCCTCAAGGGCGAGAGCTGAACATCACCCAGTAACCGCGCGACGGCCGGGCACCCACTGGGTGCCCGGCCCCCGGCGTATCCACGGAACATCACGCCGGGTACCCACCGTCCGGCCACCACATCCCATTGGGGGGATTCACCACCATGAGACACCTCGCACCACCCAGAACCGCCGCGGCCCTGCTGGTCTGCTGCTCACTGCTGGTGGCCGCGGCCGCCGCCGTGTTCGGCACGGGGCCCCGGGCCCATGCCGATCCCGTCGACGTCCTCGGCAAGCTGACGCTGCCCGTCACCTCGGGCAAGATCGCCGACAGCCCCACCTTTCCCGGGGTGACGGCGGACGGTGCCTGCCCCACAGCGAACGCGGCGCAGGTTTCGCTGAACCTGCGCTGGGACCGGTCCGAGCCGACGGGCAACCTGCCCCTGGGCAAGACGGCAGTCGGCGCGCCCTTCGACCAGGGGCCGTTCAGTACCGACATCGCCACCGGCACGTCGCTGGAGGCCCAGCTGCGGCTCAAGATCCTCACCGGGTCGCTCGACGGCACCTACGAGATCCGGCTCTACTGCCGCACGGCGGCGAACGTGGGGAGCAAGTACTTCCCGGCGCAGATCCAGGTCACCGGTGACTCCTGGGCGCTCAAGGCCGCCGCGCCCACCACCACGGCCCTCACCGCCACGCCCGCCACCACAACCCCCGCCGGTACCGAGGTGAAGCTGACGGCCGCCGTCACGCCCGCGGGCGCCGCCGGACAGGTCGCCTTCCTGGACGGGGCCACCGAGCTGGCCAAGGCCGATGTCACCTCCGGGGCAGCCGAGTTGAAGACGACGGCGCTGGCCGAGGGCGTGCACACGCTCACCGCGAAGTTCGTGCCGACGGACGCGTCCGCGTACCTGGAGTCCGTCTCCACCGCGGTTGCCCACACGGTCACCGCAGCCGCTTCCACGCCCCCGCCGACCCCGAGCGACAGCTCCACGCCCACCGCGCCCGCCGACCTCGACGCCACCGACGAGGACGGCACGCCCCTGGAGATCAACCCGACGCTGACCGCAGGGCAGAAGGTCCTCATCACCGCGCGCGGCTACACCAAGGACGCCAAGGTGAAGGTCGCCCTCGCCGACAGCGGGGCCACCTACCCGGATGCCACGGCGGACGCCGAAGGGACCGTGAAGGCCTACGCGTTCACCGTTCCCGAGGACATCGAGGACGGCTCGTACACCCTCACCCTGGCCGAGGACAGGGCCGACGGCCACAGCGTCGAGTTCCTCTTCGCCATCGGTGACGCACCCGGCCCCGACCCGAGCGACTCGGCGGGCGCCGACGACGGCGGCACGACGGAAGGGACGGACAACGGCGGCACCGACGACTCGTCCACCGGCGGCGACGGATCGGGCGACAGCGGCGGCTCCGCCACGGGCCCGCTCGCCTCGACCGGCACCAGCGCCCTCGCGCTCGGCCTGGCGGCGCTCTCCCTGTGCGGCCTCGGCACCGCGTTCGTGATGCACGCCCGGCGCAGGGGCCTGCTCCGGTTCTGACGTACGGGGGCGGGGGCCACGGCCCCCGCCCCGTCCCGACATCCCGTACGACGAGGAGTGCATCCGACGTGACAACCGTGCTGACTCCGCCCCCGGCGGTGACCCCCGCCCCGCCCGCACCGGGCCCCGCCGCGACATCCGGGCCCCCCGCCGCCCGCCCCGGTCTCGCCCTGGCCGGAGCGGCGCTGTGCGTCCTCGCGGCCGTGCTTCTCGGCTTCGCCGCCGGCCTCACGGTCGTCGGACACCTCCAGCACGCCCGCGACCAGCAGACCGCCTACGACGAGCTGCGCAGGCAACTCGCCCTCGGCACCGCCCCGGTGGGCCAGCGCACCTTCGACAACAAACCCGTCTCCATGGGCGCGCCCGTCGCTCTCCTGCGTATCCCCGTCCTCGGTCTGCGCGAGGTCGTCGGCGAGGGCACCACGTCCGGCGCCTTGATGTCCGGGCCCGGCCACCGCCGCGACACCCCGCTGCCCGGACAGGCCGGCACCAGCGTGATCATGGGGCGCCAATGGGCGTACGGCAGCCCGTTCAACGGCCTGTCCCGACTTCCCACCGGGGCGAGGATCGAGGTGAGGACCGGTCAGGGCAAGGCGGTGTACGAGGTCCTTGGCGTCCGCCGCCCCGGCGACGAGGTCCCCGCACCCGCCGGGGCCCGGGGCAGGCTCACCCTGATCACCGCGTCCGGCAGCCCGTACACCCCCGCGGCGGTGCTGTACGTCGATGCGGAACTCACCACCCCCGTCCAGCCCAGCCCGCCCCGCCACGTCCGCCCCGGCTGGATAGGCCCGGCGGAGGAGGCCCTCGGCGGGGAGGGGCAGGGCAGCGGCACCTGGCTCACGGTCTTCCTCTGGTCGCAGGCCCTGCTCGCCGCCGCACTCCTCGCGGTCTGGCTGCACCGGGTGTGGGGGAGCTGGCAGACCTGGATCACCGCAGGCCCCGTCCTGGCCGCACTGGGCCTCTCGGTCGCCTCGGCGGCCACCCGCCTCCTCCCCAACCTGCTCTGAAAAACCAGGAGTTGACCGACACCATGACCGAGACCATCCCGCTGCCCACCACCGCGCCGAACCGCCCGCGCACCGTCACCGCTTCCCCCGCCACCCTCGAAGCCGAAGCGGTCTCCGCCTGGTTCGGCGACCACAAGGTCCTGGACCGGGTCTCGCTGCACATGCCCGCCCTGGAGGTCACCGCCCTCATCGGCCCGTCCGGCTGCGGCAAATCGACCTTCCTGCGCATCCTCAACCGGATGCACGAACTGATCGGTTCCGCATCCCTGGCGGGCCGGGTACTGCTCGACGGCGACGACATCTACGACCGCGGCCGCCGCATCACCCGCGCCCGCCGCGAGATCGGCATGGTCTTCCAGAAGCCCAACCCGTTTCCCGCCATGTCCCTGTACGACAACGTCCTCGCGGGCCTGAAGCTGAACGGCATCAAGGCCGCCAGGGGCGGCAGGGACGACCTCGTCGAGGAGTGCCTGACCAAGGCCGGTCTGTGGCGCGAGGTCAAGGACCGGCTCCGCCAGCCCGGCGGCGCACTCTCCGGCGGCCAGCAGCAACGCCTGTGCATCGCCAGATCGCTGGCGGTACGCCCCCGCGTGCTCCTGATGGACGAACCCTGCTCGGCGCTCGACCCGACCTCCACCCGCCGCATCGAGGAGACCATCGCCGACCTCAAGGAGGAGGTCACCATCGTGATCGTCACCCACAACATGCAGCAGGCGGCACGGGTCTCCGACCACTGCGCGTTCTTCCTCGCCGAGCAGGGCACACCGGGCGTCATCGTCGAACACGGCCCGACCGACGACATGTTCAACGCACCACAGGACGACCGCACGGCCGACTACGTGAACGGCCGCTTCGGATGACACCCGGGCGCGCGAGCGCTCAGATCCCGGCCGCCGCCGACAGGTCCCGCTTGATCCCGGCGAGCAGTTCCGCGCCCTTCGCGCGGGCCGCGGGCAGCTCGTTCGCCGAGGTGACCGGTACCACGACCTCCAAGTAGCACTTCAGCTTCGGTTCGGTGCCGCTCGGGCGGACGACGACCCGGGCGCCTTGCAGGTGGTAGCGCAGGCCGTCGGTGGGGGGCAGTCGGTCCGTGCCCTGCGACAGGTCCTCGGCGGAGGTGACGGGGAGGCCGGCGAGCGCGGTCGGCGGCCGTTCGCGCAGTCGTCGCATGGCGTCCGCGATGACCGACAGGTCCTCCACCCGGACCGACAGCTGGTCGGTGGCGTGCAGTCCGTGGTCGACCGCGAGGTCGTCGAGGAGGTCGAGGAGGGTACGCCCCTGCTCCTTGAGCACGGAGGCGAGTTCGGCGACGAGCAGCGCGGCTGTGATGCCGTCCTTGTCGCGTACGCCCTCCGGGTCGACGCAGTAGCCGAGCGCCTCCTCGTATCCGTACCGCAGGCCGTCCACGCGGGCGATCCACTTGAAGCCGGTGAGCGTCTCCTCGTAGCCGAGGCCCGCCTTACCGGCGATCCGGCCGAGCAGCGAGGACGACACGATCGACTCGGCGAGGACGCCGCTCACGCCGCGGTTCACCAGATGGGCGGCGAGCAGCGCTCCGACCTCGTCGCCGCGCAGCATCCGCCAGCCGCCGTCGGCGGCGGGGTCAGGGACGGCGACGGCGCAGCGGTCGGCGTCCGGGTCGTTGGCGATGACGAGGTCGGGGCCGGTACGGCGTGCGGTGGCGAAGGCGAGATCCATCGCGCCGGGCTCTTCGGGGTTCGGGAAGGCGACGGTGGGGAACGCCGGGTCGGGCTCCGCCTGCTCGGCGACGAGAACGGGCGCCGGGAATCCGGCCCGGGCGAAGGCGGCGGTCAGCACCGAGGTGCCGACGCCGTGCATCGCGGTGTACACGACCCGGGCGGTACGCGGCGATCCGGCGGCGAGCACCGTGTCCGTACGGGCCAGGTAGGCCGCCAGGACCTCGTCGCCGAGGGTCTCCCAGCCGTTGTCGGGGCGCGGTACGCCGTCGAGCGGGCCGACCGCGGCGATCGCCGCGGCGATCTCGCCGTCCACCGGGGGGACGATCTGCGAGCCGTCGCCGAGGTAGACCTTGTAGCCGTTGTCGCGCGGCGGATTGTGGCTGGCGGTCACCTCGACGCCCGCGACGGCGCCCAGGTGCCGGACGGCGTACGCCAGCACGGGGGTGGGCAGCGGGCGGGGGAGCACCGCCGCGCGCAGGCCCGCTCCGGTCATCACGGCCGCGGTGTCGCGGGCGAAGTCGGCGGACTTGTAGCGGGCGTCGTAACCGATGACGACGAGCCCGCCGGTCTCCCCCTTCGCCTTGAGGTAGGCGGCCAGTCCGGCCGCGGCGCGGATGACGACCGCGCGGTTCATCCGCATCGGCCCGGCCCCCAGCTCACCGCGGAGCCCGGCCGTGCCGAACTGCAGCGTGCCGGCGAACCGCGCGGCGAGCTCGTCGAGGTCCTCGGCGTCGATCAGCGCGGCGAGCTCGTCGCGCGTCTCGGGGTCGGGGTCCTCCGCGAGCCACGTCCTGGCCTGCGCGATGAGGTCCTGCTGCACGGTGTCCGCCTTTCTGCGGTGAAGTGGGTTACGGCGTCGCTGCCCCGGCCCCCCGCTCCTCGATCGCCGGAGGGGCTTGATTCTGCCGGGTGCGGCGTGGATTTCGTCCGGCTCAGATCCGTTCGAGCACCCGCGCCAGCAGCGTGCCCATCCGGGTGGCGGAGTCCCGCCCCGCCTGCAGCACCTCTTCGTGGTTGAGCGGCTCCCCGCTCAGCCCCGCCGCCAGGTTCGTGACCAGTGAGATGCCCAGCACCTCGGCCCCCGCCTCCCGTGCGGCGATCGCCTCCAGCACGGTGGACATGCCGACCAGGTCGCCACCCATGACACGGACCATGTTGATCTCGGCCGGGGTCTCGTAGTGCGGACCGGGGAACTGCACGTACACGCCCTCTTCGAGGGTCTCGTCGACCTCCTTGCACAGCGCGCGCAGCCGCGGCGAGTACAGGTCGGTCAGGTCGACGAAGTTGGCGCCGACGATCGGGGAGGCCGCGGTCAGGTTGATGTGGTCGCTGATCAGGACCGGCTGCCCGGGGCGCATGCCCTCGCGCAGACCGCCGCAGCCGTTCGTCAGGATGACGGTCTTGCAGCCCGCGGCGACGGCGGTACGGACCCCGTGCGCGACGGCGGCGACTCCGCGGCCCTCGTAGAAGTGCGTGCGGCCGAGGAAGACCAGGGCGCGCTTCTCGCCGATCCGGTACGAGCGGATCGTGCCGCCGTGCCCCTGCACGGCGGGCGCCGGGAAACCGGGCAGGTCGGTCACCGGGAACTCGGCCTCCGGAGCGCCGAGCGCGTCGCCCGCGGGAGCCCAGCCGGAACCCATCACGAGCGCGACGTCGTGGGTCTCGGTGCCCGTCAGCTCGCGCAGGCGGGCTGCGGCGTCGGCGGCGGCGGCGTGCGGGTCGCCCTGGATGTTGTCCGGAATAACAGATGCGTTCACGCGGATGAGGGTAGCCGGTGATTCCCTACGCGCGTAGATGCCCATGTGCGGAGTCTGCACACGCTTACTCGTACGTTCACACAAAAGTGCAGGTCCGACGGGTCAGCAGGGGCGCTTGCGCAGTTCCATCACATAGTCGTGCGGTGCGCCCGAGGACTCCGCCGCGTCCGCGATCTCGCCCAGATAGCGGGCGGACGGCAGCCCGCCCTCGTATCCGTTCAGCACATACATCCAGGCCGGCTCCTCGCCGTCCAGGGTGTGCACACGCACCCGCATCCGCCGGTAGATGTCGAGGCCGACACCCTCCCAGCGGTCCATGGAGTCCTCGTCCATCGGCGCCAGGTCGTACAGCGCCACGAAGACCTGCGAACGGGGCGCCTCCACCACCGTGGCGAGCGCGCCTTCCCAGCCCATCTGCTCCCCGCCGAAGGTCAGCCGCCAGCCGTTGAGCCAGCCGGTGCCGCGCAGCGGGGAATGCGGAGCGCGGCGGGTCATCAGCCGCGCGTCGAGGTTGCCGGCGTACGCGGCGTAGAGCGACATGGGGTCGAGGGTACGGGAGGTGATGGGCGGAACGTCGATTCCTGTGAGGAAGACCCCGTACGGGGGTCCGTACGGGCTTCCGCTTCCCGTCTGGGACCCCGCCGCGCACGCCCCGGCGCACGTATGGAGGGCCCCGGGGCGAAGCACCTTGGCGCGTGCGGGACAATGAAGTACGTACTGCATTCCCCGGGGTGAGCCCCCGGACCCCCGGCCGGGGCAGCAGACGGCCGCGGGATGACACACGCGAGGCGGACTTTTCGTGACCCGGATCGTGATCATCGGCGGCGGACCCGGCGGGTACGAGGCGGCACTGGTGGGCGCCCAGCTCGGCGCGGAGGTGACCGTCGTCGACTGCGACGGCCTCGGCGGCGCGTCCGTGCTCACCGACTGCGTGCCCTCGAAGACCCTGATCGCGACGGCAGAGGTGATGACCACCTTCGACTCCTCGTACGAGGAGCTGGGCATCATCGTCGCCGACGACACGCCGCACATCGAGCAGGCGGCCCGGGTGGTCGGCGTCGACCTCGGCAAGGTCAACCGGCGTGTGAAGCGCCTGGCGCTCGCCCAGTCCCACGACATCACCGCCTCCGTCACCCGTGCGGGTGCACGCGTGATGCGCGGCCGCGGCCGTCTGGAGGGCCTCCAGGCCGCCGACGGCTCCCGCACGGTCGTGGTGACCGCCGCCGACGGTACGCAGGAGCGGCTCACCGCCGACGCCGTCCTGATCGCCACCGGCGGCCACCCGCGTGAGATTCCGGATGCGCTCCCCGACGGCGAGCGCATCCTCAACTGGACCCAGGTCTACGACCTCGACGAGCTCCCCGAAGAGCTCATCGTGGTCGGCTCCGGTGTGACGGGTGCCGAGTTCGCGGGCGCCTACCAGGCGCTCGGCTCGCGCGTCACCCTCGTCTCGTCCCGCGACCGGGTGCTGCCGGGCGAGGACCCGGACGCGGCCGCCGTGCTGGAGGACGTCTTCCGCCGCCGCGGCATGAACGTCATGGCCCGCTCCCGCGCCCAGGCGGCGAAGCGCGTCGGCGACCGGGTCGAGGTCACCCTCGCCGACGGCCGGGTCATCTCCGGCTCGCACTGCCTGATGGCGGTCGGCGCGATCCCGAACAGCGCGGGCATGGGCCTGGAGGAGGCCGGGGTCAAGCTCAAGGAGTCCGGCCACATCTGGACCGACAAGGTCTCCCGCACCAGCGCCCCCGGCGTGTACGCGGCCGGTGACGTCACCGGGATCTTCGCCCTCGCCTCGGTCGCCGCCATGCAGGGCCGTATCGCGATGTACCACTTCCTCGGCGACGCGGTGGCCCCGCTGAACCTGAAGACGGTCTCCTCGAACGTCTTCACCGACCCCGAGATCGCCACCGTCGGCTACACCCAGGCCGACGTCGACGCCGGCAAGATCGACGCCCGTGTGGTCAAGCTGCCGCTGCTGCGCAACCCGCGCGCCAAGATGCAGGGCATCCGCGACGGCTTCGTCAAGATATTCGCCCGGCCCGGCACCGGCATCGTGGTCGGCGGCTGCGTCGTCGCACCGCGGGCGAGCGAGCTGATCCACCCCATCTCGATCGCGGTCGACAACAATCTGACGGTCGAACAGATCGCAAACGCCTTCACCGTGTATCCGTCCTTGTCGGGATCGATCGCGGAAGTGGCCCGCCAGCTGCACGCCCGCAAGCGCACGGGCGAGGCGTAAGCGCCTGCGGGAACCCGGTGATCCCGGGCAACTCCCGGCAACTCGGGCGGCCCGGAGAGCGTCTGACGATCAGTACGGAACAACAACAGGGCCGCCTATACCACTTGGCGGCCCCTTGTATGTACAACTTCCGTTATTCGGCGCAAACTGCTGAAAACACTCGTGCGCCGCGTTACTGTCAGTTTCGTGTTCGCTGCAGAACGTCGTCAGTTGATCCTCGAAATGGTGCGCGCCAACGGGGCGGTATCGCTCCGTGAGCTCGCCCGCGTCGTCCAGACCTCCGAAGTGACCGTACGGCGGGACGTGCGGGCACTGGAGGCAGAAGGACTCCTCGACCGCCGGCACGGCGGTGCGGTCTTGCCGGGCGGTCTTACGCGGGAGTCCGGCTTTCCGCAGAAATCCCATCTCGCCACCGCCGAGAAGACGGCCATCGCCGACCTGGCCGCCGGTCTCGTCGAAGAGGGCGAGGCCATCGTCGTCGGTGCCGGTACGACCACGCAGGAGCTGGCCCGCCGGCTCGCGCGGGTCCCCGGCCTGACCGTCGTCACCAACTCACTGCTGGTCGCCCAGGCGTTGGCCCATGCCAACCGGGTGGAAGTGGTGATGACCGGCGGCACCTTGCGCGGCTCCAACTACGCCCTGGTGGGCAGCGGTGCCGAGCAGTCCCTCCAGGGGCTGCGGGTCTCTCGCGCGTTCCTCTCCGGGAGCGGCCTCACCGCGGAGCGCGGCCTCTCCACGTCCAACATGCTCTCCGCGAGCGTGGACCGGGCCCTGGTTCAGGCGGCGGCGGAGGTGGTGGTCCTGGCGGACCACACCAAGCTCGGCTCCGACACCATGTTCCAGACGGTGCCGACGGACCTCATCACCCGCCTCGTGACGGACGAACCGCCCGGCCACGACGACCGTGCCGCCACGGAGCTGCAGGCCCTGGCCGACCAGGGGGTGCAGATCGCGGTGGCGGGTGCCGGGAGCGGCCCGGCCCCGGCCGAACCCCTCCCACCGGGGCGCCAGCCCCGCCGCGACATGCCCCTGCCCGGCCAGCGCCGCACGCGCGGGGGTGGTCCCGGGGGACCGGGCCCGCAGCAACTGCGGAGCGCCGCGGCGCTGGCGGAACAGGGGCAGGGCCAGGGGGACCGGGCGAGGGTGGCGGATCTGCGGCGCCGGTAGGGGCTGACCCGCGCGCGGGACGAGCGCCGTCCCGGTCCTTCTACGATGGCGCGTATGACTGATCAGCGCCGTCTCGTACTCGCCTCCGCCTCCCCCGCCCGTCTCACTCTGCTGCGGCAGGCAGGATTCGCCCCCGAGGTGGTCGTCAGCGGGGTGGACGAGGACGCACTGAGCGCCCCGACACCGGCCGAGCTGGCGCTCGTCCTCGCCGAGGCCAAGGCCGCCGCGGTGGCCGCTCGGCCGGAGGCGGCGGGCGCTCTGGTCATAGGGTGCGACTCGGTGCTCGAACTCGACGGCGAGGCGTTCGGCAAGCCGGCCGACAGCGAGGAGGCCATCGCCCGCTGGAAGTCCATGCGCGGCCGGGCCGGTGTGCTGCGGACCGGCCACAGCGTGGTCGACACCGCGAGCGGACGTAACGCCTCGGCGACCGCCTCCACGACCGTCCGCTTCGGCGAACCGACGGACGCCGAGATCGCCGCCTACGTGGCCACGGGCGAGCCGCTCCACGTGGCGGGCGCCTTCACGCTGGACGGCCGCTCGGCGCCGTTCATCGACTCCATCGAGGGCGACCACGGCAATGTCATCGGCCTCTCGCTGCCGCTGCTGCGCCGGCTGCTGGGCGAGCTGGGGATCTCCGTGACCGAACTGTGGGTCTGAGCCGGAGTCGCGTGAGCCGGATCTGTCTGAGCCGGAGCTGCGCGCGAGCCGGGTCTGCGCCCGAGCCGGGCCGTACGCGTCCGGCTCAGACCGTCGCCGGAGCGCTCGGCCCGGCGTCGTCCACAGGCTGCTCGGCTTCGGCCTCGGGCTCGGGGCCGTACGCCACCAGCGCCAGCACGATCAGCCCGAGCACCACCATCAGGAACGCGAACGCGGCCCAGCCGACCAGCCCCACCGTCAGCGCACCCAGCACCCCGTGCACCACCGCGCAGAGTATGAGGACGATGCGGGCGATACGGCCCGGGGCCCGGTCGCGTATGCCGGTCAGCAGCAGGGCCAGCCCGCACAGCAGCAGATACAGGCCGAAGACACCGCCCATCACCCAGGTGCCGTTGGACATCGCGGCGGAGTCCAGCCCGGCCAGTGACATCTCCTGGTTCTTGACGACCGTCGCGAGGATGCCGTTGATGACCACGATCCCCACGGCCTCCACGAACAGCACGATCGCGGCCACGATCGCCACCGGTCTGCGCACCACGGTGCTCACCCCCTGTTACCTGCAGTACGTGCGATAGCGCGGACCCTACTAATCGGTAACGCTCCGGACAAGGGTCCTGACGGTCTTCGCCCCCGCCCCGCGCCTGAGGCGCATACCCGTGCGCTTTCCGCGCGCCCCCTTGTCGCGGCTCTCGTGCGTCGGGCAAAGAATCGTTCGCCCGTTAGTGGGGACTCGACAAAGAAACACCGGGCGTGGCTGCCTGCACGAACAGAGACCTGGACCACACCTCGTGGCTACTGTGCGGTTATGGATCCCGGCGTACCGTGGTGCCACAAGGGATTTCGCGACTTGAGCAAGCCTCGAATCACACTCCGTGTGGGCAAGCTCACCATTGGGGACGGGTCGTAGGGCCGTGTCGGTAGTCCCTAAACTCAGCTTGTTTCAAGGAGGGAGCCATCGTGCGCAAGGTGCTCATCGCCAACCGTGGCGAAATTGCTGTCCGTGTTGCTCGGGCATGCCGGGATGCGGGAATCGGGAGCGTGGCCGTCTACGCCGACCCGGACCGCGACGCTCTGCATGTGCGTGCGGCCGACGAGGCATTCGCCCTGGGCGGTGACACCCCGGCCGCCAGCTACCTGGACATGGCCAAGGTGCTCCAGGCTGCCAAGGACTCCGGGGCGGACGCGATCCACCCCGGCTACGGCTTCCTGTCGGAGAACGCCGAGTTCGCCCAGGCCGTCATCGACGCGGGCCTGACGTGGATCGGTCCGCCGCCGCAGGCGATCCGGGACCTCGGCGACAAGGTCGCGGCCAGGCACATCGCGCAGCGCGCCGGTGCCCCGCTGGTGGCCGGTACGCCGGACCCGGTCGAGGGCTCCGCCGAGGTCGTGACGTTCGCGAAGAAGCACGGACTGCCGATCGCGATCAAGGCCGCCTTCGGTGGTGGCGGCCGCGGTCTGAAGGTGGCGCGCACGCTGGAGGAGATCCCGGAGCTGTACGACTCCGCGGTCCGTGAGGCCGTGGCCGCGTTCGGCCGCGGGGAGTGCTTCGTGGAGCGTTACCTCGACAAGCCGCGCCACGTCGAGACGCAGTGCCTGGCCGACAGTCACGGCAACGTCGTCGTCGTCTCCACCCGTGACTGCTCGCTCCAGCGCCGCCACCAGAAGCTGGTCGAGGAGGCCCCCGCGCCGTTCCTCTCCGAGGCGCAGAACGCGGAGCTGTACGCGGCGTCGAAGGCCATCCTCAAGGAGGCCGGTTACGTCGGTGCGGGCACGGTGGAGTTCCTCGTCGGCACCGACGGCACGATCTCGTTCCTCGAGGTCAACACCCGCCTCCAGGTCGAGCACCCGGTCACCGAGGAGGTCACCGGCATCGACCTCGTGCGCGAGATGTTCCGCATCGCCGACGGCGAGGCGCTCGGCTACGACGACCCTGCCGTGCGCGGGCACTCCTTCGAGTTCCGGATCAACGGCGAGGACCCGGGCCGCGGCTTCCTGCCCGCCCCGGGCACGGTGACCACGTTCGCCCCGCCGACCGGCCCCGGTGTCCGCCTCGACGCGGGCGTGGAGTCCGGTTCCGTGATCGGCCCGGCCTGGGACTCGCTCCTGGCCAAGCTGATCGTGACCGGTGCGAGCCGTGAGCAGGCGCTGCAGCGGGCGGCGCGCGCGCTGGCCGAGTTCAACGTCGAGGGCATGGCCACCGCCATTCCGTTCCACCGCGCGGTCGTCGCCGATCCGGCTTTCACCAGCGACCCGTTCACGATCCACACCCGCTGGATCGAGACCGAGTTCGTCAACGAGATCAAGCCCTTCACCGCGCCCGCCGATGTGGAGGCGGAGGAGGAGACCGGCCGCGAGACCGTCGTCGTCGAGGTCGGCGGCAAGCGCCTTGAGGTCTCGCTGCCCTCGTCGCTGGGCATGAGCCTTGCCCGTACCGGACTCGCGGCGGGCGCCAGGCCCAAGCGCCGCGCGGCGAAGAAGACCGGCTCCGCGATCTCCGGCGACACCCTCGCCTCCCCGATGCAGGGCACCATCGTCAAGATCGCCGTCGAGGAGGGCCAGCAGGTCCACGAGGGCGACCTCATCGTGGTCCTGGAGGCCATGAAGATGGAGCAGCCGCTGAACGCGCACCGCGCCGGCACCGTCAAGGGGCTGGCCGCCGAGGTCGGCAGCTCGGTCTCCTCCGGCGCCGTGATCTGCGAGATCAAGGACTGAAGCGTGCGGTATCCCGCCGCTCGATGACGGGACGGGGGCCTTCGGATTCAGTCGTACGAATGAATCCGAAGGCCCCCGTCGTGCGTCACTCACTCACTCCTGCGAGGGCGGCGCGGCGGCCGTCCTCGCGTTGAGCAGCAGGACCAGGGTCAGCGCCAGGAAGCCGGCCCCGGCGAGCAGCCCGGTCGAGTAGCCCTCGACCATGCCGTCCGGCCCCGGCAGATCCGCTGCCCGCACCGCGGCCCCGTACACGGTCACGAGCGCGGAAAGCCCCAGTGCGCCGCCGACCTGCTGCATGGTCTGCATCAGTCCGGACGCGGCACCGGCCCGGTCCGGGCCGATGCTGGTGAGGATCAGGACGCTCAGCGGCATGAAGACGAATCCCAGCCCGAGACCGTTGATCAGGAGCGGTCCGAACAGAGCCGTCCAGTAGCCGCTGTCCGTGGAGAGCATGCTCTGCAGAAGGATCCCGGCGGTGGCCAGGACCAGACCGCCGCCCGCGGTGCGCCGCAGACCGAAGCGGGCGAGCGCCTTGGCGGCGAGCATGGACGAGGCGAAGATGCCGACCGCGAGCGGCAGGAAGGCGAGCCCGGTGCGCAACGGGCTGTAGCCGCGGACGAGTTGGAAGTACTGGGTGTCGAAGTAGAAGACCCCGAACATCGCGGCGGGCACCAGCAGCATCCCGGCGAAGGCGATGACACGGTTGCGTACGGCGAACAGATCGAGCGGTACGACGGGCTGCCGCACCCGGCGCTCCACGGCGAGGAACGCCCCGAGCAGTGCCGCCGCCGCGACGAACGCCCAGGTCACCTGGGCGTCGCCCCAGCCGTGGTCGGCGGCGCGGATGAACGCGTAGACGAGCGCGGTCACCCCCGACGTACCGGTGAGGGCGCCGCCGACGTCGAAGCGGGCGCCGCGGGTGCGGGCCGTCTCGCGGATGGCGAGCGGGGCGAGCGCCACGACGGCGAGGCCCAGGGGGACGTTGATGAACAGGGTCCAGCGCCAGGAGCCCACGTCGGTGAGTACGCCGCCGAGGATCATCCCGATCGCCGAACCGGCGGCGGCCACGCCGGTGAACAGGCCGAGCGCGCGGTCGCGTTCGGCCCCCGCGGCGAAGGTGGTGGTGATCAGCGCGAGCGTGGACGGTGCGGCGAGCGCCGCGCCGACGCCCTGCGTGGTACGGGCGACGAGCAGCAGCGCCGAGCTGTCGACGAGGCCGCCGAGCAGCGAGGCGACGGTGAAGACGAGCACGCCGACGGTGAGTGCGCGGCGGCGGCCGATGAGGTCGCCGAGCCGGCCTCCGATGAGCATCAGTCCGCCGAAGGCGAGGGTGTACGCGTTGAGCACCCAGGACAGTCCGGCGGGGCTGAAGCCGAGTTCCGCGCCGATGTCGGGCAGCGCGATGTTCACGACGGTCGCGTCCAGGATCAGCATCATCTGGCAGGTCAGGATCAGCGTGAGGGCGAAGGCGGGGCGGTGCGGCAGGGCGGTGGCGGTGGAGTCCGCCGCGGTGTCTGTGGCTGTTTCCGGCATGACGGTATTGCCTCCAGGGGATCCGGGGACGTTATTCGGAGGGTGCCTCCGAAACGATACGGAGGCACCCTCCGGATATGCAATGGCATCCTGGACCCCGGGGCGGAAAAAGGGAGGACTGCGCAATGGCGATGAGCACGGCACAGACGCCGGCCCGGCCCATGCGTGCCGACGCGCGCCGTAATTACGACCGGCTGCTGGGCGAGGCCCGTACGGCCTTCGCGGAACACGGCACCGACGCGTCCTTGGAGGACATCGCGCGCCGCGCGGGCGTGGGGATCGGCACGCTGTACCGGCACTTCCCGAACCGGCACGCGCTGATGAACGCCGTCTTCCAGGAGGCTTTGACCTCGCTGATCACCCGTTCCCACGAACTCGCGGGGGCGGAGCAGCCGTGCGGGGGCCTGGTGGAGTGGCTGGGCGCGATCATCACCCATGCGGGCGAGTACCGGGGGCTCGCCCAGGCGCTCATGTCGACGTCACGGGACGAGACTTCGGCGCTGTCGCAGTGCAATGTGCCGTTGCGCGAGGCGGGGGCGGTGCTGCTGGCGCGGGCGCAGGGAAGCGGGGCCGTGCGGGCGGACGTGTCGATCGACGACCTGATGCAGCTGACGAACGCGATCGCGCTGGCCGCGGAACAGTCGCCGGATGACCCGGAGTTGGCGGGCCGGCTGCTGATGCTGACCTTGCAGGGGCTGAAGGGGCCCAACACGGAGGGGAGTTGAGGGGGCGTGCGGGGCTCTGCCCCGGACCCCGGTCCTCAGTCGCCGGACGGGCCAGAAGGCCTTTTACCGCGTCCCGAGTACGAACATCGCGACCACCATCGCGAGTGCGAGTACCAGCCCCGCGCGGCGCATCATGTTCTGGGCGTCGCGGAGTTCCTTCGGGGGCCTGTTCTCGGGGTCGGACCACAGCATGGGACCGATCCTGCTTCGGCGGCGGATACCGCGCCTGAGTACGGGTACTCAGCCGCCCTGGTGCGTACGGACCAGATCGTGCCCGTACGCACCGGAGGCCCGGCCCGAAGTGGTCCGGACCTCCGGAAACGTGCGACCGCCGGCTATCCGGGCCAGTACGTCCGCGCCCAGGCCCGCGGGCCCGGCAGATGGCGCTCGCGCCGGGCGATGCGTTCCGGGTCGGACCACTGGCCGGGCAGCGCGGGCGCGTCGGACGACACGTCGGCCGTCGCCGCGGCGCGCGCCCGGACCACCGCCAGTGCGGCGGCCAGCTCCTCCGGGGTCGGGTTGCCCCGTACGACCTTGATCATGGCCAGGACCCTTTCTAGAGGGGGATGTTGCCGTGCTTCTTCGGGGGCAGCGACTCCCGCTTCGTACGCAGCTGGCGCAGCCCCTTCACGATGTGGGCGCGGGTGTCGGACGGCATGATCACCGCGTCCACGTAGCCGCGTTCGGCCGCCACGTACGGGTTGAGGAGCGTGTCCTCGTAGTCGGCGATCAGTTCGGCGCGGGTGGCTTCCGCCTCGGCGGGGTCCGTGACGGCGGCGATCGTGCGGCGGTGCAGGATGTTGACCGCGCCCTGCGCGCCCATGACCGCGATCTGCGCGGTCGGCCAGGCGACGTTGATGTCGGCGCCGAGGTGCTTGGAACCCATGACGTCGTACGCGCCGCCGAAGGCCTTGCGGGTGATCACGGTGATCAGCGGGACGGTCGCCTCCGCGTAGGCGTAGATCAGTTTGGCGCCGCGGCGGATGATGCCGCCGTACTCCTGGTCGACGCCGGGCAGGAAGCCGGGGACGTCGACGAACGTCAGCACGGGTACGTTGAAGGCGTCACACGTACGGACGAACCGTGCGGCCTTCTCGCTCGCGTTGATGTCCAGGCAGCCCGCGAACTGCATCGGCTGGTTGGCGACGATGCCGACCGGAAAGCCCTCGACGCGTCCGAAGCCGGTGATGATGTTCGGCGCGAACAGGGCCTGGGTCTCCAGGAACTCGCCGTCGTCCAGCACATGCTCGATGGCGGTGTGCATGTCGTACGGCTGGTTCGCCGAGTCCGGGATGAGCGTGTCGAGCTCGCGGTCCTCGTCGGTGGTGGCGATGCCGGCCGTCTCGGGGAAGGCCGGCGCCTCGGAGAGGTTGTTCGAAGGCAGGTACGACAGCAGCGACTTGACGTACTCGATGGCGTCCTTCTCGTCGCCCGCCATGTGGTGTGCCACACCGGAGGTGGTGTTGTGCGTACGGGCGCCGCCCAGCTCCTCGAAGCCGACGTCCTCGCCGGTGAC
Organism: Streptomyces sp. NBC_01217; assembly: GCF_035994185.1. Classification (NCBI taxonomy): domain Bacteria; kingdom Bacillati; phylum Actinomycetota; class Actinomycetes; order Kitasatosporales; family Streptomycetaceae; genus Streptomyces; species Streptomyces sp. NBC_01217. Next base: position 5,668,912 of record NZ_CP108538.1, read on the forward strand.
GGTCTTGATGACGTCGGGACCGGTGATGAACATGTGCGAGGTCTGGTCGACCATGACGGTGAAGTCGGTGATCGCGGGGGAGTAGACCGCGCCGCCCGCGCACGGTCCGACGATCAGCGAGATCTGCGGGATGACACCCGAGGCGTGCACATTGCGGCGGAAGATCTCGGCGAACAGTCCGAGCGCCGCCACGCCTTCCTGGATGCGGGCGCCGCCGCCGTCGTTGATGCCGATGACCGGGCAGCCGGTCTTCAGCGCGAAGTCCATCACCTTGACGATTTTCTCACCGTAGACCTCGCCGAGCGAGCCGCCGAAGATGGTGAAGTCCTGCGAGTACACGCAGATGGGACGGCCGTCGACCGTGCCGTAGCCGGTGACGACGCCGTCCCCGTACGGGCGGTTCTTCTCGATGCCGAAATTGGTGGAGCGGTGCCGGGCGAATTCGTCGAGCTCCACGAAGGAACCCTCGTCGAGCAGCAGGTCGATCCGCTCGCGGGCGGTCAGCTTGCCCTTCGCGTGCTGCTTCTCGACCGCGCGCGCGGAGCCCGCGTGCGTTGCTTCGTCGATACGGCGCTGCAGGTCCGCGATCTTGCCCGCGGTGGTGTGGATGTCGATCTCTTCCGGCTCGGACATCGGGTGGCGGCTCCCTGCCTGGTCACGGGGACGACTGTGCTGCTGATCAGGTGCCTGAACACCTACTGATCCGTAGCGTATCGGCGCGGATACGGTTCGGCAGTGCGTCGTTTGCCACACCTAGTCTGGCTTGCATGACACCTTCGGATGCGCCTCACAGCCGCTGGTCGGACCTGGACCGGCCGCCCCTGAACGTCCCCGCGCTGCGGCGCGGGCTGCTGCGGCCGGGCGGGCTGTGGGCCTCGCTCGACGTCGTGGAGACCACCGGGTCCACCAACACCGATCTCGCCCGGCGTGCGGCGGAGGGGCTCGCCGAAGGCGCCGTGCTGGTCGCCGAGGAGCAGACCGCGGGCCGCGGCCGCCTCGACCGCACCTGGACGGCTCCGGCCCGTTCGGGCCTGTTCTTCTCCGTCTTCCTGACGCCGGGCGAGGGCGTCCCCGTACAGCGGTGGGGCTGGCTGCCGCTGCTCGCCGGTGTCGCGACGGCGACGGGGCTGGCCCGCGCGGCGGGCGTCGACACGGCACTGAAGTGGCCCAACGACCTCCTGGTCGCTGTGGACGGCGAGGAACGCAAGACGGGCGGCATCCTGGCCGAACGCGCCGGGAACGGCGTAGTCGTCGGCATCGGCCTCAACGTCTCCCTGCGCGCCGATGAACTCCCCGCTCCGGGGGCCGGGTCCCTGGCCATGGCCGGAGCGGTCTCCACCGACCGGGAGACGCTGCTGCGGGGCGTACTGCGCTCCCTGGACCACTGGTACGAGCAGTGGCGCGCGGCGGGCGGCGACGCGGCGGCGAGCGGTCTGCAGGAGGCGTACGCGGCGGGCTGCGCGACGCTCGGGCAAACGGTACGGGCCCAGCTGCCGGGCGAGCGCACGCTCACCGGCGAGGCCGTGGCGATCGACGGCGACGGCCGGCTGGTCCTGTCCACCGACGACGGCCTCCAGGAACCCGTGTCGGCGGGCGACATCGTGCACCTGCGGGGCGCCGGGGGCGGCCTGACCTGAGGGGCGGCGCGCACGTCCGGCGCAGGGCGGGCGCCACCCGGGAACGTTCCGGGACGACCGAGGGACGTGAGCCACGGCACACCTGCCGTATCGTTGAGGCCGATCCACCGACAGATCGGCAGGGCAGTGCGCAGGGAACGGGCAGGAGGCGGCTGGTGACCGTCGACGACACGACCTCCGGTGCGGGCGCGGAGCCCCCGTCGGAACCCTCGGTCCACCCGACGCCGCATCACGAAGTCGACCATACGGCGGAACCGACCGACGACCCCCTCGCGATCCGGCTGGAACAGCTGATCCTGGGCGCCGACCGTCGCTACACGCCGTTCCAGGCGGCCCGTACCGCCGGTGTCTCGATGGACCTGGCCTCCCGCTTCTGGCGGGCCATGGGCTTCGCCGACATCGGGCAGGCCAGGGCGCTCACCGAGGCCGATGTGCTGGCGCTGCGCCGGCTCGCCGGTCTCGTCGAGGCGGGGCTGCTCAGCGAGCCGATGGCGATCCAGGTGGCCCGGTCCACCGGGCAGACCACCGCCCGGCTGGCGGAGTGGCAGATCGACTCATTCCTGGAGGGGCTGACCGAGCCGCCCGAGCCCGGAATGACCCGGACCGAGGTCACGTACCCGCTGGTCGAGCTGCTCCTCCCGGAGCTGGAGGAGTTCCTGGTGTACGTGTGGCGGCGCCAGCTGGCCGCCGCCACCGGCCGGGTCGTGCAGGCCGCCGACGACGAGGAGATGGTCGACCGGCGCCTGGCCGTCGGCTTCGCCGACCTCGTCGGGTTCACCCGGCTGACCCGGCGGCTGGAGGAGGCGGAGCTCGGCGAGCTGGTCGAGTCGTTCGAGACCACCTGCGCCGACCTGGTCGCCGCCCACGGCGGCCGGCTCATCAAGACCCTCGGTGACGAGGTCCTCTACGCCGCCGACGACGCGGGCACCGCGGCCGAGATCGCGCTGCGGCTGATAGAGGCGATGGCCCAGGACGAGACCATGCCCGCGCTGCGCGTCGGCATCGCCTTCGGCACGGTCACCACCCGAATGGGCGATGTCTTCGGTACGACGGTGAACCTCGCCAGCCGGCTGACCTCGATAGCGCCGAAGGACGCCGTGCTGGTGGACGGGGCGTTCGCACAGGAGCTGACCCGTACCGGCGACGCTCCGGCCTCCGAGGCGCAGGCAGCCGAGGAGGCCGCGGTCGCCGAGAAGGAGCGCCAGGAGGGCGTGGAGCCGGTGGCCGTGCCCAGGTACCGCTACGGGCTGCAGCCGATGTGGCAGCGCCCGGTGCGCGGCCTCGGCGTCGTGGAGCCGTGGCTGCTGGCGCGCCGGGGCACGCCCTGACGGCACCCCGGACCGCCGTGCGGGCATCGCCCCGACCGCCCTGCGGGGGCGATGCATAGGATCCCTCCGGTAACGCTCGTTAACCGGAGGGGTGCAGTCATGACCGTCACGTCCGAGCAGCGGTTCGGGGAATTCGTCGTCGTACGGGTCCACGAGGGGCAGGAGCACGTCGCCGAGCTGGTCCTGGACCGGACCGGGGCGATGAACGCCGTGTCCACGGACATGGCCCGCTCGATCGCCGCCGCCTGCGCCGCGCTCGCCGCCGACCCGGGCGTACGGGTCACCGTCCTCACCTCCAGCCATGAGCGGGCCTTCTGCGTGGGCGCGGACCTGAAGGAGCGCAATTCCTTCACCGACGCCGATCTGCTGCGCCAGCGCCCCACCGCCCGCGCCGCGTACACCGGCGTGCTCGAACTGCCGATGCCGACGATCGCGGCCGTGCACGGCTTCGCGCTCGGCGGCGGATTCGAGCTGGCCCTGTCCTGCGATCTGATCGTCGCCGACAGTACGGCCGTGGTGGGCCTGCCCGAGGTGTCGGTGGGTGTCATTCCGGGCGGTGGCGGTACGCAGCTGCTGCCGCGGCGGATCGGTGCGGCAGCCGCCGCCGAGCTGGTCTTCACGGCCCGCCGGGTGGAGGCGGCCGAGGCCCGTGCCGCGGGGCTGGTCGATGAGCTGGTGGAGGCGGGGCGGGACCGCGAGGCCGCGCTGGCCCTGGCGGGCCGGATCGCCGCCAACTCCCCGGTGGGGCTGCGGGCGGCCAAGCGGGCGCTGCGGCTCGGGCAGGGCCTCGATCTGCGGGCCGGACTCGAAGTCGAGGACGCCGCCTGGCGGTCGGTGGCCTTCTCCGGCGACCGGGCCGAGGGTGTGGCCGCGTTCAACGAGAAGCGGAAGCCGAACTGGCCGGGCGAGTGATGCGGTGTGGTGTGTTCATGGGGGACGCGCACAGGACACGCAACGGATGTTGCCGATGTCGCAAACTGATCAAACCACTGCAAAGCTACATAAGCTGTAGCGATGGGTGGTGATGATGCGCGGCTGCGGGCCGTGGTTTCGCTTGCGCAGATGATGGCGGCGGCACACACCCCGCGGGGGTCGTGGCGAGCGGCCGCGCTGGGGGCGTGCGAGGCACTCGGCGGCAGTTTCGCCGCGCTGTCCGTGTGGGAGCGCGATCGCGGACGGCTGCGCGTGCTGGTGAACGCGGGCGAACGGGCCGAAGGGGAGGAGGAGTTCCCCGAGGAGGAGACGTATCCGGTGCACCAGTTCCCGGAGATCACGGAATTCCTGCACGAACGGTGGGCCGGGGGCGGCGAGCCGGACGCCTGGGTGGAGACCGCCGACGGCCCGGCGCGGCGCCCGCCGGACGGGGAGGCGGGGGTGCGGGGGTACGGGCGTGTGTACGGCCGCCGGCGGGTGGCGGCCCTGCGCCGGCGCGGGCGCGGCTGCTGCGTGGTCGCGCCGATCGTGCTGCGCGGGCGGGCCTGGGGCGAGCTGTATGTGGCCCGTCCGGTGGGGGCGCCCGTGTTCGGGCGGGAGGACGCGGACTTCGCGACCGTGCTGGCCGCCGTCGTCGCCGCCGGGATCGCGCAGACCGAGCGGCTCGAAGAGGTCCGCAAGCTCGCCTTCACCGATCCGCTGACCGGGCTGGCCAACCGCCGGGCCGTCGACGTGCGGCTCGACGAGGCGGTGGAACTGCACCGGACGGACGGGGCGGTGGTGAGCCTGGTCGTCTGCGACCTCAACGGTCTCAAGCGGGTCAACGACACCCATGGCCATGCGGTGGGCGACCGCCTGCTGGAACGTTTCGGCTCGGTGCTGTCCCGCTGCGGAGCCATGTTGCCGGGCGCGCTCGCGGCCCGGCTCGGCGGTGATGAGTTCTGTCTGCTTGCGGTGGGCCCCGAGGCGGACGAGGTTATCCGGGTGGCCACCGAACTCTGCGAACGGGCGGCCGAGTTGGAGCTGGGTGACGGGGTGGCGTGCGGGATCGCGTCGACCGGCGATCCGATCGGCCCGGTGGTGTCGGCGCGACGGCTGTTCCGGCTGGCGGACGCGGCCCAGTACCGGGCGAAGGCGGCCCGCTCCACGAAGCCGGTGGTGGCGGGGCGCGACGGCGAGGTGATCCGGCTCGCCGACGCACCGCCCAAGTCCCCGCACGACCGCCGCCATCTGCGCGGCAGCCGCCCCTGACCGTGTGACCGGATCGGTAAGGGGTCAACCGCACAACCACTAGTGACATGAAGGGATTCAATCCGTACGCTTCTGAATATGGATATGCATACAGTCGTGGTGGGGACGTCCGGTACCACCGCTCAGGACGTCATCGCCGTGGCCCGCGGCAACGCTCGCGTCGAGCTCTCCGAGGCCGCCGTGAGCGCACTCGCCGCCTCCCGCGAGATCGTGGAGGCGCTCGCCGCCAAGCCCGAACCGGTCTACGGCGTCTCCACCGGCTTCGGAGCGCTGGCCAGCCGGCACATCAGCCACGAGCTGCGCGCACAGCTACAGCGCAACATCGTCCGCTCGCACGCCGCCGGCATGGGCCCGCGGGTCGAGCGCGAGGTCGTGCGCGCCCTGATGTTCCTGCGGCTCAAGACGGTCGCCTCCGGGCACACCGGCGTACGGCCCGCGGTCGCCCGGACCATGGCCGACGTCCTCAACGCGGGCATCACCCCCGTCGTCCACGAGTACGGCTCGCTCGGCTGCTCCGGTGACCTGGCCCCGCTCTCCCACTGCGCCCTGACGCTGATGGGCGAGGGCGACGCGGAGGGCCCCGACGGCACCGTGCGCCCCGCGGGCGAGCTGCTCGCCGCCCATGGCATCACCCCGGTCGAACTGCGCGAGAAGGAGGGCCTCGCCCTCCTCAACGGCACCGACGGCATGCTCGGCATGCTCGTCATGGCCCTCGCAGACCTGAAGAACCTCTACACCTGCGCCGACATCACCGCCGCCCTCTCCCTGGAGGCGCTGCTCGGCACGGACAAGGTCCTCGCCCCGGAACTGCACGCCATCCGCCCGCACCCGGGCCAGGGCGTCAGCGCCGACAACATGCTGCGGGTCCTGGCCGGGTCCGGCCTCACCGGCCACTTCCAGGAGGACGAGGCGCCGCGCGTGCAGGACGCCTACTCCGTGCGCTGCGCCCCCCAGGTCAACGGCGCCGGCCGCGACACCCTCGACTACGCCGCCGTCGTCGCGGCCCGCGAGCTGGCCTCCTCCGTCGACAACCCCGTCGTGCTCCCCGAGGGCCGGGTCGAGTCCAACGGGAACTTCCACGGCGCCCCCGTCGCGTACGTACTCGACTTCCTGGCGATCGTCGCCGCCGACCTCGGTTCGATCACCGAGCGCCGCACCGACCGGCTGCTGGACAAGAACCGCTCGCACGGGCTGCCGCCGTTCCTCGCCGACGACGCCGGTGTGGACTCGGGCCTGATGATCGCCCAGTACACCCAGGCCGCCCTGGTCAGCGAGATGAAGCGGCTCGCCGTCCCCGCCTCGGCCGACTCGATCCCGTCCTCCGCCATGCAGGAGGACCACGTCTCCATGGGCTGGTCGGCGGCGCGCAAGCTCCGTACCGCCGTCGACAACCTCGCCCGGATCGTCGCCGTCGAGCTGTACGCGGCGACCCGCGCCGTCGAGATCCGCGCCGCCCGGGGCCTCACCCCCGCCCCCGCCTCGCAGGCCGCCATCCGGGCGCTGCGCGCGGCGGGCGTCCAGGGGCCGGGGCCGGACCGCTTCCTGGCACCGGACCTGGCCGCGGCGGACGCGTTCGTACGCGCGGGCAAGCTGGTCGCGGCGGTCGAGCCGGTGACGGGACCGCTGGCCTGAGTCAGAGGACGTCGGCGCGGCGTGCCGAGTAGGTGACGAACGCCGCGCCGATGCCCAGGAACGCCGTGCCGCCGATCAGATACGGGGTGGTGTCGACCCCGGTCCCGGTGTCGGCGAGCCTCGGACCGGTTCCGGTGTCCACGGCCGCGGTGACCGGCCGGCTCTGCGCACCCGGTCCGCCGGCCGACTCGTCCGTCGCGTTGGCGGACGGGACGAACCACAGAGCGGCCAGCAACGTGCCCGCGGCGGTGGCGGTCAGAAGCGGGCGGCGAGCAGCGACCACGGAATCGATCCCCCTTGTCACAGCCGTGAGTTAGGCCTGTACGCCGATGCTAGTGAAAGCAGCGGGTCGCAGGAAAGTCGCGAGGGCGGGCAGCTTACGCTCCGTCACATGAGTACTTCTGAGACATCACGGTTTGTTCGACTACGCGTCGAAATGGTGCTGGAGATCACGGACCCCGAGGCCCTCAGCGGCACCGCGCTGGAGTCCATCGCCGCCGAGTTCGGGGAGCCCGGCGCAGAGTCCGCCGAGGAACGCCTGCAGGCCGAGGCGGCCGTACGGGATGACGGCGCGGAGGCCCTCGCCTCCCTCGTCGATCCGTTCGACCTGGTCAGCGAGGTGCCGGGGGTCGAGCTCGCCCAGGCATCCTGGAGCAGCGAGATCGTCGACTACGACCCGGAGGACCCCGACGCCTGGGACCTCGACGAGGACGGGGATGAGTACGAGGAGTACTTCGAGGAGGGCGCCGACGGCGTCCCGCACAATGGGGAGGACGACGGCGAGCACAGCGGCGTGAGCGGCGGTGCGGAGCGGCGGGTCTAGCAGCTGGTGAGCCACCGGCCCCGGCCCGCTTCCCGCGGGCCGGGGCCGTGGTGCCCGTATACGTGATCGGCGGCGGGAACCACCGCTGTCACGGGTGCGTCGATGAGTGTTGTTCCCCACATCCATTTTGGATGTGGAACCTGGAACCCTTTCCATGGGTTCTACGGACATTGACGGGTTTCGCCGTTCGGCGGCGGCTCTGCTCGGGGTTTTTGGGGATTCGGCAACGATGGAGAAGCGTGTGATGACGGACAGCAAGCGGCGCAAAGGCCTGATGGCCGCGTCCGCACTGCTTGGCGGCGTTCTTGTGCTCACTGCCTGCAACGACAGCGGCGCGAGCGGCACCAGTGCCGAGAGCTCCAAGAAGTCGCAGGCGGCCGAGGTCGACAAGGCGGCCGCCCAGGACGCGTCGGAAGCGCAGATCACGATCTCGCCGAAGAACGGCGCGACCAACGCGAGCATCAACAACGACGCCAAGGTCACCGTCGCCAAGGGCACGCTCTCCCAGGTCACCATGACCACCTCGGCCGGTGTGGCCGTCAAGGGCACGCTCGCCGCCGACGGCACGAGCTGGAAGCCGGACGTCCAGCTGGAGCGCTCGACCACGTACAAGATCAACGCGACGGCCAAGGACTCCAAGGGCCGCGAGGCGCACGAGAACTCCTCGTTCACCACCGTCTCGCCCGCCAACAGCTTCATAGGAAACTTCACGCCCGAGGACGGCTCCACGGTCGGCGTCGGCATGCCGGTCTCGATCAACTTCAACAAGCCGATCACGGACAAGAAGGCCGTCCAGGACGGCATCACCGTGACGTCCAGCAGCGGCCAGCCGGTCGTCGGCCACTGGTTCAACTCGCAGCGGCTCGACCTGCGCCCGGAGAACTACTGGCAGGGCGGCTCCACCGTCACGCTGAAGCTGGCGCTGGACGGCGTCGAGGGCGCGGACGGCGTGTTCGGTGTACAGCAGAAGACCGTCACCTTCAAGGTCGGCCGCAACCAGGTATCGACGGTCGACGCGAGCACGAAGACGATGACCGTCACCCAGGACGGCAAGACGATCAAGACCATCCCGATCTCTTCCGGCTCCCCCGACAACCCCACGTACAACGGGCAGATGGTGATCTCCGAGAAGTTCAAGGAGACCCGGATGAACGGTGCGACGGTCGGCTTCACCGACGACGACGGCAAGGGCGAGTACGACATCAAGGACGTGCCGCACGCCATGCGGCTGTCCACCTCGGGCACCTTCATCCACGGCAACTACTGGGGCGCGCGGTCGATCTTCGGCAGCGTCAACACCAGCCACGGCTGTGTCGGCCTCGCCGACGTCAAGGGCGCGAACGACGCCAACCAGCCCGCCGCGTGGTTCTACAACAACTCCATCGTCGGCGACGTGGTCATCGTCAAGAACTCCCCGGACAAGACCATCACGCCCGACAACGGCCTCAACGGCTGGAACATGAGCTGGGCGGAGTGGACGGCGGGTTCGCAGGCCTGACCCGCCCGCCCGCACCACTCCTCACGCATCTGCCCGCACGTCCCGAATTCCGTACGGAGGCGGCGGCACCCCGGATCCCCTCGGATCCGCGGAGCCGCCGCCTCCGGCGTTCTCATCCGGCTCTCATCGTGGCCTTAACCCACCATCACAACCCGTCCATAGCCTCACGCCATGTACTTCACCTACCTCCGGCGCGAGCTGCGCCGCCGCAGAAAGGCGGCGCTGGTCGTCGCCTCGGGACTGGCCCTGGGCATCGCGCTGGTCATCATCGTCAGCTCGGTCTCCTCCGGCATGAGCAAGGCCCAGGACAAGGTCCTGGAATCGCTGTACGGACTCGGTACGGACATGACGGTCACCAAGGCCGCCGCCGCACCCGGCTCCGCCAACGCCCGCCCGAAGTTCGAGTTCGACGCCAAGGGCAACGACGACGACTCGACGCAGAGCAGCGACCGGGTCCTGGCCCAGGGCTTCCAGACACTGGCCTCCTCCACCGTCGACACGATCGGCAAGCAGGACGGCGTCGCGGACGCAGTCGGCGGGCTCAGCCTCAACGTCATGAAGGTCGACGGCCAGTTCAAGCGGGGCGAGTTCAGGCAGGAGCAGGGCGCCGGGCAGAGCGGCCCGAGCGGTCCCGGCGGACAGGGCGGCGCCACACAGCCGCAGGGCGAGGTCAGGGGCGGCGGTGCCTCCTTCGACGTCAACTCCTACAGCGTGTACGGCACCGACGTCACCAAGCAGGACCTCGGCCCGCTGACCTCCTCGAAGATCACCAAGGGCCGTACGTTCAAGGCCGCCGAGACCGACGCGAAGGTCGCGGTCGTCGACGCCGCGTACGCCAAGGAGAAGAAGCTCGACGTCGGCAAGACCGTGACCATCTCCGGGACCAAGTACGAGATCGTCGGTGTCTCGACGGCGGACAGCGGTGACGCCGCCGCCAACCTCTACATCCCGCTGAAGCAGGCACAGACCCTCGCCGACTCGAAGAACAAGGTCACCACGGTCTATGTGAAGGCCGCCGACTCGCAGCAGATCGACCAGGTCAAGTCGACCATCCAGAAGAACATCTCCGGCACGACCGTCACCACCTCCGCCGACCTCGCCGACACCGTCTCCGGCTCCCTGTCCACCGCCTCCGACCTGGCCTCCAGCGTCGGCAAGTGGCTGTCGATCGCGGTGCTGGTCGCCGCCTTCCTGGTGGCCGGCCTGCTCACCTCCTCGGCGGTCAGCCGCCGCGTACGGGAGTTCGGCACGCTCAAGGCGCTCGGCTGGAAGAGCGGGCGGGTCACCCGCCAGGTCGTCGGCGAGGCCCTCATCAACGGGCTGCTGGGCGGAGTGCTCGGCATCGCGGTCGGTCTCGCCGGCGCGTACGTCGTGACCGCGATCAGCCCCACCCTCACCGCACAGCTGGGCTCCTCCGGCGGCGGCATGGGCGGCGGCGGGATGGGCGGCGGGATGGGCGGCCGGTTCATGACCGGACCGGGCGGTTCGGGCGCGGCCAAGACGCTCGACGTCGCGCTGACCGCGCCCGTCTCGCTCTCCGTCATCCTCATCGCCGTCGCGCTGGCCGTGGCTGGCGGGCTGATCGCCGGTACGTTCGGCGGCTGGCGGGCCTCCCGGCTGCGCCCCGCCGACGCCCTGCGCCGCGTCGAGTAACCCTCCCGGCGCCCCATCCCACCTCGTTCCAGCAGGAGTTGACCCATGTACACACTCAGAGACGTGACCAAGCGCTATACGCGCGGCAAATCCACCGTCGACGCGCTCGGCGGTGTCGATCTGACCATCGAGGACGGCGGGCGGCTGGTCATCCAGGGCCCCACAGGCGGCGGCAAGTCCACGCTGCTGCAGATGCTCGGCGGCCTCGACCGCCCCACGAGCGGCAGCGTCGAACTCGACGGCGTCGACCTCGCGAAGCTCAGCGAGGCCAGGCTCACCAAGGTGCGCGCCCAGAACATCGGCTTCGTCTTCCAGAGCTTCAACCTCATCCCGACGCTCACCGCCCAGGAGAACGTCGAGACCGCGCTCGTGCCGCTGGGCGGCAAGGCGGCCGAACGGCGCAGGCGGGCCGCCGAGGCACTGGACTCCGTCGGACTCGGTGAACGGCTCGGCCATCTGCCCGGCGAGATGTCCGGCGGCCAGCAGCAGCGCGTGGCGATCGCCCGGGCCCTGGTCAAGCAGCCGAAGGTGCTGCTCGCCGACGAGCCCACCGGCAACCTCGACGAGTCGATGCGCGACGAGGTCATGGAGGTGCTGGAGACCATGTGGAAGGAGCACGGCCTGACCTTCATCATGGTCACGCACGACAGCGCCATCGCCCGCCGTGCACCGAGACTGGCGACGATCCGCAAGGGCCGGGTCACGATCACGGAGAACGCGGCGGCCTGAGAGAGGCCTACGGGGGCGTGCGGCTTATCAGCGGTGGTTGGCGGCTGTGGCGTTCCGGTGGGTGGTGAGGTCGCTGTGGCGGACCTGGCGCAGACCCATCGGATCGTCGTTGCCGCTGCTCCAGAAGGCGCTGAGGGGGAGTGCGCCGGGGCCCGTGAGGTACGAGCGCAGCGCGTACCAGGGCTGCAGCGGCAGCCGGCACAGCCCGTACAGCCAGCGCCGCATCAGCTGCCCGGGGCCCGGGCGTCCGGCGTCGGGCAGTCTGACCACCCGTATCCCCATGATCAGTTTGCCCGCGCCGGCCCCGGCGACGGCGGTGAGGACCACCTGATTGAGGAACGAGAACGCGAGTGTCGGGCCGAGCAGCAGACCGACGGCCGCGGGAACACCGGCCGCGTCCACGTGCGGCCGGGCCAGTAAGCCGCCGCCGACCAGACAGAGGTAGCAGTCGAGGCCGACGGCGAGATAGCGGCGCATGTCACCCACGCGCGGCGGGACACGGGGCGCGGCACGCTGCCCGGGGACGGGCGGGAGAGCCGGACGGGCGTACGGCCCCGCGCGTCCGGGGTTTCCGTGTTTGCGCGGCATCCGGCCGGCCGGTGAAGCCGGCCAGGAACAGTTCCGGGTACGTCTGTGCCCCCGCGACGTGGTCATGGCGAAATCATGTCTGATTGTCCGTCACCGTGTGCCCAGGACCGCACTCCTGCTTCACCGTGGGCCGCATTAATCTCGCAGTCATGACCGTCGCCATCACCGCCATGATCACGGCAGTAGCCGGGGTGCTCGGCACCCTCTTCGCCCCGGTGCTCGCGCAGCGGCTGTCCGTACGCCAGCGGGCCGAGGAGGCCCGACTCGCCGGTGAACAGCGGAAGTTCGAGGAGCGGCGCACCCAGTACACGGCCATGAACCGGGCGTCCCGGCAGTTCCACACCCTCCTCAAGGACGCCCTGCACCGCATCCGCGACGGCGTCTACACGGACCAGGAACGCACCCAGCTCGAAGAGGCCCGCCTGGACCACCGCGACCGCTACGCCGAGGCGCAGATGATCGTCCCCGAACGGATACTGCAGGCATCGCGCGACCTCAACCGGGTACTCGCCGCAGGTGACGCCGCCATCAAACGCCTCGACCGGCGCCTGGCCCGGGACGGCGAGAGCGTCGAACGGGCCCTGGAGGAGCTGAGAGCGGCCGACCCCTGCCTCGACACGATGCGGGAACTGATGCGCCAGGACCTGGGTGTCACCGAGTGAACCCACCGGTAGGCCCTAGCAGGACCCGAACGGCCACAGCCGATAGCGCGAGTCCAGCCGGTACTCGCCGCCCCGCTCCACCGTGAGCCGCGTCCACTCGCCGTCCTGTTGCAGGCACCCGCCGCCGTCGGCCCGCAGCCAGGGCGAGTACGCGATCCGTACCGTCACCGAACCGGCGGCGGGCATCCGTACCACCAGCGAGGCGTCGTCCCCGCGTACGACGGAGCCCGGTGCGGAGACCAGCGGGACGGCGCCCCGCACCCGGTAGATCCGCCACCCCGCGTCCTGCCACACCGGCTCCAGCCAGTCGGTCCCGCGCCGGACGATCTCCGCCTCCGCCTCGGCCGGGCTGTCCGGACTGCCGCTGTGCAGCACGACGAGGCCCACGCCCCAGCGGTCCAGCCAGGCGCGGTACGCCGCCGGGGTCGGCCTCCCCTCGTAGAACAGCCGCCCGCGCTCCACGTCGAGCTGCCGGTTCCAGCCGCGCGCCATGTTCACATGGGGGGCGAGCACGGCCGCCTCCCGGTGATCACGGGCCGGCACGACCTCCACCCGCATCCGTTGCGCACCGAGCCTGCGCAGCTCGGCGACCACGCCGTCGGTGTGCGCCGCCCAGGCGGGCACGCTGTTGGAGACCCGCAGATCGTCATCGGTCTTGTTGACCACCCAGCCGGTGTTGAACGCGAGCATCCCGACGAGCACGACGGCCCGCACCCGCAGCAGCCGGCCGCCCCGCGCCCACCCCGTCAGACAGGCCAGGGCCGCCGCGCACAGCACGGGCGGACCGGCCACCCCCACCAGCCGCTCCACGTTCGTCCCGATGGGCGAGGGGATCAGAAAGGTCAGCACGACACCGCCCGCGTACACCGCACTCGCGAACCGCACCACCCGCCAGCCGCCCTCGCGCGGCGCGGCGAACCACAGAGCCGCGCAGGCGGCCAACGGCATCCACAACTTCCCCACGGGCATCGGCTGTTCGCCCCTGAACGGGAAGAGGGCCGTCGTCGCCGCCACCACCAGGATCGGCGGCAGGAGAAGCGCGGCCGCCCGCCGCCGCTGCCGGCCGAGCCCGTACGCCGCACCCGCCACCACCAGGAACAGCCCCGCCACCGGACTCGCCGCCGTCGCCAGCACCGCGCACCCCGCGGCGAGGCCCGCCCGCCGCCGTACGTACAACAGCGCGACCAGCCCGATCGCCACGCCCAGCGCGAACGTCGTACGCCCGGAGGCGACATTGCACCAGAGCACCGACGACCCCAGCACCGAGACCGCGACCGGCCACCGCACCCCGGCCCGCACACAGAGCCGTCCCAGTGCCCACGCCCCGCCGATCCCGGCGGCGACGGTGACGGCCCGCACCCCGGACACCGCCATGAGCGGCGGCGTCAGCAGGCTGTAGTTGGCTGTGTGCATCCCCCCGTACCAGGAGAGGTTGTACGCGGACCCCGGATGCCGCGACGCGAACCCGGCCCAGGCGACCTGCGCCGCCAGATCACCGCCACCGGTGGCCAGCACCAGCGCCCACACGAGATACAACGGCACGACGACCAGCACCGCGAGCCCCGGCACCCACCACAGCGCCGCATCCGCATCCGCGACCACCCGGCGCACACCCGTGCCGACCCGCCCGCCTCCCCGCTCGCGCGGCACAGCCCTCTCGGTGATCCCCACCCCGCAAACACTAACGGGACCGTTCGCACCGCACGATGGTCACCGCCGGGGCCCCCAGCCCCGGCAACGGCCGGGCAGCCACCCCGTCCCCGGTGGCGAAACCCCACCGGCCCGGAGCGGCCGGCGCCGGCTGAGCCGTATGTCCCGCCCTGCGGCCGCGCGGCTCAGTTCGCCAGGGCAATGGCAAGGCCGACGACCATGAGGACGAACCCGCCCGGAGCGACCACACCCCCGGCAAACCGGAAGAACCAGGCCCTTCTAGACGCGACTCCTCCATGAGCTCGATCTGCATGGTCCGGGCTCCCGTAGTGGCCCTTATCGCGTTCCGCCGCTGAGCCGCCTTGTCCGCAGCACCGCGGACATTGAACAGAAAGACACATCCCCAGACCGCTCCGGCCAGGCCGATGGCGGCCAGCAATATTCCTGTCACTGCGCACTTCCCCCCACACGAGCTCCCGGAACGGAGCGCCGACCCCAGCCCGTTGAGCCGGGTGTCGCCGCAGAGCCTCGCACCTTCCTCATGATGCCGACAACGCACAATTGGCCGATCGGCGCGCACCGGGTGTCCGGCGCGGGCGAGACGGTGTTCCCACTACGAGCTCTGCTCCGACGATCTCCTGACAGCGCTCGACGGCGAGGCGGACTACGAGAAGACCAGCGCCCTTCTGAAGCGGTACAGAGCCCTGAAACTGTCCCAGGAGGTCAACCGGAGGCCCCTGTCGCAGGACGGCGAAGAAGACGGCGAGGGGCACAGCACGGCGGTGCGCCGCTCGCGGCGGCCGACGACCGCAGGGCCGGTTGGACGGGCACGGAATCGCTCGGAACCCCCGCGCGTTGGAGCAAGTGGACATGGGTTGCCGGTGGTGTGTGAACCGAGCAGCCCGAGTGACTGAGCTGAGACATATTGGAGGGCCGCAATGGTGGCGCAGACGCAGAGGGCCGTGCTGGCGGGCGGATGCTTCTGGGGGATGCAGGACCTGATCCGCCGGCAGCCGGGCGTGACGGCGACTCGGGTCGGATACACCGGCGGTGACGTGCCGAACGCCACGTACCGTGACCATGGCACGCACGCGGAGGCCATTGAGATCCTCTTCGACCCCGAGAGGACCGACTTCCGCGCGATCCTGGAGCTGTTCTTCCAGATTCACGACCCGAGCACCAAGAACCGGCAGGGCAACGACATCGGTCTCAGCTACCGCTCGGCGATCTACTACGTGGATGACGAGCAGAAGCGGATCGCCGAGGACACGATCGCGGATGTGGACGCCTCCGGACTGTGGCCGGGCAAGGTCGTCACCGAGGTCGAGCCGGTCGGCCCCTTCTGGGAGGCCGAGCCCGAGCACCAGGACTACCTGGAGCGTTACCCGGAGGGTTACACCTGCCACTTCCCGCGCCCGGGATGGCGGCTGCCCGCCCGCGCGGAGGGCTGACCGCGAGCGGCGGCCCGGCGTGCGTCAGGCCGCCGACGACCCGTAAGCGGCGGAACAATCACCGCACAGGGGCTGAGCAGGCGCGGAGCCGCCCCGCCGCTACCGCGGCAACGTCGCCGGGCTGCCGCCGTTCGCCTCGTAGCCGGCCACCGCCAGCGCCCGGTAGACCGTGTACTCGGCGGCCGGGTCGGGACCCTGCGTCCACGGCAGCGCGCCCACATGGCCGTCGACGTGGACAAGCTGGTTCATCGCCTCGGACCAGCGCTCCATCCGGACCAGGAACAGCACCAGCAGATGGCGGACGTGCGCGAGCATCGGGTCGTCCGCGCGGGCCGCGTGCACCGCGAACAGGGCGCCCTCGACCGCCTTGGTCACCACCGCGCTGCGGTAGAAGCCCTGGACGAGATTGACCTCGGGCAGATGCTCGTACACCGCGAACAGCGGCAGCGCGGCAAGCAGCGAGCCCTGCGGGGCGCGGGCCGCGGCCGTGGTGGCGAAGCGGTCGGCCTCCTCGCGGGAGCCGTGCCACTTCTCGCACCAGTAGTGCAGCGCGGCGATGTGCGCGCCCATGTGGCCCGGGGCCCGGTCGATCACCTTCGCCCACAGCCGGTCGAACTCCTCGTGGGAGTAGCCGAGTCCGCGGGCCACGGCCAGTTCGGTGAGGTACGGGACCGGATCCCCGGGCGCCAGCAGTGCCGCCTCGCCGCAGACCGTACGGGCCTCCTCCAGGATGATCCGGAAGTCGTCCGTCCCCGCGGTCGACGAACGCCAGGCCTGCTGCACCAGGAACTCGGCGTGCACCGCCGCACCGCCCGCGTCCTTCGGCGCCTCGGCCCGCCATGTACGCAGCCACGCGCCACCGGCACCGGGGTGCTGCGCCAGCTCCAGCGAGGCCGCACCGGCGAAGGCCTGGACCCGCTGCCAGCGCACCTCGCCCTCCTTGGGCGTACCGGCCAGCAGCTGCGACGCCGCCCGCCAGTCCTGGGAGCGCTGCACGACATCGAGGACATCGAGCAGATCCTGGTCCGGGCCCGGCAGCCGGACGTCCAGCTCCTCCTGGCGAATGAAGCCGTACGTGTCCGGATCGGCGGCGTCCGGCGAACCGGGCGCGACCTGCCGGATACCGCCGCGGCGGCGCAGGACGAAGGGGCCGATGACCGCGGCGAGCATGCACAGCGCGATCAGGAACCAGAGAATCTCCATACCCCCATTGTCACCGGACGGCCCCGTGGCCGGGTGGGCGCCCTCGTGACGAACTACGCTCTGGCCCCATGAGCGACCAGCACAGCTTCGAGACTCTCGCGATCCACGCGGGAAACCCCGCCGATCCCCTCACCGGCGCCGTCGTACCGCCCATTTACCAGGTGTCCACGTACAAGCAGGACGGCGTGGGCGGACTGCGCGGCGGCTACGAGTACAGCCGCAGCGCCAACCCGACCCGTACCGCCCTGGAGGACAACCTCGCGGCTCTGGAGGGCGGCCGGCGCGGACTCGCCTTCGCCTCCGGCCTCGCCGCCGAGGACTGCCTGCTCC
Organism: Streptomyces sp. NBC_01217; assembly: GCF_035994185.1. Classification (NCBI taxonomy): domain Bacteria; kingdom Bacillati; phylum Actinomycetota; class Actinomycetes; order Kitasatosporales; family Streptomycetaceae; genus Streptomyces; species Streptomyces sp. NBC_01217. Next base: position 5,686,280 of record NZ_CP108538.1, read on the forward strand.
GTACGCTGCTCACCCCGGGCGATCACGTGGTCATCCCGAACGACGCCTACGGCGGCACGTTCCGGCTGTTCGCGAAGGTCGTCTCGCGGTGGGGCGTGGACTTCTCGGTCGCCGACACCTCGGACGTGGTGGCGGTGCGGGCGGCGATCACCCCGCGCACCAAGGCGATCTGGGTGGAGACCCCGTCCAACCCGCTGCTCGGCATCACCGACATCGCCGCGGTCGCCGGTGTGGCCCGTGCTGCGGGTGCGCGTCTGGTCGTCGACAACACCTTCGCCAGTCCCTACCTCCAGCAGCCCCTGGCCCTTGGCGCCGACGTCGTGGTGCACTCCACCACGAAGTACATGGGCGGCCACTCGGACGTCGTCGGCGGCGCGCTGATCGTCAACGACCCGGAACTGGCCGAGGAGTTGGCGTACCACCAGAACGCGATGGGTGCGGTCGCCGGACCGTTCGACGCCTGGCTGGTGCTGCGCGGCATCAAGACCCTCGCGGTCCGCATGGACCGGCACACCGAGAACGCCACCAAGATCGCCGATCTGCTGACCCGGCACCCCAAGGTCACCCAGGTCCTCTACCCGGGGCTGCCCGAGCATCCGGGGCACGAGGTCGCCGCCAAGCAGATGAAGGGCTTCGGCGGCATGATCTCCTTCCGCGTCGTGGGCGGTGAGGACGCGGCGGTCCACGTCTGCAACCGGACCAAGCTGTTCACCCTCGGTGAGTCCCTGGGCGGCGTCGAGTCCCTCGTGGAGCACCCGGGCCGCATGACGCACGCCTCGGCCGCCGGTTCCCCGCTGGAGGTGCCGGCCGACCTCGTCCGGCTCTCCGTCGGCATCGAGTCCGCCGACGACCTGATCGCCGATCTGACGCAGGCGCTCGGCTAGTCGCAGATGCGGGGGCGGCGGGTGTCCGCCCGGTGGGCTCGATCGCTGAGCCCACCGGTCCGCCCGCCCCGTAGCTGCCCCGTCACCGGTCCGGACCGGCGCTCACCAGCCGTCCAGCGGTGGTGTCGTCTCGGAGGGCGGCAGCTGCCACGGATGCGCCGCCACCACCCACACCATGAAGGCCACCACCGCGGCGAACGCCACCAGCAGCATCAGCCGGCGGGCGAAACGGCGCCGGCGCAGCAGCCGGGCGCCGCGCTCCGCCGCCCGCCGGGCCAGATCGGCGGGCACCTGCGGATGCGGGCCGTCCAGCATGCGCCGGACCTCGTCCTCCCGGCCGCTGCTCCGGCTCATGGCGCCGGCGCCAGGGGTCGGTGCATCCCCCACCGCGCCGTGGGCCGGCGGGTGCCGCGCATCGTGGACACCGAGCGGTTGCAGATCGCCCGGACACGCTCCACCGGAAGCCCGAGCAGCGCCGCGGCCTGCTCCTCCGCGACACCCTCGTACAGCCGCAGCACGAGAATCAGGCGCTCCTGCGGTGTCAGCCGGTCCAGCAGCCCGCCGCGCGGCCGGTGGTGCCGCCAGACCTCATGGGCGAACCGCACGGCCAGCTCCCGCCGGGTGCGGTCGTACGGGTCCTCGCCGCGCAGCTCGCCCCACTGCGCGTATGTGCGTGCCAGCGCGGCCATGAGCATGCGCTGGGCGCGCGGGTTCGCGCCGGGCGGCTGCATGGGCTCGGCGGTGAGCAGCGTCGCCGTGTGCAGCAGTCGGCCTGCCGCGCCCGCCACGAAGGTCTCGAACTCCCGGGCGCGGCGCCGCTCCCGGCCCGCCTGGCGCTCTCGCACAGTGTTCATCCGAGCCCTTGCGCGGCTCCTGGTCAAGAGGCGTGCACAAGAGGTGTGAACAAGAGGTGTGCGCCCGGCAGACCGAGCGGCGGCGCCGGGCGCCGCCGCTCCCGCTAGCCGGCCGCGGGCGTCTGGTGCGAGGCCTGGCGGGCGGCGAGCGCCAGATTGAACCGGGTGAGCAGCGTGCAGAACGACTCGCGCTCCTCGGCCGTCCAGTCGTCCGTCACCTGTGTCATGAGCTCGCGGCGGGACGCGCGGACCTCGTTCAGCCGGGCCTGGCCGCGCGGCGACAGTTGCAGCACGACGGCCCGGCCGTCCTCCGGATGCGAGGTGCGCTTGACCAGGCCGGTGTCGACGAGGGGCGCGACCTGCCGGGTCACGGTCGAGGAGTCGATCCCCATCCCCGCGGCCAGGGCCTTGACGCCCATCGGACCTTCCCGGTCCAGCCGGTTGAGCAGCAGATACGCGGCCCGGTCCATGGAATTGCGCACCTGGCCGACGCCGCCGAGGCGGGTCTGCTCGGCACGGCGGGCGAATACCGCGACCTGGTGCTGCAGCGCATCGAGGACGTGGTCGGAACCCGTGGAACCGGGGGCGGCGCCCCCGGAAGGAGACGCAGCTGTCGTCATGTCCTGAGGGGGCATGGCCGTGGGCTCTCTTCGTACGGTGTCGGATGGGTGGGGGACAGAGTACGCGGCCACGGGGCAACGCGTACCAGTGCTGCACAAACCTGTGGACAACGGCGCAGGACGGGTCCGCACGAGGCGTCCGGCACCCTGCCGAGCTGCAAGACTTGCGGTATGAACTTCCGTGCGCCCGGCCATTTTCCCCCAGTGATCCTCGACGACATCCGCGGGGCGCAGAAGATGCTCTCCGGCGTGGCCAGGGTGACCGCCATGGAGGGCAGCCGCCATCTGACCGAGCTGGTGGGCGCACCGGTCCACTTCAAGTGCGAGAACCTGCAGCGGACCGGTTCGTTCAAGCTGCGCGGCGCCTACGTACGGATCGCCGGGCTGTCCCCGGTGGAGCGGGCCGCCGGGGTCGTGGCCGCGAGCGCCGGGAACCATGCGCAGGGTGTCGCACTCGCCTCTGCGCTGCTCGGCGTACGGTCGACGGTCTTCATGCCGGTCGGGGCGCCGCTGCCGAAGGTCGCCGCCACCCGCCAGTACGGGGCGCAGGTGCGGCTGCACGGCCATGTCGTCGACGAGACGCTGGCCGCCGCCCAGGAGTACGCGGAAGAGACCGGTGCGGTCTTCATCCACCCCTTCGACCACCCGGACATCATCGCCGGACAGGGCACGGTGGGCCTGGAGATCCTCGAACAGTGCCCCGAGGTGCGCACCATCGTCGTCGGGATCGGCGGCGGCGGTCTCGCGGCGGGCATCGCGGTGGCGGTCAAGGCGGTCCGGCCCGACGTGCGGATCGTCGGTGTGCAGGCGGCGGGCGCGGCCTGCTATCCGCCGTCGCTGACCGCGGGCCACCCGGTGTCGATCGGCTCGCTGAACACGATGGCGGACGGCATCAAGGTTGGGCGCCCCGGCGATGTGCCGTTCGAGCTGGTCAAGGAGCTGGTCGACGAGGTCCGTACGGTCTCCGAGGACGAGCTGTCCAGCGCGCTGCTGCTCTGCCTGGAGCGGGCGAAGCTGGTGGTGGAGCCGGCCGGTGCGAGCCCCGTCGCGGCCCTGCTGAGCGACCCGGAGTCGTTCCGCGGGCCGGTGGTCGCGCTGCTGTCGGGCGGCAATGTGGACCCGCTGCTGATGCAGCGCATCCTGACCCACGGCATGGTGGCGGCCGGGCGCTATCTGAGCCTGCGGCTGCGGCTGACCGACCGCCCCGGCGCGCTGGCCACGCTGCTCGCCGTGCTCTCGGCGGTCGATGCCAACGTCCTCGACATCGGCCATGTGCGGACCGATCCCCGGCTCGGGCTCACCGAGGTCGAGGTGGAGCTGCAGCTGGAGACGAAGGGCCCGGACCACTGCGAGGAGGTCTCGGCGGCGCTGCGCGACGCGGGCTATCTGGTGATGAGCTGAGTCCGGCGCCTCGCGGCAGGCCGTGATGCGCCGCACACGCGGGGAGCCTCCGGCCCGTCGGACCGGAGGCTCCCCGCGTCAGTGCTGCGGGATCAGCCCGTGTAGGGCTTCGCCGCGAGGATCTTCACGGTGGCCGTCCTGCCGTTCGGCAGTTCGTACTGGGCGTCGTCGCCCATGCGCTTGCCGTTCACGCCGGAGCCGAGCGGCGACTGCGGGGAGTACGTCTCGATCTCCGAGCTCGCGTACTCGCGCGAGGCGAGCAGGAAGGTCATCGTGTCGTCCGGGTCGCCGTCGAAGGCGATCGTCACCATCATGCCGGGCTCGACCACGCCGTCGTCGGCAGGCGCCTCGCCGACCTTCGCGTGCTCCAGGAGCTGGGTGAGCTGGCGCACCCGCAACTCCATCTTGCCCTGCTCCTCCTTGGCCGCGTGGTAGCCGCCATTTTCGCGGAGGTCACCTTCCTCACGGGCCGCCGCGATCTTTACGGAGATTTCCGTGCGCGCGGGACCAGACAGGTACTCCAGCTCGGCCTTGAGCTGGTTGTACGCCTCCTGCGTGAGCCAGGTGACGTTTTCGCTGGTCTGGGTCACAGGGTGCTCCTCGTCGGTACTGGGAATACAAAGCATCGCCCTACCCGTAAGCATGTGCCTTCACGGGTGGGCGAAACCACGAGCCTAACAATTCACCGGGAAAAGGGGGAGAAGGTAAACCGTCAGGACCACGTATGTGCAGGTCAGCGACTGCAACACCGGTTCACCGTCGGCGTGCGGCGATCAGCGCGCCGCGCCGCCGTCGTCGGTGCAGCCCAGCAGCTCGACGTTGGTGGCCCTCGATGTCGTACGCAGCGACAGCACGCGGTCGATGCGGTCCGTGCGCTCGTCGAAGCGGAAGTCCTTGCGGGCGACGTCGCTGCCGTCCTCGTGCTGCGAGCGGAGCGTGCAGTAGCCCTTGGTGCCGGTGCCCTTGCGCACCTCCAGGTGCACATCGACCCGCTCGTCCGAGACGACCTTGAACTTGATCACCTCGGCGCTGATGCCCTGGCCGGCGACATAGCCGTAACCGATCCAGCCGACCACGCCGATGAGGACCGCGCCCAGCACCGCGCCGACGATCTTGAGCTTGCGGTCCGCGCGCTGGTCGGCGGAGCGGCCGTAGCGGTTCTCCTGAAGCGCTTCGCGCACCGCGGTCATGATCGTTCCTCCCGTACCGGGGTCGGCGGAATTTTCCACCCCCCGGTTCGGTCACTATAGAAGCCCCCGCCCGCCGCCCGACCGCCACCCCACACCGACGTCCCTCCGGGACGACACCCATCGATGGCGTTCAATCACTGAGGATCGAGCTTTGACTGAGCAGCTGCGACTGATGGCCGTTCACGCCCACCCCGACGACGAGTCGAGCAAGGGCGCGGCCACCATGGCCAAGTATGTGTCCGAGGGGGTGGACGTGCTGGTCGTGACCTGCACCGGAGGCGAGCGCGGCTCCATCCTCAACCCGAAGCTCCAGGGCGATGCGTACATCGAGGAGAACATCCACGAGGTGCGCAGGAAGGAGATGGACGAGGCCCGGGAGATCCTGGGCGTCGGGCAGGAGTGGCTCGGCTTCGTCGACTCCGGCCTGCCCGAGGGCGACCCGCTTCCTCCGCTGCCCGAGGGCTGCTTCGCGCTGGAGGACGAGGAGAAGGCCGCGGGGCGTCTCGTCCGCAGCATCCGCGCGTTCCGGCCGCAGGTCGTCACGACGTACGACGAGAACGGCGGGTACCCGCACCCCGACCACATCATGACCCACAAGATCTCGATGATCGCCTTCGACGGCGCGGCGGACACCGAGACGTTCCCCGAGTCGGAGTTCGGCCCGGCCTGGCAGCCGCAGAAGCTGTACTACAACCAGGGCTTCAACCGGCCGCGCACGGTCGCGCTGCACGAGGCGCTGCTGGCCCGCGGCCTGGAGTCCCCGTACGGCGAGTGGCTTGAGCGCTGGAAGGAGTTCGAGCGCGTCGAGCGCACGCTGACCACGTATGTTCCGTGCGCGGACTTCTTCGAGATCCGCGACAAGGCGCTGATCGCGCATGCGACGCAGATCGACCCCGACGGCGGCTGGTTCCGCGTTCCGATGGACATCCAGAAGGAGGTCTGGCCGACCGAGGAGTACGAGCTGGCGAAGTCTCTCGTCGATACCTCCCTCCCCGAGAGCGACCTCTTCGCGGGCATCCGCGACAATGCCTGATATGTACGCGACCCAGGCACTGACCCATCTCGTCCCTCTCGCCAAGGAGGTCGACGACAACAAGGTGACCCCCGGCGTTCTCGGCTTCATCGTCTTCGCGGCGCTCGCCGCGGGCGTGTGGCTGCTCATGAAGTCCATGAACCGTCACATGGGCAAGGTCGACTTCGAGGAGGCCCCGGACCCGGCTGCGGCGCCGGGTGACGGCGCCCCCGCGGGGGCGGGGGCGGGGTCCGCGAGGCGGAAGTAGGCGCGGGGCGGTACGAGGCAGCCGGTGGCTGCCACGTCCGCCACGCGTTGACCTGGCGTGTTGTGGCCGGCTGAGGTCAGCGATGGCCTCGATCGCCGGACGGGCCGGTCATGAACCGGTGGCCGTCAGCCGATCCGTACGCCCATGACCTCCCTTGCGTGGCGTGTGGGGGTCATGCCCAGGCGCCATGCCTGCCAGCCGTCCTCCAGGTCCACACCGCGGTTCAGCACCACGGTGTACGCCTCCGCGCAGTCCTCCAGCTTGCCGTCGCGCGTCGGGTGGGCGGCCCGGAGCAGGTCGGCCAGTTCCTGCTGGGCCACCGCCGTGCCCACCTCGCTGCCGCCCGGCGACGCGTACGGCAGCAGCGTGCAGCGCAGGAAACGGGCCCAGTCCGCGCCCCGTGTGTCGCCGTAGGAGTCGAACAGCTCCGCCGCCTCGCCGCACAGCTCCAGCGCCTGCGGTGCGCGGTTGTTGCCCGCGTCGATCAGGGCCAGCTCCAGGCACGTCCACGCCTCGCCGTGGGCCACGCCGATGCGCCGGAAGTCGGCCCGGGCATCGGCCAGCAGCTGGCGGGCGAAGCCGGAGTTGCGGAGGTTCCCGGTCTGCGCGGCCCGCTGGTCGCGGGTGACCCGGCCCGAGTGGTGCCGGGCGCACGCCAGCCCGTACGTGTCCCGCATCCGGGAGAACATCGTGCGGGCCCGCTCCAGCTGCCGCACCGCCCCGTCGGTGTCGCCGTTCTCCTCCAGGGCCTGGCCCAGGTAGTACAGCGTCCACGCCTCGCCGCGCGCGTCCTCGTTGTCGCGGTGGCGGGCCAGGGCGTCGTTCAGCTGCCCGACCGCGGGGGCCGGGTCGCCGTCCAGCAGCCGGGCGCGGGCCAACTGGGTCAGCGCCCACGCCTCGCCGCGCTCGTCGCGCGTACGGCCGTACAGGTCCAGGGCCGTACGCAGCGCGTCCTCGGCCCGCTCCACATCGCCCGTCCGCAGCAGGGTCTGGCCCAGCTGGAACTGCGTCCACGCCTCGCCGTGCAGCGACTCGCCCTCCCGGTGCAGGGCCAGCGCGGTGTCCAGGAGCGCCAGGGCCCGGGCCGGATGCGCCAGGTCGCGCTCCACGGCGGCCAGGGCGTGCAGCGACCAGGCGCGGTCCTCGGCCTGCTCGTCGGAGGACTGCAGCTCGATCGCCTCGCGCAGCCGTGCCCCCGCCTCGGTCAGATTGCCCTGGTGGTGCAGGGTGATGCCGAGCGAGCAGAGCGCCAGCGCCGTGCCCGCCTCGTTCTGTGCCTCGCGGTAGAGCCCGACGACCGACGACAGCGTGGTGCGGGCCTTGTCCAGCTCGCCGAGCTGACGGGCCGCGATGCCGGTGCGCCACTGCACGGACCGCTCCAGCAGTCCCTTGTCCACGGCCTGCGTCAACTCGCTGATCTCGCCCAGCCGGTAGAGGTCGCCGCGCAGCAGGCAGTAGTCGCACAGCGCGCCCAGCAGATCCAGTACGGCGCCCTGGTCGACGCCCTCCGCGTGCCGCAGCGCCGACGTGATGAAGCTCGACTCCTCGTCCAGCCAGCGCAGCGCCGCGTCCAGCGAACCGAAGCCGTGCGAGCCGAACTGCCCGGCCCGGGTGGACATCTTGCCGTCCACCATGCGGATCACGGCACCGGCGAGATCCGCGTAGTTCCGGATCAGCCGCTCCTGGGCCGCGGTACGGTCGGCCGCCTCCTCCTCGTCCCGCAGCCGGGCCAGGGCGAAGCCCCGTACGAGATCGTGCAGCCGGTAGCGCGAGCCCCGCACATGGTCCAGGAGCCCCGCCCCGGCCAGGGCCTTCAGCAGCCGCTCGGCCTCCTGCTCGTCGGCCGAGAGCAGCGCGGCGGCCGCCGCGGCGCCCAGGCTGGCCCGCCCGGCGAGCGCGAGCCGGCGCAGCAGCCGCCGCGCCTGTTCGGACTGGTCGGTGTAGCGCAGCCACAGCGCCCGTTCGACCGGTGCGACCGGCCCGTACGCGGCGAGACCGGCGGCGAGCGTGTCCCGGGTGCGCGAGCCGAGCGAGGAGCCCGCTATGCGCAGCGCCAGCGGCAGCCCGCCGCACAGCTCGGTGACGGTGTCCGTCGACCGGGAGTCGTACGGACCCTCCTCCTGTGCCTCGGCCGCCTCGCGCAGCAGCTCCTCCGCGCCCGCCGCGTCCAGCGCGCCGACCGGCAGCTGATGGACCCGGGCCGGGATGTCGGCGGGCAGTTCCAGGGGCTCACGGGCGGTGACGAGGACGAGGCTGTCGGAACGCTCGGGGACCAGCGTGCGGACCTGGGCCGCGTCGCCCGCGTCGTCGAGGACGATCGTCACCGGGGTGCCGGTCAGATGCCGGTGGTACAGCTCGCTCAGCCGCCGCACCTGCTGCTCGGCGGAGTCCCTTCCCCGGGGGCCCGGTCCCCCTCGGCCGGGGGAGCCGCCGTCGCGGAACAGCAGCTGCTCGCGGGGTGCGCCGAGCCGGTTCAGCAGATGCAGCAGCGCGTCCCGCGTCGGCAGCGGGGCCTCCCCGGCCACATTGCCGCGCAGGTCCACCACGCAGGCGCCCCGGAACTGGTCCTTCAGGCTGTGCGCCGCCCGTACCGCGAGCGTGGTGCGCCCGGAGCCGGGCGTGCCGTGCAGGACGACGACGGTCGGCCTGGTCTCCGTCGACGCGCGGCCCTCGCGCACCCACCGCGCGATCTGCGCCAGCTCGGCCCGCCGCCCGGCGAACGGCGCGTCGGCGGCGGGCAGATGGCCGAAGGACTGGTCGAGCACGGCGCGCATCCGGGCCGCCGCGCTGCGGTCCCCTCCGCGCAGCTGCGGGGAGGTCCGCGACTGCGCGGGGATCTTCTTCGCCGCGGTGCGCGACGAGGGGCTGAGCATCCGCTGCTGGTCGAGGAACGGGCGTATGCCCCGTACCTCCAGCGCCGCCAGCCACTGCAGCCGCAGCTGTTCGGCGCCGCCGGGCTGTCCGAGCGCGGCCGCCCGCCGGTGGGCTGCGGGCCAGTGCGATGCGGTGACCTTGGCGACGGTCGTCGTGGCCCCCGCGAGGGCCACGACGGCGCCCGCGCCGAGGGCCGGCCCCGTCGCCGTACCGAACGCGACATCCGCGCCGAAGGCGGCGACCGCGGCAACTCCGGTGACCAGCAGGGGAGTTCCCAGGGCCGTGCGGCTGAACCGCCGCGACAGCGGCTGCCGTCCGGCCTCCGCCGCGTCCAGCGCCTGGAGATACGCGGCGTACTCGTCGGCCGCGCCCGCCGCGAGGGAATCGAGTGCGGCCCGCCCGCGCGCCGTCAGCGCACCGGCGTCGGCCCGCCCGCCCGAGCGCCGTACCTCTTCCTCGACGGCGCGTACCAACAGCCGTTCGGCTTCCGCCCGATGGCTGTCCCGCATGTGCGTCCCCCTCCGGATACGACATCTGCAACTGCCCCTGCTGTCATCGCCGCCCAGTCTCCTGCGTACGGCGCGTCAGCGCGAGAGAGCGATGCGATCAACCGGGCCCGGGAGAGGACGTGGGTATGCCGAATCGCCTGGACCGTGAGACTTCCCCGTACCTCCTCCGGCATGCCGACGATCCCGTCGACCGCCGGCCCCGGCCGCCCGAGGCCTTCGAGGAGGCGTGGAGGCACAACGTGCCGGTGCTGCTCGGCGTCGGGTACGCGGGCCGCCACTGGCACCGAGTAGATGAAGGCAACCAGGTGGCACAGACCACCGAAGGTGATCACTGTGGCGGCCCTGCCATGCTGTTTGGCCGGGTTCCGGTGGGAGCCGGTGCGGCCGGCGGGGCAGTGGACCCGGAGGGCCGATCACGGGCTGTCGAGTGCGGGCGGCCGGGGCGTGACCGAGTCGTCGAGGGATACCCGCGTGCGGGCGAGCAGTGTCTCCAAGTCGGTCAGCTGGCCGGCGTCGAGGGCTCCGAAGACGTGCCGCAGAGCCTGTCGGCCGGTCTGCTCGCCGGCCGCGAGAGCTGACCGTCCCTTGTCCGTCAGGTCGACGGTCTTGCGGCGTCGGTCGGTGGGATCGGTGGCGCGGGTGATCAGGCGGAGGCGTTCGAGAGCCTCGACGGTCTGGGTCACCGAGCGCGGTGCCCGGCCGAGTGCCTCGGCGAGTTCCGACTGGTGCATGGCGCCGTGCCGGGCGAGCAGCTGGAGCAGCTTGGTTCGGGACAGCGACAGTCCTGCGGTGGCCATGTGCTGGTCGACCGCACTCCTGGCCTGATGGGCGACGGTCAGGAAGCGCAGGCCCACGTCGGCAGGGTCGGGGCTGTTCAGCGGTGTTTCGCGCTCACTCATGGTGTCGAGTATCGTCGCACAAAGAATTGATGAGGTACCTCATGAATGGACTGATGGTGAACCGACCCCTCGCTGTGATCACCGGTGCTACGTCCGGACTGGGCCGGATCACGGCTCTGGAAATGGCACGCCGCGGCTACCGGCTGGGCATCGTGGCGCGCTCCGAGACGAAGTCGCAAGCACTGTTGGACGAACTGAAGAACGTGGCCGACGACGTTCGGGCCGACGTCTTCTTCGCCAACCTCTCCCTGGTCGGCGAGGCCCGTCGGGTGGGACGGGAGATCGCCTCGCGGTACGGTCGGCTGGACGTACTGGTCAACAACGCGGGTCTGCACGCCTTCCATCAGCGCGTCACAGCCGAGGGCCTGGCGGAAATGACTGCGGTGAACTATCTCGCCCCGTTCGCGCTCACCCTGCAGCTGACCAGCACGCTTCTGGCATCCGCCCCGGCGCGGATCGTGAACGTCGCCTCGGAGGCCGCCCGGCAGGCCGGCAGCATCACTCCCGCTACGGACCTGCGGAACACCGCACCGTACACGCGGCGCGAGTCGATGGCGCTGTACGGCCGCACGAAGTTGATGACGATCATGTGGACCCAGGAGCTGGCTCGGCGTCTTGACGCCACGAAGGTCACCGTGAACTGCTGCGACCCCGGCTTCAACGCCACCGGTCTGGGACGGGACCTGCCCGGCTCCGCCGTGCTGCAGCGCGTGCTGAACACACTCCGGGTGGGAGATCCGCGCCGGGGCGCCGGGATCATTGTGCGCCTCGTGACCGACCCGGCGTTCGCACAGACCAGTGGGGGTTATCTCTCCGTGCGCGACGCCGAGCCGCTGCAGTGCCCTGAGCCCGGACGTGGCGAGCAGGTGCAGCGACGACTGTGGTCGGAGACGGTGTCCTTGCTCGACGGCCTGGGCGCTGCGTAGCACTGCCCACGACAGGTCCGCGGGCGCGCGGCCCTGTCCCCCTTCGGCGACGGGCGGATCCGGTACCGCCGTACCGAATCACCGGTACTGCGGTACCGCCCGGTGCCGGCATTGCGTCCGGTGGTAGCTGCCGACGGCTTTCCCCGTTCTCTACGTTGAGGCTCCGGGCTCGCATCGGCCCGTGACCGAACGTCTTCTTCTCCTCATGGGAGTACCTTTTCGTGGCCACCTTCCTCTACCGGCTGGGCCGGACGGCTTTCCGGCGGCGCCGGCTCGTGCTGCTGATATGGATCGCCGTGCTTGTTGCCGCCGTGGCCGGTGCCGGCAGCGTCTCCGGCAGTACGACCGACAACTTCACTCTGCCCGGGACACAGTCCCAGCAGGCTCTGGACCTGCTGGAGAAGGAGTTCCCGCAAGCGTCCGCCTCCGGTGCCACCGCCCGTGTCGTCTTCGAGAGCACAGACGGGAACAAGCTCGCCTCAGCCGCTCACAAGGCCGGCGTCGAAGCCGTGGTGGCCGATCTGAAGAAGGCGCCGCAGGTGGCGGCGGTGATCGATCCCTTCACCGGCGGAATGGTCAGCACATCAGGCACCATTGCTTACGCCCAGGTCACCTACGCCGTGCCGTCGGCCGACATCACCGCGGGTGCCTCCGACACCCTGAAGGAGATTGCGCGGCGGGGCGAGCAGGCCGGGCTGACGGTGAGCCTGGGCGGCAACGCGGCCCAGGACGACGGCGAGAGTCGGGCCACGGAGTTGATCGGCCTGGTGGTTGCGGCCCTGGCACTGGTGATCACATTCGGCTCGATGATCGCGGCCGGTCTGCCGCTGCTGACCGCCATCGCCGGTGTCGGTGTCGCGCTCTGCGCGATCACCATCGCGTCCTCCGTCACCGATATGGCCTCCAACGCCTCCACGCTGGCGCTGATGCTGGGGCTGGCGGTCGCCATCGACTACGCCCTGTTCATCGTCTCCCGTTACCGCAGCGAACTGCGGGAGGGGCATCAGCCGGAGGAGGCCGTGGGGCGGGCGCTGGGCACGGCGGGCTCGGCGGTGGTCTTCGCCGGGCTCACAGTGATCATCGCGCTGGCGGGACTGAGCGTCATCGGTATCCAGATGCTCACCACTATGGGCCTGGCCGCCGCCTTCGCGATCGCCATCGCGGTCCTGATCGCGCTCACTCTGCTGCCGGCCACGCTGGGTTTCACCGGGTCACGGGTGGCCCACGGGCGCCTCACCTCGCGTCGTGTGCGCCGGGCCGAGCGCGGCCAGGCCGACACGATGGGTGTGCGCTGGGGGCGGTTCGTCACCCGTCATCCGTGGCAGATGCTTCTGGCCTCCGTGATCGGCCTGGGGGTCCTGGCCATCCCGGCGGCGTCGTTGCGGCTGACACTGCCCGACGACAGCATGGCCGCCCCGGACAGCACCCAGCGCGTCGCCTACGACACCCTCAGCAACGGCTTCGGGCCCGGCTTCAGCGGCCCCCTCATCGTGGTGGTGGACGCCCGCGCGAGCCACGATCCCCAGGCCGCGGCCGAGAACACCACGGGCCTGCTGGACAGGCTGGACGATATCGCCATCGTGCGTCCGGCCGTCTTCAACAAGGCCGGCGACGTCGCTCTGGTCACCGCCGTCCCGGAAAGCGCACCCACCAGCCAGGCCACCGTCGACCTCGTCGCCCACATCCGCGAACGCAGCGCCGAACTGGAAAAGGACAGCGGCGCACAGCTGATGGTCACCGGAACCACCGCCGTCAACATCGACGTCTCCGACAAGCTCGGCGACGCCATGGTCCCCTACCTGGCGATCGTCGTCGGACTGGCACTCATCCTGCTCATGCTGGTCTTCCGCTCGATCTTGGTGCCGCTCAAGGCCGCCCTCGGCTTCCTGCTCAGCGTGGTCGCCACCCTCGGGGTCCTGGTGGCGGTGTTCCAGTGGGGATGGCTGAAGGATCTCTTCGGCATCGACCAGACCGCGCCCATCGTCAGCCTGCTGCCGATCCTGCTGATCGGCGTGGTCTTCGGCCTCGCCATGGATTACGAGGTGTTCCTCGTCTCCCGCATGCGCGAGGAGTACGTCCACGGCGCCACCCCCACCGAGGCGATCACCGCGGGCTTCCGTCATGGGGCGCGCGTGGTCACCGCAGCGGCGATCGTCATGATCTCCGTCTTCGCCGGGTTCCTCCTCGACGACGTCGCCCTGGTCAAGTCGATCGGCATGGGCCTGGCCACTGCGGTCCTGTTCGACGCCTTCGTCGTACGGATGACGATCGTCCCGGCCGTGATGACCCTGCTCGGGCACCGCGCCTGGAGCCTGCCGAAGTGGCTCGACCGGGTCCTGCCCAACGTCGACGTCGAAGGCGAGAAGCTGCGTCACGCTCTGGCTACCGGCGACCACGCCACCGGCCCGGCAGCCGGCGATCCCGAGCCAGTGGCCTCCGCACGCCGGTAGAGCCGACCCCGGCCCGCTGTCGGCGGCGCCATCGCGCGCCCCGCTGTTCCCGCCCGCCGACCCACATCCCCCGGGGCCGGCGGGCGGTTTCCTCAAGGACCGGAGCCCGAAAGGCACAGCATCCCAGTGGCCCGACCCGAAACGGCACCCGCAGCCGTCGCCGCACGGCTGCCCCAAGCCCTGACAGAAGATCCGACCCAGCGGGTCACCGTCTCCATCATCAAAGGCCTGGCCGCCTGGCGCATGGCTGATGAAACCCGTCCCCGGCTGCGCCGCTGGGGCGTGCCGGTCATGTGTGTCCTGCTCGGCCTTCCGGCCGTCCTCGCCTCCGGCAACCGCTCCCACCTGCCCGTCGAGCTCGCGCTCACGCTCGCGCTCACGCTGCCACTGGTATGGCGCGAGCAGCGGCCCGTGCTCGTGTTCACCCTTGCCACCGCCGTCTCCCTGGCCGCACTGCCACTGGGGGTACTCAACGGAGCCGACGCCGCCCGCGTCGTCGCGCTGTACAACGTCGGCCGCTACGGCACTCCGCGGCAGCTGGCCGTCGCCTCCACTGTGACGGCGGCCCATCTGGCCGTGTGGGCCACGGTCTTCTGGGGCAGCGGCCATCTCCAACACGCCAAGCGCCCCGAAATGATGACGCTCCTGGCCATGCTGGCCGTCACCGCCTGCGCCGGACTCGCCCTCACCGGGCGCCTGGCCAAGGCGTACATCGTCGCCCTGGAGAGCGAACGCGAACAGCAGACCCGCCTCGCCGCCGCCCAGGAACGCGCACGGGTCTCCCGCGAGATGCATGACGTCCTCGGCCACACCCTGGCTGTCATCGTCGGACTCGCCGACGGAGCCGCAGCCCTGGCAGCAACCCGGCCCGAACGATCAGCCAACGCACTGGGCATCATCGCCGACAGCGGTCGCGATGCCCTGGCCGAACTGCGGCGCCTGCTCATCGTCGTCGACCCGGAGCCCGCCCCCACAGAAGGCCATCCGCTCGCCCCCCAACCGGGGCTGGCCGACCTCGATGCACTGATGGAGCGGGTCGGAGCCGCCGGACCCACCGTGGCACGGCAAACGAGCGGCAGCCTGGCAAGCCTGAGTTCCGGCGTGCAGCTGACGGTCTACCGCATCGTCCAGGAAGCGCTCACCAACACCATCAAACACGCCGCCCCGGACACCACCGTCACCGTCACCCTGACCGCCGGGGCAGACAGAGTCGACGTCACGGTCGAAGACACTGGCCCCCCGCGCACCGCTCCCTCCCACCGCCCGGCGAACGGCGAAGGCCGGGGCCTGCTCGGTATCCGTGAACGCGCCGCCCTCTACCAAGGCCACCTCACCGCAGGCCCCACCCACAGCGGCGGCTGGAGGCTCCACACGGTCCTGACCCCGCACCGCTCCCTGCCCACAACCGCCCCGAAGGACCCGTCCCCATGACCACCGTCCTCATCGCCGACGACCAAACACTCCAACGCCTCGGCTTTCGCATGCTGCTCGAAGCACAACCCGACATGGCCGTCGTCGGCGAAGCCGCCCAGGGCCGGGACGCCGTCCGCCTGACCGCCGAACTGCGACCCGACGTCGTCCTGATGGACGTGCGGATGCCCGGCATGGACGGCATCGAAGCCACCCGTCGCATCGCAGAATCCGGCGGACGCTCCCGCGTGCTCGTCCTGACCACATTCGACCTCGACGAATACGCCTACGAAGCCCTGTGTGCCGGCGCCGCGGGCTTCTTCCTCAAAGACGCCCGACCCGACGAACTCGTCGTGGGCATCCGCGCCGTGGCAGCCGGAGACTCCGTCATCTCCCCCAGCCTCACCCACAAGCTCATCAGCGCCTTCACCGCACACCACTCACCGCACCGGCCGCCATCAACCCCGCTCGAACTCACCCACGGGCAGCGACAACGGCTTGCCGGCCTCACCGATCGAGAACGCGAAGTCCTACGCTGCATCGCAGCGGGCCGCAGCAACCAGGAGATCGCCAACCAGCTCCACCTGGCGGAATCCACCGTGAAATCGCATGTCAGCCGCATCCTCACCAAGATCCATGCCCGCGACCGCGTTCAGGCCGTCATCTTTGCCTACGACGTCGGCCTTGCGCACCTTGCCTGAGCGACCCTCACCAACGTCAGGAACCGCACTACTTCGCCGACCCGCACCGTCCCTGGCAGCGCGCGGCACCAACGAGAACACGAATGGTCTGTTGCGCTATCGGGGCCCCGGCGGCGTGGTTCGTCACCGCGTCCGACGAGCGATGTCGGTCAGGCGCTGCTGAACCGGCGGAAGGGCCTCCATACAGGGGAGGCATTAGTTCCGCGAACTCTACGGGTGAACGAACGGTGAGCCGTCCCAAGTGACACGCCCGGCTCATCGCTCAACGCGCGCGCTCTTTCATCGGTGATTAAGGTTAATCATCACGTGAGGTGCTATTTCATATGGTTTACCCCCCAATGGTGGCGCGAGTGCCTGCAGAGCGCCTGCGAAGTGGAGCCGTCCACGGTTGGTGCCCGCGAGATCTCAAGCGCACAAGTGCAGGGGAGTAATGGTGGATCAGTGGGCACGGCGCGAGGACCAGAGGCTGCTCACGGGGAACGGCCGGTATGTCGCCGATATTGAAGTGCCGGGATGTCTCGATGCCGTGTTCGTGAGAAGTAAAGTCGGACACGGCACGCTGCGAGCGGTGGACTGCGGTGCGGCACGGGAGGTTCCCGGGGTGGTGGGGGCCTGGGCCGCCACAGATCTCACAGGTATGCCGCCGTGTGCACACTCGGCCGCCATCTTGCAGGACCTGCCGCCAGTGCCGCACACCGTGCTCGCCAAGCTGTCCTCGGACGAGGCGGTGGTCGGCCGCGAGTGGCCGGCGCTGGTGAAGGACCGCGTGCGGTACGCCGGCGAGGCGGTCGCGGTCGTCCTCGGCGAGGACCGCTACCAGGCCGAGGACGGAGCAGCAGAGGTCACCTTCCAGGTCGACCCGCTGCCCGCAATGGTGACGCCCGCAGCCGCGGCGAAGGACCTCGTCCGCCTTTTCGAGGGGTTGAGCAACATCGCCCTTCAAGGGGAGGCCGGGCAGCCGATCGACGACGGCGTGTGGCAGCAGGCCGCGGCCGTGGTGGAGGGCCGATACCGCCAGAACCTGCTCATGCCCATGCCGATGGAGTGCAGGACGATCCTCGCCATCCCCGAGAAGGACCGTTTGACGGTGTGGTCGGGGCACCAGATGCCGCACCGGCTACGCCGTGAACTGGCCGCGCTGCTGGGCTGGTCGCAGGAACAGGTGCGCGTGGTGGTCCCGGACACGGGCGGCGCGTTCGGCTCCAAGAGCGCCTCCTTCCCGGAGTTCGTCGTCGTGGCCTTCCTGGCCGTCCAACTGCAGCGGCCCGTCCGGTGGATCGAGGACCGGCTGGAATCGATGATGGTGGCGACGCGAGGCCGTGGCCAGGACCAGCACGCCCGGCTCGCCGCGGATGCCGAGGGCCGCCTACTGGCCTACGAGTTGCACATCGATGCCGATGTCGGCGCCTATCCGCACCTCGGTGTGGGCCTGCCGATGCAGACCGCGTGGATGGCAACTGGCCCCTATGTCACTCCTCAGGTCCACGCGACCCTCCGCTCGATCCTCACCAACACCATGCTGACCTACCCCTACCGGGGCGCCGGCCGCCCCGAGGCGGTGATCGCCCTGGAGCGGTCCATGGACACGCTGGCACGGCGGCTGGGCATCGACCCGGCGGAGCTGCGGCGGCGTAACTTCATCCCGCCCGAGAGCTTCCCCTATGAAACGCCCACCGGCCGGCAGTACGACAGCGGTGAATACGCCCGTGCGCTTGACCTGGCCTTGGAGACCATCGGGTACGACACGTGGCGTACCGAACAGGCCCGGCGCCGAACGGACCCGACCGCCAAGCCTCTGGGTATCGGTATCTCCTGCTACGTGGAGCGTTCCGGCGGCGAACCGGGCGGGTTGCACGAGTTCGGCAGCATCGAGGTCGCCGAGGACGGCACCATCACTGTCCGGTTGGGCGCGGCATCCAGTGGCCAGAGCCACGAGACGGTCTTCCCCGCGCTGGTCGCGAAGTTCCTCTGTGTCGACGAGCACCGCGTTCGGCTGATCGAGGGAGACACTGCCGAGCAGCCCGAGGGACTGGGGTCCTTCGCCAGCCGCACGGCCCAGGTGGCCGGCGCGCTGCTCCAGCACGCCTCCCAGCTGCTCATCGAAGAGGCCCGGAAGAGGGCCGCGGGGCTGTGGGAGCTGCCAGTGGATCAGGTGGAATGGTCAGACGGCACCGTGCAAGCCACCACCAACGGATCGGTCATGGACGTGGGCGAACTGGTGAAGAACACCGGGCCGCTGCGGGTGGAGGACCGGTTCGAGACGGGAATGGCGTTCCCGTTCGGTACCCATGTGGCCGTTGCCGAGGTCGACCCGGAACTGGGCACCGTGAAACTACTGAAGATCGTCACTGTCGACGACTGCGGAGTGGTCCTCAATCCGGAGATCGTGCGCGCACAAGCCTTCGGCTCCGCCCTCCAGGGCATCGGCCAGGCGCTCTACGAGGCGATCCCCTACGACGAGGCCGGCACGCCCCTACTGGGCAACGGACTCCTGGACTATCTGCTGCCCACGTTCACCGAGGTACCGCCCATCGAGGTCAAGGACACCTGCACCCCGAGTCCCAGTTCGCCCCTGGGCGCCAAGGGCGCCGGGGAGTCGGGCTGCATCGGCCTGCCGGCGGCGATCGTCAACGCCGTGGTCGACGCGCTCCGGCCGGCCGACCCCGACCTGCTGCAGATGCCGCTCACACCGGACGTGGTCTGGCGCGCGGCCCGAGCCCCGAAACTGGAGGAGACCCGGTGAAGCCCGCCGCGTTCGACTACGTGGTGCCCCGCACGGTGTCCGAGGCCGTCGACGCCCTGGGGGACGGGGAGCGCAGGGCCCAGGTCCTGGCCGGTGGCCAGAGCCTGCTCCTGGAGATGCACCTGGAACGCATCCGCCCCGACCTGGTCGTCGACATCAACCGCATCCCGGAACTCGACGACATGCGGGTCGTCGACAACACACTGCAGGTCGGCGCCCTGATCAGGCATCAGGCCTTCGAGTCCGCGCGGGCCGTGCCAGGCCCCCTCGGCTCGTTGTTCTCCCTTGCCGTCGTCAACATCGCCCACCCGCCGATCCGGTCGCGGGGAACGATGGTGGGCAGCTTCGGCTGGGGACATCCCGCGTCCGAGTGGTGCGCCATCGCCATGGCCTTGGACGCCGACATCCGACTGCGAGGACCCGAAGGCGCTCGTACCGTCGCGGCCCGCGACTACTTCCACGGTCCGCTCAAGACCGCCCGCCAGCCGCGAGAGCTCATCACCTCTGTGCGGTACCCGCTGCTCGGCGACGACGTCGGCGTCGGCTTCATCGAGCACCGGCGCACGCACTTCTGCTTCGCGCAGGTGGCCTCCTCGGCGGCGCTCACGGTACGCGACGGGGTGATTGTCGAGGCGAGAATCGGGCTGGTCAACTGCGCCGACCGGCCGCTGCGGGCGCACGCGGCGGAGCAGGCCCTGGCGGGCGTGGAGGTCGGACCCCCGATGGACGGTTACCTGTTGCCCGAGGAACATCCGTTCGCCCGTGCCGGCCGGATCGCTGCGGAGCACGACGCCGCCCCGATCGCCGAGCCGTACGCCGACCTCGAATACCGTCGGCACGCCATCGCCGTCGTCCTCGCCAGAACGCTGTGCCAGGCGGCGAACGACCACCGTTCGCGCGTCGGTGAGCTCAAGGGAGACAGCCAATGAAGATCACCCTCACCGTGAACGGCGAGGAGTTCCCCCTCGACGTGGAGCCTCGGCGCATCCTCGCGGACGTACTGCGGGAGGACTGTCGGCTGACCGGCACGCATCTGGGATGCGAGCACGGTGTCTGCGGGGCCTGCACGGTGCTGGTGGACGGTGAGGCGGTCCGCTCCTGCCTGATGCTGGCCGTGCAGTGCGACGGCAGCTCTGTACGGACCGTGGAGGGACTGACCGGCCCGGACGGCGAGCCCAGCGCGCTGCAGCGGGCCTTTTCCGCCGAACACGCGCTGCAGTGCGGCTTCTGCACGCCCGGATTCCTGATGGTGGCCGCCGGGGCACTGGAAGCCGAGCCCGCCCTGGCGGATCACCCCGAGCGTGTGGATCACATCGTCGGATCCAACGTATGCCGGTGCACCGGCTACGAACCCATCCGTCGCGCGATCATGCGGGCAGCGCGGGAACAGCAGGAGTCCGTGACCTGATCCTGTTCTCGTGCCGATCCCGGCGGTGTTGAGGAGTGGAAATGGCTGTAACGGGAAGCGTCCGTGCCGGAGTCATCGACGTCCACGCACACTGGCTGCCCCGGGAACTGCTCTCCCTCCCACCGGGGTCCCCCCTGGGCGGCATGAGCGACCGCGACGGGGAGTTGTATCTGGGGGACAACCCGCTGTTCCTCGCCACCACGGCGATGACCGACATCGACGTGCTCGTCGCCGACACGCTGAAGGCGGGTCTCGGGGCACGCGCTGTCTCGGCGCCTCCCTTCGCTTTCCCCGTCCACGTGCCGTCCGAGGCGGACGACTACATCAAGGCCTACAACGACCGGCTCGCCGAAGCCGTCTCCTCCACCGACGGCATCCTGGTCGGGCTCGGACTGACCCGCGTGGACAACGTGGATGCCGCCCACCGCGAGATGACCCGGTTGACGGCGATGGGCGGCGTCGCCGGCGTCGCCGTCCCTCCCCTCGTCCAAGGGCAGTCCTACGGTGAAGGCGTCATGCGGGAGGTACTGGCTGCCGCCGCCGACACAGGTCTTGCTGTCCTCGTGCACCCCATGCAGTTGCCGAGGCCCGAATGGAAGGACCACTACCTGGCCAACCTGATCGGCAACCTGGTGGAGACCACGACAGCCGTGGCATCGCTGATCCTGAGCGGTGCCATGGAGGAACTGCCGGACCTGCGGATCTGCTTCGTTCACGGCGGCGGTTGCGCACCGTCGCTGGTCGGCCGGTGGGAACACGGATGGCATGCGCGGGCGGACGTACGCCGGGGGAGTGCCCGCCCGCCCGCCGAGGTGTTCACCAGGCTGTACTTCGACACGATCACGCACGACCCCGAAGTACTCGGGCTCCTGGCAGCTCATGCCGCGCGGGACCGGATTCTGTGCGGGAGCGACTACCCCTTCGACATGGCACAACCGGACCCCGTCCGCTTCCTCCTGGACAACGGCCTCGACACCGCGACGCTCGAAGCGAACGGCCGCCGGTTCCTGGGCATCGAGTCCCGGGCCTGAGGCGCACGATGTCCGGGAACGGAGCGTTCAAGGCGCTGATCGTCGGCGGATCGGTCGGAGGCCTGGCAGTCGCACACGAACTGCGGGCCATCGACGCCGACGTCGCGGTCTACGAGCGGTCGACGGGCCGCACGCAGGCGCGCGGCGCGGGGATCGTCATGCAGCCCGAGGTCGAGGCACTCCTGACGCGCCTGGGCGTCTCCGCGTCGTCCGTGAGCGTCGAACTGCACGAACGCCAGCAACTCCATACCGACGGTAGGGCCGCGTTGTACCGAGCTCCCCAGCTGATGACCGCCTGGGACACCCTCTACCGCGCGCTGCGAGAACCGCTCGCCCCGGTGTGCTACCGCCTGGACAGTTCGCTGCGCACCGTACGGGTGGACGGAGCCGAGGTGACCGCCGCATTCACCGACGGCTACACAGCACAGGGGAACTTCCTGGTCGGCGCCGACGGCATCGGCTCGATGACGCGCAGACTGCTCGACGCCACCTCCCAACCGACCTACGCCGGTTATGTGGCCTGGCGCGGTCTGGAACCCGAATCCGCGCTACCGGACCACCTGCTGGACCTGCTGTCCGGTCGGTTCACCTTCTTCGGGGCGAGTGGAATGCAGATGCTGTGCTACCTGGTCCCCGGAGCCAACGGGGAGAGGGAGGAAGGCTCGCGGCGCGTCAACTGGGTCTGGTACGTCAACGTTGAAGAGTCGGACCTGCCGCACCTCCTGACGGGTCGCACCGGGAAGCAGTTCACGTACTTCCTCCCGCCGGGAGAGTTGCCTCCCGAGACAGCGGACCAGATCATCGCTGAAGCAGATACCTCGCTTCCGCCGCAGTTCGCCGAACTGGTCCGGCTCTCCGACGTCTTCATGCAGCCGGTGTTCGACCTGCCCCCTCGCCGCATGGTCGCCGATCACGCCGCGCTGATCGGCGATGCCGCCGGCACGGTCCGCCCGCACACCGCCTCGGGAACGTCCAAGGCCTTCGGTGACGCCGCCGGCCTGGCAGCCGCCCTGCGCGACTGGACACCCTCCCAGGAACTCCCCGCCCAGGCTCTTCACGCGTGGGAGCTACACCGACTCAGCCGACTCCTCACCCTGGCCGAGTCCGGCCTCCAACTGGCAGCGAGATCGATGCTGGGCGTCCCCGAGGGCGGCCAGTTCTTCCGGTCCGAGGGATCGCTCGGCGAACCCGGTTGATATCCCCGCTTCCACATCGGCCACGACCGATGTGGAAGCGGGATGATACGAGCAAAACGTCTTGCCGTCGGTAACGGCGACGAGCCAGGCATGGGCCGTGGCTCCGGCTCGTCTGTGGATGTCCACCGGGTGCAAGCGGGCAAATTCCTCCGGGCAGCGAGGTCGGCGGGCCTGCCGCGCAGGTCAGGACGGCTCGGCCCGGTCTCCTCGGTCGGAGTGGCAAGCCCTTGCTTCTGGTCCGTCCCGCGGAAGCTGCGGGCTGGACGGACCGGATCGTGCGACGATGCCGGTATGAATCGACTGGCCAACTCGCAGTCGCCCTACCTGCTCCAGCACGCTTCCAATCCGGTGGATTGGTGGCCATGGGGAGAGGAGGCGATGAATGAAGCTAAGCGGCGGGACGTGCCCATTTTCTTGAGTGTGGGCTATGCGTCCTGCCACTTATGCTTCCAGCGGTTTACTGGTGTCACGTCATGGCGCACGAGTCCTTCGAGGACGACGACACCGCCGCGTACATGAACGAGCACTTCGTGTCCGTCAAGGTGGACCGTGAGGAGCGGCCCGACGTGGACGCCGTCTACATGGAGGCCGTGCAGGCCGCCACGGGGCAGGGCGGCTGGCCGATGTCCGTCTTCATGACGCCGGACGGGGAGCCGTTCTACTTCGGCACGTACTTCCCGCCGGAGCCCCGCCATGGGATGCCGTCCTTCCGGCAGGTACTCGAAGGCGTCCACAGCGCGTGGACGAGTCGACGCGACGAGGTGGGCGAAGTCGCCGCGAAGATCACCAGGGACCTTGCCGGGCGGGAGCTGAGTATCGAGTCCGCAGGGGTGCCCACCGACGAGACCCAGACCCTGGCGCTCCTCCAACTGACCCGGGACATCGACCCCGCGAGCGGCTGGTTCAAGGGAGACACCAAGTTCCCGCCGTCGATGGTGGTCGAGTTCCTGTTGCGCCACCATGTGCGTGCCGGTTCCGTGGCGGCGCTGGAGATGGCAGAGGGGCTGTGCGGCGCGATGGCTCGTTCGAGCCTGTACGACCAGGTGGGAGGCGGGTTCCACCGGTACGTACTCACGCCGAGGGCTGGTGGACCTTTGGTACCCCACTTCGAGAAGATGCTCTACGACAATGCGCTGCTCTGCCGGGCGTACGCGCACCTGTGGCGCTCCACGGGCTCGGAACTGGCCCGCCGGGTCGCCCTGGAGACCGCCGACTTCATGGTGCGCGAGCTGCGCACGGCACAGGGCGGCTTCGCCTCCGCGCTCGACGCCGACAGCGAGGACGGGGCCGGGAAGCACGTCGAGGGCGCGTACTACGTGTGGACGCCCGAGCAACTGCGGGAGGTCCTCGGCGATCAGGACGCGGCCTTCGCCGCGGAGTATTTCGGGGTGACGCAGGAGGGTACGTTCGAGGAGGGCTCCTCGGTCCTCCGGCTCGCGCGGACGGGCGCCGCGGTGGACGCGGACCGGGCCGCCGACGTACGGGCCAAGCTGCTGGCCGCCCGTGAACTGCGCCCGCGCCCCGGGCGGGACGACAAGGTGGTAGCCGCCTGGAACGGCCTGGCGATCGCCGCGCTCGCCGAGACGGGGGCGTACTTCGACCGGCCCGACCTGGTCGAGCGCGCCACCGAGGCGGCGGATCTGCTGGTACGGGTCCACATGGGCGACGTCGCCCGGCTGGCCCGTACGTCGAAGGACGGGCGGACCGGCGCGAACGCCGGGGTCCTGGAGGACTACGGCGATGTCGCGGAGGGCTTCCTCGCCCTGGCCGCGGTCACCGGCGAGGGCGTCTGGCTGGAGTTCGCCGGCTTCCTGCTCGACATCGTGCTCCAGCACTTCACTGGCGAGGGCGGCCGGCTGTACGACACGGCGGACGACGCCGAGCAGCTGATCCGCCGCCCGCAGGACCCCACCGACAGTGCGACCCCGGCCGGCTGGACGGCGGCGGCAGGCGCGCTGCTCTCGTACGCCGCGTACACCGGCTCCGAGGCCCATCGCACCGCCGCGGAGGGCGCGTTGGGCGTGGTGAGGGCGCTCGGCCCGCGGGTTCCGCGGTTCATCGGCTGGGGCCTCGCGGTCGCGGAGGCGTTCCTCGACGGCCCGCGCGAGGTCGCGGTAGCCGGCCCGGTCGGCGGCGAACTGCACCGCACGGCCCTGCTGGGCCGGGCACCGGGCGCGGTGGTGGCGGCGGGGGAGACGGCCGGTGCGGAGTTCCCACTGCTGGCGGACCGGCCGATAGTGGGCGGTGCGCCGACGGCGTACGTATGCAGACACTTCGTGTGCGACGCACCGACGACGGAGGCGGACGTGCTGGCGCTGAGTCTGGGCGCGGGGGTGTCCGCCGACTGAGGGCGGGGCAGGGACGGGGCTTGCGGCGCAGGGCGGCGCCCGCGGCGGTCGGCAGAGGTCCGGCGCTACAGCGTCAGGCCGTCCTCGAGCGTGTCCAGGGCCTGGTCGATCAGCGCCGCCAGGTCGCCCTCCTGGCCGTGCTCGCCCCAGTACAGCGTCACCTCGCGCAGCGCCCCCAGCACCGTCGCGACGAACAGCCGGACCTCCAGGTCGTCCGGGCTGCGGCCGCTGCGGTCGGCGAGTACCCGGGCGAGCGTCTTCGCCGTGTCCGACATGGTCTCCGTCATCCGCGCCCGGACGGCGGGGACCTCCACCATCAGCCGGGTGCGCTCCCGCATCTCCTCGCTCCCGACGGACGCCGTCAGAGCCTTGGCCAGGATGAACCGCAGCGACTCCAGCGGCGGTTCGTCGGCGGGCCGGCTGCGTAGTTCGGCCTCCATGAGCGGGTCGTACTCGTCGGTGAGGACGATGTCCTCCTTGGCCGCGAAGTACCGGAAGACGGTGCTCGCGGACACCTCGGCCGCCTCCGCGATCTGCTCGATGGTCGTCGCGTCGTACCCCTGCTCGGCGATCAGCCGGTACGTCGCCCGGCGGATCGCGATCCTGGTCCTGAGCTTCTTCCGCTCGCGCAGCCCCGGCCGGGGTGGCGTCCCGGGGGCGGAAACGGAACGGGTACGGGAGGTGGCGGCCATGGTCGTCATTGTCGGGCATCGCCGGGCCCGTGCACGCCGAGTGGCCGCGGCTTCGAAAGCCGCGGCCACTCGGAGGGCGGAGATCAGGGACGCAAGGCGGTGCTCAGTTGTGGTTGTAGGCCACCAGCGAGATGCCGACGTAGTGCACGACGAAGGCCGCCAGGGTCAGCGAGTGGAAGACCTCGTGGAAGCCGAACCAGCGCGGTGACGGGTTGGGCCGCTTGATGCCGTAGATGACACCGCCCGCGCTGTAGAGCAGCCCGCCGACGACGACCAGCACCAGTACCGCGATCCCGCCGGTCCGCATGAAGTCCGGCAGGAAGAAGACCGCCGCCCAGCCCATCGCTATGTAGCAGGGCGTGTAGAGCCAGCGCGGTGCGCCGACCCAGAACACCCGGAAGGCGATGCCCGCGACCGCCGCCGCCCAGACCGCCCACAGGAGTGGTGTCCCGGTCGACTCGGGGAGCAGGAGCAGGGTCAGCGGGGTGTAGGTGCCCGCGATGATCAGGAAAATATTCGCGTGGTCGAGCCGGCGGAGCACCGCCTCGCCGCGCGGACCCCACGTACCGCGGTGGTACAGCGCGCTCACGCCGAACAGCAGGCACGCGGTCAGGATGTAGATGCCGCAGGCGATCCGGCCGCGGACGCTGTCCGTCAGCGCGATCAGCACGATCCCGGCGACGATCACGGCGGGAAACATCCCGGCGTGCAGCCAGCCACGCATCCGTGGTTTCACCGGGACGGTGTCGGACTCGGCTGTTTCCAGCCCGGCTGGCTCGGGCGCGTCGGCGGCAGCAGTCATTCCCGCATCGTACCTACGCGACCGTAGGTAACGGATGCGAGTGGCGATGCTCACGTGTGCGGTCCCCTGGACATATGGGCGAATCGGTCGGATGATCAAATGAGTGCGGTCGGCACCGGATGAGCGCCAGCGGGATTCGAAGGGGTCGAAGCATCCGGGTCGCAGCCCCCACGGGGCACCTACAAACAGACACCCTCACCAAGGAGCGATCGTGGCGCGCGACATCGCGGCTCCCCTCACTGTCCCCACCCGTCACCAGGAGCTCGTCTCCTGGGTGAATGAGATAGCAGCCCTC
This sequence comes from Streptomyces sp. NBC_01217, assembly GCF_035994185.1. Taxonomy (NCBI): domain Bacteria; kingdom Bacillati; phylum Actinomycetota; class Actinomycetes; order Kitasatosporales; family Streptomycetaceae; genus Streptomyces; species Streptomyces sp. NBC_01217. The sequence goes on from NZ_CP108538.1 coordinate 5,712,793, forward strand.
ACAGAGCCGGACCGGGTGGTCTGGTGCGACGGCTCCGAGGCCGAGTACGAGCGCCTGTGCGAGGAGCTCGTGGCCAAGGGCACGTTCACGAAGCTGGACGAGACCAAGCGCCCGAACTCCTACTACGCCGCGTCCGACCCGAGCGATGTGGCGCGCGTCGAGGACCGTACGTTCATCTGCTCCGAGAAGGAGGAGGACGCCGGTCCGACGAACCACTGGAAGGCCCCCGCCGAGATGCGGGCCATCTTCACCGGGGAAGAGGGAAACGGCTCCACCGGTGAGAAGGGCGTCTTCCGCGGCTCCATGCGTGGTCGCACCATGTACGTCGTGCCGTTCTGCATGGGCCCCGTCGGCTCCCCGCTCTCCGCGATCGGCGTCGAGATCACCGACTCCGCGTACGTCGCCGTCTCGATGCGCACCATGACGCGCATGGGCCAGGTCGTCCTCGACGAGCTCGGCACCGACGGCTTCTTCGTCAAGGCCGTGCACACGCTGGGCGCGCCCCTGGCCGAGGGCCAGGAAGACGTTCCGTGGCCGTGCAACTCCACCAAGTACATCTCGCACTTCCCCGAGGACCGCGAGATCTGGTCGTACGGCTCCGGCTACGGCGGCAACGCCCTGCTCGGCAAGAAGTGCTACGCGCTGCGCATCGCCTCGGTGATGGCCCGCGACGAGGGCTGGCTCGCCGAGCACATGCTGATCCTGAAGCTCACGCCGCCGCAGGGTGAGTCGAAGTACGTCGTGGCCGCGTTCCCGAGCGCCTGCGGCAAGACCAACCTCGCCATGCTGGAGCCCACGGTCCCCGGCTGGACCGTGGAGACCATCGGTGACGACATCGCCTGGATGCGGTTCGGCGAGGACGGCCGCCTCTACGCGATCAACCCCGAGGCCGGTTTCTTCGGCGTCGCGCCCGGCACCGGTGAGCACACCAACGCCAACGCGATGAAGACCATGTGGGGCAACTCCGTCTTCACGAACGTCGCGCTCACCGACGACGGCGACGTGTGGTGGGAGGGCATGACGGAGACCGCTCCGGCCCACCTCACCGACTGGAAGGGCAACGACTGGACGCCCGCGTCCGACACGCCGGCCGCCCACCCCAACTCGCGCTTCACCGTCCCGGCCGCCCAGTGCCCGATCATCGCGCCCGAGTGGGAGGACCCGAAGGGCGTGCCGATCTCGGCCATCCTCTTCGGCGGCCGCCGCGCCTCGGCCGTACCGCTGGTCACCGAGTCCTTCACCTGGCAGCACGGCGTCTTCCTCGGGGCCAACGTCGCCTCCGAGAAGACCGCGGCCGCCGAGGGCAAGGTCGGTGAGCTGCGCCGCGACCCGTTCGCCATGCTGCCGTTCTGCGGCTACAACATGGGCGACTACATGGCCCACTGGCTCAAGGTCGGCGCCGACAAGCCGGACCAGTCCAAGCTCCCGAAGATCTACTACGTGAACTGGTTCCGCAAGAACGACGCGGGCAAGTTCGTCTGGCCCGGCTTCGGCGAGAACAGCCGCGTCCTGAAGTGGATCGTCGAGCGCCTGGAGGGCAAGGCCGAGGGCGTCGAGACGCCGATCGGCGTCCTGCCCGCGAAGGGCGCCCTGGACACCGAGGGCCTGGACCTGTCCGACTCCGACCTGGACTTCCTGCTCAACGTCGACAAGGAGGTCTGGCGCGAGGAGGCCGGGCTGATCCCCGAGCACCTCAACGCCTTCGGCGACCACGCTCCGAAGGAGCTGTGGGACGAGTACCGCGCGCTGGTCCAGCGCCTGGGCTGACGCCCCCGCACACCCCGTGGCCGGGTCTCCTGACATCCCGCCCTGACCTGTGGCGTCATCGGCCCGCCGCGGTACGGCCCCCGGAATCCCCTCACGATTCCGGGGGCCGCCTTTTGCTCCCCTTTTTTGCAAAGAACGTCCAAGTATCGCCATGTACTTGCGCACAACATATCCACAACGCTTCGATGTTTCCTCACATAGCCCCCGGTCGAGCCGACCGGGGGCCAACCGGGCCTGTGGGGGACTCAGTTGAACAAGATCCGGCACCATGGACGCATCGCGGCGACGCTGGCCGCGCTGACACTCGGCACCGCGGGACTCACCGTTCTCGCCCCGCCCTCCGCGCACGCGGCCGACGGCCCCGTGGCCGGCGACACCGTGGCCAAGCTGCCGATCGCGTCGTACTCGGCCATGGTCGTCGACTCCGTGCACGATCGGGTCTACATCACGGACGACCGCAGGGACCGGGTCGCGAACCAGGTCCACGTCTACAACTTCGAGGGACAGAAGGTCGGTTCGCTGCCCACCGGCACCGCACCGTCCGGAATGGCCCTCAGCACGGACGGTGGGACGCTCTACGTCTCGCAGTCCTCGGGGATCCTCGCGTTCGACACCGTGACACAGGAGCGCACCGGCTTCGTCTTCACCGCCTACGACGTGGGCTGCCCGCGCGATCTCGCCTTCGCCGGCGGCAAGGAGTGGCACACCGAGACGCCGTACTACTCGGGCTGCGACACGAACCAGAGCTGGTTGTACGGCGCGAGCGGCACGCAGTCCGTCAACACCGGCTGGAACGCCGCGGGCCGGCTGCGGCTGACGAGCGGCCCGGAGGCGCCCGACAGGGTGGTCATGGCGCAGTCCCGCAGTACGGGGGAGCCGAACCCGTTCCTCACCACGTTCGACGCGAGCGGCGACACGCTCGTGCGCGGCCCGGAGCGCCGGTTCGCGGACAGCGAGGGCCGTGGCGCGCTCGACATGAAGGACGTCGCCCAGTCCGCCGACGGCCGGCGGGTCGCGGTCGCCGACGCCGCCCACGGCACCCGGCTCCTGGACGCCGCGGACCTGTCCGACGCGGCGACCGCGTACCAGCCGCTGCCCGAAGGGGCCACGGCCTCCGCGGTCGCCTTCAGTGGCGACGGGAAGTACATCGCACGGGGCGCCGCCGCGACCGGGTCCACGGTCGACCTGCTGGTACAGCCCGCGGACCCGGCGGACGGTACGGCTCCGCTGGAGTTCGCCTTCGAGGGCGCGCTCGACGGGGACCGGATCGCGCCGCGCGGGCTCGGCTGGTCGAAGGACGGGGCGCGCCTGTTCGCCGTCACCACCAATTCGTACGGCAACGAGTACTGGCTGCATGTCATCCAGCCCCCGGCCGCCCAGTACGACTCCCGCTTCACCGGCACTCTCTCCACCACCCCGGCACAGCCCGTGGTCGGCGAACCCCTCGGAATCCGGGGCCGGTTGGAGCTGGACGGACCCGTGCCCACCGAGCCGGTCAGGGTGACCGCGGTACGCCATGACGCGAACGGCGACCGCAAGGCGGCCCCCGCCGAGGTCGACGCCGACGGTTCGTTCACCGTTCTCGACGTGCCGTCGCTGGTCGGCGACGCCACCTACACCGTCTCCTTCACCGGTGACATCACCCACCGCCCGGCCGAGGACATCACCCTCTCCGTCACGGTCGCCAAGGCCCCGACCACCATCACGCTCACGGCCCCCGCGGAGGCGACGAAGAGCGCGGGCCTGACCATCACCGGAACCCTGACCGGTCAGGGGCGTGCGCTCCCCGCCGGGATCACCCTGTCCGTGCAGCGCACCGACAGAAAGGGCACCGGCACGCTGACATCGGCAGGCGTCGCGCCCGACGGCACGTTCACGGTCAACGACCTGCCCCGGGCCGTGGGCCAGGTGACGTACGAGGTCGGCTACTCGGGCGACGACCTGCACAGCGCATCGACGGCGTCGGCGACGGTGCGGGTCCGCAACTAGTCATGGGTGGCACCCGGTCCACGCGCCTCGGCGGCCCGTGGACCGGGGCCGTCAGTGGGCGCCGACCAGGTGCGACGGGGCGGCGGTGGCGGCGGCGATCGCCGCCGTGTGGGCGTCCATGCGCTCGGCCGAGAGGATCGCGACCGCCGTGTCGGCGCGGGACGCGGCCACCACCAGTGCGCGGCCCGCGAGGGCGTGGGCGCGGCGGTGGAGGGCGAGTGCGGGTGCATCGGTGCGACCGGCGTGCCGGGCGGGCGGCGCGCCGCGCAGCCTGGCCACCTGCTCGGCGATGCGGTCGCCCGCCGCGCCGAGGTCCAGCTCGTCGGTGACCGCGAGAAGAGCGGCCAGATGCCCGGCGAGCTGGATGTCCAGCTCCTCATCGCGGGAACGGTGCGGGAAGTCGTCGGCGTGGTCGGCCGGTGTGTGGACCGATTTGGTGCGGATCGGTTCGTACATGGATGGCCTCCTGGTGTTGCTGTGGGACCATCCTACCTTGGATTAAGTCTAAAGTTGTCTGCGATCGATTCCCGTCTTCGGTCGATTCCGGTGTGACCCGCCAGGTGCTACGGCTGGCCGTATCCGTCCAGGAAGGTGGCGATCCGGGTCACCGCGTCCGTCAGGTCCTCGGTCGAGGGCAGCGTCACGATCCGGAAGTGATCGGGCTCCGGCCAGTTGAAGCCCGTACCCTGCACGACCATGATCTTCTCGGCCCGCAGCAGATCGAAGACCATCTGCCGGTCGTCCTTGATCTTGTAGACCTTGGGGTCGAGGCGCGGGAAGAGATACAGCGCCCCCTTCGGCTTCACGCAGGTCACGCCCGGGATCTGGGTCAGCAGGTCGTACGCGACGTCCCGCTGCTCCAGGATCCGGCCGCCCGGCAGCACCAGGTCGTTGATCGACTGCCGCCCGCCGAGCGCGGTGGCCACGGCGTGCTGCGAGGGCATGTTGGCGCACAGGCGCATGTTGGCGAGGATCGTCAGCCCCTCGATGTACGAGGAGGCGTGTGCCTTCGGGCCGCAGACGGCCAGCCATCCCGAGCGGTATCCGGCCACCCGGTAGTTCTTGGAGAGGCCGTTGAAGGTCAGCACCATCAGATCGGGCGCGATCGTGGCGGTCGGGGTGTGGGTCGCTCCGTCGTACAGGATCCGGTCGTAGATCTCGTCGGAGCAGACGACCAGATTGTGGCGCCTGGCGATCTCCGTCAGCGCGCGCAGCATCTCGTCGTCGTACACCGCACCCGTCGGATTGTTCGGGTTGATGATCACGAGCGCCTTGGTGCGGTCGGTGATCTTCCGCTCGATGTCGGCGAGGTCCGGCATCCAGTCGGCCTGCTCGTCGCACCGGTAGTGCACGGCCGTGCCGCCGGCCAGCGCCACCGACGCGGTCCACAGCGGATAGTCCGGAGCCGGTACGAGGACCTCGTCGCCGTCGTCGAGCAGCGCCTGCATCGACATCTGGATCAGCTCGGAGACGCCGTTGCCCAGGTAGATGTCCTCGACGTCGAGCTCGATCCCCTTGGTCTGGTAGTGCTGCATCACCGCCCGCCGCGCGGACAGCAGCCCCTTCGCATCGCCGTAACCGTGCGCCCCGGAGAGGTTGCGCAGTATGTCCTCGAGGATCTCGGGCGGGCACTCGAACCCGAACGCGGCGGGGTTGCCGGTGTTCAGCTTGAGGATGCGGTGACCGGCTGCTTCCAGCCGCATCGCCTCCTCCAGCACGGGGCCGCGGATCTCGTAACAGACATTGGCGAGCTTTGTGGACTGGATGACCTGCATGTCTGGGAGCTTACGACTGTGTTTCACGCCCTGCCCGGGCTTTCCCCTCCGGTTGCCCCACCCGGGTATCCGAAGTCACCCGCCCCGGCTTCCATAGCCATGCACCCACCACCGCCGGACCGTGGGAACGCCGGTCGGCGACGGGCTCGGGCTTGGAATGGGCCGGGACGGGGCGTGACGGAAACGAACGGGTGAGATGCGCCACGTGAGCGGCGCGGCGGTGACATGGCTGCACTTCGGCGCCGTCCGTCGGTTCCGGTCCCTCGTGGGCGCGGTCAGCGTGCCAGCAGGTCGACCACACCCGTGGTGCTCTCGTCGCCGCGCCCGTCCGCGAGGAGCCGCTCCATGAGGGCCATGTACGGAGTCAGCAGTTCGGCGCTGACGCCCTGTTCCTCGGCCGTGCGCAGCAGGGTGGCGTTGCCCGCGACCTGCATGGCGAGGCTGGACACCACTTCGCGTGTGTAGTCCCCGTCGGCCAGTTGGGCGGCGACCGTGTGCACGGAGGGCGTCATCGCGACGAGCCAGTCGGCGAGCAGCGGTGCGAAGGCCACCGGATCGATGTCCTCCTTGCGGATCAGGGCGAACGCGTGCGAGATCCCGGCGAACATCCCGTCCATCGCGCTCAGCAGCGCCACGTCGTGCAGGGCGGCGAAGCCGGCGTCCTCGCCGACGTACGAGGTGGCGGCCGGGACGGCCAGGGTGTCGCGGTGGGTGTCGAAGAGGGCGCGGGAGCCGCTGTAGAAGACATGGGCGCCGGAGCCCGGGGCGCCGATCATCGGCGGGACCGCCATGATCCCGCCGTCCATGAAACGGGCCCCGCGTCCGTCGGCCCGGACGGCGAGGGCGCGGGCCCGGTCAGGAGTGGAGGTGGTGAGGTCGACCAGGTCCTTGCCGGTCAGGTCGGCGCCGGTCAGGGCCTCGTCGACCGAGGCGTCGTCGAGCAGGCAGATCACGGTCAGCCGGCTCGCAGCCACCGCCTCGGCAACGGTCCCGGCGACGGACGCCCCTTCGGCGGCGAGCGGCCGGGCCCTTTCGGGACTGCGGTTCCAGACGGTGAGCGGGTGCCCGGCGGCGAGCCAGGCGCGGGCGAGCGCGGTGCCCATGGCCCCGAGCCCGAGGAGGGTGAGCGGCTGCTTCTCAACGGTGTTGTCGGTCATGCCGATTAGGCTTGTCGCAGGCCCGGAAGTGTTCAAGTACGCACTTCGCAGTGGGTGGTTACCGCCGGGTGAGCGAGCAGGTGGGAGGGGCGGACCATGGGGACCGTACGGAGGCCGGGGTCGTACGTCTGCGGGATCGACGCCGCGATGGATGTGATCGGCGGCAAGTGGAAGGTGCTGATCCTCTGGGCGCTCAATGAACAGACGTGCCGCTTCGGCGAGTTGCGCAGGATGGTGCCCGGGGTGACGGAGAAGGTGCTCACGTCGCATCTGCGGGAGCTAGAGGAGGACGGCATCGTGCACCGGGAGGTGCATGCGGAGGTGCCGCCGCGCGTCGAGTATTCACTGACCCCGCTGGGTGTAGAACTCAACGAGGCGCTGGGGCCGCTCGGCGTCTGGGGGAGGGAGAACGTCCTTCAGGACGCGCCCTCGTCCCTGCCGTGACGCGTTGCCTCGCCTTCCTACGTGTCGCAGGCCGTCCGCAGCCGTTCCACGGCCTTTTCCAGTTCGACGATGCGGTCGGCGAGGCCCGTCCGGCCGGAACTGTCGGCATCCCGTAGCAGGACTTCCAGCCGGGCCAGCTGGCCGACGATCTCGGCGAGCCGGTCGGGCTCTTCCTGCGGTGCCGCATGGTCCGTGTCGTACGAGGGGTGGTCCGTGTCGTACGACGGCTCGGTGGATGTGCGCGCCGGGTCGGGGACGGCCGGCACGACCCCGGGCCGTCCGCCGTCGGCAGTCAGGAGACGCTTCAACTGTTCTGCCTGCTCGACGAGTTGGTGGTTCTTGCGGTGCAGGTCGAGGAAGACGTTGACCTTGGTCCGCAGCAGCCAGGGGTCGAACGGCTTGATCAGGAAGTCGGCGGCGCCGACCGTATAGCCGTGGTAGGCGTAGTTCGGATCGACCGCGGCACCGGTCAGCAGGATGATCGGGACATCCTTCGTCTGGTCGAGCCCCTTGATGTTGGCGGCGGTCTCGAAGCCGTTCATGCCCGGCATCATCACGTCGATGAGCACGACCGCGAACTCCTGGCGCAGCATCGCCTTGAGGGCCTCCTCGCCCGACTGCGCGCGGACCACATGGGCCAGCGAGCCGAGTACGGCTTCGAGGGCGACCAGATTCTCCTCCATGTCGTCGACGATGAGGATGCTGGAGGTCTCCGGCGCTGCTTCCCGTGCCGCTGTCATCAGGGCCCTCCCGTTGTGCCGTTGCCGTCCTGGTCCCCGTCCACGGGGCGGGCATTGTCGGAGGGATCCGGCCGGGGCTCCGTCGAAGCGCGCTGCGGATCGAGGAGTCCGCAGATCACGGACAGCAGGCGGTCGACGTCCACCGGCTTGGGGACGTAGTCGTTGGCGCCGCTCTCGATGGCCTTCTCCCGGTCACCGGGCATGGCCTTCGCGGTGAGCGCGATGACCGGCAGGTCCGCGAAACGAGGCGTGCGGCGGATCGCCGCGATCATCTCGTAACCGTCCATCTCGGGCATCATGATGTCCATCAGCACCAGTGATACGTCAGGTGTCCGGTCCAGGACCTCAAGGCCCTCGCGGCCGTTCTCCGCGTACTTGACGCTGATGCCGACGCGGCCCAGCACATGTGTCAGCGCGAAGACGTTGCGGATGTCGTCGTCGACGATGAGGATGCAGCGGTTGGCCAGCACCCCGGCTGCGTGGCCGGTCAGCCAGTCCTTGAGCCGGGTCGTCTCGGGCCAGCTGACGTCGTCGCCGCTGCCGTCGGGCCGGGGCGCGGTGCGGGGCGCGGTGCGGGGCACGGACTGGGCGTCGAACACATCGACCTGCGACGCGGGCCCGGTCTCGGCCGTGGGCCGGGCGTCCGGGGCGGTGAGTTCGGCGACGGCCGGAGCGGGGCCGCTCGCGGGGCGCGGTTCCAACGCGGGGACGGCGTCGGAGGGCGGACTCGTGTAGTGCGCGGGGACGAAGAGCGTGAAGGAGGAGCCGACGCCCGGCTCGCTCTCGGCGGTGATCCGGCCGCCGAGCAGACCCGCCATGTCCCGGCTGATGGAGAGGCCGAGGCCGGTGCCGCCGTATTTGCGGTTGGTGGTGCCGTCGGACTGCTGGAACGCCTCGAAGATCCCGTCGAGCTTCTCCGGCGGGATGCCGATCCCGGTGTCCTTGACGGTCAGAGCGATGACGGCGTCGGCGTTGCGCAGCGTCTCCTCGGTGAATTTCGAGGGCGTCGCGCGTTCGACGATCAGCTGCACTCCACCGGACGAGGTGAACTTGACCGCGTTGGACAGGAGGTTGCGGAGGATCTGCTGGAGGCGCTGCTCGTCGGAGAAGAGGGTGAGGGGGACGTTCTCGCCGACCCTTATGTCGAAGGACAGGCCCCGGTCCGAGGAGAGCGGCTGGAACGTCGCCCGTACGTAGTCGAGCAGCTTGATGAGCGGCAGCGTCTTGGGATGCACATCCATCCGGCCCGCTTCGATCTTCGACAGGTCGAGGATGTCGTTGATCAGCTGCAGCAGGTCGGAGCCCGCCCGGTGGATGGTGACGGCGAACTCCACCTCCTGCGCGGAGAGGTGCTCGTCGGGGTTGTCGGCGAGGAGCCGGGACAGCACGAGGAGCGAGTTGAGAGGCGTGCGCAGTTCGTGCGACATGTTCGCCAGGAATTCCGACTTGTACTGGGAGGACGTGGCCAGCAGCGCCGCCTTCTCCTCCAGCTCGGCATTGGTGAGCTGCAACTCGTCGGAACGCTTGCGCAGTTCGGCGGTGAGGCGCTGGGACTCCGAGAGGAGGGACTCGGTACGGGAGTTGGCGATGATGGTGTTGATGGAGACACCGATGGTGTTCACGAACTGGTCGACGAAGGCGAGGTGGACCTCGCTGAAGCGGCTGAACGAGGCCAGTTCGATGACTCCGAGCACCCGGTCCTCGAAGAGGATCGGCAGGATCACGACGCTGGCCGGGGGCGCGGAGCCGAGGCCGGAGCTGATGGTGATGTACTCCGTGGGGACCGATTCGATCAGGATCCGCCGTTTCTCCGTGGCGGCCTGGGTGATCAGACCCCAGCCGGGGGTGTCGAGGCTCGGCCGGGCGCGCCGGCGGCGGGTCTCGGGCTGGCCGGTGCCGTAACCGGCCAGGAGCTCCAGGTCCTCGCCGGGTGCCGCGCCCGCCTCAGCCAGGAAGAACGCACCGTACTGGGCGTTCACCAGGGGGGTCAGCTCGCGCAGGATCAGGTCGGCGACCTCGACCAGGTCGCGGTGGCCCTGCATGAGTCCGGCGATACGGGTCAGGTTGGATTCCAGCCAGTCCTTGGCGCGGGTGGTCTCACGGAGGTTCGCCACCATGAGGTTGATGTTGTTCTTCAGGGCGGCGACCTCGCCCTGGGCCTCCACCGAGATGGAGCCGGACATGTCGCCCTGCGTGACGGCGCTGGCGACCTCGGCGATCGCGCGCACCTGGGTGGTCAGGTTCAGGGCCAGTTCATTGACGCTGGTGGTCAGCTGCTTCCACGTCCCGTAGACGCCCTCCACCCGGGCCTGGCCTCCCAGCTGCCCCTCGCTGCCCACCTCGCGGGCCACGCGGGTCACCTCGGAGGCGAACGCGGAGAGCGTGTCGACCATCGTGTTGATCGTGGACTTGAGCTCCAGGATCTCGCCGCGCGCGTCGACGTCGATCTTCTTCGACAGGTCGCCCTCCGCGACGGCGGTGGCGACCTGGGCGATGTTGCGGACCTGGGAGGTGAGGTTGTCGGCCATGAAGTTGACGTTGTCGGTGAGGTTCTTCCAGACCCCGGAGACGCCGTGGACCTGGGCCTGGCCGCCGAGCCGCCCCTCGGTGCCGACCTCGCGGGCCACCCTGGTCACCTCGTCCGCGAACGCGCGCAGTTGCTGGACCATCGTGTTGACGGTGTCCTTGAGCTCCAGGATCTCGCCGCGCGCGTCGACGTCGATCTTCTTCGACAGGTCGCCGTTGGCGACGGCGGTGGTCACCTGGGCGATGTTGCGGACCTGGGAGGTCAGATTCAGCGCCATGCTGTTGACGTTGTCGGTGAGGTCCTTCCAGACCCCGGAAGCGCCCCTGACCTGTGCCTGACCGCCCAGGTTGCCCTCGGTGCCGACCTCGCGGGCGACGCGGGTGACCTCGTCGGCGAAGGCGGAGAGCTGGTCGACCATGGTGTTGATCGTCGACTTCAGCTCCAGGATCTCCCCCTTGGCCTCCACGGTGATCGTCTTGCCGAGGTCGCCCTCCGCGACGGCGGTGGCGACCTGGGCGATGTTGCGGACCTGGGAGGTGAGGTTGTCGGCCATGAAGTTGACGTTGTCGGTGAGGTCCTTCCAGACCCCGGATACGCCCCTGACGTGGGCGCGGCCGCCGAGCTGGCCCTCGGTGCCGACCTCGCGGGCGACGCGGGTGACCTCGTCGGCGAAGGCGGAGAGCTGGTCGACCATGGTGTTGATCGTCGACTTCAGCTGCAGGATCTCGCCCCGCGCGTCCACGGTGATCTTCTGGCTGAGGTCGCCGTTGGCGACGGCGGTGGTCACCTGGGCGATGTTGCGGACCTGGGACGTCAGGTTCGACGCCATGAAGTTGACGTTGTCGGTGAGGTCCTTCCAGACCCCGGATACGCCCCTGACCTGGGCCCGGCCGCCGAGCTGGCCCTCGGTGCCGACCTCGCGGGCGACCCGGGTGACCTCGTCGGCGAAGGCCCGGAGCTGGTCGACCATGGTGTTGACCGTGAGCTTCAGCTCCAGCAGCTCGCCGGTGGCCTCGACCGTCACCTGCTGTGTCAGGTCGCCGCGCGCCACCGCCGTCGTCACGACCGCGATGTCCCGCACCTGCGCCGTCAGCCGGGACGCCATGGTGTTGACCGCCTCGGTCACATGGAGCCAGTCGCCCGACAGTCCCTGCGCCTTCGCGCGGCCGCCGAGCCGGCCCTCGGTGCCGACCTCGCGGGCGACCCGGGTCACCTCGCCGGTGAAGAGGGAGAGCTGGTCCACCATGCGGTTCACGCCGATGCCCAGGCGCCGCAGGTCGCCGCGGAGCTGGCGGCTGCCGTCGTGCAGATCGACGTGCTGGGTCAGATCGCCGTCCGCGACGGCGTCGAGCACCCGGGTGGCCTTGGCCACGGGCACCACCAGCGCTTCGAGCACCGTATTGGCGGCCTCGACGTTCGTCGTCCAGGTCCCCGAGCCGGGACTCGCCGAGATCCGCTCGTCCAGCCGCCCCTGCCGGATGATCTCGTGGCGCACCCGCTGGAGCTCGGAGGCGAGATGTGCGTTCCGCGCGACGATCTGCTGGAACACCCCGGCCATCTCGGCCGGTACCCCGTCCGGCAGGGCGCCCCCGTCCCGTTCCTCCGATTCCTCCACGCGCGCCGTGAAATCACCGTCGCACAGGGCCTTCATCGCGACGAGCAGCGGTCGCAGATCGCCCGTACGTACCCACTGTCCGTCCGGCTCCGTACCGGGCCGGGTCGGGGTCAGCGTCATGGAACACCCACCGTCCAAGATCCATTGCCGCACATCAGGGTCTGGTGCACACGAGAGGTTCATTGGTCACGCATGTCATAGTATAAAGCGCCTGAATATACTCTTTATCGTGCTGAATTGGTGCATACGGGGGAAACGGAGATCCCGTTGTCCGTGCATGCGAGCAAGACGATGTCGAGCGAATCGGTGTCCAGGAAGGGACTGCCGGCGAACAGGCTGGCGGCCGCCCGAGCGCGGGAGTTCGTGTACGCGGCGCTCCACGGCTGGACGCAGGTGCCCGCGGACGGGCGCGGGGGCGTGGCCGGGGCCACCGACGCGCCTCCCGGAGCGGGCGCGGCCCCGGTTTTGGAGACGGTCCCCGAGGAGCTCGTCGACGACGCGGTGCTCCTCGTGAGTGAGCTGGTCACCAACGCCGTCATGTACGCCGGAACCGACATCGACGTGGTCTGCCGCCTGGAGCGTGACCCGGCCACCCGGCCGTGCGTCGTCGTGGAGGTCGCGGACCGCCACCCCTCCCGGGGGGTGCGGTGCGGAGCGGAAGCCCGGCGCGGTGAGGCCGGCTACGGCCTCCAGCTGGTGAGCGCGCTCTCGGAGTCCTGGGGCGTGACCTACCGGCGGGCGGAGAAGCGGGTCTGGTTCCGGCTGCAGGCCGCGGAGCAGGAAACCGCGGAAGTGGATGCGGCCTCCTCCGGGCCCGCTGCCGCCGGGCCCGATGGCGCTACCCGGTCCCGGGACGCGGGGGCATACGTACATCCGGCGCATGCCCGTGGATACGCCGCCGAGTGGGTCGACCGCCGCGGACCCTCGTTCCTGGCCGAGACCAGCGAGCTCCTGGCCGGCCAGCTCGACGAGGCCATGGTCACCGCGCTCGCGGCCCAGATGCTCGTACCCAGACTCGCGGACTGGTGCGGCATCTGGCTCGGCGCGCCGGGCAGGACCCCGCAGCTGTCCCGGGTCTGGCACGCCGACGAGCAGCGCATCGATCCGCTGCGCGAGGAGCTGGAAAGAATTCCGCCGCCCACCGCGCTCCGCACCGGGGGCGTGCCCTGGCCGTGTCCGGAGAGCGCCGGTGCCGACCGTGCGGGCGGGTCGGCGTTCGCCTTCCCGCTGATCGCCCGCGACGCCGACCTGGGCGTACTGCTCCTCGGCCGGGCGGAGCAGACGCAGATGAACGACGCCGTGATGCGGATGGTGCAGGATGTGGGTCGCAGGCTCGCGCAGGCCGTGTTCACCGCCCGCCAGTACACCCGGCAGCGCCGGATCAGTGCCGCGCTCCAGCGCAGGCAGCTGCCCTCGGCGCTGGCCAGGATCGTCGGCGTCGACACGGCGATCGTCTACGAGCCGCACGGCGAGGGGCAGACCGTCGGCGGCGACTTCTACGACATCTTCCCGATGGGCGGGGGCCGCTGGTGCTTCCTGCTCGGGGACGTACAGGGAAAGGACCCGGAGGCGATGTCCGTCACCGGCCTGGCCCGGCACCTGGTGAGGCTGCTGGCGCGCGAGGGCCATGGCGTCGAGTCGGTGCTCGGCCGGCTGAACGTCGCCATGGCCGAGGAGAGTGCCGAGGCATTCGCGCTCGGCGGCGAGCAGACGGGCTCCCGCTTCCTGAGTCTGCTGTACGGGGAGCTGACGGTCGAGCCGGGCGTGCCCGGAGCCCGCTGCACGGTCGCCACCGCGGGGCATCCCCCGCCGCTGCATCTGTTCACCGACGGCAGGGTGGAACCGGCCTCCGAGCCCCAGATGCTGCTCGGCATCGACGAGGGCGCCGAATTCCGGGCCGGCACCTTCGACCTCGCACCCGGCGAGACGCTGTTGTGCGTGACCGACGGCGTCACCGAACGCCGCTGCGGCAACTGGCAGCTGGACGACAACGACGGTCTGGCCGATGTGCTCCGCCAGGGCATGGGTCTGGGTGCGAAGGCACTCGCGGAGTACGTACGACGGGCGGCGCACGACTTCGGGACGGGGCCGGTCGAGGACGACCTCTCGGTACTGGTGCTGCAGGCGGTGGCGGGGGACTGACTCCGGTCCGCGACGGACCGGCCGGCCGGCCGCTTTCCGGGTGCGGCGGCGGACCGTGCTCCGGCACACTGCACCGGTGAGCGCAGAGATGAGAGCCCTGAGCCATGTCGCCTCCAGGTCCGCGGGCAGGCCGCTCGACCCCGCCCTGCCCCTGACGCTGAACTTCCACCCCGACCGGACGGCGGGCGGTCTGCCGATCCTGGCCCGGCTGGCCGAGGACGGTGTCTACCGGTCGCAGTTCGTCACCGGCACCAGCAACGGGGGGCTGACCGCGCACCCGGGCGGTGACCGGTGGCGCTGGGAGAGCCGGATCTTCGGCGGCGCGTACGACGAAGCCCCCGCCGAACAGCGGCCGGTGTACGGCGCGTTGAACTTCCGCCACCGCACCGTCGGCGCGGCGCCGAGGTTCGGGTCCGCACACTTCCGGCTGACCCCGGACACCCTCCCGCGCGCCACCTTCTGCTATCCGGACAGCGCTGCCGAGCCGGCGGATTTCGGCGTCGCGTCCGGCATGCACCTCATCGAACTGGCCGAGGCCGACGACCGGGATGCGCTCAACGACTACATCGAGGCGCAGATCCACGGCCCGGTCGTCCTCGGCCGTCATGTCGAGGCCCTGGTGCTGGACCCCTGTCACCGCTCCACACCGGTCGAGGAGGCGGCCCGCCGGCTTCCCTGCCGCACGGAGTGGCATGCCGGATTCCGGCTGACCGTCGGGGAACTGCGCCGCCACCCCGACTACCGGGGCGCCGAGTTCGTCGAACTCGGCGCCGGGATCGCGCAGGACGGTGTGCTCGACCCCCGCGTCATCGGGGACGCCGCCCGCACCGGCCGGTACGAGCCGCAGTCGCTCAAGATGGTCTGGCACTGCCTCGCCCGCTTCGGCGCCCCGCCGCAGCCGCCCCGGCCGATCCGGGCCCTGACGGTTTGAGGCAACCGGCGGCTTGAAACAGCCCCTTGTGGGGGTCCCCCTCGTGCGCCAACATGCGCATGTCAAAACCGGAGGAACTTCGGTCGCAGGGGCCACCAGGGCCCTGCACAGGTCACCAGAGGGGACCCCCACATGAAGAAGCCTCTCGTCGGCGCGCTCTTCGCCGTTCTGCTCCTCGGAGCGGGAACGGCCCCCGCCGTCGCGGCCACGAGCCACGACACGGCCGCGCCCACGACCAGGGCCGCCGCACCGCGGGCGGCCACGGCCAAGACGGCCACGGCCGGGACGATCACTGCCAAGGCGGTCAACTTCGCCGGAACCGTCGCGCTCAGCAACTGTTCGGGCTCCGTCGTCCGTACGCCCGGCTCCCTGCCCTCCGACCCCGCGCTCGTGCTCTCCAACGGGCACTGCTTGGAGTCGGGATTCCCCGGCCCGGGCGAGGTCGTGTTCAACCAGCGCTCCACCCGCAGCTTCACCCTGCTGAACGCCGCGGGCAGCGGTGTCGGCACCCTGCGGGCGAGCAAGATCGCGTACGGGACGATGACCGACACCGACATATCGGTGTACCAACTCACCCGCACCTACGCCCAGATCGAGAGCACCTACGGCATCAAGGCGCTGGAGCTCAACGCCGCACACCCCGTCCAGGGCACCGCGATCACCGTCGTGTCCGGCTACTGGAAGCGCACGTACGCCTGCAACGTGGACGGCTTCGTCTACCGCCTCAAGGAGGGCGAGTGGACCTGGAAGGACTCCGTCCGCTACACCTCCGCCTGCCAGACCATCGGCGGCACGTCCGGCTCCCCGGTGATCGACAACGCCACCGGCAAAGTCGTCGCCGTCAACAACACCGGCAATGAGGACGGCCAGCAGTGCACGGACAACAATCCGTGCGAGGTCGACGAGAGCGGCAATGTGACGGTGCGCCAGGGCATCAACTACGCCCAGGAGACGTACGGCATCGTGCCCTGCATCGGAACGGGCAACCAGTTCGATCTCGACCGCCCGGGGTGTGAGCTGCCCAAACCGTAGGGTCCGTCAGGCGGCGGGACACCGCCTTGCGCGATTATGTCCCGGTATCGGAGCGCGCTTCTCCGCGGAGGGGCGCGCTCCGTACAATGCGCCGCCATGAGCCACCGGAGTGACCAGAACAGCGCGGTCTTCGTCGACGCCTCGGGGCGGCGCGGCCGCTTCATGAAATACGCGGCCGCGTTGCTCGGCGTCGTCTGTGTCCTCTTCCTCGGAACCGTCGTGGTCGGGCTCTCCGGCTCGGGGCCGGCCGGTGGCTCCCTGCCCTGGGGCGGGAACGGGGACGACAAGCCGCCCGTGCGGGCCGAGCACTCGCCCCCGCCGGCGGACGCTCCCCGTCCGAAGGCGTCCGCCGTCCCGGCAGGATCGTCCAAGGGCACCGGCGCCGCGTCCGCGAGCACCGGACCCACCACCGGCTCCGACGGCACGGCCACCGGTTCTGCGACCGCCTCCGCGCCGCCCGCCCCCACGCCGACCACAGGCGCGACGTCCGCCCCCGCGCCCGGCAACGCCGCCGACAACCCGGGCCGCGGCACTCCGGCGGCGCCCGCCGCCACCGGCAAGGGGAAGAGCCATTGACCAGGCATGCGCAGCGCCGTGAGCCCCGTGCCCACTGGGTGCTGTTGATACTGACGCTGACGGCCGCCGCCACGGCGCTGGTGTTCAGCGGATACGGCCGTCATGAGATAGCCCCGACCGCCGCGCCCGCCGCCTGCGCCGCCGCCGGGCCGGACCTCTTCCAGGGCGGCCCCGTCGTCCGTCTGGACCCCAAGACGGGGGGCGTCCGCGCATCGGAGGTGCTGCCCGGCAGCGTCGCCCTCACCTACGACGGCGGCCCGGACCCGGCCTGGACCCCGGACCTGCTGGACCTGCTCCGCAAGCACCACGCCAAGGCGACGTTCTTCCTCACCGGCACCGAAGCCGCCGCTCATCCCGATCTCGTACGGCGGATCAAGGACGAGGGCCACGAGATCGGTTCGCACACCTACACCGACGCCGACCTCGGCTCCGTCTCCGGCGTCCGTGCGGGCCTTGAGCTCTCCCTCACCCAGAACACCCTCGCCGGCACCGCGGGTATCGGCACCCCGCTGCTGCGCCTGCCCCACACGAGCACCACCGAGAGCTTCTGCGGCGCGCAGTGGGAGGCCGGGCGGCGCGCCATCCTCGACGGCTATGTGCTGGTCGCCGCCGATGGCCCGGGAAGGAGTCCGGAGCGGGGCGCCGTACGGCAGTTCACCGGATCGGCCGAGGCCGTGACGGAGACCGGGAAGCTGTTCCGGGCGGCGCCGGCGGCCGGGGGCCTGACGTACACCACGATCAGCGAGGGGCTCGGCCAGCCCTCGGCGATGCACGAAGCGAGCACGCTCTCCGAGTGGCGGGGCACCGCCGTCGTCCTGGCGCAGCGCGGCTCCCGGGCCTTCGCAGACGCGATGACCTGGCTGCTCGCCGTCGCCGGAGCGCTCACCCTGCTGCGGCTCGTCCTGCTGCTCACCGTGGCCCGCGTCCATGTGAAGCGGGTGCGCGCGAAGCGCGGCCGACGCCGTGGCGCGACGCGCCTGCCCCCGCTCACCGATCCGGTCTCGGTGATCGTCCCGGCGTACAACGAGGAGGCGGGCATCGAGGCGACCGTGCGCTCGCTGCTCGCGTCCACCCATGAGTACGTGCAGGTCATCGTGGTGGACGACGGATCCAGCGACCGTACGTACGAGATCGCCGAATCCATCCCCGATCCCAGGGTGATGGTCGTCCGCCAGCCCAACGGGGGCAAGGCGAGCGCCCTTAACACCGGTCTGGCCTGGGCCCACTTCGACATCGTCGTGATGATCGACGGCGACACCGTCTTCGAGCCGGAGGCCGTCCGCAATCTGATCCAGCCGCTCGCCGATCCGCGAGTCGGCGCGGTCAGCGGCAATACCAAGGTCGGCAACCGCCGGGGGATCCTGGGGCGTTGGCAGCATCTCGAGTACGTCATCGGGTTCAACCTCGACCGCCGGATGTTCGACGTCATGGAGTGCATGCCGACGGTGCCCGGCGCGATCGGGGCGTTCCGGCGGGAGGCGCTGATGGGCGTCGGCGGTGTCAGCGAGGACACCCTCGCCGAGGACACGGACCTCACGATGGCGCTCTGCCGTGCCGGATGGCGGGTGGTCTACGAGGAGTCGGCCATCGCCTGGACCGAGGCACCGTCCTCCGTCCGGCAGCTGTGGAAGCAGCGCTACCGCTGGTGCTACGGGACACTCCAGGCGATGTGGAAGCACCGCAGGGCCCTGGTCGAGCGTGGTCCCGCGGGCAAGCTGGGCCGGCGGGGACTGACCTATCTCGCGCTCTTCCAGACGGTTCTGCCGCTGCTCGCACCGCTGGTCGATGTCTTCGCGCTGTACGGTCTGCTCTTCCAGGACGCCGGGCAGGCGGGCCTGGTGTGGCTCGGCTTCACCGCCGTCCAGGTCTTCGGTGCGGTGTACGCACTCCGGCTGGACCGGGAGAAGTTCGAGCCGCTGTGGAGCCTGCCGCTGCAGATCTTCGTCTACCGGCAGTTGATGTACCTGGTGGTGGTCCAGTCGGTGGTGACCGCACTGCTCGGGAACCGGCTCGGATGGCAACGCATGCACCGCACCGGCTCGGCCACGGACTCGTGGGAGCAGCAGCCCGCCGGCCGCTGAGCGGGCCGGACAGGGGCCGGAGGCCTCATGGGCGACCCCGGGTGCGCCCCGCGCCCCGTACGGACCGGCCCGCCAGGACGTCGGTTCGGTGGCCGTCCTCGATGACGAAGCGGCCGTCGATCAGTACGTGCGGGATGCCGACCGGCAGTGTGCGCGGTTCCTCGAACGTCGAGCCCGCCGCGACGGTTGCCGGGTCGAAGAGGACCAGGTCGGCGCGGTAGCCCTCGCGTACGTACCCCCGGTCGGTCAGGCCGAGTCGCTTTGCCGGGCGGGAGGTCAGGTGGGCGACGCACTCCTCCAGCGACAGGATGCCCAACTCCCGTGCGTACCGGCCGAGATACTGCGGGAACGTGCCGTACGCGCGCGGGTGCGGCTTGTCGCCCTGGAGGATGCCGTCGCTGCCGCCGGTGTGCACCCGGTGGCGCATGATCTGCCGGACGTTCTCCTCGTGGCCCACGTGCTGGAGGATCGTCGAGCCGAGCCGGTCCTCGACGAGCAGCCGGCGCGCGGTCACCCAGGGCGCCTCGCCGCGCAGGCGGGCGGACTGCGCCACCGTACGGCCGACATGCCCGGCGAGGCCGGGCGCGCCGACGCCCGAGATCTCGATCGTGTCCCACTCGATCGGCACGCCGTGGCAGCCGTCCGAGCCCAGCACCTCCAGGTGGTGCCGGATCCGTTCCGCCGTCGCGTCGTCCGCCAGGCGCGCGAGGACCGACTCGGGTCCACCCTCGCCCGCCCAGCTCGGCAGCATCGCGACCAGGGTCGTGCAGCCGGGGGTGTACGGGTAGGTGTCGAGGGAGATGTCCGCGCCCGCGTCCAGGGCGTCGTCGAGCAGGGCGAGGAGGTCCGGCGCCCTGCCCTTGTTCACACCGAAGTTCATGGTGGCGTGCGCGAGATGGAGCGCGCAGCCCGCGTTCCTGGTGAGCTGCACCATCTCCTCGTACGCGCCGAGCGCGCCCGCCCCGTACGAGCGGTGGTGCGGGCAGTAGTAGCCGCCGTACCCGGCCACCACCCGGCACAGCTCGGTGAGTTCGGCGTCGTTCGCGTACATGCCGGGGGTGTACGTGAGGCCGGAGGACATGCCGACCGCGCCCTGTGCCATCCCCTGGGCCACGAGCTCCTTCATCCGGGTCAGCTCGGCGTCGGTGGCCGGGCGGTCCTCCCAGCCCATCGCGTACATCCGGACCGTGCCCTGCGGGACGAGGTAGGCGGCGTTGACGGCGATGCCCCGGCCGCCGAAGTTGCGGTCCAGGCGGTCCAGGTACTCGCCGACCGTGCGCCAGTCGAAGTCGATGTCCGAACCGTCGCCGTTCCAGCCGGTGATCGTCTTTTGCACCTCGGTGAGCGTGCGGTCGTCGGCCGGGGCGTACGACAGGCCGTCCTGGCCGAGGACTTCGAGTGTGACGCCCTGCGCGGCCTTGGCGCTGTGGTCGGGGTCGCGCAGCAGCGCGAGATCGCTGTGCGCGTGCATGTCGATGAACCCGGGGGCGAGGACGAGCCCGTCGGCGTCGAGAGTACGACGGGCGGTGGGGCGGGGGCCGGGGGCGTGCTCGGGGTGGATCTCGACGATCCGGCCGCCGTCCATGGCCACGTCGGCGCGGGGGGTGGTGGAGGTGGGGGTGCCGGTGCCGTCCATGACGTGCGCGTTGCGGATGACCAGGTCCATGGGCTCGCCTTTCAGGAGGTCAGAAGAACGTGCGGATGTAGTCCGTGACCGTGCCGTCCGCCCGCACCAGCGGAATCAGCTGCCACTTGTCGAAACTCGTGCACGGATGCGAAAGCCCCATCCCCACCCAGTCCCCTACTTCGAGCTCCGCACCCGGCTCCGTACGCACCCATGTGTGCTGGTCCGACAGGCCGCTGACGGTGACACCCGTCGCGGGCCGGACCGTGCCGTCGCGGCCGGACCGTACGACCTGCGCCTGCGGGAGGTCGAGGTCGTACGCCGCGTCCCGCTTGCCCGCGTTGAGGAACGCCTGCTCAGCGGAGGGCCGGGAGACGACCTGGGCCCAGAGCCGGAAGGCGGGCTGCAGGGCCCCCTCCTCCGGGATGCGGTTGAACGGGGTGAGGTGGCGGTAGTGGCCGTCGTCGTGCGAGACGTACGCCCCCGAGCGCAGCAGCTTGAGCACCGGACCGGAGAGCTCCGGGATCCGGGCGAACACGTCCGCCACCGCGTCGAACCACGCGCTGCCGCCCGCGCTGATCACGATCCCCTCACCGGCCGCCGCCCCCGCGAACCGGCCCGCCCGGTCGAAGTCGGCGGCCAGTGCGACGAGGCGGCGCAGCCACTCCCGTACCCGCTCGCCGGACGCGTCCGGCACCTCGCCCTCGTACCCCGCCACGCCCACCAGCCGCAGCGTCCGGGCCGCTGCCACCGCATCGGCCACCGCCGCGCAGTCGGCCTCGGTACGGGCTCCGGTACGCGCACCCTCGCCCGCGCCCAGCTCCACGACGACGTCGACGGGGCGGGAGGCGCCCGCCGCCCGCAGCGCCTCGTCCATCAGCTCCACGCCGCGCACCGAGTCCACGTAACAGATGAAACGGAACTCCGGATCGGCGTCCAGCTCACCGGCCAGCCAGCGCAGCGCCACCGCGTCGACCAGCTCGTTGGCGAGGAAGATCCGCCGGATCCCGTACGCCCGGTAGACCCGCGCCTGGTGCGGCACGGCCGCGGTGATGCCCCAGGCGCCGTGCTCCAGCTGGCGGGCGAAGAGCTGCGGGGACATGGAGGTCTTGCCGTGCGGGGCGAAGGCCAGCCCGTGGCGTTCCGCGTAGGTCTCCAGCAGGGCGAGATTGTGCTCGACCGACTCGGCGGACAGGGCGAGCACCGGTGTGGTGAAGCCGCCCGTGTAGAGATTGCGCCGCTCGGCGGCGAGGGCGCCGACGGTCAGGCCCTCCGCGTCGGGCGGGAGCGCCTTGAAGCGGTGGTCGACCAGCTCGTCGGCAAGTCCGGCCACAGGACGGTCGGCGGCCAAGGGGGCCTCCTCGATCGAAGTCACGTTGCAGCATGTGCAACACCCATTGCGCATATCGCTTAACGCTGTCTAACATCCGAGCCGACGCCGGGTCAATGCCGAGGGCCTGCGCCACCCTCCCAGAATCGCCGCCCCGAATCATCGAGCAGTCCGAATCAGCCGATGCTGCCGAACCCGCTCAACCCGCTGAACCCGCTGAACCCGCCGAACCCGCGAGGAGCCCCCGAGTGTCCGGAACCCCGGCCAGGACCGCCGACACCGCCACGGCCGCCGAGGTCGTGTGCCTCGGCGAGTCCATGGTGACGTTCCTGCCGTCGCAGCCCGGACGCCTCGCCGACGTACCCTCCTTCAGCCGTGGCATCGGCGGCGCCGAGTCCAATGTCGCCTGCGCGCTCGCCGCCGCCGGGCACCGGGCGGCCTGGGTCAGCAGGGTCGGCGCGGACGGGTTCGGGGACCATCTCGTCGAGGCGATCGCCGGGTACGGCGTCGACACCCGCGCCGTGCGGCGCGATCCGGCGCGGCCCACCGGGATCTACTTCCGTACGGCGACGGACCGGGCCACGGACGTCCACGAGGTCGCGTACTACCGCTCGGGGTCCGCCGCCTCCGCGATGTCCCCGGACAACGTCCCCTACGAGGCGCTGTTCGCGGGCCGCGTCCTGCACCTGTCCGGCATCACGGCGGCGCTCTCCGCGGACTGCCTGGCCCTGCTCCACGATCTGACCGCGCCCCGGTCCGGGCGCCCGCTGATCTCCTTCGACGTCAACCACCGCCCCGGCCTGTGGCGCGACGCCGGCGCGGCGCCCGATGTGCTCCTCGATCTGGCCCGCCGCTGCGACCTGGTCTTCGTCGGCGAGGACGAGGCGGAGGAGGCGTGGGGGGTGAAGGGGGCGGAGGCGATCCGTGCGGTGCTGCCGGAGCCGGGAGTGCTGGTCGTCAAGCGCGGCGCCACGGGGGCGACGGTGTTTTCGGGGCTCCGCCCCGGACCCCGCTCCTCAATCGCCGGAGGGGCTGAATTTGCCCCGGGAGAGGCTGAAACGGTCCCCGGACGGGCTGAGAGCGTCACCACCGTCCCCGCCCTCCGCGTGGACGTCGTCGCCCCCGTCGGTGCCGGGGACGCCTTCGCCGCCGGGTTTCTCTCCGCCACCCTCCGCGACCTCCCCGTGCGCGACCGCGTCCGGCACGGTCACCTCATGGCCGCCGCCGTCCTCACCGTCCCCGGCGACCTCACCGACCCTCCCGCCCGCGCTCACGCCGACGCCCTTGCCGCACTGGACGACGAGGCCTGGGGGAGACTTCGTCTCGGCCCCGGGTGGACGGGGGACGACCAGGAGGTACGTACGACATGAGTCAGACCGTCGACCGCGCGCTGAGCATCCTGCCGCTGCTCGCCCAGGGGCCCGCCGACCTCGGGCAGGTCGCCGAGCGGCTCGGTGTCCACAAGTCCACCGCGCTGCGCCTGCTCCGTACGCTCCATGAGCACGGACTCGTCTACCGCCAGCAGGACCAGCGCTACCGCCTCGGCGCCCGGCTCTTCGCGCTCGCGCAGGAGGCCGTCGAGAACCTCGACGTGCGCGAGATCGCCCACCCCCACCTCGTCGAACTCAACGAGAACTGCGGCCACACGGTCCATCTCGCGGTGTACGAGGAGCAGGAGGTCCTCTACATCGACAAGGTCGAGAGCCGCTACCCGGTCAGGATGTACTCGCGCATCGGGAAGCCCGTCGCGATCACCGTCGCCGCCGTCGCGAAGCTGCTCCTCGCCGACCTCACCGAGCCCGAGCGCCGCGCCGTCGCCGAGAAGCTCGACTACCCCATGTACACGTCCCGTTCGATCCCGAACGCCGGTGCGTTCCTCAAGGAACTCGCCGTCGTCCGCGAACAGGGCTGGGCCACCGACCTCGGCGGCCACGAGGAGTCCATCAACTGCATCGGCGCCCCCATCCGGGGCGCGGACGGGCGGGTCGTCGCCGCGATGTCGGTCTCCGCCCCCAATGTCGTCGTCACGGCCGAGGAACTCCTCACCCTGCTCCCGCTGGTGCGCCGTACCGCCGAAACCATCAGCCGGGAGTACTCCGGCACCAACCAACCCAAGAAAGCCTGAACAGCCATGACCGAGAAGACCGCCCTCACCCCGAGCACCCACACCACACCGCCCGCGAAGTTCTCGCACGGGGTGAAGAAGGGGAACATCCTCCAGGTCGCCGGCCAGGTCGGCTTCCTTCCCGCAGTCGAGGGCCAGGCCCCGACGCCCGCCGGCCCCACGCTGCGCGAGCAGACCCTGCAGACCTTCGCCAACGTCAAGGCGATCCTGGAGGAGGGCGGCGCGAGCTGGGACGACGTGATGATGATGCGCGTCTACCTCACGGACGTGGACCACTTCGCCGAGATGAACGAGATCTACAACTCCTACTTCGGCGAGCAGAACCTCAAGGCGGCCCCGGCCGCCCGTACGACGGTCTACGTCGGTCTCCCCAAGGGCCTGCTCATCGAGATCGACGCCCTCGCGGTCCTCGGCTGATCCACTTGCCTCCACCGCTCCACCGCTCCACCGCGCTCCGCTGAGTCCAGGTTGAAGGTGATGGCCTGCGGCGCGGTCGTAACGTCTGCGAAGGCAACCGTGATGGTTTCGCATTTCGCGGGCACGTTGCTGAACTTTTGGCCTGTCGCGCCGCGGTTGTTGAAGTTCTGCCATTGGCCTTCTCCCTCACGTGAGTGTGGGGGATTCTCTCCCTGGCGTCCGTGCGAACGGATCGCCTTGAGTCGGATTCCTGGTTCCTTCCCACCCGCAGGTGGGGCTTGTGCACGGTGCCGGGACAGGTCCCTGGTCTTACCTGTGCTCCGCAGGCGTTTACTCGCGCCGTTACCAGCGCGAGGCCCCCGGCCCGGGGGTGGGTGGTACCGCTTGGTGGGCGGCGCGGATGAGCCGTCCCTCGGTTCTGATGTTCTGGCCCGCGTTGTGGTCCCGGTCATGCCGGGCACCACACGCGGAGCACGTCCAGGCACGGACGTGCAACGGCTTCGGGCCGTCGCGGTGTCCGCAGGCGGAACAGATCTGGGAAGACGGGAAGGCCCGGTCGACCTTGGTCAGAGTGCGCCCGTACCGGGACGCTTTGTACTCCAGCATGGTCACAAACGCCGACCAGCCCGCGTCGTGCACGGACTTCGACAGCCGCGTACGAGCCAGGCCCTTCACACCCAGGCTCTCCACACTGACCGTTTGGTTCTCACGGATCAGCTTCGTGGACAGCTCGTGGTGAAAGTTCCGGCGCGCATCCGCCACTCCCGCATGAGCGCGAGCGACCTTGATCCGCTGCTTGTTCCGGTTCTTCGACCCCTTCTCCTTCCGCGACAGGCTCCGCTGCTCGCGTTTGAGCTTCTTCTCCGCGCGGCGTAGAAACCTGGGTGACCGCACCCGGGAGCCGTCCGCCATGACGGCGAAGTGCGTCAGCCCCAGGTCGATGCCCTGGTCACGGTCGAGCGGCGGCAGAACCTCCGCCGCAGGGTCCGTCTCCACGGCGAAGCTGGCCCAGTACCGGCCGGCTGCGTCCCTGACCACCGTCACCGTCGACGGGACCGACGGCAGGGTCCGGGACCAGCGCACCCGCACCAGGCCGATCTTCGGAAGGTTCAGCTTCCCGTCCGAAGTGATCGACCACTTCGCGTTCGCGGTGAACCTCACGGACTGGCGACCGCCCCGCTTCGACTTGAACCGCGGCTCACCGGCCTTCGGCCCCTTCCGAATGCCCTTGATACTCCCGAAGAAACCCCGGTATGCCGCATCCAGGTCCCGCAACGACTGTTGCAGCACCACCGACGAGACTTCTCCGAGCCAGGACCGCTCCGGTGTCTTCTTCGCCTCGGTGATGTACCGCTTCGACAGCTCCGCCGACGTCGGATACGGCAGGCCCTGCTCATGAGCCTGCTTCCGGGCCCGCAGACAGTCGTTGAACACCACCCGCGCACAACCGAACGCCCGCCCCAGCGCAAGACGCTGACCTGGGCCCGGTTCGATCCGAAAGGCATAACGAAGCTGCACACACACGACCGTACGACCGTTACTCGATGATCCATGCGACAAGATCAAAACTGGCAGGAATTGTCCTCTTGCTAACCAAATCGCACGATTGCGATCGTAGCCCGCTCCGTGCATGCCAAAGAGGTCATATGTTGGCCGAGAGGCCGCGTCGGTCGATAAGCTGGTCCAGACCAATCAAGTTGTCAAGACCTCTGGTGACGACAGCTGCCCGGGCCGCGCCCGCCGGCACGCCCTGCGGAGGTTCCGCAACGGCCGGGATCCCGCCGTGAATTGACTTTTTGTTGACCTCCCCCACCCCCGTGCGGGTGAGGTGGTCCAAGTGTCCGCACAGTGACGGACCGGCCCGGTCGCGACCCGGCCCCGGCCGCGCGCCGCGGCCTCCGTATCCGGCCTGACGTGCGGAGATGAATTACCGGTCCCGGGAAATCGGA
Source organism: Streptomyces sp. NBC_01217 (assembly GCF_035994185.1). Classification (NCBI taxonomy): domain Bacteria; kingdom Bacillati; phylum Actinomycetota; class Actinomycetes; order Kitasatosporales; family Streptomycetaceae; genus Streptomyces; species Streptomyces sp. NBC_01217. The sequence goes on from NZ_CP108538.1 coordinate 5,739,014, forward strand.
AGCCGGATTCGTAACACTCCGCAGTGGTACAGGAGTTAACCATTCTCGATTTGATCCGATTTAGCAGGGAGATCTTGTCCGGGCGGCTCGCACGCGTTGTCGTACTGACCTCCGAAAAGTGTTCTCTGCCAGGTAAGACGTGGATAAAGTGCTGAGGCAGAAGTGCGGAGCAGGAGCGATTGCGGCCGACGTCATGACCGTCGTTTGGCCGGAGCCGAAACGGGGAAAAGCGTGCCGACCGCAATAGCAGTGACCAGTGCTGATCTGGTGCTACCTCCGACCGACCAGCAGACACCGACCGCCGCTCTGCTGCAGGCTCCCGGCGCCCAGCCGCTGGAGATGGCGATCGGGGACATGCACGTGCTGCTCGAACAGCACGGCTACGTCGTCGCCGTCTACCCCACCGGCATCGCACCCGCCCATGAACGCCGGCTCCACTCCGTACGGTCCGTGCTGGAGAGCGACCGCATCGCTCTGCTCAAGGTGGACCTCCCCCCCTTGGGTGTCGCCGTACTCGTCAGGCAGCTGCGCCAGTTGTCCATCTGCGACTTCAGCCCGGGAGTGGTCGCCTCCGCCGCCCGGCTGCTGTCCCACTACATCCACGCGGGCGCCCTGCTGAACTCCGTCACCAAGTTCGACCGGGTTCCGGTCGACCTGAGGACGCACGCCAAGTCATGGGTGCCGGGCTCCCAGTTCGCCGTGGTCGCGGGGCCGAACCCGCAGCTCGTCAAGGTCGGTCCGAAGGCCGAACCGCCGGCCGGCCCGGAATTCGCCACCCAGCTCTTGATCGCCAAAGGGCAGTCCCAGTCCGAGTGGGTGAAGCAGACTCTCGCGCCCGCGTGGCAGGTCCAGTCCATTCACGAGGCGGCGCTTCCCTCCGATTCCCCGGCATGGTGGGGAACCGGAAAGCTGGTGGAATTCGCCGCCTATCTTCCGGACATCTCCATCCTGTACCAACTGGTGGCCTCCGTACGCCGGGAGAACTGCCACTGGTGCGGAATGGAGCTCATCGGTGATCGCTGCGGGTTCTGCTCCTCCCCGCTGCCCGCGGCCGAGAACCGAATGCACTCCGCCGGTGTCCTCAGTCAGGGAGCGCCCGCACCACCGCAGTCCTAGCGCTTCCGCTTTCCTCCGTAGACGCCCTTCTGTCCGCTGCCCCACGCATCCGATTCGAACGAGGTTGTCCGGCCCATGAACTCCCGCCAGCGCCGCGGCGTGATACTCCTGCTCCTGTCGGTCCTGTGCGCCTTCGGCGCCTTCGCCGGCGTGCTCTCGGTGATCAGCGACGTCAACTCCAAGGTCGGCCCGGAGGTCCCGGCCTACCAGCTGAAGTCCGATGTGGCGCCCTACACCGCCCTGTCGCCCGGGCAGTTCGAGAAGATCTCGATGCCGAAACGCTGGCTCTCCACCAACGCGGTGACCGACCTCTCCGAGGTCAACGGCAAGATCGCCGTCACCCAGTTGCGCAAGGGCTCGCTGCTCCAGTCCGACATGATGCAAAAGCGCCCCGAACTCCAGCCGGGGGAGCAGGAGATCGCCATCATGATCGACGCCGCGACCGGCGTCGCGGGCAAGATCACCCCCGGTGCGACGGTCAACATCTACGCCACCTTCGCGGGTGAGCGCGACGGCGACCCCTCCCAGTCGAAGGTCATCGTCTCCAACGCCAAGGTGCTGGACGTCGGCAAGCTGACCGCCCTGGAGCCGGGCCGCGACGCCAAGTCCAACATGGGCACCGAGGCCGTCCCGATCACCTTCGCGCTCAACACGCTCGACACCCAGCGCATCGCCTACGCCGAGTCCTTCGCGGAGCACGTACGCCTCGCGCTCCTGGCCTCCGGCAGCGACAGCACCATCAGGCCCGGCGACCGCACCTACACGCTCGACAAGGACAAGTGAGGATCGGATGACCACCAGGATCCTCCCGGCCGTCGGTGACGTCGACGCGGCCAGATCCGTCACCACCCTGCTCAGCCAGCTCCCCGACGCGGAACCCGCCGCTCCGGTCGGTGACTCGACCCAGCTCATCGACACCCTTGCCCGGCTCGCGGGCGAGTCCCTCGACGAGCTGCCCGAGGTCGTGCTGGTCCACGAGCGGATCGGCCCGGTGCCGGCGCTGGAACTGATCCGGGAGGTCTCCCTGCGCTTCCCCGCCATCGGGGTCGTGCTGATCACCGCCGATGTCACACCCGGCCTGTTCTCGTCCGCCATGGAGTCGGGTGCGCGCGGCGTCGTCACCCTCCCCCTGAGCTACGAGGAGCTCGTCAACCGGGTCCAGTCCGCCGCCCAGTGGTCCGTCGGCGTGCGCCGCCATCTGAGCACCGGAGCCGACGTCTTCACCGGCCCCGGCGGCACGGTGGTCACGGTCAGCGGCGCCAAGGGCGGCGTCGGCGCCACCGTCACCGCCGTACAACTGGCTCTGGCCGCCCAGGCGTCCGGGCGCTCCGCCGCCCTGGTCGACATGGACCTCCAGGCCGGTGACATCGGCTCGTACCTCGATGTGCAGTTCCGGCGCTCCATCGTCGACCTGTCCGCGATCACCGACATATCGCCGCGCGTCCTGTCCGACGCCGTCTTCAGCCACAGCTCCGGGCTCGCGCTGCTCCTGGCACCGGGCGACGGCGAGCGCGGCGAGGAGGTCAGCGACCGGTCCGCCCGGCAGATCGTCAGCGCCCTGCGCTCGCGCTACGAGGTCGTGGTGATCGACTGCGGCAGCCAGCTGCAGGGGGCGAGCGCCGCGGCCATCGAGATGGCCGACACGGCGCTGCTGGTCACCACGCCCGATGTGATCGCGGTGCGCGGCGCGAAACGCCTCGTACGGATGTGGGACCGGCTCCAGATCCGCAAGGCGGAGGAGACGGTCACGATCGTCAACCGCTTCATACGCAACACCGAGATCCAGCCGCCGCTGATCGAGAAGATCACCGGAACGCGGATGGCGAACACGGCCGTTCCCGCGAACTTCAAGGAACTCCAGGCCGTCATCGACGCCGGCCGGCTGCACGAACTCGACCCCAAGAGCACCGTCAAGCAGGCGCTCTGGGGCCTCGCGGGCGAACTGGGCATCGTGAAGATCCCGGACAGGCCCGAGAAGAACGGCGCGAAGAGCGGCGGAATGTTCAAGAACGACCGGGGCTCGATCGGGCGCCCGCGCGGCAGACGCGACGGCGACCCCCGCAACCGGGCGACGACCAAGGGGGCAAGTTGACCGATGGTGATTACCGAGACGACAGACACGGAGATACGGGGAAGGCGTTACGGTGACCCGTCCCCGACGGGCTCCCGCATCCGCTTTCGCGTCCGGGGCCGCGAGCGCGACCGCGGCCAGACCGCGATCGAGTTCCTGGGCGTCACACCGCTGATCATCCTGCTGATGATCGCGCTCTGGCAGTGCGCACTGATCGGCTACACGTTCTCCCTGGCCGGGAACGCGGCGGACGAGGCGGCGCACCGGGGAGCCATCGCACAGGGCCTGCGCGGGCAGGAATGCCGGAACGCGGCCGAGGAGCACCTGCCGAAGGCATGGCGGGATTCGATGAAGCGGACGACGTGCCGCACCTCGGGCGGCATGTACGAGGCCGAGGTCAGGCTGCAGGTGCCCGTCCTGGTGCCCGGCGTACTCAACTGGCCGTTCCGCGTCGAGGGCGACGCCGCGTTCCCGGTGGAGGGCTGAGGGATGAGCAGGCACACGCACACACCCGACCGGACGGCCGCAGCCGTCGCCGCCACCGCCGTTCCCCGCCGCGACCGCGGCCAGGTCGCCATCGAGTATCTGGGCTTCATCCCCCTGCTGCTCCTGGTCGGCCTCCTCGCGATCCAGGCGGGCCTCGCCGTGTACGCCGCCAACCAGGCGGGCACCGGGGCGCGCGCGGCGGCCCGGATGGCCAGCATGTCGACGTCGGGCCGCTGCGACGAGCAGGCGGGCAAGGCCGCGATGAGCGACTGGACCGCCGACCGGGCCGACATCAAGGACAGCGGCTTCTCCTTCGACGAGGTCACCTGCACCACCCGCGTCGAAGTGCCCGACATCCTTCCCGGCGTCAACATCTGGGGCACGGCCGAACGAAGCTCCACGATGCCCCGCACCTGACCCCGCGGCGCGTCGCGCCGCTGCCTCACCAGCGGTTCAAGTTGCCAGTCGGAACGAGGAGTTACGCAATGAGTCTGCGGGCACGCATCACCGCCCCCGAGAAGAACAGCGGGGGGCGGGAGGACGGTCACATGGTGGCCACCTACCGCGCCAAGCTGCTCGAAGAGATCGACCTCGCGGAGATGTCCTCGCTCGCCGCCGCGGACCGCAGGGCCCGGCTGGAGCGCGTACTCAGCCACATCATCAGCCGCGAGGGACCGGTCCTCTCGACCGTCGAACGCACCCAGCTGATCCGCCGGGTCGTCGACGAGGCCCTCGGTCTCGGCATCCTGGAACCGCTCCTGGAAGACGCGTCCATCACCGAGATCATGGTCAACGGGCCGGACCAGATCTTCGTCGAGCGCAGCGGCAGGGTCGAGCAGCTCCCGATGCGCTTCGGTTCGCACGAACAGCTGATGCAGACCATCGAGCGCATCGTGTCGACCGTCAACCGCCGAGTCGACGAGTCGAACCCGATGGTGGACGCGCGGCTGCCCAGCGGCGAGCGTGTCAACGTGATCATCCCGCCGCTCTCACTGACCGGCGCGACGCTCACCATCCGACGGTTCCCGCGGGCCTTCACGCTCCAGGAGATGATCAACGTCGGCTCGCTCGACGAGCAGATGCTGATCCTGCTCGCCGGGCTCGTCCAGGCCAAGCTCAACGTGATCGTCTCCGGCGCCACCGGCACCGGGAAGACGACGCTCCTCAACGCGCTCTCCGGCCTCATCCCCAACAGCGAGCGCATCGTCACCATCGAGGACTCCGCCGAGCTCCAGCTCCAGCAGAGCCATGTGATCCGGCTGGAGTCCCGCCCGCCGAACGTCGAGGGGAAGGGCCAGATCACCATCCGTGACCTGGTCCGCAACTCCCTGCGTATGCGCCCCGACCGCATCGTCGTCGGTGAGGTCCGAGGCGGCGAGTCGCTCGACATGCTCCAGGCGATGTCGACCGGCCACGACGGCTCGCTCGCCACCGTCCACGCCAACAACGCCGAGGACGCGCTCATGCGTCTGCAGACCCTGGCCTCGATGTCCGAGATCAAGATCCCCTTCGAGGCGCTGCACGACCAGATCAACAGCGCCGTCGACGTCATCGTCCAGCTCACCCGGCACGCCGACGGCTCCCGCAAGGTCACCGAGATCGCCGTCCTCGACTCGCACGGCCGCGACCCGTACCGCATCGTGACCGTCGCCCGGTTCAACGCCCGGCCGATGGACGCCGAGGGGCGGATCAACGGTGAGTTCCAGTACCTCCCGATCCCGCGCAAGATCGCCGAGCGTCTCTACATGGCCAGCCAGCCCATCCCGCAGGCCTTCGGGGTCGCCGCTTCCGCCGAACAGCTCGCCACCCGAGAGGCCAACTAGGTATCGCGCCATGACGAATCTCCCTCTGCTCACGATCGGCGTCACACTGCTGTGCGGTGTCACGGGCGTCACGGGCCTGCACGCCTACTCCGGCGGGAAGGCCGACCGGGACGCCCTGGTGGACCGTCTCTCGCACACCGGCCACATCCCCGAGACCGGACGCCACCGCCGCTTCCGGGGCCTGGACAGCAGGCTGCGCAGGACGGGCCTCGGCCGGAAGCTCGAACTGAAACTGGCCGCCACCGGGCTCGACATCACCCCGGGCGAGTTCTTCGTCTACGCGCTCGCCGCCATGGCCGGCCTCTGGATGATCGCCTCGTCCATGCTCGCCAGCTTCTTCGGTCCGGTCGCCGCCCTGATCGGCCTCTGGGGCACCAACGCCTTCCTGAACTGGCAGCGGACCAAACGCACCGAACGCTTCATCAACCAGCTCCCCGAGCTGGCCCGCATCCTCGCCAACGCCACCCAGGCCGGACTCGCGCTGCGTACGTCCATCAGCATGGCGGCCGACGAGATGGAGGACCCGGCGGGCGAGGAACTGGCCCGGGTCTCGCGCCGCCTCGCCGTCGGCGAACCCCTCGACGACGCACTGAGCGAGCTGACCGACCGGCTGCCCTCCCGCGAACTCGTCGTCCTGGTGACCACCCTCGTCCTGTCCAACCGGGCCGGCGGTACGGTCGTCAGCTCGCTGCGCAACCTCACCGAGACGCTGGAGGAGCGCAAGGAGACCCGGCGCGAGGTCAAGACCCAGCTCTCCCAGGTCACCGTCACGGCCTACGCCGTGCCCATCTTCGGCCTGGGCGCCATGCTCCTGATGAACGCGGTCATGCCCGGCGCACTCGACCGCATGACCGGCGCCTTCATCGGCCAGGTCGCGGTGGTCGTCTCCATCGCCCTGTACGCGATCGGATTCATCGTGATCCGCCGCATGTCCCGGATCGACGTCTGATGGGCGGGGCGAACATGGGCCTGTTGCTCGCCGGAGTCATGGGCCTCGCGGTGTACGGGATCATCGCGGGCATCCGGATGTACCGGCGCGACGCGAAGCTCCCCCGCGACCTCGCGATCGCCCTGGAGATCGGCTCCACCCGTACCGGCGCGGTCGGCTCCGGCATCGACCGGCTCGGCATGCGCTGGGCCCCTGCGGTCCTGCGGATGATGGGACCCAAGGCCGTCAACAAGAAGCGCCGCCAGATCGACCTGGCGGGCAATCCGGGCGGCCTGACCATCGACCGTTACGCAGCCCGCCGCGCCGTCTACGGCGGTCTCGGCGCGTTCGGCGCCTTCACGATGCTCATGCGCGGCCAGATCTTCCTCGCTCTGCTGCTCATCGGCTTCGGCCTCTTCTGGGTCGAGGTCGGCATCTGGTCTGCGGTCCGCGTACGCCGCGACCACATCGACCGGACCCTGCCCGACTTCCTCGACGTCCTGGCCGTCGTCGTCTCGGCGGGCCTGGGCTTTCGCCAGGCGCTGGGACGCGTCGCCGAGAAGTACGAGGGCCCCTGGGCCGATGAACTCCGTATCACCCTGCGCCAGATGGACATGGGCGTCAGCCGCCGCGAGGCCTTCGAGCAGCTGCGCAAACGCAATGACTCGGAACAGGTGGCCATGTTCGTGACCACACTCCAGCAGGGCGAGGAACTGGGCGCCCCGATCGTCGAGACACTGATCCAGATCGCCAACGACATGCGGCGCACCGACGCCCAGAACGCCCGTAGGAAGGCGGCCAGGGCGGTCCCCAAGGCGACCTTCGCGGTCACCACCTTCCTGCTTCCCGGAACGCTGGTGCTGCTGACGGTCGGCTTCGTCTACGGAGCCAATATCGACTTTGGCTTCCTCACAGGCGGATGACGTGAACGGGGCGGACGGTGGGCAGGACGGTCGGAGGGAGGTGACAGGCTCATGTCGTTCCAACTTGGCAGCATCCACACAGGACTGAACACGGAGGTGCGTCAGGCGATTGCCGGTCCTGGAGCGCGCCCCGCGTTCACGATCCAGGTCAACGCGCTCCAGGCGATGTGCCGTCAGGTCTTCGGCTTCCGGCTCGCGATGATCGCCATAGCCACACCGTTCGCGATCGGCCACACCGCGAAGGGGCTGGCCTCCTGGCTGATCGGCTCGGCTATTCTCGTCACCTTCATGGGCTCGTACGTCTTGTTCCGCGACTGGGAACGCTTCGGCCCCGTACTCCTGCGCCACCCCTGGCTGCTGGGGATCGACGCTTTCTTCGGCGCCCTGCTGCTGATCACCGCGTCCCCCGAGTCCACCCTCGCGTACGTCACCGTGTGCACCCCGCTGCTGGCCGGACTCGTATACGGCTGGCGTGGAGCGGCGGTCTTCGCCGCACTCCAGATCGTCATCGTCCTCGGCGTCTACGGCACCGACCCGAAGCTCCAGCCCGCCGACGCCACCGCCTTTCTCCTGCCCGGCTTCTGCATCATCGCGGGCGCGGTGGGAGTCACCCTGCGCAACCTGCTCCTGCGCTTCGGCACGGCCAGCCAGGCCCTCACCGAGACCAGGGCTCGCCTCGCCGTCACCGAGGCCGTGGAGGGCGAACGCACGCGCCTGGCAAGGGAGATGCACGACTCGGTCGCCAAGACCCTGCACGGCCTGGCCCTGGCCGCCGACGGCCTGGCGGGCTCCTCCGACCGCATGGACCCGCGCACCGTCAAACACCAGGCCGAACTGGTCGCCCGCGCCGCCCGCCGCGCCGCGGCCGAATCCCGCGAACTCCTCTCCGACCTGCGCCGGGAGTCCGGACTCGACGGCGACGTGGACGTCGTACGCGAACTGCGCGCCCGCGCGGACGACTTCACCCGGCGCCACACCCTCACGGCCACGTTCCGCCTGCTCAACGAGACCCCGGTCCCGCACGTCCCCCAGGCGGTCGCGCGCCAGCTGCTCACCGTCGCCTCCGAGGCGATGGAGAATGCGCACCGCCACGCACAACCCACCTACCTCGTCGTACTGGCAGGCGTGAAGCGCGATGTCCTGCGCGTCAGCGTGTACGACGACGGGCGAGGCCTGCCCGCAGGCACGACGCTCGACGACCTCCGGCGCGCCGGACACTTCGGCCTCGTCGGCATGGTCGAACGCGCCGCATCCATCGGCGCCCGCATCCGCATCGGAAAGGGCCAGGCGGCCAGGGGAACCGAAGTACGCCTGGATCTCCCGATAGCCGCTCTGGGCACAGCTTCAAACTCAACCCCACCCTCACCCCCCATGAGACCCTGAGAGGAGGTCGCAGATGCCGGACGACATCTCCCGTGCGTCGGGCCAGAACTGGGCAGCACAGAACCACGCCTCCCAGCACACGTCCTCGCACGTCACCCCGCTCAACTCGGAGCCGGGCTCCAGCGGGTTCCCCGCCCCTGCCCCCGCGCCCACGTCCGTCCCCCGGGAGTCCGCGACATCCCGGCCCATGCTTCCCTTCCCCGCCCCGCCGCCCGCACCCGTCCCCGGCGCACTGCGGGTCGTCGTCGCCGACGACAACCCTGTGGTCCGGGCCGGCCTGGGTGTCCTGCTCTCCGGCCGGGCGGACATCGAAGTCGTCGCCGAGGCCGCGGACGGCCGCCAGGCCTACGACATGGCCGTACAGCACCGCCCGGACGTCGTCCTGCTCGACGTCCGCATGCCCGGCGTCGACGGCATCTCCGCCCTGCCCCACCTCGTGCAGATCGCGCCGGTCATGATGCTGACCTACAGCCGCGAGAGCGAGATCGTCCACGAGGCGCTGCGCCTGGGCGCGGGCGGCTATCTGGTCCACGGCGAGTTCACGGCCGACCAGTTGGTCCAGGCCGTACGCGACACCAAGGTCGGCCGCGCCCACTTCACCGCCACCGCGGCCAACGCCCTCCTCGCCCACATGCGCCAGGACCCGGGCCTCCAGGCACGACCACTCCCCGAGGGCCTCGGCGGGGCCCTGGCCACGGGCGTTCCCCACCCGGGCCCGCCGGGCGGGCAATACGGTGCGCCCGCACACACACCCAGACCGGAAACGCCCCCACCTGCGGCGCGACCGGCCCATCCTCCGCAGGGTCTTTCGCAACTGCAACCAGTTGTGGCACAGTCTTCTCTCAACAGACAGCAGTACGGGCTGAGTTCGCGGGAGGTGGAGGTCATGGAGCTGATCGCGTCCGGCATGAGCAATCAGCAGATCGCCGCCACCTGCTTCATCAGCGAGAAGACCGTCAAGAACCACATCAACCGCATCTTCACCAAGCTGCAAAGCGCCAGCCGCAGCGAGGCCATCGCCCGCTGGCTCGGCACGGCCCCCACGGCGGGTGGTCATCGTGGCTAAGGCCCAACCGACGCTTTGGGCCCGGGAATGGGCCCTGGGACCCTCCGGCGAACAGGGTGTCCCACCGTATGTTTCTCACGTCGCCGGCGGCTCCGGCCAGGAGGAAGCCGGAACCGCTGGCGACACCCAAGAAACGTGCGAGTCGGCCGGCTACCGGTCGGCCGAATCCGGAGGGGAACACCATGTCGAACATCACCCTGAAGACCGCCGTCCGCGTCAACGGCTGGGCCAACACGGCGGTCAGCGCGATCCAGAAGCGTTACGAGGCCAAGGACCGCGGCCAGACGGCGTTCGAGTACCTGGGCATCATTCTGGTGGTCGTGGCGATCATCGGTGCGATCATGGCAACGGGTATCGGTGGCGCGATCTCGACCCGGATCTCCAACCTTGTGAACTCCATCACCGCGGGCTCGTGATCGAGCGCCTTCGTCGCGACGCAGGGCAGGCCTTCCCCATCTACGTAGTGATGGTGGCGGGCCTGCTCTTCCTCGTGTTCGCGTTCTTTGCCGTCGGCAAGGCCGCGGCCTTGCGCAATGGATCCCAGGGAGCGGCGGACGCTGCCGCGCTGGCTGCGGCACAGCAAGCCCGCGAGGAGTTCGAGGCTCCGTTCCTTGCCTCGCTGCCAGAGGATCTGTTGGACCTGTTCCTCCGGGCCCACGCGGTTCCCGGGTGCTCTGCGGCTCAGGGACTTGCCGCAGCGAATCAGGCTGATGTCAACTACTGCGAGCCGATACCCGGCGGCTATCGGGATCGGATCAAGGTTGAGGTCGAGGGCCGCAAGCCGGTGGACTCATCGGTGATTCCCGGGACGAAGAAGAAGTTCGCGAAGGCCACGGCCACTGCCGTGATCGAGTTCCGCTGCCCCAAGTGGAAGGCTGTCGACCTCAACGAGGACAGCATCCGGGACATCTTCTTCTTCACGTGCGAGGGCGGAGAGATGCTGGAAATCAGGCCGAGCAGCCCCCCGCCTTGGTCTCAGGTGAGCAAGATCCTCTACGACGTGCATCTGGTCGACAATTGACAGCGAACGACGAGTAAAGGAACGAGAACCCATGAGCATGCGGCGCTCCACCAAGTCCCGAAGGGCAGTGGCAGCCGTCTCTCTGACGGCAGCATTGGCCCTGGCCGTCGCCGGTTGCGGTACTGATGGTGGCGGAAAGGCGGATGACGCCGGTTCGTCACCGTCCTCCGCACCCTCCAAGCCCTCCGACGGGGACAAGGGGGCGAAGCAGGAGGACACCGCTGCTGGGGACAACGTGGACCCGAATGTAAAGCTGGCACAGGTCAATGGTCGCGATGGCTTGATTCTTGTCGTCAATGAGGTGAAGCGCGACAGCGGCGGGTTCGTTACTGTCAGCGGCGTGATCAAGAATGACGGTGACGGCATTCGCAGCGGCGGCCAGTGGGCGGGCAGCGAGACTATCATCGTGGCCAAGAATCCGAATTCTGTAGCAGGCGCGACGCTCGTAGACAAGGTCGGCAAGAAGCGCTACTACATTCTCCGGGATACGGATGGTCGATGCCTCTGCACCACCGGACTGACAGCGATTCAACCCGGCAAGTCGGTTTCCATCTTTATGCAGTTTCCGGCACCTCCGGAAACCACCACTGAAGTCGACTTCACGCTGCCGACGTTCGCCACTGCCTCGCTGAAGATTTCTGGGTGATGGCCGGTATGAAAGACATTCGTACACGGCCCATGCAAAGCCATGTCACAGGGCGAGCCATTGCTGTCGCGATACTGCTGACGGGTACTACTGTCTTCGGTGCGACGACGGCTCTGGCTGATGACGGCCCCAGCGTTCCCCCGGGCACAGAGGTGACGTCGGTACCCCCAGTCAACGTCGACGCCAACGACCCCGACCTGAAGATGCCCGAAGGCGGAACCCTCGCCCCCGCCAAGGTTCTCGACATCGTCCAGGTGATCGAGGACGAGGGCGGCGAAGAGCGCCGTGAGGACAGCAATGCGAACATCAAGTTCGCGCTCCAGGCCGAAGTCCTCTTCGGCAAGGACAGCGCCAAGCTGAGCTCCGCCGCCAATTCCCGTATCGCGGCCATCGCCGCCGAGATCAAGAAGCAGAACGCCACCAAGGTGCGTGTCTTCGGCTTCACCGACAACCTCGGCTCCTCGGCCCACGGCGACGTGCTGTCCAAGCAGCGCGCCAACGCCGTGCAGTCGGTGCTGGTCAAGGAGTTGGGGGCGAACGTCAGCTTCGACATCCGTGGCTACGGCGAGCAGTACCCGATCGCCGACAACAGCACGGAAGAGGGCCGCAAGAAGAACCGCCGCGTGGAGGTCTCCTTCCCGCGCGGCACCTCTTCCTGAGGTACCTGACAAGGGTCCGGCACCGCGAGCGCTTCGCGGTGCCGGACCCTTGCTGTTACAGCAGGTGGTCGGCCTTGCCGGCCTTGATGTCTCGGATCATCTGCTGAAGCGCCTCACGGCTGTCGGTGAGGTATCGATCCTCCTGGCCGCTGATGGCGATGAAGCCATTGCCCTTTTCGTCCGTGCCGAGCCTGAAGCAGTTGTTTCCTTCGCCGCAGTAAGGCTCTTCCCAGTTGATCTCAGACATGAGGAACGTCCTTAAATTTGTCGGGAGACAGCGTGGATGAAGTCCCGGGAGTCGGCGGAAGACAGTGAGGCACTCTCCATCCAGTCCAGGTGTGCGCGGTACTTGGTCAGTTGGGCACCCGCGTGCATGAATTCGGGACCGTGTGCCGAATCGAGCTGCACGGTGTCGAGTTGGGGCACGACGCCGTGGGCGTAGAGGAGTGCGTGCCCGGCTCCGGGGAAAGCGCCTTGATCGACTGGAATCACTCGTACTTCGATGTGCTCGCGCTCGGACATCTCGCAGAGATGTCGCAGCTGCTCCTGTGTGACGCTCCGGCCGCCGAACTGCATGCGCAGGGCAGCTTCGTGGACGTAGCCCACGTAGTCGACGGGGGATTCGCGGTCGAGGACCTGTTGTCTCTCCATCCGGTGCGCCACCCGCAACTCGATCTCCAGACGGGACAGCTGGGGCAGAACGGCGCCGAACACCGCGCGGGCGTACCCGTCGGTGTGGAGCAGGCCGGGAAGGTGAACGGTCTGCGCAGTTCGGATGCGGGTCGCGTGCCATTCAAGTTCGGCGATGTCCAATAGGCCTGACGGGAGCGTGCCTCTGTACTGCTCCCACCAGCCGCGTTCGTGCTCTTCGGCCATCGATGCAAGTGCGTCGACGTAAAGGGCGTCCGCGCAAGCGTAGTTGCAGGCCAATGTGCGGACGCGCGATGGCGAAATCGGGCGGACGCCGACCTCCATGTTGGAGATTTTCGTTCGGTCGATGCCCAGCAAGCCAGCCGCGTAAGCGGTGGTTGCCTCGGCAGCGACGCGCATCTTGCGCAGTTCGGCACCGAGCCGCTTCTGGCGTTCTGTCGGAGTGGAACTGCTCGGCATGGGCCCTCTCTTCCACGGACTGTGGGCACAGTCTGCCGCCGCGTGAGGCTCCTAGTCCAACAGATGGGAGGCAATTGCCTCCAATTTGGCGACACGAGTGCCACTCCTGCGCTACATTCGGTTACGCACCGCTCACACAGCGACGACGAGCCGGAAGTGCATCGCGCGGTCCTGCCCGCATCCTCCTGCCCTGGGAGGGGCAGCCCCGCGCCAGGGAGACAGGCCACTGCTCGTCCGCGACACAACAACGTGAGCCACTCGTGCGCGCCCACGCGAAAGAGAGACATCACCAACTCGCCATCCGTCACACGGGAGTCAGCCATGCACTCATCTCCACTCACCGCACTCTGCCCGCTTGCCGCCGAGGCGCGTACGCCGGTTCCGTATCCGCACCCCGGCAGCCCTCAGCAGTACCCCCAGCCGTACCTGCGTTCCAAGGGCCGCTCCGCGCGCGGGCTCTCGCTGAGCTTCACGCTGCCCGGGGATGTCCGCAGCGCGTTCATCGGCCGTACGGCGATCGCCGCCGCTCTGGAGGCGTACGCGCTCGCCCCGTACGTCTGGCCGGCCACGCATGCGGTGGCTGAACTCATCGCCGTCACGGTGAGGATGAGTCCTGGCAGGGAGCTGTACGTGTCCCTGCGCCACCGCGACGACGCGCTCCGTATCCTCGTCTGGGACCAGCACCCCCACCACGTCGAACCGGACGTGGCCACGCTCTGCGAAACACGGCGTCGGCGGGCACTCTGGCTGCTGGCGGCCGTCGTCGACGACTGGGGCGGGGAATGGGGCGCCTGTGAGGCATCTCCACCACGGCTGGGCACCAAGTCCTGGGTGCGGTTGCCCCGTTGAGTCTCGCGGCGGCGGTCACGATGCTCGGGGCGGCGCTTGAATCCCGGCTGGGATCGGTGTCTGCAGGGGGCGGGGACGTCCTCCGGGTCGTCGGGCAGGTGCCCGGCATACTGCCCCGGTGCGTCACGGAGGCGTTCGCACGCTTGGCTCGGCGAGTCGGTCGGCGCCAGGCCGCGCGTGTCCGTGGCGCGTCCGTGTTCCAGTCGTCGGACCGCTCCGCCGACCGCTTTTGCGCCGACCCGGGCCATCGAGAACAGTGCACGCAGTACGTCCTGAGGGCCCGTACCCTGTCGGGCGGATCGACCGGTGCACGGGGTCACCGGGAGCCGGGGCCGCCACGCGGAGCCTGGGCAGTGACCAGCAGGCCGACGAGCAGGCCCGCGAGCAGCGTGAGGCCGACCGCCCACCAAAGGATGACGGAGTAGCCGCTCAGGACCGCTCTGTTGGTCTCCGTGACGACGCCGGACAGTCCCGGCGGAAGGCTCTGTCGGCTGAGCAGGACGCCATGTTCGGCTGCTTTGGCCATACCCTCAAGAGGTCCTGGCATGGGATCCAGCCGGGCGGAGACCGCCGAGGCGAGGATACCGCCGAACAGAGGCGTGGCAGCCCAACCACCTGACTGTTGAGCCATGTTGACCATCGCCGAGGTCCCGCCGGAGTCCTGGGGGGCGATCCCGCCGGTCGCGGTGGCGAAGAGCGGCACGAAGGCCAGGCCGAGACCGAAGCCGATGAGGAGAGTGCCGGGCAGCACCCGGGTGGCGTACACACTGTCGGCGTCGAGGCCGGTCAGGAGCGCCAGGCCGGTCGCCGCCAGAACCAGGCCCGGCACGATGAGGCCGCGGGGCGCCAGCCGGAGGTACAGGCGGGCGGAAACCTGGGTGGAGGCGATGACGACCGCACCGGCCATGGGCAGCAGGGCCACGCCGGTCTGGGACGGGGTATAGCCGAGGGCACCCTGGAGGTACCTGGTCAGTACCAGGTACTGGACGAGCATGCCCATGCCGATGAAGGCCAGGGCGAGGCAGGAGCCGACACGGTTGCGGTCCCTGAAGACGTACGGCGGCAGGAGCGGGTCGGTCGTCCTGGTCTGCCACCAGGCAAAGACCAGGAGCAGGACGAGCCCGCCCACGAGGAGGACCACGACCAGGAGATCGGTCCAGCCGCGCGGCTCGGCCCGGCCGAAGCCGTAGACGAGGGCGGCAAGCCCGACGGAGCCGAGCAGCAGGCCCGGTACGTCGAGGCGGGCAGGGGAGCGGACCGGGCTGTCGTGCACCAGAGCGGCCGCACCGAACACGGCTGTCACGGCGAGCGGGATGCCGGCGTACAGGCACCAACGCCAGCTCAGACTTTCGATCAGCCATCCGCCCGCGAACAGGCCGATCGCCGTTCCGCCGCCGACGGTCGCCGCATAGATCCCGAAAGCCCTGCCTCGCTCCTTCGGATCGGTGAAGCTGGTCGACACCAGGGCCAGCGCGGCCGACGAGAGCAGCGCGGCGGACGCGCCCTGGAGGACGTCGGCCCCGATGAGCACGCCGAAAGAAGGGGCCGAGCCGCCGATCGCGCACGCCACCGCGTAGCCGACCAGGCCGGTGATCAACGTCCGTTTGCGGCCGAGGAGATCAGCGATGTGTCCGCCGAGCAGCAGCAGTGCGCCGAACGCCAGTCCAGAGGCGAGAGGCACCGAGTCCAGGTCGTCGGCATCGAGGTGCAGATCGACGTAGATGGACGGCAGTGCCATGTTCGTGGTCGTCGTGCCGATCAGCACCAGCAGTTGCGCCAGCACGGCCACCCCCAGTCCCCACCACCGCCTGGGGTGCGGGCCATGGATGTCGGCAGGGGCCGGTGGCCAGGCACCGGGAGCCGGGCCCGCGGATGGTGCGAACCCCGGCGGCGCCGGGTGGAGGTCCGCCGGCGTCGTCGGGGTGTACGCGAGAGGCGGGGAAAGTGGCTGGGGCTGCGGGGGACGCTGGGCCTGGGCGGGGATGGGCGGGGCCGGCTGCGCGGCCCGTGTCTCCGGGGTGAAGTCCAACAACTGGGCTGCGTGGCGCCCGAGTTGGGCGAGCACCGAGCCGGGTAGCCATTCGCCGTCCTGGTCGGTGGCGGTACGGGCGGCCACGTCAGCGGGCGTGGGCCGCTGTGCCGGGTCCTTGTGCAGGCATTCGCGTACGAGATCGACGAGCGACTCCGGTACGCCGGTCAGGTCCGCTTCCTCCTCCGCGATCCGGAAGAGGTGTGCGTTCAGGCCGGTTTCCGTGGCCCCGAAGAGAAGGCGGCCGGTGGCGGCGTAGACGAGGACGGCACCGAGGCAGAACACATCGCTGGCCGGGGTGAGTTCGAGGCCGCGTACCTGCTCGGGCGACATGAAGCCGGGGGATCCGATGAGCATCCCGGTACGGGTGTGCAGGCTGTCCCCGGCGAGGCTGTCCATGGCCCGTGCGATACCGAAGTCGATCACGCGCGGGCCGTCCACCGTCACCAGCACGTTGGACGGTTTCAGATCGCGGTGGATCAGGCCCGCCCCGTGGACCGACTGCAGAGCCACTGCCAGGCGGCCGGCGAGGGTGCGGACCGAGTGCTCGGGCAACGGCCCGAAGTCCTTGGCGACCACGGTGGTCAGATCGGGCCCGGGGATGTACTGGGTCGCCACCCAGGGCACCCGGGCCTCGGTGTCGGCGTCGAGCACGGCTGCCGTCCAGGTCCCGCCCACCCGCCGGGCGGCCGCCACCTCGCGTGCGAACCGCCTGCGGAATTCCGGGTGCTGGGCGTGCTCGGCCTGCACCACCTTCACAGCCACTGTTCGTCCGGCTTCCGAGCGGCCCAGGTACACCAGGCCCATACCGCCCGCGCCCAGACGGGCTATCAGGCGATACGGGCCGATGTGCATCGGATCCTCGGTGATCAATTGGTCCACGGCAACAACGTAGTTGACGAGCGCGGACCTCAGTGTCGAATCACGGTGAATCAACGATGCAGTGTGCCGGCGCCATGCAGTGGGTGCCCGGAGAACTCGGTTTCGGGTCGGGCGTCAGTGCCGGCGTCGGCTGCGGGGGTGGAACGGCGCCGGGGAACAAGGGGCGTGCGCCCCGCGGCCGCCGGCATCACCAGCCGCCGTGCCCGCCGCCGTGGTGGCCCGTGCCGCCCTCGGACCAGCTGCCCGAGTTCAGGTCGTGGCCGAGGCCGTGGCCGCCGGTGGTGAAGTCGGCGTAGAGGTCGCTGAGTTCGTCGAGGACTCGTCGGGTGAGGGCATCGGCTCCGGTGGTCAGTGCCGCAGCGAGTTCCTCATCGGCGGTCGGGTCGAGGCGGTGGGCCGTGGCGAGGGCGGCCAGACGGCGGCGGTCGGCGATCCCCCGCAGGCCCGGGTAGGCGGCAGAGGCGAGACCCGCGGCCTGTACGAGGACGGCGAGGGTCAGGTTGCCGTCGGCGGTAGACGCTGCAGGGCCGGAGCGGATCACGTTGTCGAGGCGGGCCAACAGGGCCCGGCGGCGCGGCAGGTCGACGGAGAGGATGTCGTGGCGGGCACGGCCGCTGGGGTCGCGCCACCTGCGGACCCGGACCGCCTTCTGGTCCTCAAGTCGGGACAGGTACTCGGTGGTGAGGGAGCGCGGTGTCCGGCGCAGCCAGTCCTTGAGGCTCGGCGGGGGAGCGGTCGCGCCCAGGCTGCGCAGGACGTTGTTCAGGCGCCGGTCCTCGACCTGCCGGGAGTCCCGCACCTCGATCCGCCGGGGCCCGATGGCGATCCGTCCGGCCCGGCCCAGATCCGCCAACTCCGAGGCCCGCAGGGCGAACCGGAGCCGGTCCTCGGCCCGTATCCGGATTCGCCGCCTGCCCGGTCTCAGCGCGAGCAGGAGCAGTTCATCCCCCGTCGTCATACGTGCCAGCGTATGCGCGGCCGTCCACGGAGGGGAGTCCTCCGCCGCCCTCCGTACCGACTTCCGCAACCGGCCCCACCGGGCGGGCGCCCTCAAAGTCCAAGCGCGGCAAGGATTCCCGGCGCGCGGGCCGTACCGGAGCGCGGCACTTCCGTCAGATCGAGCCAAGACGCACAGGGATGGGACCGGACTTGGTGCAGCCCTGACCTTTTCTGTATGCGTTCACTCAGACGCCCACGGCTCGCACCCGGTCCCCGCAGAGTTTGTTGATGTCGTCCACATCCGATGTGACGACGATCCGTGGACCCGCGTAGCTCAGTGCCGTCGCTGCCACGACGGAGTCGATGGCGTACTTGTGTCCGTGGAGGTTCGCGTTGCGGAGCAGATCGATGGCCTGCCATGTGATCGCCTCGGTCACAGGCAGTACTTCGAGGCGGGATACGTGCCACCGAAAACGGTCCATGCGGACTTTTGAATGCCAGGTCTCGATCAGAGTCAGATTGCTGACAGCGACCAAGGTGTCCTTGGACTGAGCAGCCCGGACGAGTCCGACGACCCGGGGATCGTTGTCGATGAACCGGTTCAGCCCCTCGGAGTCGAGAAGAAGGACGCCATGACTCAGCCGGCCTTGTGTGCGTCCCACGTCTTGGATTCCCCCTCCGCCGTCGGTGCGACGTGTTCCCGCAGCGACAGACCTTCGGCCTCTCGGAAGACTTCCGCAGCCCAGTCCAGGGTCTCCTGGTCAGGTGGGCCGATCTCCGCCTCCTTGGCCTGGAGCAATTCCTCCAGCAGATCGCGCTGTATCTGCCGTTCCACGGCCGCGCTGATGTAGGCCGAGAAACCGCGCGCTCCGACTCGCGCCTTCACTGCGGCAATCCGGCCGGCGGGCATGGAGACGCTGACCTTCTGGGCAGGGCCCTCGTCGGGGCCGTATTCGACTGGAGTATCCATGAACCGATGGTAGCAATTTGTGTAGCAAATTCCTCAGGCATTGGGCCGTCAGGCGTTGAGGTCGAGTACGCGGACGGCACCGAGTCCTTGCCCTCTATGGATTCACATGATCACCACGGACCGGGACATCCGGACCGAACGCCCTCGGCTCCACCCAGCCGTGTCGGACGGCGTGACCGCCGAGCTGCATCCGGGTCCGGACTCCGGCCATGTCCATGAGGTGGCGTAGGCGGCGGTGCAGCGTGCGCGGTGACAGACCGAGCTGTGTCGCGGCCGTCTGGTCGGTCAGGCCGGCCAGCAGCAGCGCGAGGATCCTTCGGTCGAGGTCGGTCGGACCTTCCGTACCGAACTCGACGGTGGTTTCGGCTTCTCCGCCGGTGCCCGACAGTTCGAGCGGGTGGGCGGTGCGCCATACCGTCTCGAACAGCGCGTCCAGGGCGTCCAACAGGCCGCTGCGGTGCAGCAGTACGGCGCCGGGCTCTCCGGCCGGTGTGACCGCGAGCGGGACCAGGCCGAGGTCGGCGTCGGCCAGTACGAGTTTCATCGGCAACTGGTCGGCGACGCGCAGTTGCACGCCGTTGCGCAGTGAATCGATCGCATCGGTGATGATGCCCGGCTCCGCCAGCACGGCCCGGTCCAGTACCGCCCGGAAGTGCACGCCGCGGCCGATGGCCGCGGGTTCGGCCGTGTTCTCGTCGGGCGGCACGGCGAGGAACGGTGCGGTGATGAAGGTGCGGACCTGCGTGCGGGCTGCCTGCTGCACCTGGAGGAAGCGATGGCGGATGGCGTCGACGCCCGTGACGACCTCGATCAGATCGTTGATGCTGTTCCCGGTCATCGCCGCCCGGTGTTCCTCGGCGAAGGTCACCAGCGCCTGCTCGGCCATGCGCAGCCCGTCCCGGCGCTGGCTGATGAGAGCGCCGAGCGCCATGGCCGGCGGGGCGGCGGTGAACTGCGCGTCCGCCGACCTGGTCACCAGTCCCCACTCGACCAGGCGGGACAAGGCCTTGTCGACGTCGGCCTGCGATGCGACGAGCAGATCCGACAGCAGCATCGCGGTGGAGTTCGGGCGTCCGAGCAGCGCGCGGTAGACGCGCTCGTCATCGGGTTCGAGACCCAGAACATCCAGCATCGGCGACCGACTCTCTTCCGCTTGCCGCAGCGGGGAGAGTATGCGCCATGGTGGCAGGCCCTGAATAGTTCCTGCTGGGAGCAGGTGTGACGGGAAGGGCCCCGGCAAGTCGCCTCCCCGGGGCCCGACGGTGCCGCTCATCGCAGGCCGTACGCCCGGATGATCTCGTTCTTGACGCTGAAGCCGCTGTCCGTCCCGGCGCTCGCGCGGAGCGAGACGAAGCCGCCGCGCTTCTTGGCCGCCTTGAACGAACCCGTCCAGTAGCCGTGGGCGCCCTTGCCCAGGGTTACCTTCTGCCAGGTGGCGCCGTCGTCGTAGGAGACGTCCAGCTTCACCTTGGTGACATGGCCCGGCACGGCGCCGAGGTTCATCGACACCGGCTTGAGCGAGATCTTCTGGGTCGCATCGGCCCTGATGTCGCCGTGCAGGTCCGACTCCAGCTTGTAGTCCAGGTTCAGCACCGAGAACGGCTCGAAGAAGTCCGAGTCGACGGTGTCGGACATGAACGTCCACTCGGTGTGGGTGCGCGTCGACAGCCGGAAGACGTCAGCGGGCCGTTCCACGTCGAGGACGGTGCGGTAGGGCAGGTTGCCCGCAGGCACCTCCACCCACTGCATGTCTCCGCTGACCGGGTTGTCGTGGATCAGCGTGTCGCCCTGGAAGACCTGCAGATGGGACGGCGTCTCACCCCACGGCAGGTAGCCGCCCAGCCGCATGTTGTCGCTGGCGGAGGCCCATGCCTGCACGTTCCAGGTCATGTAGTTCTGCCAACGGGAGTTGTACACACCGAAGGACTCGCTCTGGGCGGGCCGGGTCGCCGGAGCGAACCAGTCCAGCCGGGTGGCGCTGCCCCTGGCGTACGTGTTGTCGCCCGACACCATCGACCACGGCAGGGCTTCGTCGACGCCCTGCGTGTGGAACTCCCTCCAGACCTGGCCCGGGGTCACCCATTCGGTGCGGGTGCCCGGGTGCCACTCGACGTCGGGGAAGTTGAACGACGGGCTGAGGGTGAAGTCGGACCGGTAGCCCTCCGCCGACTTGCCGTCCGTGGCCGAGTAGTAGCGGGCATCGATCCGGGCGAGGTCGGCCTTGGTCGGCTTGTAGACCAGGGCCCGGTCCGGCACCCGGCCGGGGTAGTCCCGGGTCAGGTCGTAGACGAACGGCGTGTACTCGGTCTGCTTCGCGGTCAGCTTCACGTTGCCGGCCTTGGCCATCGCGATGAGGGTCCTGCCCGCGTCGCGGTGCACGGTGGCGACCGGGATGGCCGACTCGCCGACGTACTCCATCAGGGCACCGACACCGTCGTTGACCACGATCAGCGCCTTCGCACCGGCCGCGGCCGCGGCCTCGGCGCGCTCCTGCGGCAAGACCTCGTCGCTGCGCTCGATGACGACGACCTTGCCCTTGGCCCTGACGTTCTTGTACTCGGCCGCCGCGCCGTTGCCCGCGTAGACGGCGTCCAGCTTGTCCGTGGTGGTGCCCAGGGCGCTGCCCGCCTGCACCAGCGCCTCGAAGTCGAGCCGACCGCCCGAGGTGCTCAGGCCGAGCTGCGGCTCGCCCTTGCGCCAGCGGGTGACCAGCATGAACTCGCCCTGCTTCATCTGCTCCGTCGGCGCGACGTAGACGTCGTCGTACGTCGACGGCAGTACGTATGCGCTGCGGAAGTCCGTGTACGGGTCGAGGCCCTTGTAGTGGACGTTGAAGTCGACCTTGCGCTGGCGGTCCTCGGTGCGCTGCGGTGCCTCGGTCCGCAGCAGGCGTGCCTTGCTCGCGTCCAGCACCACGTCCATGGAACGGTCCTTGAGCACGGTCTCCGGGTCGACGAGCACGGCCAGACCCGAGCGGTCCGCCTTCTCGCCCGCCACGTCGACGTACGCCGCGACGGTGTACATGCCGGGTGCCATGCGCATGGTGGTCGAGCCGTCGACGTAGACATTCCACGGCCAGAAGTCGCCGGCCAGGTTGATCGTGACCCAGCCGGCGGCGGGCTTGCCGTCCCGGCCGACCAGCTTGATGTTCAGGTCGTAGCGCTCCTCCTCCTTGAGCAGCGCCACGGACGTGCGGGTCACCGGCTTCCCGGTGGCCGCGTCGGTGGCTGTCACGTAACCGACGTGCCGGCCTGCCGATGCGGCTTGCGGGTCACCGGTCACCGGGACGGTGGCAGTGCCGCCCGCCGGGACGGTCACCTTGGCCGCTCCCAGCGTGAACGGGCCGCCGTCGTCGGTCAGCGCCAGGTTCAGCGTGACGTCGGTGGAACCGGTGTTGGTGAAGGTCAGGTCCTTCTTGACGGCGACGTCGCTCGGCTCGTGCGGCCAGGTGTAGTTGCCGAAGAAGAGCGATCCGGTGGCGCGGACCGTGGTGCGCACGGCGGCGGCCACGTCGACACGGCCGGTGCCGACCTCGTACGGCGAGTACCCGTTGTCCAGGCCCTTCGCGGTGCTCATCAGGTGTTCCTTGAGCTGCGCGCCGGTCCAGTCCGGGTGCTGCTGGGCCAGGATCGCCGCCGCGCCGACCACGTGCGGGGTGGCCATCGAGGTGCCGCTGAGGGTGCGGTAGAGGCCCTCACCACCGTCGGTCATGTCCTGCGAGCGGGCCGCGGTGATGTCCACCCCGGGCGCCGCGATGTCCGGCTTCATGCCGCCGGAGTAGGCCAGCGGACCGGTGCTGGAGAAGGACGCGAGCTGGTCCTGCTTGTCCGTGGCGGCCACGGTCAGCGCCGCGGCGGCCGCACCCGGGGCGGAGATGCTCTCCGGGCCCGCGTTGCCGGCGGCTATGACGAACAGGGTGCCGTACTGCTCGGACAGTGCGTCGACCGTCTGCGACATCGGGTCGCTGCCGTCCGTCGGGTAGGAGTCGCCGAGGCTCATGTTGACGACGTCCGCACCGGATTCGGCGGCCCACTGCATGCCGGCCATGACCCAGGAGTCCTGGCCGTAGCCCTCCGCGCCGCCGAGCACCTTGCCGACGAACAGGTCGGCGCCGGGGGCGACACCCTTGTTGTCGCCTCCGGAGGCGGCGCCCGAACCGACGATCGTGCCGGCCACATGCGTGCCGTGCCCGTTGACGTCGGTGACGCCCTCACCCGGCACGAAGCTGGTCGTGCCGTCGATCAGGCCGGCGAAGTCGGGGTGGTTGACGTCGATACCGGTGTCGAGCACCGCGACCTTGACGCCCTTGCCGGTGTAGCCGGCCGCCCAGGCCTCGGGCGCGCCGATCAGCGGCACGCTCTCCTTGAGGTTGGCCTTCACGCGGCCGTCGAGCCACAGCTTCGCCACACCCGCGCCCAACTTCGCGCTGCCCTGCGGCGCGACGCTGGTCCAGAAGGTGCGGGCCTGCTGCTTCTGGGTGCTGAGCGCGGCACCGCGGATGCCCTTGAGCTCGCGGGTCAGCTTGCTGCCCCGGGGCGCCGTCGGCTCGACGGCCGAGCGGGACTTCGACTGGGCGTACGTCGCGATCAGCGGCACCGCGGCCGACTTCGCGTCGTCGTAGCCCATCTCGATCAGGTCGGTGACGTTGAACAGCCGGCGGTCCAGCTTGTCCGTGCCCAGCAGTGGCACCGCCTCGTCCGGGATGACGAACAAGTCACCCTTGATCTCCTGGATTTTCACGCCGCCGACGGCGCTGTCCGGCCGGTCGACGTCGGCGCTCTGTTTGCCGTCGGCCATCGTGGTGACCGTGACGACGTCGCCGGTGACCAGGGTGACCTTGTGGGTCGCCGAGGGCTTGGCGGGAACGGTGGGTTTGCTCGGAGCGGCTTGTGCGGGTGCTTGCAGAACTGCGAGCCCCGACGCCAGCAGCGGCACCGCGGTGGCGGCCGAGAGCAGCTGCCAGCGTCTGCGCCGCAAGGCGGAAGTCTGAGAGGGGGAGAACATGCCATGGGTCTATCGGCCCGGTGACGCCGACGTGAAGGCATGTTGACGGCAAGTCCTCGCCGTGGCAAGGATTTGTCAGCCGCAAATCACGTGTATTGGGGCAAGGTTGAGCGTTCCGTGCATGGACGTTCGCGGGCCCGCCCGGGCTTCAGCGGGATCCCGCCTGAGGGCGCGCGACCAACAGTGCCACGTCGTCGTGGTGTTCCGGGTCGCGCAGTGCGCCCAGGAGCCGGTCGCATGTCTCCTCCAGGGGGCGCGGGGGGCCGTCCAGCAGCTGGAGGAGTTTGTCCAGGCGCTCGTCGATGGGGCGTTCGCGGGTTTCGACCAGGCCGTCGGTGTAGAGGACGAGCAGATCGCCCTGCCCCAGTTCGATGGTGCTGGCCTCGAAGGGGACACCGCCCACGCCCAGCGGTACGCAGGTGGGCAGGTCGAGCAGTTCCGGGGGGCAGCCGACGCGTACGAGAACGGGAGGCATGTGTCCTGCCGTGGCGATGCGGCACTCCCCGCGGCGGGGGTCGTAGACGGCGTAGACGCAGGTCGCGATGTAGTGCTCCAGGCGTGCGGTGGTCTTGTCGAGCTGCTGGAGCACCTGTGCCGGGTCCAGGTCGAGATCGGCCAGCGTGGACGTCGCCGTGCGCAGGCGGCCCATGGTCGCGGCGGCGTCGATGCCGCTGCCCATCACATCGCCCACCACCAGGGCGGTCCTGTCGCCTTCCAGGGCGATGACATCGAACCAGTCCCCGCCGACCTCGCTGGCGGCCCCCGCGGGTTCGTAACGGGAGGCGACGTCCAGGCCCTCGTGGCGCGGCGGGTGGTCCGGAAGGAGGCTGCGCTGGAGGGTGACCGCGATGTTGCGCACGCTCTGGAACCAGCGCGCGTTGTCGATGCACACCGCGGCGCGCGCGGCGAGCTCACCGGCCAGGGTGGCGTCGTCCTCGTCGAAGGGCACCGGGTTGCGGGCACGGATGAGGTCCACGGCGCCGAGGACCTCACCGCGGGCGATCAGGGGGACCGCGAGATACGAGTGGACCCCGGCCTCGGCCAGAACGGCGGCGGCAGCGGGGTCACGGGCGATACGGGGCAGATCCTGATCGGTCACGTGCGGCACCAGCACCGGCCGGCCCGTGTGTACGCACTGCGTGATCAGACGGTCGGCGCCATAAGCGGCCAGGTCCCCGGGCCGGTCGGCCGCACCGGCGACCGGGGTGGGATAGGCGGCCACGACGGCGAGGGCGCGGAAGAGCTCCGGACCGGTCGCGGGCGCGGCCGAACGGCGCAGGGCCAGGATGGAGTCGAGCACATCCACCGCGACCACGTCGGCGAGGTCCGGCACCGTGGCCTCGGCCAGCTCCCGGGCGGTCCGCTCCACCTCCAGCGTCGTGCCGATACAGGCGGAAGCTCTGGCGATGAGGGCGAGGCGCCGCCGGGCCCGCGCGGCCTCGGTGGCCGCACGGTGCCGCTCGGTGATGTCCACGATCGAGGCGGCCACGCCGAGCACCCGCCCGGCGCGGTCCTCCAGCCGGTAGTACGAGGTGGACCAGGCGTGCTCCGTAAGGGGGTCGGCGAGGGTGCGGCCGACGACGTACCGGTCCAGGACGGGCGTTCCCGTGGCCAGGACATCGCGCATCACGGATTCGATGGCTTTGGTGTCCAGGAAGGGCAGGGCGTCATGGACGGTCCGGCCGACGTGGTCGGCTGCGGGCAGGCCGTTGATACGGGCCAGGGCCGGGTTGACGGTCACGTACCGCAGATCGGTGTCCATGACCTTGAGCCCGATCGGGGACTGCGACACCAGCCGCTCGGACAGCGCCAGCTCGGTCTCGACCTGCTGGAGGGTGGCGTGGTCGATCGCGATGCCCAGGGCGTACACGTCTCCGAGGATGTCCGTCAGCCGCATGTTGCGGAACTCCACCAGCCGGGTGCCTCCGCCCTTGAGCCGGATGGGGAAGGCGCCGGCCCAGCTCTGGCCCGTCTCCATCACCTCGGCGAACAGCCCGCCCACCAGATCCAGGTGCTCCTCGTGCACCATCAGCTGCGCCGCGTACCGGCCGAGAGCCTCCTGGGCGGTGTAGCCGAACAGCTCCTCGGCCTGCGGGCTCCAGAACACGATCCGCCCGTCGCCGTCCAGTACCACCGCGGCGACGGTCAGCAGATCCAGCAACCCGCCCGGGAGCGAACGCTCGGGGAACAGCCTGCCGATGCCGGCCATGCCGGCCCGGAAGGATTCGGCACCGTCCATGCAGGGCACTCCCTCCGAACTGCCGACCGAGGCGGGACCTCCTGCCGGCCTTCGCATGCGCCGGCCTTCGCATGCGCCTCCTTGCAGCTGTGGATACCCCCATACTCCCCCGGGCCCCGCCGGTGTCCCACCGCAGGACACCGCGCGGTCCAGTGCCACCGGCATACCACCGGTCCTGCAGGGCAGCGGCGTGGATCATCCAGCCGAGTCTCCCGTGGCACGCCTCCCCGCCTGCGGTGAAAATGGTGATCCGAAGGCAAACAAGGAGGTTGGTATCCGGTGTGAAGCTCTCCCGTAGCCGTGCTGCGTCCGACGCGCGGCTCGCGCTCGGCTCGGGCGCGGGTAGGAAAGGGCTCAAGTCCGGTGCCCTGGGACTGTGGTCCTCCGTTGCCATCGGCCTGGCGTCCACCGCACCGGCGTACAGCCTCGCGGCCACGCTCGGCCTCATCGTGGCGGCCGTCGGCCCGCAGGCCCCGATCATCACGATGCTGGCCTTCGTCCCGATGCTGCTGATCGCGTACGCCTACAAGGAACTCAACGCGAGCAACGCCGACTGCGGGACCACCTTCACCTGGGCGAGCCGTGCCTTCGGTCCACGTACCGGCTGGATGGGCGGCTGGGGCATCATCGTCGCCGACGTCATCGTGATGTCGAACCTCGCCGAGATCGCCGGCATCTACGGCTTCCGGCTCCTGGGCTACGACTCACTCACGGAAAGCAGGGTGTGGACCACCGTCGCAGGCGTCGTCTGGATCGCCGTGATGACCGTGATCTGCTACATCGGCATCGAGATCTCGGCCGCTGTTCAGCGCTGGCTGCTGTTCATCGAGGTGGCCGTACTGATGCTGTTCGCCGTCGCCGCCCTGGTCAGGGTCTACGCCAGCGATCCGGCGATGTCGATCCATGTCTCCGTCTCCTGGTTCAACCCCTTCCGCGTGCCCTCGGCCGAAGCGCTGACCTCGGGCATCCTCGCCGCCGTCTTCATCTACTGGGGCTGGGACACCGCCGTCACGGTCAACGAGGAGACCGCGGACAGCACGCGCATCCCCGGGCGCGCCGCCGTCATCTCCGTGATGCTCCTGCTGATCCTCTACGCCCTGGTCGCCACCTCGGCACAGGCCTTCGCCGGAGTCGGATCCGCCGGAATCGGGCTGGGCAACGAGGAGAACGCGGCCGATGTGCTCTCGGGCCTGGGCGATGCCGTCTTCGGCAGCGAGGGCGTCGGGCCCGCCCTTTCCAAGCTGCTGATCCTCATGGTGCTGACCTCCGCGGTGGCCTCCACCCAGACCACCATTCTCCCGATGGCCCGGACCGTCTTCTCCATGGCCGCGCACAAGGCCATCCCGTCCCGGTTCGCCCGAGTGCACCGCAGATACCTCACCCCGACCTGGTCGACCATCAGCCTGGGTCTGGCCTCCATCGGCTTCTTCGTCCTGCTGACGGTGATCAGCCGCGACGTCCTGGCCGACTCCATCGGGTCGGTCGGCCTCGCGATCGCCTTCTACTACGGCCTCACCGGCTTCGCCTGCGTCTGGTACTTCCGCAGGGTGCTCACCCGCAGCCGCAGGGACTTCCTGTTCAAGGGCCTGCTGCCGGGTCTGGGCGCGCTGACGATGCTCTTCCTCTTCGTCTACGCCGCCTTCGTCGTCTACGCCGACCCCGAATACGGCGCGACCTTCATCGACCTGCCGCTCATCGGACGGACGGGTGGGGTGACCGTCATCGGCCTCGGATTCCTGCTGCTCGGCGTCGCACTGATGCTGGTCGTCACGCGCGAGCACACCGCGGCCCTCAGGCTTCAGCGCGACCTGCTGCCCCACCGGCTGCCGCAGCGGACCGCCGTCGAGATCGCGAGCCGCTACGTGCCCGCCGACAGCCGGTCCGGGGTGGGCGGTGACTGGTTCGACGTCATCCCGCTGTCGGGTACGCGCGTCGGCCTGGTGGTCGGGGAGGTGATCGGCCACGGACTGCTCGCCGCCGCCACCATGGGGCGCCTGCGTTCCGGCGTCCGCATCCTCGCCCGACTCGACCTCGCCCCGGACGAGCTCCTCTCGCGCCTGGACGACCTGGTCGGCCAGACGGCCACGGAGCAGGCGGCCGCTCAGGGCACGGGCGGCGCGCGGCCCCGGGAGGACGAAGCCCTGGGGGTGACGTGCCTGTACGCGGTGTACGACCCGGTGTCGGGGCAGTGCAGCATGGTGCGGGCCGGCCATCCGCTGGCCGCGGTCGTCCTGCCGGACAGCGGCGTCGCCACGTATCCGGAGCTCCCGTCGGGCCCCCCGCTGGGACTGGGCGGTCTGCCCTACGAGGCCACGGAATTCCAGCTGCCGCAGGGCAGCCTTCTCGCCTTCTTCACCGACGGCCTCGTCCAGGCGGCCGGTGAGGACATCGACGTCGGACTCGGTGTGCTCGCCGACATCCTCGTCCAGTCCCGGCGTCCCCTGCAAGAACTCTGTGACCGCGCGGTCGCGACCATGGTGCCGGGGCCGGCGAACGACGACGCGGTCCTGCTCCTCGTACGCACACGGATGCTCGACGTCCACCAGGTGGCCGTGTGGGAGCTGCCCGCGGAGCCGGAGGTGGTCGCCCGCGCCCGCGGCCTGGCCCTGGGGCAACTCGGAACATGGGGGCTGGACGAGCTGTCGTTCACCACCGAACTCATTGTCAGCGAGCTGGTCACCAACGCCATCCGTTACGCCGCCGGGCCGATCCACGTCCGGCTCATCCGCGACCAGACTCTTATCTGCGAGGTCTCCGACACCGGGCACACCTCACCCCATCTGCGCCATGCCGCCACCGACGACGAGAGCGGCCGCGGCCTGTTCATCGTCGCCCAGATGGCGCAGCGGTGGGGCACGCGCTACACGCGCACCGGCAAGACCATCTGGGTGGAGCAGGCCCTGCCGGACGAGGGCGGGGGCGGGGACCGCCCGGCCGGGCGTACCGGAAGTGCCGACGGCCCCGGCCCCGCGTAGCGTAGTCATCGACTACGCACAGTGGTTGTCGGTTCCTGGACCCGCGGAGGTCGGTCGTGAAGCTCGGCCTGCACTACTGGAACTACTCGACACCGTCCGACCCCGCGCTCATCGCGCCCACGCTCGCGGAGTCGGTACGGATCGCCGAACAGGCGGGGATCTCGTCGTTCACCGTGATGGACCACTACTTCCAGATGGACACCGGGCAGACCGTCGCCGACGAGCCGATGCTGGAGGGGTACACCACGCTCGGCTACGTGGCGGCGCTGAGCGAGCGGATGACGCTCGGCCTGATGGTCACGGGGGTGATGTATCGGCACCCCGGTCTGTTGGCGAAGATCGTCACCAGCCTCGATGTGCTGTCGCGCGGCAGGGCCAGGTTGGGCATCGGCGCCTCCTGGTACGAGCGGGAGCAGTACGGGCTCGGCGTGCCGGTCGTTCCGGTCGCCGAGCGGTTCGAGCGGCTGGAGGAGACGATCCTGATCTGCCTCCAGATGTGGAGCGACGACAACGGCCCGTTCCGGGGCCGTCACTACCAGCTCGCCGAGACGCTCTGCGTACCCGAGCCGATCGGTGAGCGCCCGCCGATCATGATCGGCGGCGGGGGAGAGAGGAAGACCCTGCTCCTGGCCGCCCGGTACGCGGACGCCTGCAATCTGTTCGCCACCGACCAGGACGAAGTGGCCCACAAGCTCGATGTGCTGCGCGCGCACTGCGACGCGGAGGACCGCGACTACGACGCCATCGCGAAGACCGTGATGTACAACGGCCCGGTGCTGGCCAGGCCGGACGCCTTCCTCGCCGACGCGGAGGCGTACGCGGGCCTGGGCATCAGCGAGATCCAGGTGCTGCCGGACCGGCACCCGGTCAGCTTCACCCACCAGATCGCCGAACGCATCACACCCGCCCTAGGCACGATCGGGTAGTCCGGACGGGTGCCGCTACGTGCCCGTGGTGCCGTCCACGAGCTCCCGGATCACGTCGAGGTGGCCGTTGTGCCGGGCGGTCTCCTCGATCAGGTGCAGGACGATCCACCGCAGATCGGGGTGACGGCCGTCCTTGTGCGGGCGTTCGGCCGGTGTGTCCAGGTCGTGCGTGGCGACCAGTTCGCGATAGCGGGTGGTCCGTTCCTCGTACTGCGACAGCACATCGGCGAGCGGCATGTCCACCGCGATGCGCATCTCACGGTCGGGGTCCTCGTCCGTCCACGGCCCCTCGTCCTCCTGGCCGAGGAAGGCCACCTCGAACCAGAAGTACTCGACCCAGCTGAGGTGGTTGATCAGTCCGGAGACCGTCATCAGGGGCGATCCGGGCAGCGGGGCACGGCGGGCGTCCTGAGCCGAGATGCCCTCGCACTTCGCGCGTGCGGTGTCGCGGGCGTAGTCGAGGAAGGTGGCCAACTGGGTGCGCTCGTCCCATGCGGGAGGCGAATCGGTGCGTGTCATCGACGCACATGATCTGCCATCGCCGGGCCCCTGTCCATCGCGTTGTTCCAATGGGCCCCGCCCCTGGGTCCGTGGGCCCAAGCCCGGGCGGGCGGCGCTCATTACGCTCGTACGCGACCGATTGTGAGCCCGTACGCACCTGGATCTGCACGCTCCACCACTTCTTGGAGTGATGTGTCGATGAGTGACGGTTTCTTCTACTCGTACCACCTCGGCTGGAGCCGCCCGGACGCCGAGTCGCTCTTCGGCGATCTCGACGCGGCGGGACTGCGGCTCAGGCACCCCGCCACGCGGCGGGTCACGCTCCTCGGCCCCGGGCCGGGCCCGCGGGGCACTCCTTCGTGGGTGACCAGGGAGCAACTCGTACTCCTGGCCGGTCTGCAGCGGCTCGACAGGGTCGACTTCCTGCTGTGGCTGAGCAGCGGGGCCGATGTCCGCGCGCGCATCCGGCGGATGGCGGACGGAGTCGTCGCGCTCGAATTCGGATTCGGGCGGCTGACGCGGGATGAGCAGGAGGTGGCCGCGCGGGCGATCCGGGAGGCCATAGGGCGGGCTTCCGTGCTCTGCATCGGCTTCGTGGTCGACCGGGAGGGGGCCTCCGCGGCGACCGACTGGAGCGGTGTCGTCATCAACGGCACGTCCTATTTCGACAGTTGGCCGGACACGCTCGCCGTACGGCATGAAATCGCCGCGACGCAGCCGCAGTTGTCCGGAGTCGCCTCCTACGACCAGTCGCCGTGGATGCTGTTCGGGAGCGAGGTCCCAAGCCGGTAGCCGGCACGGCAACTTCCGGCGGAATCAGCGACTTTGAGCCCTGCATTGGGTCCTGAGGCCCATGCGCCGAAGGGTGTCGTCGTGGTCGGATGCGTGGAGTGGCCGAACTGTGGCCGCACACCGGCAAGCTGGGGGACTCGTCGTGTCTGGCATAGGCGCAATTGCGGTTGTGGGCGGTGGCGGCGCGGGCGGGGCCGGCGGCCGCTGCCGCGCCCGTTGCAGGCGGTGCTGATCCTCGTCCGGGTCCTCTTCGCGGCCGCGGTCCTCGGCGGTGCCGGTGTGCTGACGGTGGCGTCGGCGCTCAATGAGGTCGACGGCCAGTTGCTCGGGCTGCTGCTGTACGCGGCGCTGCCGAGCGTGACCGCGTTCGTGCTCTCGCTGTATCTGCGGACCGGCGGCATCTGGATCTGGCGCGGGCTCCTGGCCATCCACGTCTGGCTCATCCTCGGCGCGCTGGCGACCCTCGGCGGGGACGGCGGCGGGCGGGGCGTGACACAGCTGGTGATGCCCGTCACCGTCGTCGTCCTGCTGCTTCGGCCCAGCTCGCGCGAGTGGTTCGACCTTCCCATCGAACAGCGGTTGCCGCACCGGCGGTTCAGCATCGCGCGGATGATCAGGTGGCGCCGTGACGACGCCGGCCAGACCGCGATGGAATACCTGGGCATGATCCTGGTGGTCGTGGCCCTCATCGGCGGACTTGTCGCCACGGGGATCGGCGCCCAGCTGACCGGTGAGATGCGGAGCGCGATCTGCCAACTGACCGGCAGCGCGTGCCCTGCGCCCGGGAGCGATGTGGCGACGGGGGACGGGGGGCAGTCCGCGGGGACGTCGGGGTCCGGTGGTACGGAATCCGGCGGGTCCGGCTCGGACGCGGGCGGCTCGGACGCGGGTGGCGCGGTTGGGTCCGGTGGTACGGATTCGGGCGGGACGGCCGCGTCCGGCGGTACGGATTCCGGCGGTACGGATTCCGGAGGGGCGGGTGCGGCCGGTGGCTCCAATGCGGCGGGCGGTTCGGGCTCCGGTTCCGGTTCCGGCGGAGGCGACCCCGTCACCCAGGTCGACGACGGCGGTGACGACGTGGACACCTCCGGCGAGCCGGACGGTGGCGACGACGTGGACGACGGCGGCGACGGCGGCGACGAGAAGCCCGGCGAGAGCTGCACCTCCGGCGTCGGCGCCTTCTTCTCCTGCGCCGCACACCAGACAGGCGGCTTCTTCACGGGCCTGATCGGCGACGGGCTGTGGGGCGACATCACCGGCACGTTCGACACGGTCATCCACCCCATCAAGGCGTGGAACGGCCTGATGGACTACGGCAAGAGCCTCGGAGACAAGTGGAGCGAGGACTCCAAGGGCGCCGGGGACAAGTGGTCCGACGGCGACTACCTCGGTGCGGTCTGGGACTGGACCAAGGCGTCCGGCGGCACCGGGCTGAAGGTCCTGGACGACATGTTCATCGGCGACGACGTCCGCGACATGTGGAACCGGGGCGACGAGGGCCAGGCGATCGGCACCGGCCTCTGGAACATCGGTTCCCTGTTCATCCCCGGCTACGGCGAGGCCAAGCTCGTCGGCAAGTTCGGAAAGCTGGGCAAGCTCGGGAAACTCGGCAAGCTCGGCGAGGTGGCCGAAAAGGCGTCGGAGGCCGCGGCCAAGGCGAAGAAGGCTGCCAAGGCGGGCGATGTCGCGGGCGCGGAGAAGGCCGCGAAGGAAGCGCAGCAGCACGCCGACGACGCCGCCGAAGAGGCAGGCCTCAAGGGCTGCACCGTCGGCATGGGCGGCCACGTACGAGTCCCGTACGGCAGCGGCGCAGGCATGGGACTGCCCGGCTCGGGCACCGGAGTCATGGCCGCGGCCCGCACGTCCGTGCCCGTCGGGTTCCTCGCCGGAAAGTGCGACGAGGTCGACCCGGAGAAGAAGGCGGCGGCCGACGAGGCCCAGAGGCTGGCCGACGAGGCGAAGAAGGCGGCCGCCGCGGCCAAGCGGAAGCAGGAGCTGGAGCGCGCCCAGAACCTTCCGAAACCGGCCTGGTACAAGGACCTGAAGGACCCGCCGGCCGGGGCCAAGGACGGCGGCGAGGGGAACTGGCAGGAGATCAAGCCGGGCGTCTGGAGCTATCCGACGGAAATGGGCGCCCGCTATCAGGAGCAGATCTCCAAGGTGGGCCGTGGAAAGGAATACCGGGTGCCGCTGGACAAGCTCACGGGCAAGCCGGTCGACTTCGACGGCTGGGACGCCTCGCGCGGCACGTACCTCGAAGCGAAATACGGGTACAGGGGCAAGGACTACTACAACGCCGATACCGGGGAACTCACACCGGATCTCGCCAACCGCTGGGCCGATCAGGCAACTCGGCAAGTGGACGCGGCACGGGGAAAGCCGGTCGAATGGCACCTCTCCGATCCGGACGTCGCCGAAGCGGCGGAGGAGATGTTCGAACTGAGGGGTATCAACGTTAAGGTGATCAACACCCCTGGTGATGTGACCGGCTGATTGCCGAACAGGCAGCGAAGTGCGGGACCGAAAGCTGAGGAGAGCGTTTCGTGCTGTACGTGGTCGTCAATGGACTCTGGGGTCCTCGCGAAGAGGGTCCGCAGGAAATCGCCGGGCGCTGGTTCGACACCCTCACCCGGCTCAAGGACATCGACGGCCCGACCTTCGACGCGTGGCACGAGTCCGAGGGCGGTATCGAGTCCGATCCCGTACTGAAGCCTTCGGTTCCCGCGCTGGCCGAGTACATCGAACGGAAGAACACAGGGCCCGACCTCGACGTGGTCGGATACACATCGTCCCTGTGGGCGCGCAACCCCGGGATGCCGCAAGCGACGTCGGCGATTCACGCGGGCGGCACGTCCCTTTATGCGGCGAACTCGGTCTCCCTCGCCTTCCGGTCACGCGAGGTGGATGAATCCGCGGAAGTGATCCGGCGTGCTCCGGACATTCTGCGCGCCTTCGCGGAAGTCTGGGACATCGATGGCGGTCAGGTGTACAGCAAGCCTCAATACCGTGCGGTGGCCGACCAATTCGATCTGAGGAACACCGACCCCCGTTGCGGCCGGGCGGTCTTCCTCTCCGCCAATCGTGCCGCTCTCGCGCCCGAGGGGCTGCCGGGGACGTACGTGCGCACCGCACACAGCGGACTGGTCATCGATCTGACGCGCGGTGGTACGCAGTCCCCGGCCATCGAGACGATCATCGAGACCAACAGGCAACTGCGGGCGGCCGGGGCGCTGGAACCCCTCCCGCAACCCTTCGGCCGGGACAAGCTCTGACACACGTACGCCCGCCCCCCTCAGAGCCATCCCCGCATCGCCGCGAACCCCACCAGCAGCCCCGCCGCGAACGCCCCCAGCACGACCGCGAACAGCGCGGGCATCACCACCGGCCCCCATGCCCCCGGCCCCGCCACCGTCGCGTGCTCTGCCGGGTCCGCCGGGTCGTAGCTGACCCGGACCGGCGCCCCCACCTCGAAGCCGAACGGCCCCGGGGCGTGGTCGGTGAACTCGATGTCGCGGCCGTCGCGGGTACGGAACGCGAAGACGTACTCGGTGGCGTAACCGCGCTCCATGCCCGGCCCCCGGTCGACCGTCCGGCGGTCCGCACACCTTCCCTCGGCGTGCTCGCCGTGCCGGGCCAGCCGCAGCACACGGATCAGCCGCAGCGCCGACCGGATGGCGAACGCGCCGAGGAACAGACCGAACAGCAGCAGGAACGTGGCCGTGCCGCCGGGCAGGACCTGCATGAACGCGTGCCCCCGATCCGCTACTTGACCGTGATCGACTCGACGAACGCGTCGAGATCCTGCCGGCTCAGCGAGCCCTTCACCGCATTGATCCGGACCGCGAACGGCACGTCTTTCGAATCGACGCCCGCCACCACGACGCCCGTCATCCGGGTGCCCGGCGCCGGGGTCTGCTCCTTGCCGCTCGACGTGAACTCGTAGTCGATCCTGCGCGCGTCACGGGCACTCTCCGCGCCCGCGAGCCGCACGTCCGAGGTCTCCTTGCGGGTCGCCCCGAGACCGATGCCCGCGCCCGCGGCGGCCGCCGCCTCACCGGCATCGTCCACGCCCGTCGCGAAGTCGAGCTGCACGGACACCATGCCGGTGCGCAGCCCGCCCTCCTCCTTCAGCGCGACAGCGGCGTTGGCCTCTGCGCGCCCGGCCGCGGGCTGTTCCTTGTAGCCCTTGTCCTCCGGGTAGCCGACGGAGAGGCTCTTGGTGTCGAGCTTGCCCCAGCCCTCCGGGACCGTTGCGGCATCGTCGCCGCCGCAGCCGGTGAGCAGGGCGAGGCCGATGGCGGCGGCAGCAGCTGCTCCGACCGCCCGGGACATCTTCATCGTCGTCATCGCCCATCGCCTCGTCGTCGTGCCTGCCTGCCTGCCGCGCACCGTAGCCGTACCCCGTTCGCCGTACCCCGATGTACGCACTACTTCGCGCAGTAGCTGTAGGGGAGGTACGAGCGCTTGTCGCCCTGCGGAGCACCGAGGAACTGCGCGTCCGTCAGTGTCTCCTTCTTGTGCTCGTCCGAGATGGAGAATCCGAGACTCATGCCGAGCGAGACCTCGAAGCCGAACTCCTGGGCGTCCGTCTCGCCGTGGTACTGCATGGTGCTCGACAGGCCGTCCTGGAACATCATCCGGTCGAAGGGGTCTGTTCCGTCAGGCTTCTGCTGCAGCGACTTGTCGCCGAACATGTACTCGAACGGTGCGGTGTTGTTGCCGCTGCCGTCCAGCCAGTTCTCGGCGATCGCCCGCTTGTCCTCGGTGGCCCTGTCGGTGTCCTTGCCGAAGACGATCGAGTTCGTCTGGACCTCGATGCCGGTGTCGCCGGACGAGTCCGTGACGCTGCCCTTGCCGCCGCGCTTGTCGCCGTCCTTCTTGCCGTTGTCGCCCTTGGCCTCGCCCTTGTCGGACGTCGAGCCGGTCTCGACCGTCTTCGTCATGTCGATGCGGACGATCTTGCCGGTCTTCTGGTCACGGGTGACGGTGATCGCCCCGGTGCGGGTGTCCTTCGCGCCGGCCGTGCCGGTGAGCGGGCCCGTCGTGCCGCTGACCTTGCCCTCCAGTTCGAGCTTGGCGGTGTACGTGTACGACTCGTTGCCGTTCACGTCGTCCTTGGTGATGGTCACATCGGGGGAGAACTTGGCCTTGCCGCCCAGCTTGGCACCGAGCGCGGACTCGTCGGCCGCGCTGATGGAGAGCCCGCCGTCGGCGTACACGTTGAGACCGATGGTCGAGTAGGAGATCTTCTTGTCGCCGATCTTCTTCTCGACGTCCTCCTTCTTCTCGGCCCACTTCATGCCCGAGTACCAGCCGCCGCCGTAGCCGCCGCTGTACTTGGTGGAGGTCTCCCACATCTTCATTTCCTCGATGTCGTCCCGCATCTTCCTGGCGTCCTCCTCGCTCCTGAAGACCCAGGTGTCACCGTTGGTGATCTTGATGCCGCCGCCGACGTCCACATCGGCCTTGCCCAGCTTGCCCAGTTTGACGCCGGGGGTGCTGGCGGTGGCGCCGGCCGATGCGGCGTCCGTGAACGTCATGTAGACCAGCTTGTCGTTCTCGTCGACCTTGCCGTCCTCGTTCACATCCGTCTTGGCCTGGCTGACCTTCTGCTGGAAGCCGTACTCGTTGCCCCACTCGAACCAGCCGATCTTGACCTTGTCGCCGACGGTGTCGGAGATGCTGGAGACCTGGCACAGTTTGGGTTCGTAGTCGGCGTCCGTCCTCGGCTTCGCGGTGGTGTCCCCGCCGCCGGAGGAACAGCTGCCACCGCCACCCATCGAGCTGATCGCACAGCGGATGCGTTCCCCGATCTGCCCGCCGACCCCCGCCATGGCCATCGCGCCGATCAGCGTGACGACGAGGACGACGACCCCGAGGTACTCCAGGGCGGTGGCTCCGCCGTCCCGCCAGGAGTACGGGTACGGCGGGGTGGCCGACCGTTCGTCGCGGTCGTCCAGCAGCCGGTCGACGGCCAGCCCCACGGCCGAACCGGTCACCAGCGCCACGATCGGCATCAGCGTGCCCTCGAAGCCCACGAGATGCCAGGACACGGCGAATCCGTAGACGAGGGCGGCCAGCGGGATGCCGAGCGAGGCGAGCAGTGTCAGCAGGCGTGACCCGCGCTGCTCGTCGGGCAGGACCCGGGCCGAGGCCAGGACCGTGAGGACGGTCGTGATGACGTTCGGTACGTGGAGCAGGGCCAGGCGCCAGCCGAAGGACGTGAGCCGTTCGTCGGTGGCGAGCAGCTCGACGAGCCCGCGCGACACCAGATATCCGGCGGCGATGTAGACCAGGGCACCGGCCGCCCAGCTACGGGTCAGCGCGAAGAACACGCCCCCGCTCGCGCCGGAGCCACCACCCCCGCTCCCCGGTGGTATGTGGCCCGCGCCCCCGCTTCCCCAGCCCCCGCCACCAGCCACGATTCTTCCTCTCCGACGCCCACGTGCCATGCCTGCGCCCGCGGTCCCGGACGCGGGTGTGGCCGTGAGCGTACGGCTGTACGAGCCGGGTGACCTGGGCCCTCGGCCCCAAAGTCGGGCCCAACGACCGCGAGGACGATCCGGGACGAGCAGAGATAATCGGCAGCATGTCCGACGACGATCCGGCCGCCCAGGCCACCGCCCCCGCACAGCGGCTCGTGCGGCAGCGCAGCCACCGAACGCCGCCGCAAGCGCCTCCGCGAGCGCGGCGGCCGAAGTCGCCGCGGCCTCCCGCCCGCGGCCGCCTCGCCACGGCCCTCGCGGCGGCGGCACCGGCCCTCGGGGCGTACGCGGCCGTGCGCCTGATCGGACTCGCCGTCTTCGCCGCCGCAGCGTCCGGCGCCGGGAAGAGCGCCTTCCACCTCCTCGCCGAGCGCTGGGACTCCGTCTGGTACCAGCGGATCGCCGAGAACGGCTACGGCCACACCGTCACCCTGCCGAACGGCGGCATCCACTCCGACCTGGCCTTCTTCCCCCTGCTGCCCGCCCTGGAGCGTGGCATCGCCGAGCTGACCCCGCTCTCCCTCGCGGGCGCCGGACTGCTGGTCGCCTGGGTCGCCGCGCTCCTCGCCGCCTGGGGGATCTTCGCCGTCGGGGCGCGACTGTACGGGCGCCGGGCCGGGGTGGTGCTGGCCGCGCTGTGGGGCGTGTACCCGACGGCGTTCGTCCAGTCGATGGCGTACACCGAGACCCTGTTCACCGCGTTCGCCGCCTGGGCGCTGTACGCCGTGCTGACCCGGCGCTGGATCGTGGCGGGCGCCCTGTGCGTACTCGCCGGACTGACCAGGCCCTCCGCGGCGGCCCTCGTCGCCGCCCTCGCGATCACCGCCGCGGTCACGCTCGTACGGGAGTACCGGGCCGCGCGGACCGAAGGCACCGGCACCGGCGCAGGCAGCCGCATCCTCCGCCGCAATGCGCGGATGCTGATCGGCACGGCCGTCGCGCCGCTGGGCTGGCTCGCGTACGTGGTGTTCGTCGCCGTACGCGAGGGCAGCCCGTTCGCGTACTTCGACGTCCAGGCGCAGTGGGGCAACAGCATCGACGGGGGTGTGGCGCTCGCCTCGTTCATCCTCGGGCTGCCGCTGCCCGGCGCGCTCGGGCTGTGCGCGGCGCTGGCGGGCCTGGGCTGGGCGGTGTTCCTGTGTGTACGGCAGCGCCAACCGCTGCCCGTACTCGCCTACTGCATCGCCGTCGTCGTCATCGCGCTGATCGGCTCCGGATACTTCGGGTCGAGGCCACGGCTGATGATGCCCGCGTTCCCGCTGCTCCTCCCGCCCGCCGTCGCGCTGCTGCGGCTGCGCACGACGGCCCGCATGACGGTCGTCGGAGTGCTCGCGGTGGCTTCGGCGGCGTACGGGGCATGGACGCTGCTCGGCTCCGGCCCGCCGTAAAGGCCGTACGAGGCCGAAGGAGCCAGTCGTGCTCGCCGACACCTTCTCCTTTCGAGCCGCCTTCGCTTTCCTTGTGCAGGGCGCGGTCATTGCCGCGACCATGGCTGTTGCCACACCGCAGGACACCAGGACCCTCCTCGCACAGGAGCATTCATGACTGCCTCGGTTCCCTCGCTGCTGTCCGGACTGAACGACCGACTGCCGGACCTGCGCGCTCTGTACAAGGATCTGCACGCCAACCCCGAGCTGTCCTTCCAGGAGTTCCGTACGGCGGGGATCGTCGCCACCCGGCTGCGGGAGCAGGGCTGGGACGTCACCGAAGGAGTCGGCGCGACCGGCGTGGTCGGCGTCCTCACCGAGGGCGAAGGACCCGTGGTGCTGCTCCGCGCCGACATGGACGCGCTGCCCGTGAAGGAGGAGACGGGACTTCCGTACGCCTCCACACGGACCGGTGTGGACGCGGAGGGCGACGAGGTCCCGGTGATGCACGCCTGCGGCCACGACATGCACGTCACCTGCCTGCTCGGCGCCACCGCGCTGCTGGCCGCCAACCGGCACGCCTGGCGCGGCACCGTCGTCGCGGTGTTCCAGCCCGCCGAGGAGACCGGCGGGGCCCCCGCCGTGATCGACGACGGCTTCCTGGAGCGCTTCCCGCGCGCCGGGATCTGCCTGGGCCAGCATGTGGGGCCCCTACCCGTGGGGTTCGTCGTCACCCGGGGCGGTCCGATGATGGCCGCGTCCGACAGCCTGCGGGTGCGGCTGTACGGGCGGGGCGGGCACGGGTCGATGCCCGAGACGACCGTCGACCCCGTCGTGATGGCCGCCGCGATCGTGATGCGGCTGCAGACGGTGGTCTCCCGCGAAGTGGGGGCGGGACAGCAGGCGGTGGTGACCGTGGGCTCGATCCACAGCGGTGCCAAGGAGAACATCATCCCGGACACGGCCGACCTCAGGATCAACATCCGCAGCACTACTCCCGTCGTACGGGAACGGGTCCTGGAGGCCGTCAAGCGGATCGTCCGCGCCGAGGCCGCCGCCTCCGGCGCCCCGAAGGAACCCGAGATCACGGACTTCAACTGCTTCCCCGTGACCGTCAACGACCACGAGGCCACCGCCACCGTCCAGGCCGCGCTGACCCGGGCCCTGGGGGAGGGGCACGTCTTCACCCTGCCCCGGACGCACACCGGCAGCGAGGACTTCGGCACCTTCGGCACCGCACTCCAAGCGCCCTCGGTCTTCTGGCACTTCGGCGGCGCCGACCCGGCCGCGTTCAAGGGCATCGACCCCGAGGAGCTGCTGGAGAACGGCATCCCCGCCGAGATCCCCGTCAACCACTCCTCGCTGTTCGCTCCGGTCATCGACCCGACCGTCGAGATCGGCGTGACCTCGCTGCTGGCGGCCGCAGCGCAGTGGCTCATGGCCGGTGCCGACACCGCCCGATGACCCGGCCCGGCAACTGCACCCGGACGGCTGGTACGAGATGGCGCACCACCGGCCACGCCACCGTCCACACCTCAGTCCCGGCCGTCCTGCGCCGGGACGATCCGCACCCGCGCCCCCGGCCGCAGCCCCCACTTCTCCATCGCCCCGGCCTCCGACTCGACCACATGACGGGCCCGCAGCCGCGGCATCCCGAGCCGGCCCGGCTTCATCGTGCGGACGGCGACCACGTTGAACTTCCGGTCCAGGTACGCCACATCGATGGTGAACCGCATCCTGAAGGTGTGCACACTCCCGCACGGGGTGATCAGCAGCGCGCCGTCGATCCCGTCCTGCCCGAGCAGCCCGCGGCTCCTGGCCCGGTACGTGGCCGCGATCCGCAGCGGTATCTCCGGCTCCTGCCCTCCCTGTGGATCGGTGACCGTCAACGTCCCATTCCCATTGCGCCATTGAGCCATGGCCAAGAAGGTAGCGCCCGGTGAGGGACGCTGGGTCCGCAACGGCGCGCAGTGGGCCCCAGGACCCATGACCCGTGCGGGGCGTGCGCCTAAGGTCTGCTCCGTGTACGCCATGCTGACAGTGCTCGCCGCACTCTGGGGCGCAGCGGCCGGACTGCTGGTCCCGCGCGCCGCCTACCGGTTCTCCGTCGAGCCGGAGGAGGCCTGGCGGGACACCTGCCCCGCGGGCCACGCCCTGACCGGTGCCGGGCGCGGCTGGCTCGGCTCCACGCGGTGCGCGAAGTGCGCGGCGGCGGTGCCGGCACCGGCCGCTCCGGGCGCCGGGCCGGGGGACGGGCGCGTGGGGGACAGGAGCGCGGGGGAGGACGGCCCGCGCTACGCCCCCGGCGTCCTCGTCCCCGTCGTCACCGCGCTCGCGTGCGCCGCCCTCGCGGCAGCGACCGGACTCCGTCCCGAGCTCGCGGCCTGGCTGCTGCTGGCCCCCGTCGGCGTACTTCTCGCCACCATCGACCGCCGGGTCCACCGCCTGCCCGACCGGCTGACCCTGCCCGCCGCAGGGGCGGTCGCCGTACTCCTGGGGGCCGCGGCGCTGCTACCCGAGCACAGCGGATCCTGGCTGTCCGCCCTGCTCGGCGGGGCCGCCCTGGGCGCCTTCTACCTCCTGCTCTTTCTCATCAACCCGAACGGAATGGGCTTCGGGGACGTCAAGCTCGCCCTGTCGCTGGGCATCGCCCTCGGCTGGTACGGCTGGGCGGTGGTGTTCGCCGGAGGCTTCGCCGGGTTCCTGCTCGGAGCGGTGTACGGATTCGGGCTGATGGTCCTGAAACGGGCCGGGCGCAAGACGGGCATCCCGTTCGGCCCCTTCATGATCACGGGCGCGCTGCTGGGCGTACTGCTCGGCGGACTGGCCGCCTGACCCCCCGTAATACGTTCGCGTCGGCCACTCCCGGCTGCCACCATCCCGGCATGACAGGAGCACCGGAACACGCAGCAGCCGAACGCGCCCGCTTCGACGCCCTCGTCGCGGAGGCCGCCGCCGTCTCCGTCGACGGCTGGGACTTCTCCTGGCTCGACGGCCGGGCCACCGAACAGCGCCCCTCCTGGGGCTACGCCCGCGCCATGGCGGACCGGATGGGCCGCGCCAGGGCCGCGCTCGACATCCAGACCGGCGGAGGTGAGGTCCTCGCCTCCGTACCGAAGCTGCCGCCGCTCACCGTCGCCACCGAGTCCTGGCCGCCGAACATCGCCCGTGCCACCGCCCTCCTGCACCCTCTCGGCGTGGCCGTGGTCGCCGACGCGGACGAGCCGCCCCTGCCGTTCGGGGACGACGCCTTCGACCTGGTGGTCAGCAGGCATCCGGTGAGCACCTGGTGGGCCGAGATCGCGCGGGTGCTCACCCCCGGGGGCACGTACTTCTCGCAACAGGTCGGCCCGGCCAGCGTGTTCGAGCTCGTCGAGTACTTCCTCGGCCCGCAGCCGCCCGAGGCGCGCGGCGCCCGCGACCCGGAGAAGGCCCGGGCCGGGGCAGAGGCCGCCGGGCTCGAAGTCGTCGGTCTGCGCACGGAGATGCTGCGTACCGAGTTCTTCGACATCGGCGCCGTCGTCTACTTCCTGCGGAAGGTCATCTGGATGGTGCCGGGCTTCACCGTCGAGGAGTACCTGCCGCAACTGGCCGCGCTGCACCACCGGATCGAGACCCGGGGCCCGTTCGTCGCCCACACCACCCGATTCCTGATCGAGGCCCGCAAACCCGAGGCCCGCAGACCGGAGGCCCGCCAACCGGAGCCCGACGAACCGGAGTAGGCCGTACCCCCTGCTTTCGCTCGAAGGATGCGACCCTGGACGGTGAGCGCACGGGAGGGAACCAGCCATGAGGGTGGGGAACGAAGAGGAAGCACCGCGCACCCCGC
Source organism: Streptomyces sp. NBC_01217 (assembly GCF_035994185.1). Classification (NCBI taxonomy): domain Bacteria; kingdom Bacillati; phylum Actinomycetota; class Actinomycetes; order Kitasatosporales; family Streptomycetaceae; genus Streptomyces; species Streptomyces sp. NBC_01217. The sequence continues at coordinate 5,782,033 of NZ_CP108538.1, forward strand.
GGCAGGGGAGGGCCGACTGGCTCAGCGGTGCACGGATCGTCGGAGTGCTGGGTGTCTTCTACCGGCCCGAGGGGCGGATGGGCGAGCCGGAAGCCGTTGAATTCCTGCTGGCCGACGGTCAGTCGGTGCTCCTGACCTGCGCCTCCGACCGGACCCTGCACGTCGGCCCCGGAGCGTGGCCGCGACTGCCCGAATGGTGCGTACCGTCGGGACAGTGGGAGTTCACCGCCCTGTCGAACCTGCCGCAGCCACCCGACGGCGGCTGGAACGTCACTGGCACCGAGGAACGCAGGGACGAGCGGGGCGAGGTGCACGAGGCGGTCATCCGGTGCGAGGGCGGAAGCTTCGTGGTCATCGGCGGCGACACCCTGGCGATCCGCTTCACCCGCGGCCACCGGCGCGCACCGGCGAGAGGCTGATACCCGCCCCGTCCGGGCCGGGTCCTTGACCCATACTCGGCGCATGACCTCTGCGAGACGTACGGCCAAGCCTCTCGCCACCGCGGCGCTGCTCGTCCTGACCCCCGCTCTCGCTCTCGCCCTGGGCGGCTGCGGTACGGAGCGGCCCGGGAGCGCCGGACCCGGCGCCGGGAGCAGCCCGCCGCCCGCGGGCGCCTCCCCCTACAGCGAACCGGACGCCGGGGACGGCGCACCGCACTACCGGGAGAACCACGCCTTCCAGTCCACCGCCGAGCTGTCCCCTGCCGACCGGGCCAGGGGGGATGCCGAGGTGAAGAAGGTCAAGTCGGGCCTGGCCGGGATCGCGGAGGGCCGCAAGAGCACCGAGTCCCGGCTCCACGAGGCACTCGCCGGTCTGGGATACGCCCCCGAGACCATCACCACCGGCACCTTCGGCCCCCACCGCAACACCTTCATCGTCGAACTCGGCGCGATCTGTGTGGAGGGGGCGCTGGACGGCATGGTCAACGGGCTCGTCACGGCCGAGGCGCACGGCCGGTACATGGAGGGAACCGGCTGTGTGAAGCCGCGCGGCGGCCACTGACCCCTCCCGGATGCCGTGCCCGTACCGGAGTCCGGTGAATCCGGAGAGTAATTATGGAGTGGCGTGGCACCCAGCATCACTTACGAAGGGTTATGGTGGAAACCCCCCCTCGGGCCGGTCCGTATCCCCCCCCCACGGACCGGCCCGTTTTTTGTGTCCGCCCGGGGTCAGCTCCGCCCGGCCCAGATATTGGTGCCCGCGGTGTCCACGGCGAAGGTGTCGATCTCCTTCAACTCCTCGGCGGACAGCGGGGCTCCGGCGAGTGCCGCGATGTTCTCCTCCAGCTGCTTCACGCTGGAGGCGCCGATCAGCGCAGACGTCATCCGGCTGTCCCGCAGCACCCAGTTGAGTGCCAGCTGGGCGAGCGACTGGCCGCGCCGCTGGGCGATGTCGTTCAGCCCGTTCAGCCGGCGCAGCACCTCGTCGGAGAGCAGGCCCGGGTCCAGGGACTTGCCCTGGGTGGCGCGCGAGCCCTCCGGGATGCCGGTCAGGTACTTGTTCGTGAGCAGCCCCTGGGCGAGCGGCACGAAGGAGATGCAGCCCATTCCGGCCGTCTCCAGGGTGTCGAGCAGCCCGTCGTCCTCGATCCAGCGGTTGATCATCGAGTAGGACGGCTGGTGGATCAGGGCCGGTACACCCATCTCCTTGAGCAGCCGGGCCGCCTCGGCGGTCTGCTCCGCGTTGTACGAGGACACACCCACGTACAGCGCCTTGCCCTGCTGCACGGCGGAGGCCAGCGCCCCCATCGTCTCCTCCAGCGGAGTGTCCGGGTCGAAGCGGTGGGAGTAGAAGATGTCGACGTAGTCGAGCCCCATCCGCTTCAGCGAGGCGTCCAGCGAGGACAGCAGGTACTTGCGGGAGCCCCACTCGCCGTACGGGCCGGGGTGCATGTCGTAGCCGGCCTTGGTGGAGATGATCAGCTCGTCCCGGTACGGGGCGAAGTCCTGCCGGAACATCTTGCCGAAGTTGAGCTCGGCGGAGCCGGGCGGCGGGCCGTAGTTGTTGGCCAGGTCGAAGTGGGTCACCCCGAGGTCGAAGGCGCGGCGCAGGATCGCCCGCTGGGAGTCCAACGTGCGGTCGTCGCCGAAGTTGTGCCAGAGGCCGAGGGAGACGGCCGGGAGCTTGAGACCGCTGCGGCCGGTGCGGCGGTACTCCATGGAGTCGTAGCGCGAACCGGCGGCCCGGTAGTACAGAGAAGAATCAGTCACGTTTCCCTGCTTATCACGGACTTGTGACAGGCCGGGTTGGGCCGGTGCCCCGCCCGAGCAGTAATGTGGCGGCTCCGGGGACTGCCACGGCACGGCGGGGCGATGGACTCTGCGGAGTAGTGCGGCGATTCCCAGGGGGACGCCCCCAGGCCCGGGCCATGGGGCGGGCGGGCCCGCACGGAACCGAGAGGTGAACTCAGTGAACTTGCGCGACCTGGTGTACGGGCTCTACGCACGCCGGGTGGAGGCCCGCCTCGACCACGCCCAGGTGCCCAAGCACATCGGCGTCATCCTCGACGGCAACCGACGCTGGGCGAAGGCGTCCGGCGGCACGGCCGCGCAGGGGCACCAGGCCGGTGCGGACAAGATCCAGGAGCTGCTCGGCTGGTGCAGTGAGACCGATGTGGAAGTCGTCACACTCTGGCTCCTGTCCACGGACAACTTCGACCGGCCCGAGTCCGAGCTGACACCGCTCCTCGGCATCATCGAGAACACCGTGCGCGACCTCGCGGCGGACGGGCGCTGGCGGGTCCACCATGTCGGCACGCTCGACCTGCTGCCCGCCCGCACCCAGACGGTCCTCAAGGAGGCCGAGCAGGCCACGGTCGGCATCGACGGGATACTGGTCAATGTCGCCGTCGGCTACGGCGGGCGCCAGGAGATCGCGGACGCGGTCCGCTCGCTGCTGCTGGACCACTCCGCCAAGGGGACGTCCTTCGAGGACCTGGCGGAGATCGTCTCCACCGACCTGATCTCCGAGCACCTCTACACCCGGGGCCAGCCCGACCCGGACCTGGTGATCCGCACCAGCGGCGAGCAGCGGTTGTCCGGCTTCATGCTCTGGCAGAGCGCGCACTCGGAGTACTACTTCTGCGAAGTCTTCTGGCCGGCGTTCCGCAAGGTCGACTTCCTGCGCGCGCTGCGCGACTACGCCGCCCGGGGCCGCCGCTTCGGCGGCTGACGCCACCACCGGCCGATCCGGGGCGGCATTTCCGGCCCGTCCGGCGTTTGGGGACGGAACCGCCGAGGCGGTGGACCCGCACCTGACGTGCCCGGACGCACCGGCCCCGCTCACCCCGCCCGCCCAGGGCGGCATGGCTTCGCGTGTTCGAGGGAATACCCCTGACAGGTCGACGTCCGGTCACAACCCAGGCGGACGTCGTGTCCAAGTGAGCGGCGTGTAGTCCGCTCGCCCGGGAGGCCCTTTGCACACGAAGGACCGTACATACAGTGCGGCTGACGCGGAGGGCCGGCGCTCGGCCCGCGCATCGGGGTCGCAGCCCGGTCCGTCCTCTCCCATTGGGATGCTCCGCGACGCCGTCGCACCCCAACCTCGTCCGAGGGGGTACGTCCTTCCGTGGTGACCAGCACAAAGCGCCGCATGCCCGACAGGCGCACCTATGTTCTCGACACCAGCGTCCTGCTGGCCGATCCGAACGCCATGGCCCGCTTCGACGAGCACGAAGTCGTGCTCCCGATCGTCGTGGTCACGGAACTGGAGGCCAAACGCCACCATCCGGAGCTCGGCTACTTCGCCCGGCAGGCCCTGCGCCTGCTGGACGACTTCCGGGTCCGGTACGGCCGGCTGGATGCCCCGATCCCGCTCGGGGACCTCGGCGGAACGCTGCGCGTCGAACTCAACCATTCCGACCCCGGCGTACTGCCGGCCGGCTACCGGTTGGGGGACAACGACTCACGGATCCTTGCGGTCGCGCGCAACCTCCAGGCCGAGGGGTACGACGTCACGGTCGTCTCCAAGGACCTGCCGCTGCGTATCAAGGCGTCCTCGGTCGGCCTCCTCGCCGAGGAGTACCGCGCCGAACTCGCCATCACCGACTCCGGCTGGACGGGGATGTCGGAGCTGCCCCTCGCCGCCGAGCAGGTGGATCTGCTCTACGGGGAGGAGTCGCTGTACGTCCCCGAAGCCGCCGATCTGCCCGTGCACACCGGACTGGTCCTCCAGTCCGACCGCGGCAAGGCCCTCGGCCGGGTCACCGCCGAGGGCAATGTGCGCCTGGTGCGCGGCGACCGGGAGGCCTTCGGCATCCACGGCCGCAGCGCCGAACAGCGCATCGCGCTCGATCTGCTCCTCGACCAGGACGTCGGCATCGTGTCCCTGGGCGGCCGGGCCGGCACCGGGAAGTCGGCGCTGGCGCTCTGCGCCGGTCTCGAAGCCGTCCTGGAGCGCAGGCAGCACCAGAAGGTGATGGTCTTCCGCCCGCTGTACGCGGTCGGCGGGCAGGAACTGGGCTACCTCCCCGGCACCGAGGCCGAGAAGATGAGCCCCTGGGCGCAGGCCGTCTTCGACACACTCTCGGCGGTCGCCGGGCGCGAGGTCATAGAGGAGGTGCTGGGGCGCGGCATGCTGGAGATCCTGCCGCTCACCCACATCAGGGGCCGCTCGCTCCACGACGCCTTCGTGATCGTCGACGAGGCGCAGTCCCTCGAACGGAACGTACTGCTGACCGTACTGTCCCGGATCGGGGCGAATTCCCGGGTGGTGCTCACGCATGACGTGGCCCAGCGGGACAACCTCAGGGTCGGCCGGTACGACGGAGTCGTGGCCGTGGTCGAGAAGCTGAAGGGCCATCCGCTCTTCGCGCACGTCACGCTCACCCGCTCCGAGCGCTCGCAGATCGCCGCGCTGGTGACCGAAATGCTGGAGGAAGGCCAGATCTGATACGGGATACGACAGTTGGTGCCGCCCGGCGAGCGAAGCAGTGTAGCCGGGCGGCACCGTGCTGTGGCGGCATTTTCGTAAAACACTTGCTCCAAATGGGGTGTGAGCTTTCACACGCAACGGAGAATTGCTTCCCGGTGTCCCGTTCCGGCAGAGTCTTGCTTCCGTCAGGCCCCGCATACGGCACACGTGCACCTCCAGAGGTGCCACGCACCACACAACTCAACAATCGCCGTCCGTATGCCGCCCGCGAGTACCACGCGGCACTCCCTCCGGGGAGCTGCCCACCGGGCCCGTGCCTCCCGTGACCCAAGCAGTAGGGAGGCCAGCGTCAGGGGCACGATTGCGTCCGCGAGGTCACCTAAGCGGGCGATGCTGGAAGGACACCGTGTGAGCCGGATCTCGGTCCGGGGGTTCGCCGTGGCGTCAGCCACCGCGGTCACCACCGTCGGCGCCGTCGTAGGCGTTGCCTCGGGCAGCACTCCCGCTGCCGACGACAACAACTTCGAGGCGACCGCAGCCGACACGACGCTTCTCGCCGACATTCCTGCGGGCCAGCAGGCCCAGGTGCAGACCGCCTCGCTGACCCAGCAGGCCGACGCCCAGGCATCCGCGGCCGACGCGGCGGCGAAGAAGTCCGTTGAGGAAGCGGCCCGTATCCAGGCTGCCAAGGACGCCAAGTCGAAGAAGCAGGCGGCCGAGGACAAGCTGGAGCAGGAGCGCCAGGCCAAGGAGGCCGAGCGCGCCAGCCGTGACGAGGTCCGCAGCGCCTCCACGTTCGCCGCGCAGGGCTCGTACACCGTGGCCGAGGTCCAGGCGATGGCGCGTCAGATGATGCCCGCCGACCAGTTCCAGTGCTTCAGCAACATCGTGGACCACGAGTCGAGCTGGAACTACCGGGCGAGCAACCCGTCCTCCGGTGCCTACGGCCTCGTCCAGGCGCTGCCCGGCTCGAAGATGGCTTCCGCCGGCGCCGACTGGCAGACCAACCCGGCCACGCAGATCAAGTGGGGCCTGAGCTACATGAACAGCAGCCGCTACGGAAGCCCGTGTGCTGCCTGGTCCTTCTGGCAGGCCAACGGCTGGTACTAGAGCCCTTCGAGGTTCCGGTCTCAACCTTTCGAAGCCCCTCGCCGTCCTACGGTGGGGGGCTTCGCGCGTGTACGGTCTTTCCGGACGGCTCGTCAGGGGAGCGGTGGGGAGAGAAGACGGGGAAAAGGAACGATCATGTCGAAACTTCCTGGGTGGCTCGGCCGTCTGGGCGCCGAACTGACGGAACTGGGCGAGCGGCTGGAGCAGCGCAGGGCCGAGGCCGAGGGGATCGACGGCGAGGGGATCGACGGCGAAGGGGCCGAGGGCGCGCCGATCGAGCCGCCGGAGACCGCAGCCGTACCCGCCGGGGCCGTATCCGCCACCGCGTCCGCCGGGGCCGTATCCGCCGGGTCCGCGTATCGGAAGGCGGCCCGCCGTGTGCCGCCGCCCGCGTACGCCCCCTCCGTGGCCGCCCGGCCCGATCCCGTCGCGTCGATCCCGTGGGGCATGCGGGTGGCGGCCGAGGCGGGCTGGCGGCTGCTCGTCCTGGCGGGCACGCTCTGGGTGCTGATGCGGGTCATCAGCGCCGTACAGCTGGTGGTGCTGGCCTTCGTCGCCGCGCTGCTCGTCACCGCGATGCTGCAGCCGACCGTCGCCCGGCTGCGGGGGTACGGGCTGCCGCGCGGAGTGGCCACCGCGGTGACGGCGATCCTGGGCTTCGTCATCATGGGACTGGTCGGCTGGTTCGTGGTCTGGCAGGTCATGGACAACCTCGACACCCTCTCCGACAAGGTCCGGGCGGGCATCGACGAGCTGAAGCGCTGGCTGCTCGACAGCCCCTTCCATGTCACCGAGCAGCAGATCAACGACGTCGCGAAGAACCTCAGCGACACCATCGGCACCAACACCGAACAGATCACCTCCGCCGGGCTCCAGGGCGTCACCGTGATGGTGGAGGTCCTCACCGGGATGCTGCTGGCGATGTTCTCGACGCTCTTCCTGCTGTACGACGGGAAGCGCATCTGGCACTGGGCGCTGAAGCTGGTGCCCGCCCAGGCCCGGCCGGGTGTCGCGGGCGCCGGGCCGCGCGCCTGGCGGACACTGACCGCCTATGTGCGGGGCACGGTCATAGTCGCGCTGATCGACGCGATCTTCATCGGGCTCGGGATCTGGTTCCTCGACGTGCCGATGGCGGTGCCGCTCGCCGTGTTCATCTTCCTCTTCGCCTTCATCCCGCTGGTCGGTGCGGTGATCTCGGGAGCGCTGGCGGTGGTCGTCGCGCTGGTCACCGAGGGCGTGTTCACGGCGCTGATGGTGCTGGCCGTGGTGCTCGCGGTGCAGCAGATCGAGGGCCATGTGCTGCAGCCGTTCATCCTGGGACGCGCGGTGCGGGTGCATCCGCTGGCCGTCGTCCTCTCGGTCGCGGCGGGCGGCATGGTCGCGGGGATCGGCGGCGCGGTCGTCGCGGTACCGCTGGTCGCGGTCACCAATACGGTGGTCGGCTATCTGCGCTCGTACGGGCAGGAGGAAGCCCTGCGGCACGCGCCGTCCCCGCACGGGGCGACCGCGCTCGACGTCGCCCCGACGCCCGCGCCGGGCTCGCCGCCCGAGGACATCGACTACGGCGACGACGACATCGTCGTGGACGGGCGCACGAAGTAGGCAAGAAGAAGGGCCCCGGGGACGGTCGGTCGTCCTCGGGGCCCTTCTCGTACAGGGGGGTACTGCTGTTACTGCTCGGCGAGCACGGCCTCGGCATCGAGGGTCACGCCGACCGCCTGGATCACCGAGGCAATCTTGACGGCTTCCTGAATGGTCTCACGGTCCACGCCGGCCTTGCGCAGCACCTGCTCGTGGGAGTCCAGGCACTGGCCGCAGCCGTTGATCGCGGAGACGGCGAGCGACCACAGTTCGAAGTCGATCTTCTCCACGCCGGGCTTGCCGATCACGTTCATCCGCAGGCCCGCACGGAGCGTCCCGTACTCGGGGTCCGACAGCAGGTGCCGGGTCCGGTAGAAGACGTTGTTCATCGCCATGATGGCGGCGGCCGACTTCGCGGCGGTGTACGCCTCCGCGGAGAGGTTGGCCCTCGCCTCCGGCTCCAGCTCGCGCAGCACCCTCGGCGAGCGCGAGGCGATCGCGCAGGCGAGGACGGTGCCCCACAGCTGCTGCTGCGGGAGTTCGCTGTTCCCGATGACCGAACCGAGGTTCAGCTTCAGGTCCTTGGCGAAGTCCGGTACGGCGGCCTTCAGTTCGTCGAGTGCCATGTCGCTGTCAGCTCACTCGCCCGAGAGGAGCGCGACCGGGTCGAGGGTGTTCTCGCCCTTGGTCCAGTTGCACGGGCACAGCTCGTCGGTCTGCAGGGCGTCCAGGACCCGCAGGACCTCCTTGGGGTTACGGCCCACGGAACCGGCGGTCACCATCGTGAACTGGATCTCGTTGTTCTGGTCGACGATGAAGACGGCGCGCTGGGCGAAGCCGTCCTCGCCCTCGATGCCGAGGTCACGCATGAGCTCGTGCTTCGAGTCGGCCATCATCGGGAAGGGCAGGTCGGTCAGGTCCGGGTGGTCCTTGCGCCAGGCGTGGTGCACGAACTCGGAGTCACCGGAGAAGCCGAGGATCTGGGCGTCACGGTCGGCGAACTCGTCGTTCAGCTTGCCGAAGGCGGCGATCTCGGTGGGGCACACGAAGGTGAAGTCCTTCGGCCACGCGAAGACGATCTTCCACTTGCCCTCGTAGGTCTTGTGGTTGATCTGCTCGAACTCCTTGCCGCTCTCCAGCGAGACACAAGCAGTCAGGTCGAACTCGGGGAACTTGTCACCGACAGTGAGCACGCGCTCTCCTTGCAGCGTAGGAATTCCCATTTGCGGGAGTTCCTGAGGGTTGGACGATCACCACCTTGGCACAGAGTGCATTGATCACGGAAATAGCTACACTCGGTCGTGATGATCGGAGGTGCCTATCAGTGGCGCAGGGTAATCAGGGCAATCGGACCAAACAGCCCAGCCTGTCGCAGCTGCGCGCCTTCGCGGCCGTCGCCGAATATCTGCACTTCAGGGACGCGGCGGCAGCAATCGGGATGAGCCAGCCGGCGCTGTCGGGGGCCGTGTCGGCGCTGGAGGAGGCACTGGGTGTCCAGCTCATCGAGCGTACGACGCGCAAGGTACTGCTCTCGCCCGCCGGGGAGCGGCTCGCGGTCCGGGCCCGGGCGGTGCTGGAGGCCGTGGGCGAGCTGATGGAGGAGGCCGAGGCGGTCCGGGCGCCGTTCACCGGGGTGCTCAGGCTCGGCGTGATCCCGACCGTCGCGCCGTATCTGCTGCCGACCGTGCTGCGACTGGTCCATGAGCGCTACCCGGAGCTGGATCTCCAGGTGCACGAGGAGCAGACCTCCTCGCTGCTGGAGGGGCTGGCCGCCGGCCGGCTGGACCTGCTGCTGCTCGCCGTGCCGCTCGGGGTGCCCCAGGTGACCGAACTTCCGCTCTTCGACGAGGACTTCGTGCTGGTGATGGAGCGCGACCACTGGCTGGGCGGGCGCGCCGACATTCCGCGCGAGGCCCTGCGCGAGCTGCCGCTGCTGCTGCTCGACGAGGGGCACTGCCTGCGCGATCAGGCGCTCGACATATGCAGGGAGGCCGGGCGTACGCAGGGCGCCGCGGTCACCACGACCGCGGCCGGGCTCTCCACGCTGGTGCAGCTGGTCGCGGGCGGGCTCGGGGTGACGCTGCTGCCGCGTATCGCGGTGACGGTCGAGACCGCCCGCAACGACGCGCTGGCCACCGGATATTTCGCGGACCCCGCACCCTCGCGGCGGGTGGCGCTCGGGATGCGGACGGGGGCGGCCCGGCACGAGGAGTTCGAGGAGTTCGCGGCGGCGCTGCGGGAGGCGATGGCCGCGTTGCCGGTACGGGTGACGGCGGGCGGGTGAGGCGGAAGGGGTGCGGTCCTCCTGGGCCCGCACCCCCAGGGCCTTTCGTCCCTGATCCGGCCTGATCCAGACGAAAGGCCCTGGCTCCGTCACTCCGTACGCAGGCCGTCCGGTCGCATCATCCGCCACAGCGGCGGCAGCGAGACCAGAGTGACCAGCAGGATCAGCGCCACGCCCGCCGCCGTCATGGGCAGGAACAGCCACCAGTCGGTCACCTGCTTGGCGATCATCCTGATCATCACCGCACCCAGGCCGAGACCGCCCGCGACAGCCACTACCAGGCCGATGACCACGGGCACGGCGGTCTGCCAGAGCACCGACCAGCCCAGCGTGGTCCGCCGGGTGCCGAAGGCGACCAGCACCGAGAGCAGGCGCTTGCGCTCTCGCAGCTGCTCCAGCTGCGAGACCAGCATCGCGGCGGCGATCAGCAGCAGGGTCGCGGTCGCACCGACCTGGAGACCGGTCTGCACGCTGGCGTACTGGCGGTCGCGGGCCACCGAGTTCAGGGTGGAGATCCGCATCCCGGGGTCGATCCGGGCCGCCGTGTTCCGTACGTACTCGGCGACGTCCTTCACGCTCTCGTCGACCCGGATCTGCACCCTGGTCTGCGCGTGCGGCAGGGTGCTCGGGTCGATCGCGCCGACCGTCGTCATGATGCCCCAGTGCTCCTCGCCCATCGGATCCGGGCGGGAGGAAACGGTCGGGGTGTCGGCGGGCAGGGTCCACGGCATCGATTTCGCGTCGGGCGCGGATCCCACCTGGGAGTTGAGTTCGACGACCTTGCCCTTGCGGGCGGTCTTGTCCATCCACTCGGCCATGTTCTTGTCCTTGGGGTGGACGACGAACGAGTCGCCCTCCTCGCAGGAGCCGATCCGGGCGATCTCGCGCAGCGTCGCACAGTCGCCGACGCTCAGCGAGGTGGTGGGCTGGATCTCGTCTTCCCTGTACGTGCCCGGTTTGACGACGTACGACTCGACCGTGCCGATGACCGCCTCCACCCCCTTGGTGGCCCGGAACTCCTTGATGGTCCGGGTGGCCGCGTCACCGGTGACGTTCTCGGAGAACGCGTAGAACTGGGCGCGCGCCGGGTCCTGCCCCGTCATCCGGTTGAAGTCGTCGTTCACCGCGGCGAACAGCATCTGCAGCGCCACCGCGCCCGCTACCGCGACGGTGATGCCGCTGACCGCGCGAGCGGCCGCTCCGCTGCTCAGCTGGAGCCTGCGGGTGGCGAGCTGCCAGGGCACCGGACCGCCGCGCAGCCGGTTCACACATGCCTCGACCAGCCAGGGCAGCAGCAGCGCGAGCCCGACCAGGACCAGTACGGCGCCGGCTGCGATCGGATACGGATCGACAGTTGTGTTCTCGCCGACGTTTCCGGTCAGCGCGAGCACCGTCACGCCCAGGACCGGCATCAGTAGCCGCCACCAGAGCCGGCGTCTGCGGCTGCGGCTGTTGCGTACGACTCCGAGCGGTTCGATCACCACCGAGCGCAGGGCGGTCAAGGTGACCAGCACCGCCGCCACCGGAATCGACACCGCGATCAGCGCCGCCAGCCAGGGGGCCGGGACCAGATCGGCAGGGAAGGCGCTGACGTCCCACACCTCGACCCCGCCGATGAACTGACGCCCCACCAGGAAGAGCGCCAGACCAGCCAGCAGGCCCAGCACGGCACCGAAGAGCGCCTCACCGGCAGCGATCCGGCGGGTCATCCGGATGTCCGCGCCGACCAGGCGCAGCGCCGCGAGCCTGCGGTCGCGACGGTCCCCGCCGAAGCGCACGGCGGTCGCGATGAAGATCGCGACCGGCACCAGCAGGACGACGCAGGTCATGATGACGAGCACGATGAGGACGGGGGACAGGGGCTCGGGCGGGGCCTGGTCGCCGTAACCGGCCAGCCGGTGGCCGCCCGCGGCGGCGGTCAGGGTGGCGCTGCCCGCGTAGTAGCGCAGTTCGCTCGGGGAGCTCAGTCCCGGATCGGCGATGGTGCCGGTGATCCGGTACGGCAGCCGCTCCTTGAGGAGTCGGCCTTCCGGGGAGGCGAGCAGCTCCTTCAGGGCAGGCGAGAGCACCATCTCGCCTGGGCCGGGGAAGTCCGCCACGCCGGGCGGGGTCACCGGGTGCGCCCCTTCCGGCCGCATCAGGAAGCCCTCGACGGAGCGGCCGCGGAACTCGGACTGCGTGCTGATCCGCAGCACCGTGGAGTCCGACTTCGGGACGGTGTCGTTGCGTGAGACACGGGCCTCGGCGCGGGCCTGGTCGCGGGCGGAACGCTGTTCGAGCAGATGCGGTACGGAGGAGGCGACCAGCAGCAGCGCCACGCCGAGGCCGACACCGACCGCGGTGAGCACGGTGCGCGCCCAGCCCTCCCGCCCGCCGGAGGAGGCGAACCGGATACCGAGGCCCAGGTCGCGCAGCAGGGTGATCGCGCGGGAGGGCTCGGTGGGCCGGGGCTGCTCGGCCGCCGGGACCTTCCTCGGTTCGAGCAGCGTCATGCGATGTGCTCCAGGTCGCGGGCCCGGCCGTCGCGCACGGTGACGTCGCGGTCGGAGTAGGCGGCGACGCGGGCCTCGTGCGTCACCAGGACCACGGCGACATTGGCGGACCGGGCGGCCTCGCCGAGCAGTTGCATCACCCGCTCGCCGTTGAGGGAGTCCAGGGCGCCGGTCGGCTCGTCCGCGAAGATCACCTTCGGGGAGGAGACCAGGGCGCGGGCGATGGCGACGCGCTGGCCCTGGCCGCCGGAGATCTCGCCGGGACGCTTGGCGCCGAGGTCGTCGACCTCCAGGCGCTCCATCCAGCGAAGGGCGGTGCGTTCGGCGTCCTTGCGCCTGGTGCCGCTGAGGCGGAGCGGCAGGGCGACGTTCTCCACGCAGGTCAGCTCCGGGACGAGCTGTCCGAACTGGAAGACGAAGCCGAAATCGCTGCGGCGCAGGGCGCTGCGTTCGGCGTCGGACATCGCGGAGAGCTCGCGGCCAGCGTAGGTGACCGTGCCACTGTCGGGCGTGACGATGCCGGCGAGGCAGTGCAGCAGGGTCGACTTGCCGGAGCCGGACGGCCCCAGCACGGCGACGATCTCGCCGGGGTGGACGGAGAACGAGGCGCCGTCCAGGGCGGGTGTCGAGCCGTACGACTTGCGCAGGTCGCGGGCTACGAGGAGGGAGCCGGCGGGGGTCATGCGCCGACCTCGCGGGCGAGGCGGTCGAGCCGGGCGGCGGTCAGTTCCAGCCAGCGGAGGTCGGCCTCCAGATGGAACAGGGCGTGGTCGCAGATCAGCTGGTCCGCGAGGTCGCCGCCACGCTTGCGGTCGGTGAGGATGCGCATGAGGCGCAGGTGCTCGGCGCGCTGCGTGTCCAGGAGGGTTTCGGCGCTGCGGCCGGTGAGCAGGGCCAGGACGACCTTGGTGTACAGCGTCGACTGGAGGTACGGCTCCGGCTTCTCGGGCTGGGCGAGCCAGTCGGCGACGTCGGTGATACCGGCCTCGGTGATGGCGTACCGCTTGCGCTCGGGGCCGCCGCCGCTCTCTATGCCGTCGACCTCGACGAGGCCGTTCTTGAGGAGGCGGGACATGGTCGAGTAGACCTGGCCGTAGTGCAGGGGGCGGTCGTGGCCGAACTTCTCGTCGAATGTGCGCTTGAGGTCGTAGCCGTGGCGGGGGCCGGACTCGAGGAGCCCGAGGAGGGTGTGACCGATAGACATGCGGACACTATAAGTGGTGTGTATACCTCGCGTGTATATCCGGGTGGGGCGGTCCCCTCGAGGTGAGGTGGGGCACGCCGCCGTGCTGCTCGGTACTGCCTCGAGCGGGTTCACGGCGACCCCGTGCCCCGACTCGACGGCATCGCGCCCCACGCCCACGGGAACGGGCCCCGGGAGAATGCTCCCGGGGCCCGTTCCTGCGTCACCGCGTTCAGCGGCGCGGTGCCAGCACCTGCTTGAGTACGTCGTGCACGTACGTGTTCGGGTGCTTGCCCGAGAAGCTGTCGGAGAGCGGACCGCTCGCCGTCACGGGCACGTCCACGCTGGTGTGCCCCGACGTGGTCCAGTCGATGGTGAACTTGCGGTCGCTGCCGCGGATCGAGAACGGACCGTCCTCGGCGGAGATGGCGTCCCCGGACTCGTCGTTGGCGTCGACCTCCTCGACCGAGAGACCGCCGGTCTCGTGGTCACCGGTGACGACCAGCAGCGTGTCGGGGTGCGTCGCGATGTACGCGCGGGCCACCGCGACGGCCTTCTCCAGCTGCTGCATCGACTGCAGGACGCGCGTGCCGTTGTTGGAGTGCGCGAACTCGTCGGTGCCTTCCTCCTCGACCATGAGGAAGAAGCCCTTCTTGTTCTTGTCCAGGCTGCTCAGGGCCTTGCTGGTCATCGTGCCGAGGTCCACGACCGGGCTGTAGACGTCGCCCTGGCCCTCGGGGTGCTGCTGGAACATCTCCTCGTTGCTGAACAGCCCGAGGATCTTGCCGTTCTTGGCCTTGCTCAGCCCGCTCGCACTGTTGACGTACGAGTAACCGGCCTTCTGGGCCTTCTTGATCAGGTTGCCCTTGGTGCCGCGGCTGCCCTCGGTCGTGTCCTCCGCCGGCTTGTCCTTGAACGCGCCCGGCGTACCGGCCGGCAGCCACCAGTCCTCGCCGCCGCCCAGGATGACGTCGGGCTTGCTGACGTCCAGGTACTGACGGGCGATCTCGTCCTGCTGTCCACGGTCCGCGGTGTTGGCGAAGAACGCCGCCGGGGACGCGTCGGTGACCTGGGCGGTGGTCACCAGTCCGGTGGCCTTGCCGGCCGCCTTGGCCTGCTGGCCGAGGGTCGCCAGCGGGTTGCCGTCGACGTCGACGCTGATCGCGCCGTTGTAGGTCTTCTCGCCCGTGGCCCATGCGGTCGCCGCGGCGGCGGAGTCCGTCACGACGGCCTTCGGGTCGTGCGGGGTGGTGGTGAGCTGGCCGGATGCCGCGAGGCGGTCCATCGCCAGCTGGCCTTCCAGGCCGGAAAGGTTGAGCCTTGCCGCCTCGCGCATCGAGGCGCCCATGCCGTCACCGTTGATGAAGATGACGTTCTTCGCCGTGGGGGTCTTCGCCTTTGCCGCCGACTGCGGAGCAACGGCCGACGCACCCAGCGTCGGGTTGAGCACCATCGTGGCGATTGCCGCCACGACGGCCGCGGCAACGGGTGCTCCCCATCGCGCACTACGCACGCGCTTGTTCACAACAGCTCCTCGTGAATTGCATAGCTTTCACACGCGAACGTAGGTGTGGGGTCGGTACCTGTCGTGAACGAGAGGCGTCGGGAGGCGGAACAACCCGCAGCCGGGGCTTCGTCGGCCCGGTTCCGCTCGTCGCCCTCCGTCCCCGGGAAGACCTGCCGGAGTGCGGCGGGCACGGTCGGATCCGGCTTCCTCCAGCGGCGTCCGCCGGGGGCGACGGCTGTGTGTCCACGATCGCCGGACGGGCCGGTCCTCCGGCCCGTGCGGGCTGCGGGGCAGGTGCCCGGCACCCGGTCCCGTCCGCCCCCCTACTCCGCCGGGGGCTTGGGTGGACGGCCCCGGCGGGGGATGGGGGACGCTGTCGTAGGCAGGCGGCCCGCTTCCGCCAGCGCCCTGCGCAGCAGGAACTCGATCTGCGCGTTCGCGCTGCGCAGCTCGTCCGAGGCCCAGCGGGCCAGTGCGTCGTGCACCGCAGGATCCAGCCGCAGCAGCATCTGCTTGCGCTGCTGCGGCTGTCTGCGCCCGGTGGTCTCTTCCGTCACTGGTAAAGAGTGCCCGTATTGAGGACCGGCTGCGCCGCACGGTCACCGCACAGCACCACCATGAGATTGCTGACCATGGCCGCCTTCCGTTCGGAGTCGAGCTCGACGATGTCCTGCTCGGCGATCCGGGTCAGCGCCATCTCGACCATGCCGACCGCACCCTCGACGATCTGCTGCCGCGCCGCGACCACCGCGCCGGCCTGCTGGCGCTGAAGCATCGCGGAGGCGATCTCGGGGGCGTACGCGAGATGGCTGAAGCGCGACTCGATGATCCGTACACCGGCTGCCTGCACCCGGGCGGTGAGCTCCACGGCCAGCTTCTCGGTGATCTCCTCCGCGTTGCCGCGCAGCGAGAGGCCGCCCTCCTCGTGGGCGTCGTACGGGTACTCGATCGCGATGTGCCGCACGGCCGCCTCGGTCTGGGTGGCGACGAACTCCAGGAAGTCGTCGACCTCGAAGAGCGCCTGCGCGGTGTCCTCGACCTTCCAGACGACGATCGCGGCGAGCTCGATCGGGTTGCCGTAGGCGTCGTTGACCTTCAGGACCGCGGTCTCGTGGTTGCGGACCCGGGTGGAGATCTTCCGGCTGCTGGTGAGCGGGTTGATCCAGCGCAGTCCGTCGGTGCGGATCGTGCCCACGTACCGGCCGAAGAGCTGGATGACCCGTGCCTCGCCCGGTGCGACCATCTTCACACCCGTCATGCAGAAGAACGAGGCGAAGACGAGCAGGATCCCGAGGATCAGGACCGGGACGCCCACGCCGTTGTTCCCGTTCGAGCCGACGATGCCGCCGAGGATGGCGAGACCGATGCCGACGAACACCCCGATCACGGTCAGCAACAGGCCGAGGCCGCCGGGGATGCTGTGCGCCGTCACCTCTCTCACCTGCGGTTCGGGCATCTGGGGAGCGTCGGGCGCGAGGTCGGCGGTCAGGGTGGACACAGCGTGCGGATCGTGTTGGCCGGACATGGGATCCCCCGTTTCGAGCGTTTTGAGCGACTAACTCGGTGCTAGCAATGTGATTGCACATTACCTGGTTTCGCAACCCTGAGCGCCTCTCGTGAGTCGGTTCCCTAGAGAACGGGTGCTGATTGTCACGTCCGTAAAAGACCGCATCGCTTACTTTTTGTCCCCGCCGACGGTGTTAGCTGGCTGGGCTGAGCTGATCTGGTCGAGCAGAGAAACGGGAGCAACACAGCAATGGGTCGAGCGGATGCGCGACGAGCCCAGCGGCGCGGGCCGCGGCGGGCTGCGAAGAGCGGCGGCCTACGCAGACTCTTCACCTGGCGGAAGATGCTGGGCACCTTCTTCGGGTTCTGCCTGCTGATCATGGGCGCCTTCGTGGCGCTCTATCTGTACGTGGACATACCGAAGGCCAACGCCCTGGCCGAGCGGCAGAGCAACGTCTACCAGTACAGCGACGGGACACTGCTGACCCGTACCGGTGACGGGGTCAACCGCCAGATCGTGGATCTCGCCGAAGTCCCCAAGGACGTCCAGCACACCTTCGTCGCCGCCGAGAACAAGACGTTCTACAAGGACCAGGGCGTCGACCTGAAGGGCACCGCGCGCGGCATCCTCAACACCCTCAGCGGCAAGGGCAAGCAGGGTGGCTCGACCATCACCCAGCAGTACGTGAAGAACTACTACCTCACGCAGGACCCGACGGTCAGCCGCAAGCTCAAAGAGCTGGTGATCTCCCTCAAGGTCGACCAGAAGTACGAGAAGGCCGACATCCTCGCCGGGTACATCAACACCGCGTACTACGGACGCGGTGCGAGCGGTATCCAGGCGGCGGCGCAGGCCTACTACGGCGTCGACGCCAAGGACCTGAACGTCTCCCAGGGCGCCTATCTGGCCTCTCTGCTCCAGGCCCCCAGCCAGTACGACTGGGCGGTCGCGACGCCCACCGGCAAGAAGCTCGTCAAGGACCGCTGGGGCTACACGCTCGACAACATGGTCGAGATGCACTGGCTCGACAAGGCCGAGCGCGACGCCCTGAAGTTCCCCGTCCCGGACAAGCCCAAGCCCGCGCGCGGCATGGAGGGCCAGACCGGTTACCTCGTCGAGGCCGCCAACAAGGAGCTGGACAAGCAGGGCATCACGGAGGAGGTGCGGCAGGCCGGCGGCTGGACCTTCACCCTCAACATCGACAAGAAGCGGCAGAAGAAGCTGGAGCAGGCGGTCGACCGGCAGCTGGAGTCCAAGCTGGACCGCAAGGACAACAAGGTCGACGCCAGCGTCCAGGCGGGTGCCACCTCCGTCGATCCGAAGACCGGCGCCGTGGTCGCGCTCTACGGCGGGGTGGACTACGTCAAGCACTTCAGGTCCAACGCCACACGTCAGGACTACCAGCCCGCCTCCACCTTCAAGCCGCTGGTGCTCGCCTCCGCGCTGGAGAACGAGTCGAAGACCCAGGACGGCGATCTGATCGGCGTCAACACCCGCTACGACGGCACCAGCAAGCGGCCGGTCGTGGGCAGCGACACCCCGTTCGCCCCGGAGAACGAGGACAACCAGAGCTACGGCAACGTCACCGTGCAGACCGCGATGAACAAGTCGATCAACTCGGTCTTCGCGCAGATGGTGGTCGACGTCGGACCGCCCGAGGTGAAGAAGACCGCGCTGGCGCTCGGCGTACCGGACCAGAACTTCCCCGAGCGCCCCGCCATCACGCTCGGCACGATGAACGCCTCGACCTGGGACATGGCGGGCGCGTACGCCACGCTCGACAACCACGGCCGGAAGGTCACCCCGTTCATCGTGAAGTCCGCGAAGAACCGCGACCGGACGGTCGATCCGGTCAAGGGCATCGGCAACCAGGTGATCAGCCGCAAGTCCGCCGATACCGTGACGTCCGTCCTGAAGGGCGTCGTGGACAGCGGCTCCGGCCAGGCGGCCAACACCTCGGCCTACGAGGCGGCGGGCAAGACGGGTACGTCCGAGAACAACAAGGCCGCCCTGTTCGCGGGCTACACGCCGGAGCTCACCACGGTCGTGGCGCTCTTCGGTGAATCCCCCAAGGGCGGCGCCCAGGTCAGCCTGACCGGTACCGCCAACTCCGGCCGGGCCAACGGTGGCGGCTTCCCGGCGCAGATCTGGGCGGACTACACGCTCGGTGCGCTGAACGGCGGCTCCAGTGCCCAGTTCGATCTGCAGGACGTCGAGCGCGGTGAGGTCTCCACACCGGCCAGTCCGTCGATGAGCCCCTCGCAGTCCGAGAGCCCCGACCCGTCGACGTCCCAGACGCCGAGCACGCCGTCGCAGACTCCCAGTGAGACACCCAGCGAAACGACCAGCGAGACGCCGATCGAGCCGCCGACCGAGTCGCCGGTGATCCCGCCGAGCGAGTCCCCGGTCCTGCCGGGCGAGGGGCTGAACTCAGGGCGCCCGGGCAACAACAACAGCAACCCGTTCAGTCAGTGAGATGAGCGCAGGAGAGAGGGGCGGTGCCGGCCGGCACCGCCCCTCTCTCCTCTCATGCGGCGGTGTCAGCCGCCGTTGACCTTCTTGGCGATCCGGTCGCCGAGGTCCTTGTCCACGTTGCGCCAGTACTGCAGAGCCCGCTCCAGGACGGGGGCGCTCACGCCGTTCTGCAGATGGCCGGAAATGTTCGACACCAGCCGATCGCGCGCCGCGTCGTCGAGCACGTTGCGGACCATCGTGCCCGGCTGGCCCCAGTCGTCGTCCTCGCTGTGCAGCTTGTACGCCTCGTGGACCATCTCGCCCGCCGTGGCCCAGCCCGCAGGGTCGCCGAAGCGCTCGGTGTCCGCGGCCGGACCGCCGTACGAGTTCGGTGCGTAGACCGCTCCCGTACGGGTCGGCTCGTACCGCATCGGGCCGTCCTTCGCGTAGGAGTTCCGGCCGAACCGCGGACGGTTCGGAGGAAGCTGCGCGTAGTTCGGGCCGATCCGGTAACGGTGGGTGTCCGGGTACGAGAAGAGCCGGCCGAGCAGCATCTTGTCGGGCGACGGACCGATGCCGGGCACCAGGTTCGACGGCTCGAAGGACGCCTGCTCGATGTGGACGAAGAAGTCCTCCGGGTTCTCGTTGAGCGTCATCCGGCCGACTTCGATCTCCGGGTAGTCGCCGTGCGGCCACACCTTGGTGAGGTCGAAGGGATTGAACCGGTAGTCCGGAGCCGCGTCGAACGGCATGATCTGGACATACAGCGTCCAGCTCGGGTGGTCACCGCGCTTGATCGACTCGAAGAGGTCACGGCGGTGGACGTCGCCGTCGCTGCCCGCGATCTCGTCCGCCTCGGCCTGGGGGTAGAAGTCGATGCCCTGGTCGGTCTTGAAGCGGTACTTGACCCAGAACCTCTCGCCGCCCGCGTTCACCCACATATAGGTGTGCGAGCTGTAGCCGTTCATGTTGCGGTACGTCTTCGGGATGCCGCGGTCACCCATGAGCCAGGTGACCATGTGCGCGGACTCGGGGGAGAGCGTCCAGAAGTCCCACTGCATGTCGTTGTCGCGCAGGCCGCTTTCCGGGCGGCGCTTCTGCGAGCGGATGAAGTCCTGGAACTTCATCGGGTCGCGCACGAAGAAGACCGGCGTGTTGTTGCCGACCATGTCGTAGTTGCCGTGCTCCGTGTAGAACTTCAGGGCGAACCCACGGGGGTCTCGCCAGGTGTCGGGGGAGCCCTGTTCACCGGCGACCGTGGAGAAGCGGGCCAGCATCGCGGTCTGCTTGCCCGGCTGGAAGAGGTCCGCCTTGGTGAACTGGCTGACGTCGTTGGTCACCTGGAAAATGCCGTAGGCGCCGGAGCCCTTGGCGTGCACCACCCGCTCGGGGACCCGTTCACGGTTGAACTGGGCCATCTTCTCGATGAGGTAGTGGTCCTGGAGCAGGATCGGACCGTCGGATCCGACGGTGAGCGAGTGTTCATCGCTCTCCACCGGGATTCCGGCGTTGTTCGTGGTGTAGGGGGTGTTCTTGGTCTTCGATTCCTCGGGCACGAGCGTCCTCCCGTCGGTGGGGGTTTCGGTCAGGTCGTCTCGTTCACGACTGAAGTCAACTCCGCCGACAGGAGGTCGGCAACATTTGGCTACCGTCCGTGCAGGGCACTCGACAGTGCCTGGGAGGGCGCTGAAGCCCGGGCCCTTCTACTGCCCCCGCGTCGGCATCTCGAACCAGACCACCTTGCCGGTCGACAGACGCGTCGCCCCCCACCGTCTGGCCAGCCGGTTCACGAGGAACAGACCGCGGCCGCCCTCGTCCATGTCCCGGGCCCGGCGCTGCCGGGGCAGCTGCGGGGCGTCGTCGCCGACCTCGCAGCGCAGGATGTCGGTACGCAGCAGCCGCAGCGTCACCGGCCGCTCCGCATAACGCACCGCATTGGTCACCACCTCGCTGACCAGCAGCTCCATCGAGTCAGAGAGATCATCGAGCCCCCAGCGGCTCAGCGCCCGCCGGGCCAGCCTGCGGGCCTGGCCCGGAGCGGTCTCCTCCGGATCCAGGTGCCAGAACGCGACATCACTGGGCGCGATCCCGTCGAACCTGGCGGCCAGCAGCGCGATGTCGTCGTCCCGGTCGCCCGGCCCGAGCATGTCCAGGACGTCGTCGCACAGGGCCTCCAGCGGAGGCGAGTGGTCGGGGCCGGTCAGCCGGGCGGTGGCGGCGAGCCGCTCGCGCAGCTGCTCGATGCCGGTCCAGACGTCCCGCAGCCGGGACTCCACCAGACCGTCGGTGTACAGCAGGAGCGTGGCGCCCGAGGGCGCGTCCAGCTCGACGGCCTCGAAGTCCACCCCGCCGACGCCGATCGGGGCGCCCGGCGGCACCCGCAGCACTTCCGCGCGGCCGCCCAGATGCAGCAGGACGGGCGGCGGATGCCCGGCGTTGGCGATGGTGATGCGGTGCGCGACGGGGTCGTACACCGCGTACAGGCAGGTCGCCATGCGGTCGCTGCCGAGCCGCTGCGCCTGCTCGTCCAGGTGGTGCAGCACCTCCTGCGGGGGCAGGTCGAGCCCGGCGAGGGTCTGTGCGGTCGTACGCAGCTGGCCCATGATCGCCGCGGACGTCATGGAGTGACCCATGACGTCACCGACGACCAGGGCGACCCTGCTCCCGGGCAGCGGGATCGCGTCGTACCAGTCGCCGCCGACCCGGGCCGTCTCGGCGGCCGGGAGATAGCGGGAGGCGAGCCGGACGCCGGTCGGCTGCGGCAGCGAGTCGGGCAGCATGGTGCGCTGCAGCTCGTCCGCGATGTACGCCTCGCGTCCGTACAGCACGGCCTTGTCGATGCCGAGCGCGGTGTGCGTCGCCAGCTGGGCCGCGACCAGCAGGTCATTGGCTTCGAAGGGCGGCCGCTCGGCCCCGCGCAGGAAGACGGCGGCGCCGATCACCCGTCGCCGGCCGCGCAGCGGGGCGAGGACGGCCCGGTGTCCGGTGGGTACGGTCCGGCCGGCGCCGAGCAGCTCGGGCAGCGCGGCACGGGCCGCGGCGGAGTCCCCGAAGACCGGCCGCACACCGCGCAGCACCTCGGCGAGCGCACCGCCCGAGCGGACCTCGCACAGCTCGGCCGCCGGAGGCAGATCGCCGTGCGGATCGATGGCGGGCAGCCGCAGCCGCTCGATCTCCGACGAGGTCTCGGTCTCCTCCTCGTTTAAACGCAGCCGGTCCGAGCGGCGCAGCCGCAGCACGAAAGGGGAGACCGGCCGCTCGTCGCCGACCGGGAGCGGGTCGCGGAGGTAGACCAGTATGGCGTCGGAGAACGTCGGCACGCTGGCCCGGCACAGGCCCAGCACGATCTCGTCCAGGTCTATGCCGCGGGCGATCCGCCGGGTGGCGGCGCCCACGAAACGCAGCCGGTCGCCCTCGCGACGGACCGCGGCCTGCGGGTCGAGTCCTGCCGGGCCGGGGTTCGCCGCCGAGGCCGCCGGACTCGCCCCCGGCACCGCGGCCGGGCCGGGGATCGCGGCGGCGGCAGGGGTCTTCGCCGGCCCGGCGTCCTGCTGCCGCGGCCGCGCGCGTTCCTGCGACCTGGCGGCGAGAGGCTGCCGGCCTTCGTGGGAGGTGGGATGCTCCGTCACGCGTGGGGTTCCGTCCGTCCGGGCCGGT
Organism: Streptomyces sp. NBC_01217; assembly: GCF_035994185.1. NCBI lineage: Bacteria > Bacillati > Actinomycetota > Actinomycetes > Kitasatosporales > Streptomycetaceae > Streptomyces > Streptomyces sp. NBC_01217. Next base: position 5,804,680 of record NZ_CP108538.1, read on the forward strand.
TGTATGAGGCAATTACCTTGTGGGGCGCTACTGTGCCCCGGCAAGAGCGGCGATAACAACGGCTGTCACCGGATGCCCCCGAACGAGGGGCCGAAACCGGATGTCCGCAAGGTCGTTCGCCGACAACGTTTCCGGGGACGGGGCGGGCGAAAGCGAGCACGTCTCCACCCCCTCGTAGTGGCTCATGCGTTTCATACGACTGATGTGGCTCATACAGCTCATGCAGTGCGTGGTGCTCGTGCGGTGACTTGCGGTCAGGTCCGGTGCCGCGTGCGCCGGTTGGAGCGGTGCGGCCCTCCGGAGGACGATCCTACGTTTGCCCCCCTGGGGTGCATCAAGGGTCTCACGACGGCATATGCGAGGGGGTACGGTCCCAGTCATCCGGCAGCGCGGGAACCCGCCAGCGCGGATCGGGCCGCCAGTCCTCCCAGCCGTCCCGGAACGGCGCGCCCCAGTCGCGGATCACCTCGACGGCCGCGAGGCCCGCCTCCCGCACCCGCTGTGCGGTCCGCGGGGCCATCAGACCGACCCGCTGCGCCTGGGCGAACTCGTCCTCGTCGCGCCAGACCCAGCTGCGGTCCGGGTACACGGAGATGTCGAGAAAGTGATCCTCGGAGTCGATGCCGCCCGCCCAGCGGGTGCGCGGTTCCTCCAGGTTCACGTACCAGCTGCGGAACTGCCAGCCGGTCTCCCAGAACAGCCAGACCGACCAGGGTTCACCGGGACGGGCGAGTTTGAGAACGCCGTTGCCGAGCCAGGGCGCGCGGGCGGTGGTGCGCGGGGCGGTGTAGCGGGTGGCGAGCGGCTCGGCGTGCACCTCGGTGCCGTTCGCCAGGACCGGCTTCACGCACTCGGTGCCGGGAGCCACCCATACGGCGAGCAGCTCGTCGGTGTCCTGGACGACCGTGACGGGGCGGCAGATGTGGACCGGGCCCGGGGCCCGGTCCGGCGCGGCGTCCCGCCGCAGCGGGCCGTTGCCGCGGTAGCGCCACAGGATCTGATCGCCCGGCGCCCAGTGCTCGATGTATCCGGTACCTGCCATGGAAAGATCTTAGAGATGCCGCAGCCCGCCTGCTGCGACGCATCTCATGGGCGGGTCATGCGCGGCACGTGTCATGGATGGGTCATGCGCAGTACGTCCAGCGCCTCGTCGAGCTGCTCCACCGTGAGGTCGCCGCGCTCGACATATCCCGAGTCCAGGACCACCTCGCGGATCGTCCTGCGCTCGGCCAGGGACTTCTTGGCGACCTTCGCAGCCTCCTCGTAACCGATGTACTTGTTCAGCGGGGTGACGACGGACGGCGAGGACTCCGCGTACTCCCTGGCCCGCTCGACGTTCGCGGTGATCCCGTCGACCGTGCGGTCCGCGAGCAGCCGGGAGGCATTGGCCAGCAGCCGCACCGACTCCAGCAGATTCTTCGCGATGACCGGAAGCATCACATTCAGCTCGAAGTTGCCCGCGGCGCCCGCGACGGCGACCGTCGCGTCGTTCCCCATCACCTGGGCCGCGACCATCAGGACGGCCTCCGGAATGACCGGATTCACCTTCCCCGGCATGATCGACGAGCCCGGCTGGAGGTCGGGAAGACTGATCTCGGCCAAACCCGTGCGCGGCCCGGACGCCATCCAGCGCAGATCGTTGGAGATCTTGGTGAGCGAGACGGCGACGGTACGGAGCTGGCCCGATGTCTCCACGAGCCCGTCCCGCGCGCCCTGCGCCTCGAAGTGGTCCCTGGCCTCGGTGAGCGGCAGCCCGGTGGCGCGGGCGACCTCGGCGATGACGGCGGCGGAGAAGCCGGGCGGGGTGTTGATGCCGGTGCCGACGGCCGTGCCGCCCAGCGGCAGCTCGGCGAGGCGGGGCAGGGAGGCGCGCAGCCGCTCGACTCCGTACCGGATCTGCGCCGCGTAGCCGCCGAACTCCTGGCCCAGGGTGACGGGCGTGGCGTCCATCAGATGCGTACGCCCCGACTTCACGACCGTCGCGAACTCGGCGGACTTGCGCTCCAGGGCGGCCGCCAGATGGTCCAGCGCCGGGATCAGCTCGCCGGTGACGGCCGCGGTCGCGGCGATGTGGATGGAGGACGGGAAGACGTCGTTGGACGACTGCGAGGCGTTGACGTGGTCGTTGGGGTGGACCTCGCGGCCCAGGCGCTCGGTGGCGAGGGTGGCCACGACCTCGTTGGTGTTCATGTTGGACGAGGTGCCGGACCCGGTCTGGAAGACGTCGATGGGGAAGTGGTCGTCCCAGCTGCCCTCGGCGACCTCGTCGGCGGCCGCCCGGATGGCCAGCGCGATGTCCGGTTCGAGGACCTTCAGCTCGGCGTTCACCTTGGCCGCGGCCGCCTTGATCCTGGCCAGGGCCTCGATGTGGGCCCGCTCCAGGCGCTGCCCGGAGACCGGGAAGTTCTCCACCGCGCGCTGCGTCTGGGCCCGCCACTTCGCGTCCGCGGGCACCCTCACCTCACCCATCGAATCGTGCTCGATGCGGAAATCCGTACCGTCCGCGTGTGTGTGTGCGGCGGCCTGTGACTCGTCCATGAAGTTCAACCTCCTGAAAAAGCTGAGCACTTGTCTTGTTCTGTGTATTCCCAAGTTGCCTACCGGCCAGTAAATACCGGGAGTGCTGCATTCTTCCGGGGGACGACCCCCGTACCCCCGTGCAGCAACCCGGGGAGGCGCAATGAGGCGCACCAGGCACAGACTCCGCTGTACGGTCGCGGCCGCCGCGGCCATGGCGGCGGCATTGGGCGGGATGGCCGCAGCCACGGGACCGGCGGGCGCGGCGGACCGGTCCGGTACCACCACTACCGCATCCACCCCCCTGCCGCCCGAACTGGAGGCCGTCCGCGCCGCCGAAGCCACCCGGCTGTACGGCGACCCGGCCGAGCGCCCGCTCGCCGACCGCAGGACCGCGCTGATCTCGCTCGGCGACAGCGAGATCTCCGGCGAGGGCGTCGGCACGTACGAGGCGGGCACGAACGGCCCCGACAACTGGTGCCACCGCTCGCCCGACTCCGCCATCCACCGCACGGGCATCCCGGCCGACGTCACGTACAACGTCTCCTGCTCCGGCGCGTACACCGGCAACATCGTGATCGGCGGATCGAAGCAGTACGCCGACGAACTCGTGCAGAGCGACAGCCTCGCCATCAAGGCCCGCAACACCCGGATCAAGATGATCGTGCTGGTGGCGGGGGCCAACGACGACCTCCAGTTCGGCCCGGTCATGACGGACTGCGTCGAGCGCTGGATCCTCCTCCAGGGCGCGTGCCGGCCGAAGTACGAGGGCGGCTGGCAGGCGCGCATCGACGGACTCGTCCCCAAGGTCGAGAGGACGGTGCGCGACCTGCGGACCGTCATGTCCGACGCCGGATACGCCAACGGCGACTACAAGCTCGTGGTCATGGGCTACCCGAGCCCCATCGGCCCGGACATCTACGACAACCCCGATTTCCCCGGCAAGCTTCCCGGCGGCTGCGCCGGATACGACTCCGACGCGGCCTGGGGCCGCAACGTCGCGGTCCCCGCCTTCGAGCGCGGGATGCGCAAGGCCGCGGCCGAGACCGGAGCCGTCTACCTCGACAACTCCCGGCTCTTCCACGGCCACGAGGTCTGCAGCGAGTCCACCTGGGCCCGCGGCCTCTACATCGACCTGTCGCACTTCCCGCCGGACTCCAACTCCGTACGGCAGTCCTTCCACCCGAACGCGCGCGGCCACGCCGCCTTCGCCTCCTGCCTGACCCAGATCTACGACTCCGCTCTGCGCGAGGCGAGCTGCGCCGACCCGGCGAGCACGGGACAGCCGGTGCTCCAGCCCGCCGCGTGGGACGACGTCTTCAAGCCCCTGAAGAACGAGGCCACGGGCACCTGCGTGGACGTCCCCGCGTCCGTGACCCGCAACGACACCGGGATCACCGGCTGGGACTGCCACGGCGGCCGCAACCAGGGCTGGTGGTACGACTCCGGCACGAAGACGATCCGTACGGAACTGAGCCACGACCGGTGCCTGGACGTGCCGGGCGCCGACTACCGGGCGGGCGCCGCGCTCATCGTGTGGAACTGCTCGGGCGCGGTCAACCAGCAGTTCGTCAGGCAGTCGGGCACCCTGCGCCCGGCGGCCTCCACCGGGCTGTGCCTTACGCTCGCGGCGGCCAAGGACCCGCTGAGGCTGCAGAGCTGCGACGGCAGCGCGAAGCAGCGGTTCGCTTGAGCCCGTACGGGTGAGTGGAGGGAGGGGCGGGGCGGCCTCGGCCGTCCAGCCCCTCGCCGATGAGCCGGCCGTGCCGGCTGTGCCGACCGTGTCAGCCGGACGTCATGAACGCGCCCAGGACGGCGGCCAGATGACCGGGGTCGTCGGCCCCGCACAGCTCGCGCGCCGAGTGCATGGACAGCCCCGGCACCCCCACGTCGACCGTCGGGATACCCAGCCGGGCCGCGGTGAGCGGGCCGATGGACGTACCGCACGGCATCGCGTTGTTGGAGACGAACGGCTGCCACGGCGCGCCCGCCCGCTCGCACGCCGCCGCGAAGACCGCCATGCCGGTGCTGTCGGTGGCGTACCGCTGATTGACGTTGACCTTGACGGTGGGGCCCCCGCCCGGCAGCGGACGGTGACCCGGATCGTGCCGTTCCGCGTAGTTGGGATGTACCGCGTGCGCCATGTCGGCGGAGACGCAGAAGGCGCCGGCCAGGGCGCGCGAGAAGTCCTCGGAGCTGCCGCCGCGCGCGGTGACCGAACGGCCGAGTATCCGCTCCAGCAGAGGGCTCTGCGCACCCGTCTCCGAACCGCTGCCGACCTCCTCGTGGTCGAAGGCCGCGAGTACGGGGATGTACGAGGGCTCGTCGGCCGCGGTCGCCGCAGCCGCCAGGGCCGTCACGCCCGCATGCACCGACACCAGGTTGTCCAGTCGCGCCGACACCACGAACTCCCGGTCAGCGCCGAGGTATCCGGGCGGCTGTACGTCATGGAGCATCAGGTCCCAGCCGAGGACCTCGTCCTGGCCGACGTCCGCGGCCGCCGCGACCCTGCGCAGCAGCGCACCCTCCTCGGGCTCCCCGAGCGCCCACAGCGGGGCGAGATGGCGCTGCCGGTCGAGGGCGAGCCCCTCGTTGACCGTGCGGTCCAGATGGATGGCCAACTGGGGCACCCGCAACAGCGGTTCGTCGATCTGGACGAGCCGGGACTCGACCCCGCCGCCGGGGCCGCGCAGCGCGAGCCGTCCCGAGATGCCCAGGTCGCGGTCGAGCCAGGTGTTCAGCGGAACGCCGCCGTAGATCTCCACGGCGATCTGCCGCCAGCCGGCGGACCCGGTGTCGGGGCTGGGTTTGACCCGCAGGTTCGGGGAGTCCGTGTGGGTGCCGACGATCCGGAAGGGGGTGTGCGCGGGTGCGCCCTCGGGGACGTACCAGGCGATCAGGGCACCGGCGCGGACGACGAAGCTGCCGCCGGTCGTGCCCGTCCAGTCGTCCGTGCCGCGCAGTTCACGGAAGCCGGCCTTCTCCAGGCGCTGGGCGGCGCTCGCCACGGCGTGGTACGGGGAGGGGCTGGCCCTGATGAAGGACAGCAGGTCGTCGGCGTGGCTGCGGTGGGGAAGCGGCGTCATACGGCGTCCGCCTTTCCGGTGTTCGACGGTGACAGTGAGGGTGGGGGTGTGGGGCGCGGCTGTTTTCCGTCTCCCCGGGACTGCTTCCCGATGCCCCGGATCGGCGGAGCACTGCAGGTACGTTCGACAACCCACCGCAGCGGCCCGGCACGGCGCAAGCCCGTTGCGTGGCCCGCTGCGAGAAAGCGGCGGTGCCGGACCACTCGCCCCGGCGCCCGGCCGCGAGGTGGCCGGGGGTGTTCGGGGCCCGTGCCGGGGGCTTCCGGGGAAGCACTCGGAGGGACGGGACATGCGGCGCCTCGTGTCCGGACACGGACCGGGCCCGTCGGCCCCGCATGCCCGCGCCGAAGAATTGGCTGAATTCCGTCGCACGCGGCTGCTCACCGCACCTGCTCACTGGCGTCGGCGGCGGCTTCGGATTCGGGGGCGGCTTCGGTTTCCGTCTTCCGTGACCCCGCCACCCTGATCAGGAACACCACGGCGACCACGATGGCCACCCCGTGCGACCAGGCGACGACGGTCAGCGGGCTGTAGCTGTCGAGCGCCGCCGCGACCAGGATCATGCCGACGCCGAACCCGAGGTTCTCCACGGTCGCGGAGAGCCCGAACGCATGGCCGCGCAGATCGGCGGGGAGCGTCTGCATGTGCGAGGTGTACGAGACCTCCGTGAGCCCGTCGGCCGCCCCCGCGACCAGTGCGATCACGGCGGTTGCCGCCCAGGGGAACCCGGCGAACGCCAGAATGAACGCCCCGGACATCAGACACGTGCCGTACCCGAATCCGACCGCGCCCACCGACCGGCCGGTGCGCTTGATGCAGCGCTGGATCACCTGTTGCGCGACGACGTTGCCCAGCGCCCACAGACACCAGAACGCGCTGACGAACACGGCGGGGTGCGAGGCGTCGAGCCCGGCGGAGTAGACCGGCAGCGCGGCGTTGTGGGAGGACGAGCCGAAGGCGTCCACGCCCCGCAGCACCACCATCAGACCGAGAGCGGGCACGGCGGCCGACCTGAGGAACGCCCCCGGCACCCGCCGCCGTTCCTTCGGTTCCTTCGGTTCCTTCGGCTGGGCGTCCTCCCCGTTCTTCCTGCCTCCGCCCGCGATCGGCAGCAGGGCCACCGTTACCGCACAGACCACAAAGGTGGCCATGTCCACCACGAACGCGGCGGTGTAGCCGACCAGGGAGACCACCACGCCCGCCGAGGCGAATCCGGCCACCATTGCCAGTGAACGCCCCGTAATGGAAAGGGAGTTGGCCCAGGAGCGCCGTTCGTCACCGACCATCTCGGGAATGGAACTGCGCAGCGACACCATGAAAAGCGTTCCGCAGGCGCCGACCACCACGGAAACGGCCATCAGCGCGGCCGTCCGCATCCCCTGCGGCGCGAAGACCAGCAACAGCATCACCGCCGCCTGCGCCACATTCGTCCACAGCATGAGGCTCTTGGCCGTGAATCGGGCGAGCAGACCACCGGCGGCCAGTCCGGCGAGAAATCCGGACCCCAGGCGCACGGCCATGAACAGGCCCATCGCAAGCGCTCTGCCCGTCGTCTCGTAGACGAACAGATTGAGCGCCACCATATTCAGGAAGGTGCCGTACGAAGAGAGGGAGTATCCGGCGACGAGGAATCGATAACGGCGCTCGCCGCGTGCGGCGCCGGCCGGATCGGCGCTCGGCTCGACGTCCGGATCGGCCCCCGGTGCGCGGTCCGGCCCGTCGTCGGCCTGTTCGATGTCGTGCGTCACCGGCCCATACTCGGCCCGCGGCCGTGCTCGGCCACGGCCCGCGGATTGCACGAATGTAATCTGCATGGTTGTGAAGGACGATCATTTTGGTCCACGGGTGTGTGATTGCCGCGAATCATCACCGGACCGTGCCTGCGACACGGCCCTCGCGGTCTACCGGCGCGCGCTCACGGTCGGATCCCTTCCGGCGGGCGAGGTGCCCCGCTGCCTGAGCACCCTGCGTCTGATGGTGGAGGACCGCGGCTCACCGGGCCGACTCATACCCGTACCGCCGGAGACCGCCTCGTTCGACGCGCTCGGGCCCATCGAGGAGGCGATCGCCCGCCAGCGCCGCACACTGCGCTCGACCCGTGCCGCGCTCGCCGTGTTCGAGGGTCTGTACGCCGATGTGCACCGGCTCGAACAGCCCGCCCTCACCCGGCTCACCGGCGCGGCCGTCATCGGCAAGGCGCTCGACGCGGGCGTCGCGGGCTGCCACGAGGAGGTCCGCACCGCCCACCCGGGCGGCGGCCGCCCCGCGCACGTACTGGAGGAGTCGCTGCCCCGGGACCTGCGCAATCTGAGGCGGGGCATCCGGCAGCGGACGATCTACCAGCACACCGTCCGCTCGGACCGTACGACGCTCGCGTACATCGAGCGGGTGACCACCGAGGGTGCCGAGGTCAGAACGCTCTCCGAGGTCGTCGACCGGATCATCGTCTTCGACCGGAACCTCGCGTTCGTCCCGTACTCCGACGAGCCGTACAACGCCCTGCGCATCCAGCATCCGGCGCTGGTCCGCTTCCTGGTCCGGCACTTCGACGAGGCCTGGGCCCGCTCGGTCCCGGTCCGCCCGGAACGCGTACCGCTGCGTACCCCGGTCGTCACCTCCGACCTGCAGCGGACCATCCTGCAGGCGGTCGTGGGCGGCGAGACCGACGAGTCGATCGCCCGCCGGCTCGGGATGAGCCGCCGCAGCGTCGCCGAGCACGTGCGGCGGGTGTCGGAGCAGCTGGGCAGCAACAGCCGCGCCCAACTCGGCTACCTGGTCGCGACGTCGGGCCTGCTGGAGGCATGAGAACGGGGAGCGGGAACGGCCCGCGGGGGCGCCCCGGACGCCGGAATGCGGCCGGAACACCCCCACGGGAAGGCGTCCTTGGTACGTCTGTACGCTCCCTCAGCCACCCATCAGGCGAGACCCGGACCCCGCACCGGAATGCTGGTGAACGTCGGTGCCGGGGCGGGCTCGGTGAAGAAGTCGTTGCCCTTGTCGTCCACGACGATGAAGGCGGGGAAGTCCTCGACCTCGATCCTCCACACCGCCTCCATGCCGAGCTCCTCGTACTCGACGACCTCGACCTTCTTGATGCAGTCCTGCGCCAGGCGCGCCGCCGGTCCGCCGATCGAGCCGAGGTAGAAACCGCCGTGCGCGTCGCACGCGTCGGTGACCTGCTTGGACCGGTTGCCCTTGGCGAGCATCACCTTGGAGCCGCCCGCCGCCTGGAACTGCGCGACGTAACTGTCCATGCGCCCGGCCGTCGTCGGGCCGAAGGAGCCGGAGGCGTATCCCTCGGGGGTCTTCGCCGGGCCCGCGTAGTAGACCGGGTGGTCCTTGAGGTACTGCGGCATCTCCTCGCCCGCGTCCAGCCGCTCCTTGATCTTGGCGTGCGCGATGTCGCGCGCCACGACCAGCGGGCCGGTCAGCGAGAGCCGGGTCTTGACCGGGTACTTGGTCAGCTCGGTGAGGATCTCGTCCATCGGCCGGTTGAGGTCGATCTTCACGACGTCACCCGCCTCGTCGAGGTGCTCGTCCGTGGTGTCCGGCAGGAAGCGCGCCGGGTCCTTCTCCAGCTGCTCCAGGAAGACGCCCTCGGCGGTGATCTTCGCGGTGGCCTGGCGGTCCGCCGAGCAGGACACGGCGATCGCGACGGGCAGCGAGGCGCCGTGCCGCGGCAGGCGCACCACGCGCACGTCGTGGCAGAAGTACTTGCCGCCGAACTGGGCGCCGATGCCGATCTTCTGCGTCAGCTCGAAGACCTTCTCCTCCAGCTCCTTGTCCCGGAAGCCGTGACCGGTGGGGGAGCCCTCGGCGGGCAGCTCGTCCAGGTAGTGCGCGGAGGCGTACTTCGCGGTCTTCAGCGCGAACTCGGCCGACGTACCGCCGACGACGATCGCCAGGTGGTACGGCGGGCAGGCCGCCGTACCCAGCGAACGGATCTTCTCCTCCAGGAACTTCATCATGGAGGCCTCGTTCAGCACGGCCTTCGTCTCCTGGAAGAGGAACGACTTGTTGGCCGAGCCGCCGCCCTTCGCCATGAAGAGGAATTTGTAGGCGCCGCCGTCGGTGGCGTACAGCTCGATCTGCGCCGGCAGATTCGAGCCGGTGTTCTTCTCCTCCCACATGGTGAGCGGAGCCATCTGCGAATAACGCAGATTGAGCTTGGTGTACGCGTCGAAGATGCCGTGCGACAGGGCCTCTTCGTCACCGCCCTCGGTGAGTACGTTCTGCCCGCGCTTGCCCATGACGATCGCGGTGCCGGTGTCCTGGCACATCGGCAGGACACCCGCGGCGGCGATGTTCGCGTTCTTCAGCAGGTCGAGCGCGACGAACTTGTCGTTGGACGAGGCCTCGGGGTCGTCCACGATCCGCCGCAGCTGCGCCAGGTGGGCGGGGCGCAGATAGTGCGAGATGTCGTGCATGGCCTCGGCGGCCAGGGTGCGCAGAGCTTCCGGGGCGACCTTGAGGAACGTACGACCGTCGGCCTCGAAGGTGGAGACACCCTCGGAGGTCACCAGACGGTACGGCGTGGTGTCCTCTCCCAGGGGGAGCAGATCGGAGTACGCAAACTCTGGCATTACGGCCATTCCTCACTCGGCAGACAGCGGCTGGCCTCCCTTGGACAGCGCACCCACCAGGGTAGAACGCCGCGCGGACACCGAACCTGTGAGGTAAGGCTCAGTTCGGCATCCGTACGGAGGGGGCATGGCGGGACGGGGGCCGCTCGGCGGCGGCGACACGGCGGGGGCGGGGCGGGGGCTAGTCGCGATCTATCGCGTTTGGGTACGCTGAGCCGGTGGACCTCGAAAAGCACCCCCAGCAGCCCGTAGCCCCGGCGGAGCCGGGCGGCATCCGCGCCTCGGACGCGGACCGCGACCGGATCGCGGACATCCTGCGCGAGGCCATGGCCGAGGGCCGGCTCACCGCCGAGGAGCACGCCGAGCGGGTCGACGCGGTCTACCGCGCCAAGACCGTCGGCGAACTCGAACCGCTGGTACGGGATCTGCCCGCCCCCGCAGGTGGCTCCCGCCCGGCCGCCGAGCCCGGCGTCCACGGCTACGAGAGTCCGACGGGGCCCGCCGAGAACCTGGTGGCGATCTTCAGCAGCTCCACCCGCAAGGGCCGTTGGCGGGTCGGCGGCCGTACGAACGCCTTCGCGCTCTTCGGGAGCGTGGAGATCGATCTGACCGAGGCGCTTTTCGGTCAGAGGCTCACGGTGGTCAATGCGACGTCCATCTTCGGAAGTGTCGAGATCAGGGTTCCCGAGAACATCTCGCTGCGCGGCAGCGGCACGGGCGTCTTCGGTAATTTCGAAGTCGCCACACTGGAATCCGCGGACCCCGAAGCGCCGGTCGTCGTCGTCAACGGCTATTCGGTGTTCGGCACCGTCGAGGCGAAGCCCAAGCGGGGCAAGTTCATTGCGGATCTCCAGGACCGACTGCGCAAATACCTCGGCTAGGGCGGCTCCGGGCTCCTACGAGCTGCTTCGGGCTCCTTCGAAAACAAGCCATATTCCTGGCGGGACGCAATTTCGCGGCCCGGGGCAAAGTGCCACGCAGTGCATAGGAGCGCGCACAGCGGGTAGGGAGTGCTGCATCGTCTCTCGCTCGCGAAGCCGTCGTCAGGAGTAGACCGTGCTGCAACTGCCGCATCAGCCCCTGCAGGTCGCCGCCGTGCCTGCCCAGCGCACCCCCGCGCGGGAGGACCAGGCAGGCCCCTGGCACTCGGAGGCGGTGTGCCGCCGGGACGAGGCCGGGCTGTTCTTCGCCCCGTCGAAGGAGCCGACTGCTGCCAGACTGGCGCGAGAGGAGTCCGCGAAGCGGGTCTGCGCGCGCTGCCCGGTGATGGTCGAATGCCAGGAACACGCCCTCATACAACCGGAGCCGTACGGCGTGTGGGGCGGCCTCACCGCCGCCGAACGCCGCGTGGTGCTCGCCCGCCGCAGACGGCGCGAGATGGAACTCAAGGCATCGTCCGCGTCCTCCACCGCATCGACCCGCATAGCCGCAGCGGGCTGACCCGCGGCCGGGGCAAGGGGACGCCGGGCCCGCCCTGCCGCGAGCGCACCGCGGGGCCTTCACGTCCGTACTGCGCGGCTTCGGTGTCCGGCGGGCCCGGCGCACGCGTCTGCGTCGTGCGACCCCCCGTCCGCACGCGCGAAGAGGCGCCCCCACCGCACATGGGGGGCGCCTCTCGCGTTCGTCGTCCCGGAACGATCTCGGGGACGGGACCTACTTCGCCCGGTCGAAGTCGATCGCGCTGTAGGCGCGCAGCTTCGACAGCCGGTGCGTCGAGTCGATCTTCCGGATCGTGCCGGACTTGGACCGCATGACGATCGACTCGGTGGTCGCCGTCTCGCTGCGGTACCGCACGCCGCGCATCAGCTCACCGTCCGTGATGCCGGTCGCGACGAAGAACACGTTGTCGCCGCTGACCAGGTCGTCGGTGGACAGCACCCGGTCCAGGTCGTGCCCGGCGTCCAGCGCGCGCTGCCGCTCGGCCTCGTCCTTCGGCCAGAGCTTGCCCTGGATGACACCGCCGAGGCACTTTATGGCGCAGGCCGAGATGATGCCCTCGGGGGTGCCGCCGATGCCCATCAGCAGGTCGACGCCGGTGCCCTCCCGGGCAGCCATGATCGAGCCGGCCACATCGCCGTCGGTGATGAACTTGATCCGGGCGCCGGTCTCCCGGATCTCCTTGACGATGCCGTCGTGGCGCGGGCGATCGAGCACGACGACGGTGACGTCCTCGGGGGAGGAGTTCTTCGCCTTCGCGACCCGGCGGATGTTCACCGAGACGGGCGCGTTGATGTCGACGAAGTCGGCGGCCTCGGGGCCGGTGACCAGCTTGTCCATGTAGAAGACCGCGGACGGGTCGAACATGGTGCCGCGGTCGGCGGCGGCCAGCACGGCGATCGCGTTCGGCATGCCCTTGGCGTTCAGGGTCGTACCGTCGATCGGGTCCACGGCGATGTCGACCTCGGCGCCGGTACCGTCACCGACGCGCTCGCCGTTGAACAGCATGGGGGCTTCGTCCTTCTCGCCCTCGCCGATGACGACGACGCCGTTCATCGAGACGGTGGAGACGAGGGTCCGCATGGCCTTCACGGCGGCGCCGTCGGCGCCGATCTTGTCGCCGCGGCCGACCCAGCGCCCCGCCGCCATGGCGGCGGCCTCCGTGACGCGGACCAACTCCAGGGCGAGGTTACGGTCGGGGGCCTCCGGAGAGACCTCGAGCTGAGACGGCAGATGATGATGCTCGGACATCGGAGCGCACCTTTCTGTACGGCGACGACCGGAAGAGGGTGCTGTGACTCTATCGCCAGGTCGACAAAATGAGCAGACCGGGTCACGTATGAGCGGGCTGCCCCGGATTCGGGCCGACCGGGCCCAATGCGACGATGGACCCGTGGCTAGCAAGCGAGGCAAGCAGACGGTGCGGGACATGTTCCTGTCGATGGCGGTGATCTCCGCTGCGGCAGGGGTCGTTTACATCTTCGTTCCGCACGACGAGAACGCCAACCCGGTCAAGGCCGTCGACTACCGGGTGGAGCTCCTGACGGCGCGGCGCGCGGCGCCGTATCCGGTGGCCGCCCCGGACGGGCTGGCCAAGGAGTGGAAGCCGACCTCGGTCAGTTACGACCGCAAGGCGGGCGACAGCTGGCACCTGGGGTTCCTGGACCCGGAGGGAAAGTACGTCGCGGTGGAGCAGTCCACGTCCCCGTCGAAGAAGTACGTGACCGAGGTCAGCCAGGACGCCAGGGACACCGGGCGTACGCGGCAGGTCGCGGGCGAGGCCTGGCAGCACTGGAAGGGCGACAAGTACGACGCCCTCGTGCGCCAGGACAAGGGTGCGACCACGGTGGTCACGGGTTCCGCCTCGCCGGACCGGCTGGCGGAGATGGCGGCCGCGCTCAAGTCGTCCTGAGCCGTCGGGCGCGATGTGCACGCAAGGCCCTGGAGCGGCGTTTGCTGCTCCAGGGCCTTCTGCGTGCGTGCGGCGACGATCAGACGGTCGTGATGACCTCGTCGTAGGCGAGGCGCGGCAGGCGGGGGAACCAGGCGTCCTCGCCCGGCTTGCCGATGTTGACGACCATCAGCACCTTGTGGTCGCCGTCCAGGAACTCCTTCTCGATGCCCGCGGCGTCGTAGCCGGTCATCGGGCCCGCGGCGAGGCCGGCGGCGCGGACGCCGATGATGAAGTACGCGGCCTGCAGTGCACCGTTGAGCGTGGCGGACGACTCGCGGGCCGGGCGCTCGGAGAAGACCACGTCCTTGGCCTGCGGGAAGACCGGGAACAGGGCCGGGAGCTCCTCGTGGAACTCGTTGTCGGCGACCAGGATGGCGACCAGCGGGGCGGTCGAGGTCTTGGGCTGGTTGCCCTCGGACATGTGCTTGACGAGGCGCGCCCGGGCGTCGTCGGAGCGGACGAGGACGACACGCAGCGGCGACTGGTTGAACGCGGTGGGGCCGTACTTGACCAGGTCGTAGATCGCCTGGACCTGCTCATCGGTCACCGGCTCGTCGGTGAAGGTGTTGGCGGTGCGGGCCTCACGGAAGAGGAGATCCTGGGCGGCGGGGTCAAGAGCGAGGGACATCGTGCGTTCTGCCTTTCGGACGTGCATGGGGGGATCGAGCAACGCCGCCACGCTACGAGAGAGGTAGGTTAACTTTCAACTAAAACTGCAGCGGAGTGATCCGTTTCACAGCGTGGGCCGTCTCAGCCGTTGTCGGCCGTCGTGGCGCCGCCGCTCTCCTGAGGGGCGGACGACTGGGGAGCGGCAGGCCCCGCCAGAGCCGCGTCCAGGCGGGCGCGTGCGCCCTCCAGCCAGTGCCGGCAGACCTTCGCCAGCTCCTCGCCCCGCTCCCACAGCGCGAGGGACTCCTCCAGCGTCGTACCGCCCGCCTCCAGGCGGCGCACCACCTCGATCAGCTCGTCACGGGCCTGCTCGTATCCGAGCGTGCCCGCGGCGCCAGCCGTCGTGGTCCCGTCGTCCGTCATGCGCCCCACCCTACGTTCCGGCCCACCAGGAGCCTTTCTGCCTCGTACCGAACCTTCGCCCGCCTGCTCGCTCGCCCGCGCATGCTCATTCGCTCACCCGCACCGCGAACTCGCCCCCCGAGACCCGCGCCCGCAGTACATCGCCAGGCGCCCCCGCGTCCGCGGGAGCCCGCACCACATGGCCGTCCGCCCGTTGCAGCACCGCATATCCGCGCTCCAGCGTCGCCGCGGGCGACAGGGCGACCACCCGTGCCCGGGTATGGGCGAGCTCCGAATCCGCCCGGTCCAGCAGATGCCCCAGCACCCGGCGGCCCCGCCCGGCCAGCGCATCGATCTCCGCAGCCCGCTCGTCCACCATCCGCCCGGGATGCTCCATCGAAGGGCGGCCCAGCGCATGCGCCAGCCCCCGCTCCTCCCGGTCCAGCAGCCCCCGTACCGTCCGCAGCGCACGGTCCCGCAGCTGCTGCACCCGGTCCAGCTCCTCGCCCACATCGGGCACGATCTTCTTCGCCGCGTCCGTCGGCGTGGAGGCCCGCAGATCCGCGACCAGGTCGAGCAGCGGGGAGTCCGGCTCATGGCCGATCGCCGACACCACCGGCGTACGGCACGCGGCGACCGTACGGATCAGCTGCTCGTCCGAGAACGGCAGCAGGTCCTCCACGCTGCCGCCGCCCCGCGCCACGACGATCACGTCGACGTCCGGCAGGTCGTCCAGCTCCTTCACCGCCTGGACGACCTGATTCACCGCGTGCACCCCCTGCACCGCCGTGTTGCGCACCTCGAACCGCACTGCCGGCCACCGCCGCCGCGCGTTCTCCAGGACGTCGCGCTCGGCGGCCGATGCCCGGCCGCAGACCAGCCCGATCAGCTGCGGCAGGAAAGGCAGCGGCTTCTTGCGGTCGAGCGCGAAGAGCCCCTCCGAGGCCAGCGACTTCTTGAGCTGCTCAAGGCGGACCAGCAGCTCACCGATGCCGACCGGCCGTATCTCCGTGGCCCGCAGGGACAGCTGTCCCCGGGGCGTGTACCACTCGGGCTTGGCGAGGACGACGACCCGCGCCCCCTCGGTCACCACATCCGCGATCCGGTCGAAGACCTGCCGGAAGCACGTCACGCTCACCGAGATGTCCTGCGAGGGGTCGCGCAGGGTCAGAAACACCACGCCGGCGCCCGGCCGCCGCGACAGCTGGGTGATCTGCCCCTCGACCCAGACGGCACCGAGCCGGTCGATCCACCCGCCGATGAGCCGCGACACATCACCGACGGGCAGCGGAGCTTCGGGCGACGTCTGGAGAGCCATGCTAGCGAGCGTATCCGCCCCCACCGACAATCAGCCGACGGCTACAGCGGCCACTCCCACTCGCCCCGGGGACCGCCCCTCTCCTCAGACCACGCGCTGCCCCCACTGCAACGCGAACACCACCAGCCCCACCCCCAGCCAGCACACCCCCACCACCTGGGCGCTCGCGGTCGCCTCCACGATCACCGCGATCAGCACCCCCGCACCCACCACCGGCACCAGCACATGACGCCACCAGCTCGGCGGCCCCGCCATCCGGCGTACGGCGAACCACCCGACCACCGACGCGTGCAGCAGCACGAACGCCGTCAGCGCACCGACGTCGACAACCGACACCAGATGGTCGAGACCGTCGGCGCGCCGGGCCGCCCACACCGCCGCCACCAGCGTCACCGCCGCGGCCAGCAGGATCGCCGCCCGCGGCACCCCGGACCCCGGGTCCACCCGGGCCAGCAGCGGCGGCAGCCGCCGCTCCCTGGCCATCGCGAACAGCAGCCGCCCCGCGGCCGCCTGCCCGGCCAGCGCCGCGAACGCGGCCCCGATCGCCTTGCTGACCGCCACCAGATCGTGCAGCCAGGTCCCGACCGCGGAGTCCACCGTGTCGTAGAACGCCGACCCCTGCGCGGCCGGATCGGCCGCCAGCTCGGCGGACGTCATCGGCTCCAGCAGCGCTGCCAGATACCCCTGCGCCACGAAGAGCACACCCGCGAGCACCAGACAGAACAGCAACGCCCGCGCCACCTTCGACGAACCCCCCGTCACCTCCTCCGCGAACGAGGCGATCGCGTCGAAGCCCAGATACGACAGCACGGCCACCGACACCGCCCCCAGCACCGCCGGCACGGAGAAGCCGGAGTCGCCGGTGAGCGGCGTCAGCCAGCCGCGCTGCGCCCCGCCCCGTACGAGAACCACCACTGCCGACACCAGGAACACCACCAACACCACGGTCTCCATCGCGAGCACCGCGAAGCCGACCCGGGCGGCGGCCCGTACGCCCCGGAGATTGAGCAGCGTGGTGACGACGACCGCGAGCGCCGTCCACACCCACCGCGAAACCGACGGCACGAGTGCGTTGAGCGCGATACCGGAGAAGAGATAGGCGACGGCGGGGATCAGCAGATAGTCGAGCATCGCCATCCACCCGGCGATGAACCCCGGCCCTTCCCCGAGCCCCTTGCGGGCGTACGCGAAGACCGAGCCGGCCAGCGGGGCGACCCGCACCATCTGGGCGTAGCTGAAGGCCGTGAACGCCATCACGACGGTCGCCGCGACATAGACCAGCGCGACCGCACCGTCCGATTTCGCATCGAGAGTGCCGAACACACCGACGGGCGCCATCGGGGCGATGAAGAGGAGCCCGTAGACCACCAGATCCCGAAAGCCGAGCGTCCGCCTCAGCCGCCCGCCCTCCGGATGCGCCTCCTCGGCCTCCTCCGCCCCTGTGGCTCCACCTCCTCCGCCGATGCTGCCGCCGGTCCCCGCCATGCGCCCTCCGCCGATCCGATCGCTTACGCAATCGCGTACGCATCAGTCTCGTGACCCCGCGGATCTTCCGCGCGTTCGGCTCGGCCTTACGATGGGGCGCATGACTGCTACGACACCCCGCCGCGTCCTGCTCGCCGCTCCCCGTGGCTACTGCGCGGGCGTGGACCGTGCCGTGATCGCTGTGGAGAAAGCCCTGGAGCAGTACGGCTCCCCGGTGTACGTGCGCCACGAGATCGTCCACAACAAGTACGTCGTACAGACCCTGGAGAAGAAGGGCGCGATCTTCGTCGAGGGCACGGCGGAGGTCCCCGAGGGCTCGATCGTGATGTTCTCCGCGCACGGCGTCGCACCGACCGTGCACGAGGAGGCGGCCGGGCGGAAACTCGCCACGATCGATGCGACCTGCCCCCTGGTCACCAAGGTCCACAAGGAAGCCGTCCGCTTCGCGCAGGACGACTTCGACATCCTCCTGATCGGCCACGAGGGCCACGAGGAGGTCATCGGCACCTCCGGCGAGGCCCCCGAGCACATCACGCTGGTCGACGGCCCCGAGGACGTCGCCGGTGTCGAGGTGCGCGACCCGTCGAAGGTCGTCTGGCTCTCCCAGACCACGCTCTCCGTCGACGAGACGATGGAGACGGTCGGCGCGCTCAAGGAGAAGTTCCCGCTCCTGATCTCGCCGCCCAGCGACGACATCTGCTACGCCACGCAGAACCGCCAGATCGCCGTGAAGCAGATGGGCGCGGACGCCGACCTCGTGATCGTCGTCGGCTCCAAGAACTCCTCCAACTCGGTCCGCCTGGTCGAGGTCGCCCTCGGCGCCGGGGCGAACGACGCCCATCTGGTCGATTTCGCCGACGAGATCGACGAGGCCTGGCTGGAGGGCGTCAGCACGGTCGGCGTCACCTCGGGCGCGTCCGTTCCCGAGGTGCTGGTCGACGGCGTTCTGGCCTGGCTCTCGGAGCGGGGATTCGAGGACGTGGAGATCGTGAAGGCGGCCGAGGAGTCCATCACGTTCTCGCTGCCCAAGGAACTCCGCCGTGACCTGCGCGCCGAGGCCGCCGCACTCCTGGAGAAGTGACGGCCCGGCGCCGCGTGCTTCCCGCCCCGGGAAGTGAGCCGGGCCGCCTGCCCGTACCGTGGATTGCATGCAGATCTTCGGCGTGGACATCGGCGGATCAGGGATCAAGGGCGCTCCCGTGGACCTGGATCGCGGAGACCTGGCGCAGGAGCGCCACAAAGTACTGACACCGCACCCGGCCACGCCCAAGGACGTGGCCGACTGCGTGGCCGAGGTGGTCGGTCATTTCGACTGGTCGGGCCCGGTGGGCATCACCTTCCCGGGCGTCGTCACCAGCGGTTGCACACGTACGGCGGCCAATGTCGACAAGGCCTGGATCGACATGGACGCCCGCGGGCTGCTCGGCGACAGACTCGGCCTGCCGGTCACCCTCCTCAATGACGCCGACGCGGCCGGCATCGCGGAGATGTCGTTCGGTGCGGGCCGCGGCCGCAACGGGACGGTGATCGTCCTGACGTTCGGTACGGGGATCGGCAGCGCGCTGTTCATCGACGGCAAGCTCGTCCCCAACACCGAACTGGGTCATCTGGAGCTGAACGGCAACGACGCGGAGAAGCACGCCTCCACCAAGGCCAAGGAGGACGAGGAACTCAGCTGGCACCACTGGGCGCACCGGGTGCAGAAGTACCTGACCCATGTGGAGATGCTGTTCTCGCCGGAGCTCTTCATCATCGGCGGCGGGGTCAGCCGCAAGGCCGACAAGTTCCTGCCGCTGATCGAGCACGTACGGGCCGAGATGGTGCCTGCGGAGCTGCAGAACAACGCGGGCATCGTGGGAGCGGCCATGGCGGCGACGACGGCAATGTCGTCGGCGAACAAGGCGTAGCCCCGCCGACGACCTGCCCACCACCCCCTCAGCGCCCCGCCCCTCGCGCCCCCTTTCCGGGTCAGCGCTGGGGGCGGCGGGGTGTCTGTGCGGGCCGCGCCGTCTGCGCGGCGGGCGGCAGCATCCGACGCTGGCGTTGCCGCTGCCGCATCAGCCGTACCTTCCGTACGCTCGCGATGAGCCCGGCGATGAGCGTGCCGCCGTACAGCCACCCGGCGTGTACGGCGAGTGCGGTGACGACGGCCATGGTCTGGCCGCCGAAGCCGCCCGTGCCGCCGGAGATCGGGATGACCCCGACGGCGAACGCGATCGGCACGATGATCGGCGCGGTGACCAGGTCCGCGGGCCGCACCCACAGCGCGGTCAGCGCGCTGACCGGCAGGAACAGCACCCCGAAGACGGTCGACGAACCGTCGAGGATCAGCTCGTCGAGGCACGCCAGTACGAACATGGAGGCGGCGGCGAAGAGCCCCGCACCGATGCCGGTCAGCCGGGGATTGGGCAGCCTGCGCAGCGCGAGAACAGCGGGCGGCACCGGCCGGGACCGGCCCTCCGGCTTCGCGTCCATCACCCGATAGACGGTGGCGGCTTCGTCGATGGTGCCCTGCGGGGTGCCCTGAGGGGACAGCGGGGCCTGCCGAGACTGCCTGCGCTGCGGGGGACGTGTCCTGTGCTGCTCCACCGGGACAACGTAGGTTGCCGGGTGGGAGGAAACAGGTGCGGGACACGCGCTTTGGGTGACCTTGGCGATGAGTTCGATGCCACACGGGCGAACGGGAACCGAATCGACGCCCGGCCGGACTCGTGGCTACCCGCTTGCCCCCGCCCGTAAACTGGAGAATCGGCCCACCCGGCCCAAGGCATTTTCTCCACACTCCTCACTCCTCACTCCTCAGGAAGTCGCCAACGTGTCGCTCACGATCGGAATCGTCGGCCTGCCGAATGTCGGCAAGTCGACCCTGTTCAACGCCCTGACCAAGAACGACGTGCTGGCGGCCAACTACCCGTTCGCCACGATCGAGCCGAACGTGGGCGTCGTGGGCGTCCCGGACGCCCGCCTGAACAAGCTGGCCGAGATCTTCGGCTCGCAGCGCCTGCTCCCGGCCACCGTCGACTTCGTCGACATCGCGGGCATCGTCCGAGGCGCTTCGGAGGGTGAGGGCCTGGGCAACAAGTTCCTCGCGAACATCCGCGAGTCCGATGCGATCTGCCAGGTCATCCGCGCCTTCAAGGACGAGAACGTCGTCCACGTCGACGGCAAGGTCTCGCCGAAGGACGACATCGAGACGATCAACACCGAGCTGATCCTCGCGGACCTCCAGTCCGTCGAGAAGGCCCTCCCGCGCCTCACGAAGGAGTCCCGCCTCCAGAAGGACAAGGTCGCGGTCCTCGCCGCGGTCGAGGAGGCCCAGAAGATCCTGGAAGCCGGCCAGACCCTCTTCGCCGCAGGCATCACCGCAGGCACGGAGAAGGGCAAGCTCCTCCACGAGCTGCACCTTCTCACCACCAAGCCCTTCCTCTACGTCTTCAACGTCGACGAGGACGAACTGGTCGACGAGGACTTCAAGAACGAGCAGCGCGCCCTGGTCGCGCCCGCCGAGGCGATCTTCCTCAACGCCAAGATCGAGTCCGAGCTGATCGAACTCGAGGACGACGAGGCCCTCGAACTCCTCCAGTCCATGGGCCAGGAAGAACCCGGCCTCGCCACCCTCGGCCGCGTCGGCTTCGACACCCTGGGCCTCCAGACCTACCTCACCGCAGGCCCGAAGGAAGCCCGAGCCTGGACGATCAAGAAGGGCGCCACGGCCCCCGAGGCGGCCGGTGTGATCCACACCGACTTCCAGAAGGGCTTCATCAAGGCGGAGATCATCTCCTTCGAGGACCTGGTCGAAACAGGCTCGGTCATCGAGGCCCGCGCCAAGGGCAAGGCCCGCATGGAGGGCAAGGAGTACGTGATGCAGGACGGCGACGTGGTGGAGTTCCGCTTCAACGTGTGAGCGCGTCGTCAGAGGTGGCCTGACCTGCAGTGATGCAGGTCGGGCCACACGGCTGTCCGTAACAGTCCGCACAACCTCGGTACCGCACTCGCGGGCCCGGAGCGCGTCCGTGGTCCTCTTCGACAAGCGCCAGCGCCAAGTCGATGCCGGCCGTCATACCCGCCGAGGTGTATGTGGCGCCGTCACGGACGGGGTTCGCGTCGGGATCGACGTGACTCGAGCCCGTGCGCGGCCTTCCAGCGCGTGGTCGCACGTTTACCGTTCAGGAGCCCGGCGGCTGCGAGGACGAACGCCCCGTTGATGGACACCATCCTGCCCACACCGAGTGCCAGAGTGGATACGGCCTCGATGACGCCACGTGCGCGACGGGATCACGGGGCTAGAGGTCCGTGCCGGACACCATGAGCGTGTGGGCGGCGGCCGAGGTTGCGGCGTTGTCGACCCCGATCCTGATTTCGAGGGAAGAGATGACGTACGCTCCGGTCGGCGAAAGCAGCACCATGCGGTAGTCGGCGCCGAACCTGTTCGCCTCCGCGAACAGCAAGCGATCCCGCCATGTCCGAGTTGCCGCGCTTCCGCCGCATAGAGCAGACGGCACTGCCGCTCGTTGAGATGCGGAGTCACCGCCTCGAACTTCGCACGCATCGGACTGATCAACTCATCGAAACGGCCCCTATGACATCAACGAACCCAAGTACCGTAAGTAACCCATAAATTCGCGACGCCTCCGTGGTGGGCGGCCGAACACGGGCACCTGTTGCCGCCCGCGACAGCGGTCCGGAACGGATACCCCGTTGGGGTCTGGGCCCAAAACCAGCGGACGGCCGGTCGCCTGGCGGCCGAGATCAACGAGTGCCGGGAGGCGGGGCTGCCGGTCGGCTCCATCGCAGGCGTGCTGTCCGAACAGCGCCGCGACGCCCTCGATGACATCGACCCCTCGTGGTGGCCGCCGTGGGACGTCGGCTGGCAGCGCTGCTACCGGCTCTGCCACGACCTGTTCGAAGCCGGCGCCCCGCTGCTCAGCCGGCCCGGCGAGATGACGGTCCAGGGCGAGGACCTGGGCAAGTGGGTCCGGGCGCAGCGCCTGAACTGGGACACCCTGCTCCCCGCGCAGGCCTGGGTGCTGGGGAACAGGCTCGACCTCAGCCCCGCAGCGCCCGAGGAAAAGCCGCAGGCGTCCCGTACACGGGCCGACAAGTGGGCGGCGAACATTCGGGGGGCCGCCCGGCAGTTCCACGCCCGTGAGGAAGCCTCCAGGTGCCCAGGAAGCACGTCGAGGAAGTGGACGGCGTGCCATGCAAGTTGGGCATGTTCGTGGACAACGCTCGCCGCAGAGTCGACAAGCTGTCGCCGGAGCGGCACTCCACTGGCGTCAGACGGGGTTGGAGGAAGTGTCCTCGGCGAAGACGGACAAGGCGACCTGGTACGTCTCGAAGGCGCGGGCCGCTCCTGCGTAGACGGCGAGGTGGATGAAGAGGTCAACGATCTCGTCTTGAGTGACGCCGCTGTTGAGCGCGATGCGCAGCTGCCCGCGCAGCGGTTCGAACGCGCCCAGTGTCGCGGCGATGGCGACGGAGACCAGGGATCGGTCGTGCGTCGACAGTGCGGTACGGGTCCATGAGTCCCCGAACGCATGCACCGTCGCGACCTTGCGGAAGTCGGCTCCGGAGGCCGGTTCGCCGGGGCTCATCGGGAGTTCCAGGCGCTGACCCAAGAGTTCACTTGCGGTGTTTAGCGCCTGCTCGTAGACGTTGTCCGTGCCCATCTCTACTCCTTGTTGGTTGGTCGTACGGGGTTGTGAGCCGGCGGTCCGGACCACCACGCACCGTTCAGAGCTCAGTTGCGGGTCAGGGTGGTTCCCCACTCGTTGCGGGTTGCTGCTTCGTGGGGGTGGCGGGAAGGCTGTTCGTCGCACCAGGCTGTTTTCCACGCTCGCACCGTGTGCAATCGATCTGCTCGGTCGGGGGAACCGTCCGGGCTACAGGGCGTGGATCGAATGTCCCGTCCGGACTGCGACGGCGGGGCTCCCTCATGGTCTTCGAGCGGGGCCCCTGGGTGGTGGGCGGATCGGGGAGCAATGCGGGACGGGCCCTTCGTTCTCCGGCAGCCCGTCCCGCTGGGGTGTGACTACCGGGTGCGGGTGATCGACTTGTGCTCGACGTAGCCGGTCAGACCGACCTTGCCGTACTCGCGGCCGAGGCCGCTGGCCTTGTAGCCGCCGAAGGGGCCGTCGAAGCTGATCGGTGATCCGTTCAGCGTGACTGTGCCGGTGCGCAGCCGTCGGGCGGTGGCCAGGGCGCGGTCGGGATCCGAGGTCCAGATACCGCCGGACAGGCCGTACTCGGAGTCGTTGGCGATGCGGACGGCATCGTCATCGTCGTCGTAGGCGATGACGACCAGAACCGGGCCGAAAATCTCCTCCTGCGCGATGCGCATGCTGTTGTCGACGTCGGCGAACACGGTGGGGGTGACGTAGTTGCCCTTCTCCAGGCCTTCGGGGACGTGCGGGCCGCCGGTCACCAGACGCGCGCCGTCCTCGATACCGATGTTGATGTAGTCGATGACGCGCTGCTGCTGGTCACGGCGGATCATCGGGCCGATGAAGGTGTCGGGGGCGGAGGGGTCGCCGACCTTCAGTGACTCGACCATCTCCTTCACCGCGGTCACGACCTCCTCGTAACGGCTGCGGGGGGCCAGGATGCGGGTCTGCAGGATGCACGCCTCACCGTTGTTGCCCAGGGAGCCGAACCGCAGACCTTGCATTGCGGCCGTAAGGTCCGCGTCGTCCAGGATCAGCGAGGCGGACTTGCCGCCCAGCTCCAGGCCCACCCGCTTCAGCTGCTCGCCGGCGATGGAGGCGATACGGCGGCCGACCCGCGTCGAACCGGTGAAGGAGATCTTGTCCACCCCGGCATGCGAGACGAGGTACTCGCTGGTCTGACGGTCTGCCGGAAGGACGCTGAGCACGCCCTCGGGCAGGCCGGCCTCATGCCAGAGGTCCGCCAGCAGGGCCATGCTCAGCGAGTTCTCCGGGGAGACCTTCAGCACGACGGTGTTACCGGCCAACAGGGCCGGGACCAGCTTGGCGGTGGCGGCGGAAAACGGCGAGTTCCACGGTATGACCGCCGCGACCACACCGATTGCCTCACGGCGCACGATGGTGTCGAAGGTCACCGACGGGTCGGACGGCGCGACGACCTCTTCCCAGCCGAACTCTTCGGCCGCTTTGAGGTAGGCGTTGACCTGGCGGGTCAGAAAGGGCTGGCCGACCTTGGTGAACCAGCCGGCGGAACCGTTCTCCGCTGAGATCGCCGCGGCAATCTCGTCGGCGCGGGCGGTACGCAGCGCGTCGTAACGACGCACGACTTCCTGACGTTCTGTCGGCGTGGTGTGTGGCCACGGACCGTGGTCGAAGGCGGCGCGGGCCGCGGTGACGGCCTTGTCCACGTCGGCCGGCGCGGCCTGCGCCACGCGGCCGAGCACTGACTGGTCGTGCGGGGAGAGGATGTCGAGCGTCAGCTCCGGAGCGCTGGGAGAAACCCAGGAACCACCGATGTACAGATTGTCGCGCACAGTCATGTCTGTCATTCCTTCAAGTGCATTGGCGGATAAGGAAGAAGGAGGGAGATGTGGGGCGCGCATCGCCGGTGCGCACCCCGATCGGTGCTGCGCCGGCGGACGAGCTGCGGGTGCGGTCGGGGCTACGTTGCCGTCGGTCGTGGTCGCACGCTCTGGGGCGTGCGCCCGGCAGCGCGCAGAAGTTCGTTGTGGTGATGTCGCCGGCAGTCGGGCAGGGGCGGACGCGGCCCGGGCGGCCGGCCCGCAGAGCGCTCCCGGTCAGCCCTTTTCGGGTGGGCGGACCATCTGGGCGACCGCGGAGTCGGCGAAATCGCCGAGTCCGTCGCGGTCGGTGGACATGCTGAGCTCACGCCACTGCGCGTCCTCCACAGCGCGTGCCCGGGCGATCTGCGGGGCGAGCCAGGCCGCGTCGGAGCCCAGAAGAAGCCGCGTCGGCGGGGCCGGCTCCTCGGTGAGGCGCAGGATCACGGCGGCCATCTTGGCCGGGTCACCACGCTGCACGTCGGGGTTGTTGTCGTAGGTTCGGGCGAAGGCGCCGACTGTTTCTTCGTACTCGTCGTGGATGTCCGGTACCGGTATCGGGGCGGCCGCCCAGGGGGTGCGGATGCCGCCCGGCTCCACCAGCGTGACGCGGATCCCGATGGGGCCGACCTCACGCGCGAGGATCTCGGTGAACCCGCCCAGCGCCCACTTCGACGACTGGTAGGCGCCCAGACCGGGCTGGTTGCGCCGGCCTCCGATGGTGGAGAGGTTGATGATGCTGCCCGAACGACGCGGGCGCATCACCGGAAGCACGGCACGCACCGTGTTGACCGCGCCGAAAAAATTGACGTTCACATCGCGGTGGAACTCGTCCTCGGACGTGTCCTCGATCGAGCCGATGCTTCGGACGCCGGCGCTGTTCACGAGCACGTCGACGGCTCCGAACTCGGCGACCGCGTGGGCGACCGCGTCACGCGCGGAGGCCGGGTCGGTCACGTCCAGGGCGCGTACGCGCAGCCGGTCACGGTGCTCGTGGGGGACGGGCACCGTGTCGGGTGCCAGGTCGGTCGCCACGACGTTGTGGCCGGCGGCGAGCGCCGCCGCGACGACACGGCCGCCCAAGCCCCCGGCGGCACCGGCTATCAGAAAGGTCTTGGTCATTGTTTCTCGTCCCTACTGGGAATCGGTGGCCTACCCGGCGGAGCGGGGCAGTCGGTTGGCGCGGGAGGTCCGGGCTACGGTCGGCCCGGGGATCCGGTGCTTCGATCACCCCGCCGCCGCGCCCGCACGGTGCCGTCAGGTGGTGGGGTAGTCCGTGGAACGGCTGACCTCGGCCCACTTTTTGGCCTCGTCCAGACGGCCTTCCTCCGAGCTGATCGCGATCCCCAGGGCATCGCTGCCGAGCAGCAGCCGGCGCGGGGGCTCCTCGGCATTCACGGCGCCGATGATCGCGCGGGCCATGCGGTCCGGGTCGCCGGGCTCGTTGCCGGCGTAGTCCGCGAACCGGGCCAGCCACAGGCCCACGGTCTCCTCGTAGTCGGGGGTTATGGGACCGGAAGGCTCCGCCGCACCCGCGGCCCAGCCGGTGCGGATGCCGCCCGGCTCGACGATGGTGACCTTGACACCGAACGGTGCCACCTCGTTCGCCAATGCCTCGGAGAACCCCTCGACGGCGAACTTCGCGGTCTGGTAGGCGCTCAGGCCCGGCGTACCACCCACACGTCCGCCGATTGAGGAGATCTGCACGATGTGCCCGGACCGCTGGCGGCGCATGACAGGAAGGACCGCCCGGGTCATGTTGACCACGCCGTACAGATTGGTATCGATCTGCGCGCGGAACTCATCCTCGGGGAAGTCCTCGATCGAGCCGCTGGTGGCGTAACCGGCGTTGTTGACGACTACGTCAACCGATCCGAACCGCTCCACCGCCGCGGCCACGACGTCCCGGGACTGGGAAGAGGATGTGACGTCCAGCGCCACCGCCTCCAGTTGGTCCGGGTGCTCGGTCCTCAGGGAAGCCAGCGCCTCTGGCCTGCGGGAAGTCACCACAACGTTGTCGCCGGCCTCCAGGGCCGCGAGCACCAGAGCCTTACCCAGGCCCTGCGAGCCCCCCGTGATCAGCCAAGTCCGTGCCATGACGCGTGCCTCGTTTCGTCACTTGTTCACCACCCCGAACGGGACAGCAACTCCACTGTAGACGAAATCGCCTTAATTACAACAAGAATGATGCAGTAATTAGTAGTATTGCATCTCACAATGGGATGCTCGACATCTAAGTGGAGCTCCTGAGTAGAATGGCGGAATCATGAGAGCTGACGCCGCGCGTAATCTGACTGCCGTCCTCCATGCCGGAGCTCAGCTCCTGGCCGAGGACCCTGGTACTTCCATGGCGGCCATCGCCAGTGCCGCGGGGGTGGACCGGACCACCGTCCACCGCCGTTTCGCAAACCGTGAAGTCCTGCTCAGCGCCGTTTTCCAGGCCAAGCTCGACTCCGCCGAACGCGTTCTGGACGAAGCCCGTCTGGTGGAGGCCCCCCTGCCGGTCGCCCTCCACCGCTACCTGGAGGGGATCATCCCCGTCAGCCGCGAATGGCCGGTCGACACGCGCCTCATGATGCAGAAAGACCCCGCCGCCCGGGTCCGCCGACAGGAGCAGAGTGCGCGCCTCGACGCCTTCATCCGCCGCGCGTTGGACGAGGGCTACCTGCGCGCCGACGTTGACGCGGCGTGGGCGCGGACGATCCTGGACGAACTCGTCGACACTGTCGCCCACCGGTTCCCCGACCTGGAACCTCCTCAGGCCGCCGATCTTGTCGCCGCCACCCTCCTGAACGGCCTCGGCACGACCTGACACCTCACCCACCGCGGAACAGGGCGAGCGCCGAACACGCGACACCGCTACCCGGCCGACCTGATGCGATCCTGGCCTGCGATCACGCCGTGTCCTCTGCGTCGGTCTTGCCCTCGCCGCGGTAGCCCTTGGGGCCTCAAGGAGCTGACCGACTCCGAAGGCACCGTCCACCGCGCCAAGACGGTGATCGTCGCCACCGGCTCCGGCTACCGCAAGCTCGGACTGCCGGGTGAGGAGGATCTGTCGGGGCGCGGGGTGTCTTGGTGCGCGACGTGCGACGGCTTCTTCTTCCGTGACCGGGACATCGTCGTGGTCGGCGGCGGGGACACCGCCATGGAAGAAGCGACCTTCCTGACCCGCTTCGCCCGCTCGGTGACGATCGTGCACCGCCGCAGCCGCCTGCGAGCCTCGCAGGTGATGCAGAGCCGCGCATTCGCCGACGACAAGATCTCCTTCGCCTTCGACCGTGAGATCGCCGAACTCCACGAGAGCAGCGGCATGCTCGCCGGAGTGACGCTGCGCGATGTCTTCACCGAGGAGATCCGCCGCCTGGACGTGACCGGGCTGTTCATCGCGATCGGGCACGACCCCCGCACTGAGCTCTTCGCCGACCAGCTCGACCTCGACTCAGAGGGTTACATCACCGTCCAAGCCCCCACCACCCGCACCGGCATCCCCGGGGTGTTCGCCGTCGGTGACGTCGTCGACCACTCCTACCGCCAAGCCATCACCGCGGCCGGCACCGGCTGCGCCGCCGCCATGGACGCCGAGCGCTACCTCGCCGGCATCGGCGACGCGTCTGCGGCCAGCGAGCCGGCCCAGGCAATGGCCTGACCCGAGGACTCACGGAACCGCCGGTATGGCTCCTTCGCGTACCGCCGGCGCGGCCGTCCGGACCTGAGGCTGGAACGGTGAGAACCGATGATGGTAGGCCCGGACTGCCTGCGGAGGGCAGGCGGTCCGCAGGCAGTCCGCAGAACGCTCGTAGACCCCGGTCGAAAGCCAACGCAAGGCAACGCCAGAGTGCCTGGTCAGAGCCGTGATCGGCGCTCCACCGCAGGTCAGATTCGACCTGGATACGTTCCGCTTCAACGTGTAGCGGGCGCGATGCGGTACGTCACTGATCTGGTAAAGAGGCAGGCCAGAAGGGGCCCGGCTCTTCCGAGTCGGGGCCCCTGGGTTTTCCCCCGTCGCTCCATCAGGGCACCTGGTGAAGTAAGATTCAATCTACGTAAGAATCTATCTACGTTAATTGTGTCCAGGGGTACGTCGTGGAGTTTCAAGGTCGGGCCGGAGATCTTGAGCTGCTGGCTGAGCAGTACCGGACAGTGGCAGAGGCGGTTGGAGGCACTCGGGGGCGGGCTGTGATCATGACGGGCCGGCGCCGAGTAGGGAAGTCGCGACTGGTCCAGGAGTTCTGCGACCGCTCGGGAGCGCCGTACGTGGTGTTTCAGGCCACCCGTGGGCGCAACCCTGTGACGGAGCGCGCCGACTTTGCCGCGACGCTCGCGCAGTCGCTACTGCCTGGGGCGGAGCTGGTCGCCGGCCTCCAGGCGCAGGACTGGAACCAGGCCCTGCGCTCTCTGGCGCTCGCGGTACCCGATGACTCGCCCAGCATCGCGGTGATCGACGAGGTGCCCTGGCTCGTCGAGCAGGATCAGGAATTCGAGGGCGCACTCCAAACTGTCTGGGACCGTCATTTGTCTTCCAAGCCCGTGCTTCTGCTGCTGGTTGGCAGCGATACATCGGTGATGGAGGCACTGCAGTCGTACGGACGCCCGTTCTTCGGCCGGGCAGCGAAAATGACCGTCCACCCCCTGAACCTGGCCGACGTACAGGCCATGACCGGGCTCGACGCCGCCGAAGCTGTCGACGCCCAGTTGATCACTGGCGGATTCCCCGAGATCGTGCAGTCATGGCGGCCGGGAATGGGGCGTACAGCCTTCTTGCAGGCGTCGGTCGCCAATCCTCTCTCGCCCCTGCTGGTGGCCGGCGAGCTGTCCCTGCTGGGCGAATTCCCCGAGGCTTCGCACTCACGGGCCGTGCTGGAAGCGGTTGGCAGTGGTGAGCGCACGTTCAGCGCAATCGCAGCCCAGGCCGGCGGCGCCAGCGCTCTGCCGTCCGGCACGCTCTCCCCGTTGCTGGCCATGCTGCAGGCCAAGCGAGTCCTGGCCGCTGATCTCCCCCTGTCGGTCAAGCCGGACAGCAAGAACAAGCGCTACCGGATCGCCGACCCGTATCTGCGGTTCTGGCTGGCGTTCCTGGCACGCGCGATCCCACTCATCGAGCGAGGCCGCGGTGACTTGGCGCTGGAACGCATCGAGCGGTCATGGACCAGTTGGCGCGGGCGAGCGGTCGAGCCACTGATCCGCGAGTCCTTGCTGCGTCTGATGCCCAATGATGAGTGGCCCGAGACCGAGGCGATCGGCGGTTGGTGGAACCGTCAGAACAACCCCGAGATCGACCTCATCGGTGCAGACCGCGAGCCGGTGGCCCGGCAGGTGTCCTTCGTCGGGTCGGTCAAGTGGCTGGAGACCCAGCCCTTCGGCCGTCATGAGTACGACGCCTTGGTGCGCGACGTGCTCGCCGTCCCCGGTACCACCTCGGATACTCCACTGGTCGCGGTCTCCCGCTGTGGGGTGACCGATGATCTGCCGCTCACCGCGCACTGGGGGCCGGAGGACCTCGTACGGGCGTGGCAGCCCCGATAGCCGCGAAGTCCGGGATCTCTCACGTCGTGAACGATCCGGCGGAGCCCCGCACGGGAGCATCGTCAGCAATGCGCTCCGACTCGCACCTTGCGAGATGAGCGCAGCGACGAGGTCTACCTCGGCCGGATCGGCTCCACTGCCTCAACACCCGTATCTTGAGGACCGTCGGCACCAGAACGCGCCCTCCATGCGCTCTGGTCACGGCCAGGATCTGAGGTACGGACCCAGGTCTGCCTCCCGCACACCCGGTCCCGTGGAAGCGGAGACAGGACGCCCGCAACTCGCGCGCAATCGGTTCCTCGTCGCCATGACCCGTGCCCGCGGCCCCCTTCCTGGGGAGTGTGGGCCTGCCCGGGAGGGGGCACACCGGGTGTCGATCCGTCGGCAGGCCGTGGCGTGGCGGGGCGATGCCCGCGGCAGTCCCGGCCGTGATGATGGCCACGGCGTGGGGATGATGCCTCCGTCCAGCGCGCCGTGGCGGATGCGCCGTGTCAGGGCGAGCTGTTCGCGCAGCAGGCGCTCGTGTTCGTCCAGTTGCCGCACCGTCCGCCGGCGCCCCTGGTGGGGAATTCCGCTGGTCCGGATCGAGGAACAGCCGAGGCGGGCGGGACCGCACGGAGGGGCCGGTGCCCGGTGCGCGGATGCGCACGGGGGCACCGGCCCCTCGCGGTGTCACTTCAGGCCGAAGGCCCGGGTGACGGTCTGGGTGATGCCGCCGCCGTTGCGCTGCTTGGCGGTGACTCGGATGGATACGTAGTCGGCCCGGTGCGGCGCGTTCAGGGACGCCTGCCAGGTGCCCTTCTTCTTCCTCAGGTCCTGCCGCTGCCAGGTGGCCCCGTCATCGTAGGAGACCTCGAGCCTGACCGAGGAGACCGCGTCCTGGGCCGAGTTGCTGCGGGGAACCTCGGGTGTGATGGAGAAGTCCGAGTTGCGCTTCGCCCGCCCCGCGGGGTCCAGGTCGGTTTCGTAATCCAGCTGGACCAGCGGGACGGACGTGGCCTGTACCTCCTCAGGGGCACCGGAGGCAAAGCTCCACTCGGTGCGGGTGGTGGTGGAGTAGGGGCCGAACCCGGCGTCACTCTTGGTATCGACGGCCAGCCGGTACGGCAGTTTCTGCGGTTCCAGGTCCCAGACGTCGAGTGAGGGCGCGTCTTGGCTTCTGCGTTGCGCCAGTAGCTTGTCACCCTGATAGAGCGAGAACGTCCCCGACATCGAGCCGGCATAGCCGTTGTGCGCGGATCCTCCGTCGCCGGCGGGTCCCGTGATGAAGAGGCTCATGCCGTACTCGCCACGGGACGGGATCTCGGCGCTGGTCAGGCGTGGCCGTGTGATGGGGCCGAACCATCGGTCCTTCTGCACGCTGCCCGGCTTGTAGGTCCGCACGTCGGTGTTGGACGACCAGTTGTCGATTCTTGCGTACTGCTGCCACTTGACGCCGGCTCCGGCGGAGACCCAGTCGGTCCGCCGCCCCGGGGTGACCAGCTCCGTCGGGAACCGTGCGACCCGGACCATCCCGTACACAGCGTGCGGGTTGGCGGCCGGCCCGTATTCGTACGCCGGACTGTCCTCCCGGCTCTCGGTGATCTGCTCACCAGTGGGCGGGGCGAAGTCGAGGTCGATCCGGGCGAGGCTGCCGGGGTCCGTTGCGGCCGAGGGGTCCTTGGGCACCCCTCCGTGGTGGTAGTCGACCAGGTCGTACAGGTACTTCGGCGCGGGGTGGGCCTCAACTGCCAGCCGTACCGCCTTCTTTCCTGCGGCGTTGATCTTCTTGATCAACGCCTCTCCCTCGTCCAGGGTGAGCGAGGCGACCGGGATCTGTCCGGTTGTCCCGCCGTCGGGGTTGCCGTACCAGTCGCTCCTCCGGCCGTCGCCGTCGTTGACCACCAGGAGCATCGCCGCACCGGCGGCGTGAGCCGCGGCCGCCTGATCCGTGGGAATCGCGGTGGCGTCGGCGCGTACGACCACGGCCTTGCCTCGGGCCGACAGGCCGGTGTAGTCGGCCTGGGAGCCGGTACCGGCGAAGACGGCGTCCAGGCGTGAGGTGCCGTCCGGCAGCAGCGGGGAGCCGGGCTGCACAACCAGGGTGTCATCGAGGCTGTGTCCGCCGTAGGTGATCTTCAGTGGAGTCTGCTTGGCACGGATCCGGGTGGTGAAGACGAAGCTGCCCTTCTTGACCTTGCCCTTGGTCGGGAGGGCCCACAGGCTGTCGTAGGTGGCGGAGGGCCAGAAGATCTCGTGCAGAGCCTGCTGGTCGTTGGGCGTGGGCTCGCTGGAGGTGAAAGAGCGGTAGACGTCGATCCTGCTGTTGACAACGGTGGTCGGCTTGGGAGTCGCCACCTTCACCTGGCGTATTCCCGAGGCGTCGAGTTCGAGGTCCCGGTCGGTCGTCAGATCGAACTCGGGAACGGTCAGCACCGCGAATCCGAGGGAGTGGGGTCCGTGCAGACCTTCCACATCCACCGTGGCGACGGCCGTGTAGGAACCAGGGGCCCAGCGGCTGGTGAGCGTCCCGTCCTGGACCCATTTGTCGGTTGTTTTTCCGTCGGCGCCCGTTATCTCGACGTCGCCGCTGATGGGGCGGCCGGTTTGGTCCTTCAGGTGGATGGTGAGGTCGTACTTCTCGGATTCGACGGAGACCCCTACGGCTGTGTGCACCTCACCGGTCGCATAGTCTGCGGTGACCTGGGCGGCGTACTGGCCCGGAGCCAGCCCGTTCGGGTCCACCACGATGTCGACCGTCGAGGATCCGTGCGCCGGCACGGTGACGCTGTCGGCGGCGGGCGTGAACACCCCCGCGGGCGAGTCGCCGTGGTCGGCCGAGAGATCCAGCGTGACGGCCCTGTCCGTTGCGTTGGTGTAGGTGATCTTCCGCGTGATCTGCTTCCGCTGCTGGTCGGTCGACCAGGCAACGAGCCCCGCGTCCACCGATCCGGTCGCGATGACCTGGTCCTGGTGGTAAGCGGCGGCCACGTTCACCCGACCGGTGCCGGCCTGGTAGGGGCTGTAGTCGGGAGTCGGCACGCTGGTGCTCATCAGAGCGTCCTTGATCCGCTGCCCGGTCCACTCGGGGTGCTTCTGGGCCAGCAGGACCGCTGCCCCGGCGACGTGGGGCGCCGCCATGGAGGTACCGCTGTCCGAACGGTAGTAGCCTTCGCCGCCGTCGTTCATGTACTGCGAGCGTGCGGCCAGCACGTCCACGCCGGGAGCGGTCAGATCCGGCTTGAGGCCGTCGTCGTTCGTACGTGGTCCGGCAGCGGAGAAATCGGCGAGGTGGTCGGACGAGTCCACTGCCCCGACGGTGAGCGCGGCGTCCGCGGTGCCCGGCGCGGTCACGCTGTAGGGGCCGTTTCCGGTGTTGCCCGCGGCGATGACGAAGAGCGCACCGGTCTCGGCGCTCAGCTGGTTGACCGCCTGGCTCAGCGGGTCGTCCTGGGTGCGCCAGACCGGTGTGCCCAGACTCATGTTGATCACCTTGGCGTGCTCGGTCCGTGCCGCCCACTCCATGCCCGCGATGATCCCCGATATCGGCCCGGATCCGTCGTTGCCCAGAACCTTGCCCACCAGCAGATCGGCGTCAGGGGCGACTCCCCGCTCCTTGCCGTCGGAGGCGGCGCCGGTACCGGCGACGGTGGAGGCGGTGTGGGTTCCATGGCCGGCCCGGTCGATGGCGTCTTCGCCGCGGACGAAGTTCCGGGACCCCACAATGCGGTTCACCAGGTCCGGATGGGTGGGGTCCACCCCGGTGTCCAGTACCGCGACCCGGACCCCGGTCCCCGTGCCTCCCGCGGCCCAGGCCGCGGGAGCGCCGATCTGGGAGGTGCTGTCGGCGAGGGCCTCCTGCGCCTTGCTGTCGAGCCACACCTTGTCGACACCGTCGATGAAGGACGGCGCGGCATCCGCGGCTCCACTGCTCCGTGCCGTCGGCGGCGGGGATTTCTGCTGTTCGGTGCCGGTGAGGGCGGACCAGAAGGCGGCGGATTTCGACCGCTGGGCCCGGACCGCCTCTCCGTGGACGGACGGAAGGCTCAGGGTGGTCTTCGCTCCCGGCAGGTCCACGCCGGGCGGCTGGGCGGGCGAACCCTTGGCGGCGCCGGACCTGAGGGCGGTTGAGTCCTTCGTGTGGGTGACGATCAGCGGTAGTTCGCTGCTGTGCGCGTCGTCGTAGCCCTGGGCCATCAACTCGGTGACGTCGAAGAGTTGCTTGTCGAGCCGGTCGGTCGCGATGTAGGCCATGGCCTCGTCGGGGTACACATAGGTGTCCCCGTCCTCGATGGCGGTGCGTACCGAACCGGTTGCGCCCGGCGGGCGCTTGATGGCATCCACCGAGCGGACTGATCCGTCAGGTCCCGGAGTCACCGTCACCTTGTCGCCGGTGATCAGCGTCACGGTGACAGGTGCACCGCGTGGGCCGTCCGTCGCAGTCGTCGCAGGCGGTAGCGGCGGGGCGGCGCCGTGGGCCTGCACAGGGGGGATCAGCGTGGCGACGAAGGCGGCACCGATCAACACGGCGGATCTTCGGGTGAGCGAGAGCTTCACATTGCCTCCAGGGTCGGCGAACGGCGAATCTGATGACTAACATATGGATGGAACATGTCAAGATCGTCAACTGCCTGTAACGCGCCGCCATGTCCGGCCCGGCTGCCTGCCCTGTCGGCGGATCGGGCACAGATACCTGTCCATGGGGGGTTCTCGTCCGCGAAATGCTCAGGCTGACGGCTGACCTGGACGTGCCGTGGAACGACATTGTGTTGGAGCTCGGGGGATCACCCCTGCTCAGCCGTTGTGGTGACTCATGTGACTACGGGTCAGGCGGAGACAGTCCCTGCGCCTGCCGGTCAGTCGCCGAACATTCCGGCGTACGGGTCCGGCTCGCCCGTCCACGGGTCCAGACCGGCCTTCAACAGGCGCTGGTACTCACGCTGGTTCAGGAAGGCGGCTTGGTGCTTGCCCCAAAGAGACAGGTCACTCAAGGGGCAGTCGGCGAAGTCCGCCCGCAGCACGTGCACGAGGAACTCCACCATCCCGCAGTCGTAACGACTCCACAGATTGTCGCCCCTGCTGCGAACAAGGACCGGCCACGACTCCGGATTGTCACCTGAGGCGTCCCAGCACAGGAGGTCCGAGCTGGAGTCCAGCCCCCATGCGATCAGCTCGGGGGCCGTATCGACCAGATCGGCCGACTTCGGTTCTCCGGTCCAGGCACTCTCGGCATTCGCCGTCTCCATGAGCATGCCGCCGGGACCAGGCTCGGCCCCTCTCGGTTCGGGCTTGAGGACGCTCAAGCAGTCCTCGATCGTCCCGGCTCCGTACGCCTCGATGAAGTGCCGGAAATCCGACGGGAACTCCCTGCCCCACGACTCGCTCATCCGTGCCCAGTCGACCGACGTGTCGCTTTGGGTCGTGGGCGGCATCAGCTGCCGAAGTGTCTCCAGTACTGCTATGTCAGTCACCGCTTTCCGTGAGCTGGACAGATCGTGTGATCGCCAGTCTGTCCTGGTGGTCGAACCCGTCCGCCCCGACGGGCGCCCGGCCGCCGAGCCGGCTTTGCTGCGCGGCGAGTTGGCGGCTGCTCCGGTCCACGAGGTGGCGAGGGGCGCCACCGTGAAGTCCGACGCCGGCGCCCCTGGTCGGCAAGCGGTTTGAGCATCGGCTGGAAGACGGAGTCCTCCTCATCGGGAACGTGCGGGAGGACGCCGTCGGGGACGGTGCGGGCGGCGGTGGTGAGGAGGCGGTCCAGGACTTCCCGCTCGGTGGCCGGGGGGAGCCGGAGGGCGGCGAGGAGGCGGTCGCGGACGGTGGCGTGGTCCGGGTGGTCGTCGATGTAGTCGGAGTTGAGAGCCGGGGGACGGAAGCCGGCCAGGGCGTCGTGCCAGGACGGGAGGGCGATGACGAGGGTCAGGGCCTCGGCGAGGGACTCGGCGATCAGGGAGGCCTGGCCCTCGGAGTCGGTGTAGAGGACGGGGCGGGGGCCGCCGGGGGCGGCCGGGCCGCAGAGGTAGTGGGTGCCGCCCGCGTTGCAGCCTGCGACGGGCTCCACCGGGAGGCCGTTGGGCAGGGCGATCGGGTCGGTGCGGGCGAGGTCGAACTCGCCGTCGCAGGCCAGGTAGGAGGCCACCTCGGGATGCGCGGCGATCCTGCGGAGCAGGGCGTTGTCCGAGAGGGCGGCCGGATTGAGGGCTGCGGTGATCGCAGGGGCGAGGGGGTGCCCGGCGAGGACGTGGCGAATGGCGTCGAGGGGGACGGGGCGCTCGTAGTAGTCCTCGAAGTGGGCCTGGACGGCCTCGGGGGAGCGGTCGGTGAGGAGAGGGAAGAGGAAGCCTGAGCCGTCCGGGTCCTCGCTGCCGGAGGGGAAGGTGATGGACGAGCCGGTGCGCCAGGCGATGTCGCCGGTCTCCCGCCACAGACAGGCGGTGACACGTGGGGCGTCGATCCCCTCGTCACGGAAGGCGGGTTCGTCCAGGAGCGGGCGCAGCGCGGTGGGCACTTCGTCGATGACACCGGGCCAGACCTGCTCGTCGTCCGTCGCGTACGGACTCATCTCCGACTCGTGGTCGAAGCCGCGTATGAGCACGCCGGACGGGGTGAAGAGGACGGAGAAGTCGTCCCCCGAGCCGTTCTCCATCAATGCTGCCTCTTCGCCCAATGCTGCCTCTTCGCCGGAGCCCCAGGCGGCGTCGAAGGTGTAACAGCAGAACCGCGGATCGTCGCCGATCGTGACGTCCAGGACAGCCAATGCGCGCAGATGGACGCGGAGTTCGGCAGGGTCGGGGAGGAGGGCGGCGGCCTCGTGCACAGTGCTCATGACCCCATGGAAGCGGCCGCCACTGACAATCCGGCCTGCCGGTCCGGACAGCGGCGTCGCTGCCTCCGGCGGATTCCGGCCGACTGCACCGTGACTCACAGGCGGCGGCGTTCGGGCGCTGCTCCAGAGGTACGCGGCAAGAGGCGCGAGGGCCTTGCCCGGCACGCCCGACAACCCGGCCGATCCGGGGGACAGCGAGTCCTGCAACGGCTCGGGCCCGACCACTCGGAGTGGGGCGATGCGTAAGCGCCCCCCGGAGGCCGGTGCGCCAGTGGTCAGGAAGGGGCGCCGGCCAGGATTTCCACCTTTCCGGTGTCGAGGGAGTAGTAGGCGCCGACCACGGCGAGGGTGCCCTTCTTCACGAGCGGGGCCAGATCCTGGTTGGAGCGGAGGTCGGCCGCGGTCAGCTCGACCTGGGCGCGGGCCATGGCCTCGACCGGGTCGGCGCCGCCTTCGCGGGCCGCTTGCTCGTACGCCGGACGCAGGGCCTTGGCGATCGCCTCCAGGTTGCCCGGGAGCGGTTTGTCGTCACGGACGGACTTGTACGCCGCCTCGACGGCGCCGCAGCGCTGATGCCCGAGGACCACGACGAGCGGAGTGTCACTCGTCATGGGCCCGTACTCCACGGACCCCGTGACCACCGGACCGACCGCCTCACCGCCCGTGCGCATCACGTAGAGGTCACCCAGCCCGGTGTCGAAGAGGAGTTCCGGCGGCACCCGGGAGTCGATGCACGAGAGGATCGCCCCGAAAGGCTCCTGCTTCTGGGCTACGAACTCGCGCCGGTCCGGATCCCGGTCGGGGTGCCGAAGGTCTCCGCTCACCCAGCGCTTGTTGCCGTCCATCAGCCTCGCGAATGCCTCGGTGGGCGTGGCCGGCCGTGGTTCCGGTGAAGTGCCGCTCGTCACCGGGGTCGCGCTCGTCGATGAGCACCCCGCCAGTGCGACCGAGGCGACCACGAGTCCGCCGGCGAGCAGAGTTCTACGATCCGGATGTCCCGCTCTGTCCATGGGTGGTTCCCCTCAGTTCAGTCCGCAATTCAGTCCGCTGAGATGCGGCCGTACGTCTTGGCCAGGGCGATTGTTCAGCGTGGTGCGGGAGCCCGACGGCAGGCGCAAGCGGGCGCGGACCGCTTCGCCACCGACGGCCCACAGAACCGTTGGGCGCGTGCTGGTTTCTGGGGGGCGCGTGGCGGGAGAGGCGGCGGATTCGGCTGCCCCGGCGTGCTGATCGGGCCGCCCCCGTGCGCTCGCCCTTTCAGGTGACTGACTGTCAGGATGCTTGTGTCATATTCCATTCGTATGGGTGACTTGAGTAACCGAACCGGTGGGCCGCCCATCCCTCTCCGGGGGAGCGCGGCACCGTTCTGTTCGCCGGCCGTCCACGCATGACGGACCTCGGCATCGATTGCTCCGAACGACCGCGATGGGCGCCCCCGAAGAGGACTTGGATCCGACCAGTCGCCCTGCCGAGCAACGGCAGGGCTGATGCGGCAGCCCTCGGCCTCTGTATGGGAGCGGTGCGCGAGCCATTCGCGCACACCGAGTACCTCGTCATCCAGGTCATGAGCGCAGCCGCCACGGCGTCCGGGGCCGGCGGCCCGCTCCATGGCCCATCACAGTTCCGAGCACCCTGCGCGGTGTCGGCCGCTGACGGTGCCTTCCCCCAGAAGGCACCCCTCGGACGCTTCCGTGAGTGCGTCCAGCGGCGTACCCACGGAAGCGGTCGAGCAGGAGGTGGGCGAGGACAGTCGGGCCGGGCAGCGGCCCGGCGGTCCACGTCATGCCATGGGTCATGGTACGGACCCGGCTCGGAGTCAACTCCCGTATTCGAGAGTTCAGTTCAAACACACGGAGGACGATCATGCCAATCAGTCCGAACCAGGGCTCCACCGGTGGCGGTACCGCCGTCACCATCACGGGCACCAACCTCACGGGCACCACTGCTGTGCTGTTCGGCACCAAGCCGGCCACCGCCGTCACCAACGTGTCGCCCACCCAGGTCACCGCTGTCTCGCCGTCCGGCTCCGGCACGGCCGGCGTCACGGTGGTCACCCCGGGTGGAACCAGCAACCCGCTGCCGTTCTTCTACGTCGGCGCCCCGTTCAAGTCCGGTCTGAGCGTGGACTCGGGCGCCACCGCGGGCGGCAACACCGTCGTCATCAGCGGCACCGGCCTGTCCACCGCGACGGGAGTGTCCTTCGGGGCCAACAGCGTCGTGCCGACGATCCTGTCGGACAGCCAGGTCAGTGTCGTCGTGCCCGCGGGGGCGGCAGCCGGGCCGGTGAGCGTCAGTGTGACGACTGCCGGAGGCACCAACAACGGTCTGTCGTACACGTACATCGACGCCCCGACCATCACCGGGCTCACTCCGGCCTCCGGACCGACGACCGGTGGAACGGCGGTGACCATCACGGGTACCAACCTGACCTCGACGAGCCAGGTCACGTTCGACGACGTGCCGGCACCGTTCGCGGTCATCAACGCGACGACGGTGTCCGCCGTCACCCCGCCCGGCGCCGTCGGTGCGGTCGACGTCGGCCTCACCAACCCCGCGGGCACGGCCACGGACGTCGGCGCCTTCACCTACGCGACAGGCCCCGGCATCTGATCCCGATCCGCCACGGCTGCGGTACCGGCCGCCGACGCGCCACAACGCCCGGCGCCGGTACCGCCTCCGGACGGACGGTGTCCGCCCCGGTCCGGGACATTTCGCGCCCGACCGGGCGCGGAACCCGCTCGGCATCACTCGCTCGTCGCCGCCCGGCCAGGAGGTCCGGGCGGCGTCCCGATGCCCCCATTCCGATTCTCGCATTTTGACCTTCGCATCCCGTCCACAACGTCCCGATCACAACGCCCCGACAGGAGAACGGCTGTGGAGAGCTCCGACAGCTCGATGCCCCACGCTACGCAATCGTCGACGGCTGCGGCGGCCCCCGTAATCACCACGAGCACCTCTCTCTCGGGGGCCGCCGGAACGGCTGTCACACTGACCGGCACCGGATTCCCCGACGCGACCGCGGTCACCTTCGGTGGTACTCCCTCCGCTTCGTTCACCGTGGTGTCCGACACCGAGATCACCGCGGTCGCCCCGGCCGGTGCGGGCACCGGCCAGATCGTGGTGACCACGCCCGACGGAACGAGCAACGGCATCGGTTTCACCTACCTTCTCGCCGCGCCCGCGATCATTTCCATCGCTCCCAACCAGGGGTCGGTCGAAGGCGGGAACACGGTCGCGCTGACCGGAACCGACTTCACCGGCGCCACCTCGGTTCACTTCGGTACCGTGGCCGCCGCGTTCATCGCCCTCTCCAACACGCAGGCCGTGGCGATCGCCCCCGCCGCGCCCGCCGGCACCGTGAATGTCACGATCGCCACCTCGGGCGGCACCAGTGCCGGGGTCCCCTATACGTACGTCGCCGCTCCGGTTCTGGGCAGTGTGACTCCGGCCCAGGGGCCGGTCGCGGGCGGGAACAGCGTCACCCTGTCCGGGACCGGCTTCACCGGAACGACTTCCGTTCGCTTCGGCGTGAACGAGGCGACTTCGTTCACCTTCGTCTCGGCCACTCAACTCACCGCGGATGTTCCCACCGCCGGCCCGGGTCCGGTTGCC
This sequence comes from Streptomyces sp. NBC_01217, assembly GCF_035994185.1. NCBI lineage: Bacteria > Bacillati > Actinomycetota > Actinomycetes > Kitasatosporales > Streptomycetaceae > Streptomyces > Streptomyces sp. NBC_01217. Next base: position 5,845,512 of record NZ_CP108538.1, read on the forward strand.
GTCACGGTCACCGCGCCCGGGGGTACCAGCGGCCAGGCCGTCCCCTACTACTACATCGGCGCGCCGCTTCTGACCGGTGTCGTCGCCGGATCCGGGCCGGTGGGCGGTAACAACGCCGTGACGCTGACCGGTGTGAATCTCCTCCAAGTCACGGCGGTCCGCTTCGGCGTGACGGCGGCGTCCACCTACAACATTCTCTCGGCCACGGAGATCAGAGTGGTGGTGCCGGCCGGTGTCGCCGGCACCGTCCCGGTCACCGTCATCACACCCGGTGGCACGAGCACCAGTGTGGCCTACCTCTATCTGGGTGCCCCGACCGTCGCCAGTCTGGTGCCCAACCAGGGGCCGTCGGCGGGCGGGAACACGTTGACGGTCAACGGCGTCGGACTGACGTACACCACCACAGTGCTGTTCGGGAGCGTGCCGGCCGCCTTCACCGTGGTCTCCGACACCCAGCTGACAGTCACGGCACCGACCGGTGCGCCGGGCGTGGTCACCGTCAGGGTGGCCACCCCCGGTGGCACCACTATCGGCATTCCTTACACCCGAATCGGCCCGCCCGGCATCTGAGCAGTCCGGCTCATGGACAATCGCGGCCATGAGCGATGAGTCGGTACGTGACTACCTGGCGGCCGTCGAGAGCCGGCTGACGGCCGACGGCTGTGCACCGCGTTGGGAGGACTGGAGCGGGGTTCCCGTGCTCGTCGGGCGGCGGGCCGATTTCCGGATGCGGTGGGCGGCCACCAATCTGCATCTGTTCACCGTGGCCGCCGCCGTGCCCGAGGTCACCGTGCCGGTCATCGACACGTTTACGACGCAGGTGCTCGCGTACGCCAAGAAGAACAAGGGCGGGCTGCCTGTGGGGATGCAGACCGGCGTCGCGGCCTTTCCCGTTCTGGTCGGTGGCTGGGTCCATCCGGACGCGATGGCGTGGGCGCAGGAGAAGCAACGCAATCAGTCCGCCTGCTTCGCGCGGCCGGTCGTCGTCGACAGTGCGCAGGCCCATGTGGGCATGTACCGGGGGAAGCCCGCGCTGGGGCGGGCGTATGCCTCGCATCTGATCGAGAAGGGGGACAGGTACTTTCAGCCGTTGGGCTGAGCGGCCGGGTTCCGGGGTTTCCCGGGTGCTTCTTGCGGGGGCTCCATGCGGCCCAGCCAGGCGGTCAGGAGTATCTCGAGCTGTGCCGCCTCCTCCCGCGACAGGGTGTTCAGGAGGCGGCGTTCATTGCGCATGTGTTCGGTGAAAGCCTGGTCGATCAGGTCCCGTCCCGCGTGGGTGAGTGCGACCACCCGGCCCCGGCCGTCGCCCGCCGAGCGGCGGCGGGTGACGAGCCCGTCCCGTTCCAGACGGTCGATCCGCTTGGTCATCGCCCCCGTGGTGACCATGGTGTGCACCGCCAGCTCCCCCGGGGCCCGTTCGTACGGCTCTCCCGCGCGGCGCAGCGCCGCCAGCACATCGAACTCGCCCTCGCCCAGGCCGAACCGCCGGTAGACCACGCAGAGTTCCTCCGTGAGCAGGCCGGCCAGGCGGTGGAGTCTGCCGATCACTCCCTGGGGGCTCACATCGAGGTCCGGTCGTTCCCCGGCCCACTCGGACTGGATGCGGGCGATGTGGTCAGGGGGCGAGGAGGTGTGCGGGGTGCGCGGGGCGGATTTCGGCTCCATGGATTCACTGTAGCCGCTTTAGCTTCCTCGGAAGGTATATTGACTTCCATGGAAGCTACTTTGCGATGGGTCCTGATCACGGCGATCGCACCCGTCGCCTGGGGCACGAACTACTTCGTCACCCACGCCTACCTGCCCGCCGGTCACCCCCTGTACGGGGCCGCGATCAGGGCCCTGCCGGCCGGGCTGCTGCTCCTGGCCGTGCGACGGGAACGGCCGCGCGGCTCCTGGTGGTGGAAGTCCCCGGTCCTCGGGGCCCTCAACATGGGCGGGTTCTTCGCCCTGGTCTACGTAGCCGCCCAACTGCTCCCGACCAGCACCGCGTCGACGGTCATGGCGACCTCGCCACTGGTGATGATGCTGATCGCCTGGGCGCTGCTCGCCGAGCGCCCGCGCCTGCTGCCGCTGGCCGGTGCCGCCGTCGGGCTCGGCGGGGTGTCGCTCATGCTGCTCAGCGGTACGGCATCGGCCGACACGCGCGGAGTGCTCGCCTCCGTCGCCGCGATGCTCATGTCGTCCCTCGGCTATGTCCTGGCCAAGCGGTGGGGCAAGGACGTCGATGTGCTCGCCTCGACCGCCTGGCAACTGATCGCGGGAGGATTGCTGTTGCTGCCCTTCGCCGTTTTCGTGGAGGGCGCGCCGCCCGCGCTCGACGGGCCGGCCGCTCTCGGATTCGGTTACGTCACCGTCGTGGCGACCGCGCTCGCCTTCGGCGCCTGGTTCGCGGGCCTGCGCCATCTGCCCGCCGCCACGGTCGGCCTGGTCGGACTGCTCAACCCGGTGGCGGGCGTACTGCTCGGCACGGTGATCGCCGGTGAGTCGCTCACCCTCAGGCAGCTCTGCGGGCTGGCCCTGGTGCTGGGCGGAATTCTCCTCGGACGGCCGGCGGGCGGGAGGCGGGCGGTCGGGCCGGTGAGTGGGCTCAGGGCTGCGTCACCCTCAACTCCCGTACGCCCACCGGCTTCTCCGCGTTCTCCGAAGTGACCGTCAGCCGCATCTGACGGGCCGTCACCCCTGATCCGTACGGACGCCAGTCCGTGCCGTTCACCGATGTCTCCAGGCTGTACGAGGCAGGGGGCACGTCCTCCCACTCCGGGGCGATCGATGTCACCGGGGCCGCGCGCCCCAGGTCCACCGTCAGTGCGCCCGTCGCGCCGTCCGGAGACCAGGACGTGGCCCGGCTGCCGTCCACCGCCGCGGCCGCGTACAGGCCGGGGGTCTCGGAGTTCGCCCCCGCCGGGCGGCAGCGGGCCGCGTTCGTCGTCCGGGCGAGGTCGGGACGGCGGGTGGGCAGGGCGAGCGTGCCCGCGAGGAGGCGGGGGCCGGTGGGGGTGTGGATGGTGAAGGGGGCGCCGGAGGCCAGCCGGACCGTCGTCGTCAGCGGGCCGATCGCGACGTCGTACGTGCGGCCCCGGTAGTGCAGGCCCGTCAGCGTGACGCCCCTGCCCAGCTGCGGCGGCAGCAACGGATCCAGCCGCACCCCGTCCTCCCGCAGCCGAAGGCCCGTCAGACCGTGCGTGAAGACCTGGAGGAAGCCGCCCTTCCCGGTGAGGAAGTCCTGGGCGGGGGAGCCCGACAACGGGTCCTGTGCGCCCGCCTTCGCGCCCCGGGCCTCGCTGAAGAGGGCGTACGGGCCGCGCATGAACGGGCGCACGGAGCGCTGGAGATAGGTGTACGTCGCGCAGCCGGGCTCACCGATCGCGGCCGCGGCGATCGCATGGACCGAGTCCGTCATCGCCGGGCCGTCCGGATCGGTGCGCGCGGCGTAGTAGTCGAGCGTGGCCGCCCGGGCGCCGGGCTCCATCGGCCATTCGAGCGGATAGATCAGCAGGACCGCATCGGCCTGTTTGATCGTCGAGCCGTTGTAGCCCGCGTACTGGAGGAAGAGCTTCCGCTTCGGGTCGTACGGGATGCGCAGACCGTTCGCGACCCGCGTCCACGCGTCCGGTGCCCGGTGGCCGAGCAACTGTGCCGCGCGGGTGGCGTTGCGCAGGGCCGTGGCGGCCACCGCGTTGGTGAAGACCCCGTCGGTGACACCGTTGCTGTACTCGTCGGGGCCCGCGACGTCCTTCACCGAATAGCTGCCGTCGGCGTTCGCGGTGGCCCGCGAGACCCAGAAGTCGGCGATCCCCCGGAGCAGCGGCCACCCGCGCCCGGCCAGCCAGGCGCGGTCCCCGGTCGCCAGGTAGTACTGCCAGACGGCGAGCGCGACATCGCCCTGGAGGTGGTTCTGGGTGAGGCAGTGCGGGGGGTTCCAGCTCTGGCACTCGGACCAGAGGTCGCCCTTGCTGGCGCTCGTCCACGGGTAGAACAGGCCCCGGAATCCCAGCTTCTGGGCATTGGTACGGGCGGCTGCGCGCGTGCGGTAGCGGTACTCGACGACCGAGCGGGCCGGCTCGGGGCGGGTGGCGAGCAGCGCCGGGTACATCCAGGTCTCGGCGTCCCAGAACACCAGGCCCGCGTAGTTGTCGCTGGTCAGGCCGGTCGGGGCGATGCTGTCGCGGGAGCCGGTCCGGGTGGGGGCGAGCAGTCCGTACTGCGCCGACCGCAGCCACTTCTGCAGCTCGGGACTGTCCGGTACGGAGATGTCCGCCGCCCAGACCCGTCGCCAGGCGGCGGCGTTGGCGGCGAGCACACCGGACCAGCCGCGCCGGGCCGCACGCCGGGACGCGTCGCGGGCGGTGGTGCGCGGGGCGGACGAGGTGAGCGCGGTGTCCACCCCGACGTACTTCTCGAAGGTGTACGTGCGGCCGTTGTGCACCCGGGCCGTGCTGTGCGTCGAAGCCGATCCGCCGTTGCCGGTGCGCATCGTCTGGACGATCGCGCCCGCCGTGTCGGTGCCCTGCGTGCGGAACGTTCCGTCGCCCTTCAGCGTGATCCGGCGTGCGCCCCGCGCGTCCAGGCGGCCGGTGACGGTCGCCGTACCGCTCCAGTGCGGTGTCATGCGCAGCCGCACGGCGCCGGTGTGCACGTCGGCGCGGTCGGCGAGCACCTCGTACGTCAGGTCCGTCGCGCGCCCGTCGGCCGTCGTCCAGCGCAGTGACGTACGCACCAGGCCGCAGCGCAGGAACAGCGTCCGGCGGTAGTGCGAGATCCGGCCCGGGGGCGTGTCGGAGCCGTAGGTCTCCTTGCCGACGCGTACGTCGAGTGTGGTCCAGCTCGGCAGCGCGGCGATCACCTCGCGGCCGGCGGCGAGGCCCTTCTCGCGCCCGAACAGGCCGGAGACGAACGCGCCGTCGTAGCGCGGGGTGTACAGCGGCCAGCCGGTCTTCTCACCCGACGCGGCATATCCGGCGCCCGCGGCGGGCACTCGGTGGGCCAGATACCCGTTGCCGACATAGGGGTCGTAACCGTCGGCCGCACCGAAGCGGGTGGAGACCGGCGCCCAGGAGGGGTCGGTGTCCCGGCCGCAGGCCGTGGGCGAGGGCGGGAGGGGAGCGGCGGCGTACGAGAGGGGCGGCAGCGGCGCGATGAGCGCGCCCGAGACCGCGAGCAGGGATGTGAGGGACGTGAGAGACGTGAGGAGACAGACGCGCGAGAGGCTCACCGTACGACGGTAGGGACGCGCGAGCCGGGCGGCGCCGCGCGCCGCGCGGCGTGCGGGTGAACCGCGGGGCCGAGGAGGAAGGTCCGTGGTGCGCGTGGTCGAAGACCCGCCCCGTCAGGCCGCGAGGCCCGTTTTGAGGCCTGCGCCGCACAGGGGGACGACGATGTCACGGTCCGTCCGGTCGCCGACCGCCGCCCAGCAGGCGACGCCCGTCGTCTCCACGTAGAACCCGCGGGCGGCCAGGTCCAGCTGGGCCGCGCGGATCTGATCCTCGGTCACCGTCAGGAACGTGCCGCCCGATTCCCGTACCGCCGCCAGGATGGCCCGGGCGCGCGGCGGGCGGGGGATGGCGATGCCCTCGGCGAGGGTGGGGGCGGTACGGGAACCGGGCGCGGCGTCGAGCAGCCCGTCCGCCTCCGCGCGAAATGCGGCGGCCAGCGGGGACACGGCCTCGGCCTGTACGGCGATCAGCGCCGGGCGCTCGTCGATCAGCCCCTGGGCGTGGAGTTCGGCGGTGGCCAGGGCCGCGCCGAGGAGGAGGGTGCCGTTGCCGACCGGTACGGCGATGGCGTCCGGGAGACGGCCGCCGAGGTCCTCCCACATCTCGTACACGTACGTCTTCGTGCCGTGCAGGAAGTACGGGTTGAAGATGTGCGAGGCGTAGAAGGTGCCGGGGGTGTCGGCGGCGGTGCGGGCGGCCAGCGCGGTGGCCTCGCGGTCGCCGGGGACGATCTCCAGGCGGGCGCCGTGGGCCCGGATCTGCTCGGTCTTCTTCGGGGACGTGCCCTCGGGGACGTACACAGTGCAGGGCAGCCCGGCCCGCGCGCAGTACGCGGCGACGGCCGTGCCCGCGTTGCCGCTGCTGTCCGCGACGACGCGCTCGGGCGAGAGCCGGCGGGCCAGTTCGGCGAGCATCACGGCGCCGCGGTCCTTGAAGGAGAGCGTCGGCATCAGGAAGTCGAGCTTGGCCGAGACCGTGCCGGTGAGCGGGACGAGCGGGGTGCGGCCCTCGCCGAGGGTGGTCATGGGCCCGGCGAGGGGCAGCGCCTCCTCGTAACGCCACAGTGAATTGACGCGTCCGGTCAGGGAATCGAGCGCGAGCGGCCCGGCGATCTCGAAATCGAGGTCCCAGGGGCCGCGGCAGACCGGGCAGCACCAGGTGAGGGAGCTGGTCTCGGCGCGGGTGCCGTCCTGCGGGCAGAGATACATGGCCATGCCCGTCAGCATGTCAGGCGCGTGGCGGCCGGATGGCAGAGGTATGGCATGCCTCAACGCACCCTTGTGCGATCCCCAAGGATCGGTCAATCTTTCGCTGTCGGCCGGGCCGTGGGCAGCGCGGAATCCGAAGCGATCGATTGACATGCCCATGATCTACGAGTCCACTCGGCTCCGCCCGGTTCGGCCTGCCCCACCTGCACTTCCCGTGGAACCCCCCACCAGCGCACCGCAATCGAGGAGGACCCCTCACATGTCAGTGATGCGTCATACCCCCCACGCGCGTCGAAGATTTGCCGCGGCCGGTGTCATAGCCGGTGCCGCCCTCGTGCTCTCCACCGCGGCGGCGTTCCCCGCCACCGCGGCCGGCACGGCGACGGAAGGCCGGATCGAGAACGCGGGTGCCCCGGGCGCCATCAGCAACAGCTACATCGTCACGCTCGACGAAGCGGCGGCCGACGCCGGCTCCGCGCAGGGCAGGGCCCTCGCCAAGGAGTACGGCGCCAAGATCAAGAGGACGTACCGCGCCGCACTCAACGGCTACGCGGTCCAGCTCTCCGAGGCGCAGGCGAAGAAGTTCGCCGCCGACCCCGCCGTCGAGTCCGTCGTGCAGAACCGGACCTTCACGATCTCCAGTACCCAGCCCTCGCCGCCCTCGTGGGGACTGGACCGGATCGATCAGAAGAGCCTTCCGCTGAACCAGAGTTACACCTACCCGGACACGGCGGGCCAGGGTGTCACCGCGTACATCATCGACACCGGTGTGCGGATCACCCACAGCGACTTCGGCGGCCGGGCCTCGTACGGCTACGACGCGGTCGACAACGACAACACCGCGCAGGACGGCAACGGCCACGGCACCCATGTGGCGGGCACGGTCGCGGGTACGGCTCACGGCGTCGCCAAGAAAGCGAAGATCGTCGCCGTCCGCGTCCTCGACAACGGCGGTTCCGGCACCACCGACGGGGTCGTCGCGGGCATCGACTGGGTGACGGCGAACGCCGTGAAGCCGGCCGTCGCCAACATGAGCCTGGGCGGTGGGGCGGACTCCGTGCTCGACGCCGCCGTACGGAGGTCGATCGCCTCCGGAGTCACCTACGCGGTGGCCGCGGGCAACGAGTCGACCAACGCCTCCACGAAGTCCCCGGCACGCGTCACCGAGGCCATCACCGTCGGCTCCACGACCAACACCGACGCCCGCTCCAGCTTCTCCAACTACGGCACCGTGCTGGACATCTTCGCCCCGGGCTCCTCGATCACCTCGACCTGGAACACCAGCGACAGCGCCACCAACACCATCTCCGGTACGTCGATGGCGTCCCCGCACGTCGCCGGTGCCGCGGCCCTCTACCTGGCCGACCACCCGAACGAGACCCCGGCGCAGGTCTCCGCCGGACTCGTCGCCGCGGCCAGCACCGGAGTGGTGACGAACCCGGGCACGGGCTCCCCGAACCGGCTGCTGAACGTCGGCTCCGGCACCGTCACACCGCCGGGCCCGCGGTTCGAGAACACGACGAGCTACACCATCAGCGACAACTCCACGGTCGAGTCGCCCGTCACCGTCACCGGTGTCAGCGGCAACGCGCCGGCCGCGCTGAGCGTGCCCGTCGACATCACGCACACCTACATCGGTGACCTGAAGATCGACCTCGTCGCGCCCGACGGTTCCGTCTACAACCTGAAGGCGTACGGGTCAGGCGGCAGCAGCGACAACGTGGTCACCACCTACTCGGTGAACGCCTCGTCGGAGGTGGCCAACGGCACCTGGAAGCTGCGGGTCAGTGACAACGCCGCGGCGGACACCGGGAGGATCAACTCCTGGGCGCTGCAGTTCTGAGTTCCGATGACGGATTGAGTGTGTGTGGGGCGACCGCATCCGCGGCCGCCCCACACACCTTGTGCCGTGCTCCGTGCTAGCGCCGGCCGAGGCCCCGGTCGACCGTGGTCATCAGCTCGCCGTCGTCCGTGTCCCCGTCCAGCGACCAGAACATCGCGCCGCCGAGACCGTTCCTCCGGATGTACGAGGTCTTGGTGCGCAGTACCTGCGGGTCGTCGTACGTCCACAGGGTGGTGCCGTCGAACAGCCAGGCGCTGCCGTCCCCGACGTTCCGGTGGACCTTGTACGTGCCCGAGTCGGCCAGCTTCTTCAGGGCCTTGTAGTCCTCGTAGCCCGCCGCCCAGGTGGCGGGCGCGGGCGCCGCGGCCGGCTGGCCGAGGCCGTCGCCGCCGCCCGTGACGCCGGTCCAGCCCTGACCGTAGAACGGCATGCCCATCACCAGTTTGCGGGCGGGCGCGCCGCGCTCGATCCAGTCGTGGACGGTCTGGTCGACGCTGAAGTCGCCCTTCGCGTACAGCGCGGACTGCTGGGCCGTGGTCGCCTCGCCGGAGACATGGAAGTCGTAGCCCTGGAGGTTCACGAAGTCGAAGTCCCGCATGATGCGGCGCACATCGAAGCCCGCGTCGATCTTGGCGGGGGCGGTGGGGACGAACGCGGAGAGCTCGTAGTGCTTGGGCTTCGCGCCGTGGCCCTTCCGGGCCTTCGCGTTGCTCTTCGCGTAGGCGTCGAGCTGGGTACGGAACTCGTGGACCAGCGCGGTGAAGTTCCGCTTGTCCTCGGGGCGGAAGACCGTGTCCGTGTCACCGGCGGAGCCGGGCCACTCCCAGTCGATGTCCACGCCGTCGAAGAGACCGGCCGCGGCGCCCTGGCCGCCGCGCGTGCCGTCCACCGGCAGGTTGCCCTTGATGTACAGGTCGATGCAGGAGGAGACGAACGCCTTGCGGGAGGCGGCGGTGCGGGCCGCGTCCGAGAAGTGGGTGGACCAGCTCCAGCCGCCCAGGGAGATCAGGACCTTGAGGCCGGGGTGCTTGGCCTTGAGCTCGCGCAGCTGGTTGAAGTTGCCCGCCAGGGCCTGGTCGTCGGTGTCGGCGACGCCGTCCACCGATCCCGCCGCGTCCAGCGGGCGGACGTAGTCGGCCCAGGCGTCGGCCTCGCCGGGCACATTGCCCGTGAAGCACTTGCCGTCGGCGCTGACGTTGCCGAACGCGTAGTTGATGTGGGAGAGCTTGGCCGCGGTGCCGCTCGTGTCCAGGTCCTTGACCTGGAAGTCGCGTCCGTACACGCCCCATTGGGTGAAGTAGCCGACGCGCTTGTACGCGGGGGAGGAGCCGTGGTGACCGGTGTCGCCGTGGCCCTTGCCGTGATCGGACGAGGCGGAGGCGGCGGGGGTGAGGCCGGCCGCCAGTGTGACTGCGCAGGCGGCAACGGCCAGGGAGGACAGGGTTCTTCGACGCATGAGGCCCGTTCCTGTGCGTGTGCTGAGAGGTACATGAGTCGTGCTCTGCGGAGAGGAAACTATTGGTCTGGACCAAAAGGGGTCAAGAGGTTGGGGGGAACCCGGGCGAGAAGGGGCGGAGCTCTCCGGTGACCGGCGGCGGGATATGCGTGTGGCCCTGACGAATCATCACTTCGGGTGAAACTCTGGCCTGTGCTTGCGATCCACAACCGACGGTTGCCAGTCTGTTGCAGACCGTCAACCTGTTGGGAGTGGCCTGTGGCTTTCGGTGAGCAGCCCGCCTATCTGCGTGTTGCGAGCGATCTGAGAGAGAAGATCGTCAACGGTTCGCTGCCGCCGCATACGCGCCTGCCCTCGCAGGCCCGTATCCGCGAGGAGTACGGAGTCTCGGACACCGTCGCACTGGAGGCGCGCAAGGTGCTGATGGCCGAGGGCCTGGTCGAGGGGCGCTCCGGTTCCGGTACGTATGTGCGCGAGCGCCCGGTCCCGCGCCGGATCGCCCGCTCCGGCTACCGGGCGGGTGCCGGGGCCAGTCCGTTCCGCCAGGAGCAGACGGCTGAGGGAGTGCGCGGGACCTGGGAGTCCCGCAGTGAGCAGGAGGGTGCGAGCGTCGAGATCGCCGAGCGTCTGGGCGTCGAGCCGGGTGACCGGGTGATGCGTACGAGATACGTCTTCCGGGAGGCCGGGGAGCCGATGATGCTCTCCACCTCGTGGGAGCCCCTCTCCGTGACGGGGCGTACGCCGGTGATGCTGCCGGAGGAGGGCCCGTTGGGCGGCTGTGGGGTGGTCGAGCGGATGGCCGCGATCGATGTCGTCGTGGACAACGTGGCCGAGCAGGTCGGCGCGCGGCCGGGGCTGGCGGAGGAGCTCCTGGCGCTCGGCGGGGTGCCGGGGCATGTGGTGATGGTGATCGAGCGTACGTATTACGCCTCGGGGCGCCCGGTCGAGACGGCGGACGTGGTGGTGCCGGCCGATCGGTTCCGGGTCGCCTACCACCTTCCCGTGAGGTGATTCTGTCGGATGACCGATACTCGGAGGGCGCTGTCCGGCGCCGGTGACGACAAGTTAACGCCCCGTCTGGTCCCTTAACCGAGGGGCAATCACCGACTGTAACGACTTGTCATGTCCAGCTCCTAACTTCCCGTTCGTACCCGCACACCGGACGACGAACGGGGAGTCACCTATGACGGACACCGGCACCGCCACACATGAGGGGGCCGGGGCTCCACAGGCCCCGGCCCCCGCTTCCTTGCCCGGCGCTCCCGCGCCCGCCGCGCCCCGGCGCAGTTACGCGAAGCTCGCCGCCGACGAGAGTCGTGAGGACTACTCCCTCCGCTACGCGCCGCACTCCTTCCGGCGCTGGTCGCCGTCCATGGTCGCGGGCACCGCGCTCGGCGGGATCGCCTATCTCGCCGACTTCGCGATCGGCGCCTCGATCGTCTTCACCTACGGATTCACCAGTGGACTCGCCTCGATCCTCGCCGCCGCGGCGATCATCTTCCTCACCGGCATACCGATCGCCCGGGCCTGTGCGAAGTACGGCCTGGACATGGACCTGGTCACCCGCGGCGCCGGGTTCGGATACTTCGGCTCGACGCTGACCTCGCTGATCTACGCGTCCTTCACCTTCATCTTCTTCGCCCTCGAAGGCTCGATCATGGCGCAGGCCATGCACCAGGCCGTCGGGCTGCCGGTCGAGGCCGGCTATCTGCTGACCACGCTCATCGTCATCCCGATCGTCTTCCGGGGCATGGGGGCCCTCGCCAAGGTGCAGGCGTGGACCCAGCCGGTCTGGATCATCGGCCTGGTGCTGCCGTTCGTCGTGCTCGCCTTCGAGGCGCCGGACGCCTGGGGCGCGTTCGGCTCCTTCGGCGGTACGGAGGGCGCGGGTTCCGGGTTCTCCTGGATCGGCTTCGGGCTGGGTACGGGTGTCGCGCTCTCGCTCATCGCCCAGATCGGCGAGCAGGCCGACTATCTGCGCTTCATGCCCGCGAAGACCGAGGCCAACAAGCGGCGCTGGAACCTCGCGGTGCTCGCCGCCGGGCCCGGCTGGGTCATCATCGGCGCGGCGAAGCAGCTCGGCGGCGCACTCCTCGCCTTCGTAGCGCTGGAGGCGGTCGGCAAGACGCACGCGCTGGAGCCGATCGCACCGCAGATCGAGGCGCTGAAGCCATGGCTCGGCTCGTTCGCCCTGCCCGCGGCGGCGGTCTTCGTGATCGTGTCGCAGATCAAGATCAATGTGACCAATGCCTACAGCGGTTCGCTGTCCTGGTCGAATTTCTTCTCGCGGATCACCCACAAACACCCTGGCCGCGTCTGGTACATCTTCCTCAACCTCGCCATCGCTCTCACGCTGATGGAGATGAACATGTTCGCGGCCCTCAACAAGCTGCTGGGCTTCTACTCGAACGTGGGCATCGCCTGGATCGCCGCCGTCGCCGCCGATCTGGTCATCAACAAGCGGATCGGGCTGAGCCCCCGGTACATCGAGTTCAAACGGGCCTACTTGTATGCGGTGAACCCGGCCGGATTCGGCGCGATGGTGATCGCGTCGACCGTCTCGATCCTGGCCTTCTTCGGGCTCTTCGGACGCTATGCGGAAGCCTTCTCGACCTTCATCGCGGCCGGACTGGCCCTGACCCTCTGCCCGTTGATCGCCTGGGCGACGAAGGGGAAGTACTACCTGGCCCGCCCCAATCCGGTGAACGGGCCCGGCGCCGAGATCGCGGACATCACCGCCACCCACACCTGCGCGGTCTGCGAAACCGCCTACGAACTGCCGGACATCGCCGACTGCCCCGTACAGGCAGGGCCGATCTGTTCGCTGTGCTGCTCGCTGGACGCGGAGTGCGGGGACGTCTGCCGCAAGGAGCCGGCGGCCGGACCCGTCCTCATGCCGATACCGACGGTGCGTACGGCGATGGCAGAGGCGCAATAGCCGCAGGTAAACCGGCGGCATAACTGCTGCAGGGGGGCGCATCCAACTGGGTGCGCCCCCTTTTTTTATGGCCGGATCGGTATCTCTTTGTGTAATTACGTATCCGTTGAGTGAAGGTCAGGCGTAGGCTCCGGCATATGCGTACTGCGGTTTCCTGGGGATCCTTAGAGACGTACATGCCGTTCGAGGGAGGGGCGCAATGCTCGGGAGGGGCGCAATGAATGACAGCGGTGCCGAGCTCCCTTGGCTGGTGATACGGCAGGACGACAACGGCAATCGCTACCGCGTCGGCAGGTTTGCCACGCAGGGCGAGGCCCAGAAGATCGCCGACAAGCTCGACGCCCGTGGTCACAAGCAGCTCTACTGGGTGGAGCGCATCGGGCAGAGCGCCCGGCCGTAGGACGGGGGCGTTACGCTCCGGCTCATGAACGATCGCGTGGTGGTGGCCGGAGCCGTCTACGACCGGGGCCGTCTGCTGGCCGCGCGCCGCAGCGCCCCGCCCGAGCTGGCCGGCCGGTGGGAGCTGCCGGGCGGAAAGCTGGAGCCGGGGGAGAGCGGCGAGCAGGCGCTCGTACGGGAACTCCGTGAGGAGCTCGGCGTGGAGACGGAACCCCTGGAGCGCATCCCCGGCGAATGGCCGCTGAAGCCCGGGTACGTGCTCCGGGTGTGGACGGCCCGTCTGGTGTCCGGGGTGCCCGCACCGCTCCAGGACCACGACGAGCTGCGCTGGCTCGGGCCCGGTGAGAGCGATGCGGTCGACTGGCTGGACCAGGACCTGCCCGCGGTCGCGGAGGCGATGCGCCGTCTGCCGGACGGCGCACCCCGCTGACCTGGAACACCACGGCGTGCGCCGCCCGTGAGGGCTTCGGTGGCGCGTGGTGATGGGGCTGTGCGCCCTTCTCCCCGGGTGCATCTGTTCGTGCGCGCGGACATACACCCGTACGCCCCACGTGCCGGGCCCGGCGATAGGGCACCCCAAATATCGGGTATGTGCTGATTAACCCCCGTAAACAGGACGTTCCCGTTGCTGGTCTTGGAAGTGGTCGGCGTGATCGACACCGAAGGCGACTGCGCCGAGTGGACCTTTCCGGCTGTGCCGGGCGCCGTGCGCTCCGCGCGGCATGCCGTCCATGAGGCGTTGCGCGGCTGGGGGCTCGACACCGCCGTCGCGGACATGACGGTTCTGCTGGTCAGTGAGTTGGTGACCAACTCCATGCAATACACAGCGGGCCCCATCGGCGTACGGCTTCTGCGTCCTCATCTCAACGGTGACGCCCCCGTGACCCGCTCCGGGCTGCTCGTGGAAGTCTCCGATCCGCTTCCGGACCCGCCCACCGAACGTATGGCCGGACCCGACGACGAGGGCGGCCGAGGGCTGCAGTTGGTGGCCTGTTCTGCTCGCCGCTGGGGGACCAGGCGCGGAAAGACCGGCAAGACCGTGTGGTTCGAGCTGGCCCTGCCTGGTTAGGAGTGGGGTGGGACGCACAGCGATCATCCGAGGTCGGCCGGAGGCCGGGCGGAACCTGGCCGAAAGGGACTGAGACCTTGCTGTGATCGTGAACGCCGTGCCGGTAGGGGCCGTAGTGCTGAATACTGCGGGCAGGACCGGTCCGGTGTGTGAGCTGGAGGGGACGGTCGCGTGAGCGAAATACCTGGGACAGCGGGCGACGTTGTGTGGCAGAGCAGCCCGCCTGGCTCGATCTATGACTACATCAGGGTCGCCTCCTTCTCGATCGGCCCCGACGGCCTGATCGAGCAGTGGAGCCGGAGGGCCGCCGGTCTCTTCGGCATTCCCGCGGACAGGGCGGTGGGTACCGATCCGGTCGAGGCCTTCATGCCCGCCGAACTGCGCAGGGACGGCCACAGCCGGGTCGGCGAGATCCTCGACGGCAAGGAGTGGACGGGCCTCGTCCCCTTCCGGATCCCGGGCGAGAACCCCGTGCACGGGCTCGCGGAGATCTATGTGATGCCGAGCGAGACGGGCTCCGGGGAACGGGCCGCGCTCTGCATCGTCGTGGACGTCCGCGCGCTGCGCCGCATCGAGACGGACCTCGCCGCGTCACAGGCCATATTCGGCCAATCTCCCTTCGGCTTCGTGCTGTTCGGCACGGACCTCACGGTGATACGGGCCAACCAGCGCTTCGCCACCGTCTTCGGCGGCCAGGCCGCCGACCACCGCGGCCGCACGGTCGACGACTACCTCGCGCGCCCCGAGGCGGACCGGCTCACCGCCACCCTGAAGCGCGTACTGGAGACCGGCGTGTCCGTCACCGACCTCCAGCTCGTCGGCACCACGCCCGGCGGCACCGGCAGCCGCCACTGGTCCATGAACCTCTACCGCGTGCACAGCGGATCGGGCCGCCCCATCGGCATCGCCGGACTGGCCACCGATGTGACCCGGCGGCACATCGCCGCCCGCGAGGCCGCCAGCGCCCGCCGCAACCTCGCCCTGCTCAACGAGGCCAGTGCCCGCATCGGCAACTCCCTCGACCTGGAGACCACCGCCCGGGAACTCCTCGACGTCGCCGTGCCCGGCTTCTGCGACCTCGCCTCCGTCGACCTCTACCAGGGGCTGCTCACCGGCGAGGACGCACCGCCCGGCCGCTGGGACTCGCTGCGCCAGGAGTCCGTCGGCGGCTCGGCCGAGCTGCGCCGCGTCGCCCTCGCCAGCGCCGTGTCCGACGCCCTGCCCGCCACCGCCGCGGACACCGCCGCACACGCCACGGGCACCGGCCCGCCCGCGCTCGGCGCCGTACACCGCTTCTCGTACAACTCGCCCTGCGCCATCGCCCTGCGCACCGGCCATGTCGAGGTCGTGCCCGGCGACGACCGGAGCTTCGTCCACTCCACGCTCGCCGTGCCGATGGTCGCGCACGACACGGTGGTCGGCCTCGTCCAGTTCTCCCGTACGAAGGGCAGCGAATCCTTCGGCGAGCGGGACCGGGCACTGGCCACCGAACTCGCCGCCCGCGCCGCGGTCTGTATCGACAACGCCCGTCTCTACCGGCGCGAGCACGAGCGCGCCCTGATCCTCCAGCGCAGCCTCCTGCCCCCGGGCGACCCCGTGGCCGCCGGCCTCGACATCGCCTGCCGCTACCTCCCCGGCAACACCGCCACCGAGGTGGGCGGCGACTGGTTCGACGTGATCGAACTCCCCGGCCACCGCACCGCCCTCGTCGTCGGCGACGTCATGGGCCGCGGCCTGCGCGCCGCCGTGGCCATGGGCGAACTGCGCACCGCCGTAAGGACCCTGGCCCTCCTGGACCTGGAACCCGCCGAGGTGCTCTCCGCGCTCGACGAGGTCGCCCGCGGGCTCGGCACCCCCGGCGGCAGCGCCTCCTCGTCCTCCGGCGGCGGCGCTCAGTGGCCCTCACGGGCCTCCCACAAGTCCCGCGAGGCCGATCTCTCCGAGGTCTACCTGGCTACCTGCGTCTACGCGGTCTACGACCCGGTCACCCGGCGGTGCACCTTCGCCAACGCCGGCCATCTCCCCCCTGCCGTGGTCGAGCCCGGCGAACCGGCCATGCTGCTCGACGTCCCGCCCGGGATGCCGCTCGGCGTCGGCGGCGAACCCTTCGAGGAGGTCGAGGTCGAACTGAAGGAGGGCGCGCTGCTCGCCCTCTACACCGACGGCCTCGTCGAGTCCCGCGACCATCCGCTCGACGAAGGGCTCGACGCCCTGCGCGGTGCGCTCGTCGCACCGGAGCGGCCGCTCGAAGACGTCTGCGACCACGTGCTGGCCACCCTCGACACCCGGCACGGCGAGGACGACATCGCCCTGCTCATGGCCCGCATCCAGGGTCTGCCTGCCGACGCCGTCGGCGACTGGCGGCTGCCCCCCGAACCCCGCTCCGTCGGCCGCGCCCGTGAACTGGCCCGTGGCCAGCTGCTCGCCTGGGACCTCGAAGAGCTGGTCGACACCACCGAACTGCTGGTCAGCGAACTGGTCACCAACGCCCTGCGGTACGGGGAGGGCGAGATCCGGCTCAGGCTGCTGCGCGACCGTACGCTCGTGTGCGAGGTGTGGGACGCGGGTCTCGTCCAGCCACGGCGGCGGCGGGCGCGCGACACCGATGAGGGCGGGCGCGGGCTGCAGCTGGTCGGGCTGCTCAGCGTGGGCTGGGGGTCCAGACGGACACCGCGCGGCAAGACCGTCTGGTTCGAGCTGGCCCTGCCCGACGGGGAGCCCGCCGCCGAGCGCACGGTCGAGCAGTTGCTCAGCATGTTCTGAGCGGGGCGGGGCGGGTCGGGGCGGGATGCCGGGCTGCGCCCCGTCAGGACGCCGTTTTCAGGGCGGCGAGGCGGGCCTCCACCTCGGCGCTGTCTCCCAGGCTGTCCAGCTGCTCGAACTGGGCGTCCAGGGACGACGCGGCGAGCTCCTGCTTGCCCAGCGCCCTCGCCTCCTCGCGCCGCACCTTGTCCTCGAAGCGGCTGAGCTCACTGGTCGGGTCGAGCACATTGATGTTCTTGACGGAGTCCATCATCCGGTTCTGCGCCTGGGCGGACTTGGCGCGGGCCACGAGCTCGTCACGCTTGGACTTCAGCTCCGTCAGCTTGGTCTTCATCTGGTCCAGACCCGACTTGAGCTTGTCCACCACCTCGGTCTGCGAGGCGATCGTCGGCTCCGCGGTCCTCGCCTCCTTCTCGGACTGGAGCTGACGGCCGAGCGCGACCTTGGCCAGGTTGTCGAACTTGTCCGCCTCCACGCCCGCCCCGGCCGCCCGCAGCTCATCGGCCTTGCGGCTGGCGGCGAGCGCCTTGCCGCCCCACTCCTTGGCCGCGTCGACATCCTCGCGGTGGTCCTGCTCCATCAGCCGCAGATTGCCGATGGTCGCGGCGACCGCCTGCTCGGCCTCCGAGATGTTGGCCGTGTAGTCGCGGATCAGCTGGTCCAGCATCTTCTGCGGGTCCTCCGCCTGGTCCAGCAGCGCGTTGATGTTGGCCTTCGCGAGCTGGGTGACGCGGCCGAGGATGGTCTGCTTGGTCATGGCGCTTCTCCTGTACGGGAATGGGTGGGAATAGGTGCGTTCTCTCGTCGGCTCAGAAGCGGCCGCCGCCGCCCCGCCGACCGCGCGTGCCCCCTCCGCCGAAGCTGCCCGGCCCGCCGCCCCCTCCGTAACCCCCTCCGAAGCCACCGCCGAACCCTCCTCCGTAACCTCCGCCGCCGCGGCCGCCCCCGCCGCCCAGGAGTCCGCCGAGGATGATCCCGCCGAGCACCGCGCCGCCGACCCCGCCGCCTCCGCCCCGCATTCCGCCCGGGCCGCTCTGGCCCCCGTACGCGCGCACGTCCTGTTCGGCCAGGCCGCGGGCCTGCCCTGCCAGCGAGTCCGCCTGCTGCGCCTCGGCCAGCGCGCCCTGGGGATCGTCGGCCCCGGCCAGTTCGCGGGACCGGTCGAGCCGCCGCTGGGCCTCCGCGAGGCGGGTGCGGGCCTGGCTGCCCACGGCTCCGCGGTTCGTGGTGATGAAGTCGGCCGCGGCGGCGATCGTCGAACGCGCGGTGAGCGTCGCCCGGTCGAGCAGGGAGCGGGCCCGCTGGTTGCCCTGCTCCTGTTCGCGCGCGCCGGCCAGCGCCTCGTCGAGCGCCGCGTCCGCCTCCTCCACCCTGCGCAGTGCGTCGATGGGGTCGTACGGACCGGCCCGCATCTCCCCCCGCACATCGCCCAGCACCGATTGCGCGCGGGCGATCCGGCCCCGCAGATCGGCCGTCGACACACCCTCGCTGGTGCCTTCGAGCAGCCCGCCCGCATCCGCGAGGTCGGTCTCCGTCTCGGTGAGGGCGGCAGGCAGTCTGCCCGCCGCCTCCGCGAGTTCCCGGCCTCGCCGGTCCACGGCATCGACGAGGGTGGTCGCCTGGTCGACGGCGCCCTCGGTGGCCCGTACGTACACCGCCGCCGCGGCGTTGTTCCCGCTGTCCACCGACTGCCGGGCCTGATTGAGACCGGAAGTGGCGAAGACGAGACGGTCCTTGGCTTGTTCGACGGCACCGGCGACCGGCGCGGAGGCCGACTCCGCGTACCGGCCGCGCATCGCGCTCAGGGCGGCGTCGGCGGTGGAGACGCGGCCGGCGAGAGCGCGGAAGGCGGCCTCGGCCGAGGCCAGGGCCTGCGGAGCGTTACGTTCCAGGGCGCGCAGCCGGTCGAAGTCCTCGGACACGGCGTCGAGGCGGCTGTTGGCGTCTGTGCAGCGGCTGATGATCTCGTCCAGCATCCGGCGCCGCGTCGCGTCGTCCTCGGGGAAGGCGTCGTCCAGCTGCTGGCGCAGCCGGAACGCGGCCGTCAGCTCGCCCTTCGCGTGGCCGACCGCCTCGGTGAAGGGTGCGGCGGCCTCTTCGCCGAACTGGGCGGTGGCGAAACCCAGTTCCTCCTCGCTGGTGCGGACCGCGTCGTCGGTGTCAACCAGCGTCTCCTTCGCCCGGGCGTCGAGCTCCGGCAGCGGGGTCGGCGGCGGTTGCTGCCCGCCCGCCCCGGCGGAGCCCGGACCCCAGCCGGTCGCACCGGGCGTGGTACGGGTGGTGGCCCGCCTCCTGCGCCGGGTGTACGCATAACCGGCCGCCGCCGCCGCCCCGCCGACGACGACCACCGGAAGAATCAGGTCCCCGGCGCTCGACCCGCCGGAACCGCCCGCTGCGGGGTCGGCGACGCCAGGCGTGATCGTCGGTGTGGGCACGGCCTTGTCGGCCAGCACCGCGGAGTACCCGTTCGCGGCGCCGATCGCCGCTCCCGCCCAGTCGTATTCCTTGAGCGCGGGCTCGATCGCCGTGCTCGCCACGTCCTGGAGCTGGGCGTCGGTGAGGCGCGAGTCCTGGTCGACGGTGTACGCGTACTGCCGGTCGTGGGTGGCGACCGCTAGCAGGACGTCGTCGCGGCCGAGACCGTTCCTGTCGGCGGTCAGATCGGCCCAGCTCTGCGCGGACCGGCCGGAGAAGTCCTGTACGTACACCACGAAGAGCTGGATGCGGCGGTCGGCGTACAGCCGGTCGAGTGCGGCCGTGACCTGGTCCCTGCGGTTACCGAGCGCCCCCACCTTGTCGGTGATCTGCCCGTCCTTGGACAGGGTCACGGGATCGTCGGCGTGAGCGGCCGGCGCGGCGGGAAGGGCCAGCCAGCACACCGTCATCAGCGCGGCGAGAAGGGCCCGGCCCGGTATGGGTATCCGGGATATCCCGGATGTCCGGGATTCCCGGGCACGGCTTACGAGCGGCATCACATTTGTGAGGCTATGTCCACCCTCTGTCACCCGCGACCGGGCGACCGTGCCCCGGTCACCTGGGTGGATGACCTTCATACTGCGACAGCACACCGAAAGACAGGGGGGTACGGACGTGCGTACGCGGATGAAGCACATGGCCGGGGCGGTACGGAACCGGGCGGCCCGCTTCCGCTGGAGCGGGCTGTGGCGGACCTGGCCGAGACGGATCGCGCTGGCCCTGGTCCTCGTGATCGTGGTGCCGGTCCTCACCGCCGGTACCGCCCTGCGGCTCAACTATTCAGGTGACCCCGGCGACGGCACCCGCACCCGGGGCCGCGACGCGATCTGGCTCGGCCACGCCTGGGTCGACGGACGCAAGGACGACGCCGACCTCGCCGCGTTCGCCGCCCGGATCAAGGGGACCGGCATCAAGGACCTGTACGTCCACGCCGGGCCCCTGGAACACGACGGCACCCTGCCCGCCACCCGCCATCCCCGGGCGCGGTGGCTGCTCGACTCCGTACACCGCACCCTGCCCGGCATCCGGGTCCAGGCCTGGCTCGGCGACAAGCTCGCCACCGAGGGGCCGGACGGGCTGCGCCTGGAGCGGGCGGCATCCCGCGACGCGGTCGTCGCATCGGCGCGGCAGATACTCGACGCCGGGTTCGACGGCGTCCACTTCGACCTGGAGCCGCTGCACTCCGGCGATGCCCACTACCTCTCGCTCCTCGACGACCTGCGCGGACTCACCCGGGCCCGCCAGGCCTCCCTGTCGGTCGCCGCCCACCAGATCGACCCGCTGCCGGCGGCGCACCGCGTGGTGGGGGCGCTCAGCGGCCGCCAGAAGTGGTGGTCGCAGGAGTTCTTCGGGCAGGTCGCACGCCGGGTCGATCAGATCGCCGTCATGTCGTACGACACCTGGATGCCGCTGGAGGGCATGTTCGGCGGTTATGTCGCCCAGCAGACGGCGCTCGCACTCGAAGTGACGCCCCGGGACACCGATCTGCTGATGGGGCTGCCGTTCTTCCACGAGAACGACCTCGGACACCACGCGTCCGCGGAGACGGTCGCGGCCGCGGTCCGGGGCACCAGACTGGGGCTGGGGCGCACGGACCGCGGCCGGGAGCGGTTCGGGGTCGCGCTCTACGTCGACTTCGCGGCGCTGGACGGCGACTGGGCGGCGTACCGGGAGGGCTGGAACTGACTCCCGCGTACGCCTCCACGCATGTGGAGGCGCGTCGCCGGGCGTCAGATGGAGAAGCGCTCCTTGACGAGCAGCGGTCGCACCTTCGACTGGAACCCACCGGTCCGGAACGGCCGCTGCAGCAGACCCGGGCGGAGCGCCTGGGCCAGCGCCGCGGCGATCATGCCCTGGTCGAGCGCGAGCATGAAGTCGCTGACCCGCCCGGTGCCGACGTTGACGGAGTCCCGGAATCCGTAACCGTCGTGGTAGGCGCCGAAGTCGCGGTCGAGCGCGCGCAGGTTGGCGATCGCCTCGTCGGGCGCGTACGGCAGGGCGAGGAAGGAGGCGTGCGGGGTGACCACACCGTTGGTGAACGCCGAGGCGGGCGGCAGCGGTTCACCGTCCGTGGTGTACGTACGGTCGGTGTTGGAGGCGTATCCGTCGATCTGCATGCCGATCGCGTCGACGCCGTACTCCTGGTACCCGCCCTCGGGAATGTTGGCGGGCGAGAAGCCCCAGTACCCGTACTCCGCCTCCTCCATGCCGTGCTCGATCTGGCTGCGGACGTAGCGCCGGTGCGTGAGGCCCCAGGAGCGCGGGGACCACTCCGGCTCCGGCACGAACAGCGGCACCATCAGGGCCTCGAACATCGAACCGCCCCAGGTGGGGACGATCTTCCGGCCCCGGTGGGTGTAGTGCCCCTGCCAGACGCGTACGCCGTCCATGGCGACGTAACTGCCCTGAGGGTACTGCTCCTGCCCGTTCTCGGGGACCATCGTGCGCAGCAGGTGCCAGTAGTGGTCGGTGGGCAGCGAGCCGTCCGCTATGCCCAGGTAACTGGCCATGCGCGGCTCGGTGTTGAGCGCGCCGTAGTGGTGGCCGGTGGGCTCCTCGGTGTCGGTCCAGAAGCCGCCGCGCAGCTGGCCGGGACCGGCGATCGGATCGGCCGGGTCGTACGGCGTGTAGTAGTACGACCAGTCGGCGGTGGCCAGGATGCGGGCGACACGGGGGCGCAGGGCGGGCGAGGCGTCGGCGGCGATGCGCAGACCGGTGATCAGCCAGGCGTTGTCGACGGAGGAGAGGAACGGACGCACCGGGTCGCCGGTGCCGGGCCACTCGGTCAGCACCGAACCGTCGTGCGCGTCGTACCAGTTGAGCCAGAAGCCGTGGTGGCGCTCCAGCTTCTCGACGGCCCGGACGGTGCGCTCCAGCCTGCGTTCCATCGTGGCGTCGCTGATCACGCCGAGCCCGGCGGCGGCGACGGTGGACCACAGGCCGCAGCCGATGTTGGTGGGGGACGTCTGGCGCGACTGCACGGGGGTTCCGGAGCCGCTGACGTCGATCTTGTCGACGGCGAGACCGAGGTCGGTCGTCATCGCCTCGATCGAGCGGTACGTATCGCGGAACCAGCGCAGGAGAAGCGATGAGTCCGTGCCGTGCACGGGCTGTGCGGCGCCCGCAGAGGGCGCGGATACGGCTCCGAGGGACAGGGCGGCAGCCCCTGTTCCCACGGCGGTGAGGAATGTGCGACGGTCCATCAGTACACCTCGAAGAAGAGCCACCGGCTGTGGGCGGTGGGCGGATTTCGTTCGTCGGTCGTGATTGAGGGCGCGGGGCGCCGTGACGCGTACGGCAACCGCGCGGGCGCCGCCCGTGGGCGGGGCTGGACACGGGCGGCGCCCGCGCGGGCGGAGCTGTACGGGAACCGGCGTCCGTCAGGTGCCACCGGTTCCCGTACGGCGGGAGCTGTCAGGTAGCTCCCGGTCGGGGGAGCCGAGGTCAGTCGGCGTTGCGCGGCAGCGCGCGTGTGCGGCCCATCTCGCCCAGCCAGACGGCGGACGGCTTGGGCAGGCGCTCGAAGGTCTCCGGGTCCCAGCCGATCAGGCCGAAGGTGGGCTTGTAGGAGCCCCACTCGTAGTTGTCGAGCGCGCTCCAGGCCAGGTAGCCCTGGATGTTCAGGCCGTCCTCCAGCGCGGAGGCGACCTCGTTCAGCGCGCCGGTGTAGTAGTCGATCCGGCGGCTGTCGTCGTCGGTCGCGATGCCGTTCTCGGTGACGATGAGCGGCACGTCGTTGCCGAGGACCTCGGCGGTGTGGCGCAGCGCGTGGCCGACGGCGGTGGGGTAGTACTCCCACTGTGTGAGGGTGCGCTCGGCGCCGTCGGCCGTCGGGATCGGACCCTCGCTGCCGATCCTGGTCCGGGTGTAGGACTGCACACCGATCCAGTCGTCGCCGCGGGCGGCCTCGATGAAGACGTCCTCGCGGGGGTGGCGGTACGCGGCGGTGACGTCCTCGGCGCCGGGCAGGGCCTGGTAGACCTGGTTGGCGATGGTCCAGCCGACCTGGATGCCCGCGTCGATCGCCCTGACCTCCTTGACGGCCGCGTGGTGCGCGGCGATGACGGCCTGGGTGGTCTCGTCGTCGGGGGTCGGCAGGCCGGCGGGCGGGAAGCTGTTGTCGCCGCGCTTGGCCTGGCCGGCCATCACGGCGATCATGTTGGGCTCGTTGATGGTGCAGACGTGGCTGACGCCCTCGCCGATCACCGGTGCACAGGCCGCGACGTAGCGGGCGAAGAGCTCGACCGCGCCGTCGGCGGTCCAGCCGCCGCGGGCCTCGAACCACTGCGGCACGGTGAAGTGGTGAAGGGTGATCATGGGGCGCAGGCCGCGCTCGATCGCGCCCTCGACCATGCGGCGGTAGTGGGCCAGTTCGGCCCGGGAGAACCGGCCCTCGGCCGGCTCGATGCGCGCCCACTCGATGGAGAACCGGTAGTCGGTGAAGCCCAGACCGGCCAGCGTGTCCATGTCCTCGTGCCAGCGGTGGTAGCTGTCGCAGGCGTCCAGGCTGGGCTCCTGGATGTGGGTGCCCTCGGCGTGCTCCTTGACCCACCAGTCGCTGTTGGTGTTGTTGCCCTCGATCTGGTGGGCGGCAGTGGAGGCGCCCCACAGGAAGCCTTCGGGGAACGGGACCTGGGTGTGAGTCATCGCAAACTGTCTTTCTGGTGCGTGAAGGGGTGTGGCCGGCGGGGGTGTGGGGCGCGCGGCCTCGTACATGTCGATGGGGCGGGCTACTTCATGCCTGCCGTGGCGATGCCCTGGGTGAAGTGCCGCTGGAGCGCGATGAACAGGACGACGACGGGCAGGACGACCAGCAGGGACCCGGCCATCAGCATGCCGTTGGACCCGCCCGCCTTGTTGGGGTCGGTGGCGAAGGTGGCCAGGGCGACCGGAAGGGTGTACTTGTCCGGGTCGTTGGTCGCGATGAGAGGCCAGACGAAGTTGTTCCAGGAGCCCAGGAACGTGAAGATCGAGAGCGTCGCCAGGGCGGGCTTCACCAGCGGCATCACGATCCGCCAGAAGATGTACCACTCACCGGCGCCGTCCATCCGGGCCGCCTCCAGCAGCTCGTCCGGGATCGACTGCATGAACTGACGCATCAGGAAGACCCCGAAGGCCCCGGCGGCGAACGGCAGCACCAGGCCGGCGTAGGAGTCGATCAGGTGCAGCTTGCTCATCAGCACGAAGAGCGGCAGCAGCATCAGGTTGCCGGGCACCATCAGGGCGCCGAGCACCAGGCCGAAGATCTTGTTGCGCCCGGCGAACTTCAGCTTGGCCAGGGCGTACCCGAGCATCGAGCAGAACACCAGGTTCGAGAGGGTGACCAGCACCGCCACGATCACCGAGTTCATGAAGTACAGGGGCAGATCCAGCTTGTCGAGCAGGTTCCGGAAGTTCTCCAGGGTCCAGTCGGTCGGGATCCACACGGGCGGGCTGGCCGTCAGCTCCGTCTGCGTCTTGAAGGCCGAGAGCGCCATCCACAGGAAGGGCGCCGACATGACGAGCAGGCCGGCCGACACCAGGACGTAGGCGAGGGGACGCTTCAGGTTGCGGGGCTTCTTCGCCGCGGACGGCCGCGTGTGCGTGTCCCCGGGCTTCTGCGGCGGCGCCGTCGAGACGGCGCCCGGTGCATTGGTGGCGCTCATTTCGTGTTGTCCTTCAGCAGTCGGAGCTGCAGCGCCGTGATGCCCATGATCACTACGAAGAGGACATACGCCATGGCACTCGCATAGCCCATGTGGAAGAAGTTGAAGCCCTCGCGGTACATGTTCAGCGAGACGGTGAGCGTGGAGTCCGAGGGATCGCCCTGGGTCATCACGAACGGCTCCTCGAAGACATTGAGGTAGCCGATGGTCGTGATCACCGTGGCGTAGAGCAGCGTGGGCCGCAACAGGGGCACGGTGATGCCCTTGAACTCCTGCCACATACCGGCACCGTCCAGCCGCGCGGCCTCCCGCACCTCGGTGGGAATGGCCTGCAGACCGGCGATGAAGAGCACCATGACCGTGCCGAGGTTGCGCCAGACCGCCATCACGATCAGCGAGGGCATGGCGAGCGTCTCGGAGCCCAGGAAGTCCGGCGAGGTGAGACCCACCTCGGAGAGGAGCCCCGCGATGAGCCCGTCGCTCGGGTCGAGCACGAACCGCCAGACCACGGCGACCGCGACGATGGTCGTGACCACCGGGGCGTAGAAGCCGACGCGGAAGAAGGTCCGCGCCCGGTCGATGCCGTTGTTCAGCAGTACGGCGACGACCAGCCCGAGGAAGATCGTCAGGGGTACGCCGATCACCACGAAGTACGCCGTGTTGAACAGTGACTTGAGGAACTTGTCGTCGCTGAACAGATTGACGTAGTTCTCGAGGCCGATGAAGTTCGCGTCCAGCGGGTGCGTGACATTGCGCAGCCCGAAGTCGGTGAAGCTCATCACCAGTGTCGCGAGGATCGGGAACGCCATGAAGACGAGGAAGAGGACGAGGAAGGGAGTGGAGAACAGCCAGCCGGCCAGGTTCTGCACACCCATCGACGACTTCTTGCCGCCCCGGCGACTCGCGGGCCCGCCGGCCGGGGACCCGGAGGTCTCCGGCCCGGCCTGCACCTTGGCCGGCTGAGCGGCCTTTGAGGTCATGGTGCGCATGACTCCTACTTCACGAGGCCTTCGATTTCGGACTGGGCCGTCTTGAGGGCGTCCTCGGCGGACGCCTTGCCCTGGGTGACCTTGGCGATGGCCTGGTCGACCTTGTCGGTGATCTCCGTCCACTTGGCCGGCGACGGGGCGGACTTGGCGGTGTCCATCTGCTTCTTGAAGACCTGGAGGTTCGCGTCGCCGGCCAGGTCGCCGGAGGTCCAGGCGGCGGTGTTGGCCGGCAGGTCCTTGGTGCGCTTGTACCAGTCGGCCTGGCCCTTGGTGTCGGTCAGGTACTTGATGAACTCCGTGGCGGCCGCCTTGTGCCCGCTGTCCTTGGAGATCACCAGGGAGGAGCCGCCGGCCATGGAGACGGAGGACTTGTCGGCGGGCACGTTGGCCACCGCCCACTTGCCCTTGATCTGCGGCTGGCCCTCGTTCAGCAGGGTGACGTGCCAGGGGCCGCCGAAGAACATCGGGACGCGGCCGTTGCCGAAGTCCTTCACCACGTCGTAGCCGGGCTGCACGGACTTGTTGGAGAGTCCCTTGTCGAAGTACGAGCCGTACTCCTTGAGAGCCCTGACGGCCTCGGGGCTGTCGATGACGGCCTCGCCCTTGTCGTTGAGGATCTCGCCGCCGGCCGAGTACAGGAAGGAGTAGAAGCTCTGCACCGTGTCCAGGCCGCTGGGCTGGATGGACAGGCCCCACTTGGTACCGGCCTTCTTCTGGTACGCGGTGGCGAGGTCCTGCATCTCCTTCCAGTCGGTCGGAGCCTTGGTGATTCCGGCCTTCTCGGCCAGGTCGGTGCGGTAGTAGAGGACGCGGGTGTCGACGTACCACGGCACGCCGTACGCCTGGCCGTCCACCTCGCCCTGCTGCCAGCCGGACGGGAAGAAGTCCTTCTCGTTGAACGTCTTGGTGTCGACCGGCTCCAGAACGCCCAGCTCGGCGAACTCGCCCATGTAGCTGCCGCCCATCTGCGCCACGTCGGGCAGGGTGCCGGCGGCGGCCGCGGAGACCAGCTTCTGGTGGGCGACGTCCCAGCCGACCGGGGTCACCTTGACGGTGATGTTCGGATTGGCCTTCTCGTAGACCTTGGCCACATCCGCGAGCTTCTCGCCCTCGGCCCCCATGGCCCAGACGGTGAGCGTCTGCTTCTTGTCCGCGGCGACGTCGCCGCCACCGGAACTGCCGCAGGCAGTGACACCGAAAGTGAGGGCGGCTGCGACTGCGATACCGACCGAGGCGTTTCTGGCGGTGCGGGGCATGGAGGGCTCCTCCTTGAGCAATCCGAAATGTATGCGCTGTCTGTAAGCGCATACATCACTCTGCGACAGGGATTCGGGAATCCGCAAGAGGGTGCTAGGTCACACTCGTGCAACGTGCCGGACATCTGAATGTTCAACTTGGCACGGTAGGCGCGTCGTTTGCGGAATTGGGAGTTATGTGACCTATTTCGCGGCCTTGGTGGGGGTGGGCGATGGTCCGCACCGGCGTGGGGCGGGCGGCGATATCGTCGTGATCATGGCTCCGTTCGCGCATGACTTCCCCTTCGATCCGGCGTACGGGCGCACGCTCGACGAGCTGCTGCGCATCCCCGCTCCGCCCGCCCCGGACGGCTTCGACGCCTTCTGGCGGGCGCGGTACGAGGAGGCCCGCAAGGTCGCCACGGAACCGGAGCTCGGCCCGCTGGAGGAGGAGCGCGACGGCGTACGGATCCACGGGGTGACGTTCACCTCGGTGGGCGGGGTGCGGCTCGGGGGCTGGGTCGCGCTGCCCGTCGAGGAGGCGGCGGAGTACGGGTTCGTCATCGGGCACGGTTACGGCGGCCGCCGGGAGCCGGGCCCCGATGTGCCGCTGCCGTTGCCCCGGGCGGCGGCGATCCTGCCGTGCGTACGGGGCATGGGGGCGCGCGGCCTGCAGCCGGGCATTCCGGAGGCGGCGGACGCGCATGTGCTGTACGGCATCGGGTCGCGCGACACGTATGTGATCGGGGACTGTGTGGCGGACGTGTGGTGTGCGGCGTCGGCGCTGTACGAGCTGGTGCCGGGACTGGCCGACGGTTCGGGCGGTTCGGGTGGAGCGGCCATGGCGGGCGGTTCGCGGCTCGGGTATCTCGGGGAGAGTTTCGGCGGCGGGCTCGGTGCGCTCGCTCTGCCCTGGGACGAGCGCTTCGGGGCCGCGCAGCTGACAGTGCCGACGTTCGGCAACCATCCGTTGCGGCTCACCCTGCCGTGCGTGGGGAGCGGGGAGGCGGTACGGGGGTATCACCGGGAGCACCCGGAGGTCGTCGAGGTGCTGCGGTACTTCGACGCCGCGACGGCCGCGACGCGGCTGGAGCTGCCCACGCTGGTGGCCGCGGCGCTCTTCGACCCCTCGGTGCCGCCGCCGGGGCAGTTCGCCGTGTACAACGCGCTGGCCGGTGAGCGCGAGCTGCTGGTGCTGAGTGCGGGGCACTTCGAGCATGCGGGGGCGGCGGCGGAGGAGGCGGAGCTGAGGGGGGCTCGGCGGGGTTTCTTCGGGAGACGGGTTCGCGGGGGCGGGTGAGGCCGACGCCCCGGTCCGGGACGACGGCTGCGTCCTCAAGCGCCGGACGGGCTTGAATTGCCCGGGCGAGAGTTTCGTCCTCGATCGCCGGACGGGCTTGAATTGCGCGGGCGGGTTCTCGTTACGGGCAGCCGCAGCTTGCTCGGTGGATCACGGAGACCGGGAGCATCAGCGATACCGGGTCGCGGCCGCTGTTGGCCAGGCGTTGTACCAGCAGCTCGACCGCCTGCTCGCCGAGTTGGCGGATCGGCTGGCGTACGGTCGTCAGCGGCGGTCGTACGATCCGGCTCAGCGGGATCCCGTCGAAGCCGGTCACCGCGATGTCCTCCGGCACCCGCACCCCGCGCCGCTCCAGCGCGCGCAGTGCGCCCACCGCCATCTGGTCATTGGCGAACAGCACGCCCTGAGGCCGCTTCGGTGCCCGGTCGAGCAGCTCCTCCACCGCCCGCGCGCCCTCTGCCTGCGTCATCATCTCGGTCCGCAGGTCCGGCTCGGCGGGCACCGGCAGCCCGGCGTCGCGGCACGCCTCCTGGAAGCCGCGGAACCGCGCCTCGGCGTCCGGCGATGCGACGTCGCCCCCGATGAAGGCGAGCCTGCGCAGCCCGTGGTCCTCGATCAGATGGCGGGCCAGTTCGCGCTCCCCGTCAGCGTTCGCGACGACGATGTGGTCGAGATGGTCGATCTCGCGGGGCCCGGCGAGCATCACCACCGGCAGCCGGCGCGAGATCACTTCGAGGTCCTCGGTCGGCACGGTCTGGGCCAGCACCGCGAAGCCGTCGACCCGTCCCGCGACCTTCGCGACGAGGCTCTCCGGACCGCCCTCCAGCGAGGCGGCGATCAGCAGCGCGTAACCGTGCCGCCGCGCCGCCCGCTCCATGCCGCGGATGATCTGGTCGGAGTAGAGCATCACCGCGTCGTCGGCGTCGCTGTCCGCCTCTGCGTCGGCCTCCGCGTCGGCGTCGGCGTAGTCGGGGAAGCAGAGACCGAGCACGCCGGTGGTCCGGCTGGCCAGGCCCCGGGCGTTCCCGCTGGGTACGTAACCGAGCTGGCGGGCGGCTTCGAGGACCCGCTCGCGGGTCTGGGCGCGTACCGAATCGGGGGTGCGGTAGACCCGCGAGACCGTGGCAATGGAGACGCCCGACCGCTCGGCGACGTCGTACACCGTTGGTGCGCTCACTGGACCGACCGTCCGCTTCTTCTTCCGTACCCAAGCACCTGCTGTTGCACGTACCGAACCTTTTCTGAAAGCGCATTCACCCTAGATCGCAGGCCGCATGACGGGCAAGACCGCAAAAATTCGACAGGCAACCTTGCAAGTTGGCCTGTACATCTTTTACGGTGAAGGCATGCGGGAACGGACCGAAGCCATGCCGTCAGACCCTCGCGCCGAGCTCGTCCCCGAGCCGGGCGCCGAGCAGGTGGCGACGCAGCTCACCGCCGCGGTCGGCCGACTGCTGCGGCGGCTGCGCACCACGTCGTCGGACAGCCTGCTCACACCGACGCAGCGCTCCGTGCTCACCAGACTGGACCGCGAGGGCCCGGCCACCACGGCCGCGCTGGCCCGCGCCGAGTACGTACGTCCGCAGTCCATGCGGCTGACCCTCGGCGCGCTGGAGAGCCAGGGGCTCGTCGGGCGGGCACCTGACCCGGCGGACGGCCGCAAGTCGGTGATGTCGATCACGGACACGGGGCTCGCGACGCTCACCGCGGTCCGCGCCGCCAAGCACAACTGGCTCGCCGAGGCCATCGCCGCCGAGCTCGACGGGGCCGAACGTCGGACGGTCGCCGAGACGGCGGATCTGCTGGACCGACTGGTCGAGAGGTGACCGCCCCAGCCGCCCCAACCACCCCAGCCGCCCCGGGGTTGACCGGCTGACTGTCCGGCCGCGACGCGCCCCCGTAACGACATCCGCCCCCGGATTCCGCGCCCGCCACACCGAACCTCGCCCATCGATCCACCCCTCGGAGGGAGCACCACCATGACCGCCACCACCCTCGACCCGAACACCGCCCTGGTCGTCGTCGATCTCCAGAAGGGCATCGTCGGCCTGCCCACCGCCCCCCACCCCGCCGCCGACGTCGTCGCCAACTCCGCGACCCTCGCCGACGCCTTCCGCGCCAAGGGCCTCCCCGTCGTCCTGGTCCGTGTCACCGCCGGCGCCCCCGGCCGCACCGAGGGCCCCCAGCGCTCCGGGCAGCCCGCCGCCGACTGGGCCGAGATCGTCCCCGAACTCGGCCCGAGCGAGGGCGACATCGTGGTCACCAAGCAGCAGTGGGGCGCCTTCTACGGCACCGATCTCGACCTTCAGCTGCGCCGCCGCGGCGTCACCCAGGTCGTGGTGACGGGAGTCGCGACGAGCATCGGGGTCGAGTCCACCGCCCGGTCCGCTCACGAGCACGGCTACAACGTCACCGTCGTCACGGACGCGGTCACCGACATGGACGGCGGCTCCCACATCAACAGCACCGAGAAGATCTTCCCGAGGCTCGGCGAGACGGACACCACCGAGGCGATCGTCAAGCTGCTCGGCTGACCGGCCTCAGGGAGTCTCCCGCCGTCGGATCCTGTTCCCCAGCCACACCAGCGGGTCGTACTTGCGGTCCACCGCCCGCTCCTTCAGCGGGATCAGCGCATTGTCGGTGATCCTGATGTGTTCGGGGCACACCTCCGTACAGCACTTCGTGATGTTGCAGTAGCCGAGCCCGTGCTCCTCCTGGGCCGTCGCCTTCCGGTCGAGTCCCGACTCGGCTGCGGCGTCCAGGGGGTGCATGTCCAGCTCGGCGATCCGCATAAGGAAGCGCGGTCCGGCGAACGCCGACTTGTTCTCCTCGTGGTCGCGCACCACATGGCAGGTGTCCTGGCACAGGAAGCACTCGATGCACTTGCGGAACTCCTGCGAGCGGTCCACATCGACCTGCTGCATCCGGTAGTCGCCCGCCTTCACGCCCTGTGGCGGTACGAAGGCGGGCACTTCCCGCGCCTTGGCGTAGTTGAACGTCACATCCGTCACCAGGTCGCGGACGACCGGGAAGGCCCGCAGCGGGGTGACGGTGATCGTCTCCTCCCGGTTGAACACCGACATCCGGGTCATGCACATCAGCCGCGGCCGCCCGTTGATCTCCGCGCTGCACGAACCGCACTTGCCCGCCTTGCAGTTCCAGCGCACCGCGAGGTCGCCCGCCTGGGTGGACTGGATCCGGTGGATGATGTCGAGGACGACCTCGCCGTCGTTGACCTCGACCTCGAAGTCCTCCAGATCACCGCCGTCCCCGTCCCCGCGCCACACCCTGAACTGCGCGTTGTAGCTGCTCACTTGACCTCCCGGAGATTGCCTAGGGCTTCGGGCTGGGGTGGAATCCTGCTTCCCGCGTGGCGGGGCCCGGCAAGCCGGTTCCCGGCCAGGCGGACCGGTCTGGCGGGTGGCGGTGCGGAGTGCGACCTCCAAGAGGTGTGCGATCTCAGAGCTGAGAGACCGCCAGTCTCACTTGGCGCGCTCGACCAGGCGGGCGTGAAGGTCTGCGGGCGGTCGGAGTGTGATGCGGGTTTGTTCATCCATGACTCCAGAGTAATTGCATGACGACGCTGTGTTAGTACTAAAGCGGCGGTATGACGACATCAATTGGGAGTGGTGAGGACGCCGGTAGCGTCCGGTACACCTACCGCCTGCGCGTGTCGTCGACCGCACTGGCAGCGTTACTTCGTGAGTGGGACCGCTGCCGGTGGGTGTGGAACGAATGCGTCGCCCAGTCCAAGGCCGCGAGCAAGGCCCGTGAGAAGTGCGGTCCGGCCGGGCTGGACAAGCGGTTGACCGGCTGGCGTGCTGAGCTTTCCTGGCTTGGCGCCGGGGCATCGGTCCCGCAGCAGCAGACCATCCGCGACTTCGCCAAGTCCCGCGCCAAGGCACTGAAGGACATTAAGGAACGGCTTCCCCTGCGGCAGCGCGCGGGCATGCCCAGGTTCAAGAAGAAATCCGAGGCCGACCCGACTCTGAACTACAGCGTGCGCGGCTTCCGGTTGAAGAACGGACGCCTGCACGTGGCGGGCGGCATCGTTTTGACCGTCGTCTGGTCCCGGGACCTTCCCACGGCCCCGTCGAGCGTCCGGATCCACCGCGACAGCCTCGGGCACTGGTACGCCTCCTTCGTGGTCAGGATCCAGGCGCAGCCCTTGCCGGAGACCGGCGCGGTGATCGGTATCGACTGGGGCGTGAAGGAGACTGCGACCACCACCAGCAATGACCACGACCTCGCCCACCCGGAGCACGGCAGGAAGTCCGCCAGGCGCCTGGCCTGCTACCAACGGCAGATGGCTCGCCGTAAACCCACGCGAGGGCAGGCCGCCTCCAAGGGCTACCGGAAGGCGAAGAGGCAGGCTGCCAAGGTCCACAAGAAGGTGGCTCGGCAGCGCCAGGACACTGCCCGCAAGTGGGCCAAGAAGATTGTCCGGGACTTCGACCGGATTGCCGTCGAGGATTTCCGCCCGAAGTTCCTCGCCAAGTCCACGATGGCCCGCAAGTCCGCCGACGCCTCTATCTCGGCGACAAAGACATGCTTGATCGAGATGGGCCACAAGCATGGGCGCGCAGTGCACCTGGTGCACCCCGCGCACACCACCATGGACTGCGCGCACTGCGGAGTGAGAACCAAGCACGCACTGCCGTTGTCGGAACGCACTTACACCTGCACCGCGTGCGGAGCTGTCTCCCCGAGGGACAAGAACTCCGCCCACGTGATGCTCGTCCGGGCAGGTCTGAACCCGGCTGGTGCTGATCGCAGAAGACCTGACGGGCCGCAGGCCCGACAGGCGGCGTGAGCCAGGAATTCCCGCACGTCCCGTGGAGAGGGGGAAACCCCTCCCTTCGAGGAAGGAAGCATTCAATCGTACAGCTCCTCTTCGGCCAGGTACTTGACCAGCTCCTCCTTCTCGAAGAGGGAGAGCAGATCCGCACGGATGGGGTCGGTCGTCTTGCGTACGAGTTCGATGCGGCCGCCCGAAGCGCCCTCGGCGCTCTTGGCCGCCAGCCGGCACAGCAGATTGGCCGGGCGCCAGGAGCGTTCCATCGTGGGACAGTCCTCGCGGGTGTGACCGCCCCGGCTCTCCGTACGCTCCAGTGCGGCCCGCGCGATGCACTCGCTGACCAGCAGCATGTTCCGCAGGTCCAGGGCGAGGTGCCAGCCGGGGTTGAACTGCCGGTGCCCCTCGACCCCGGCGCGGTGCGCCCGTACCCGCAGGGCGGCCAGCTTCTCCAGGGCCTGTTCCATCTCGGGCGCCCGCCGGATGATGCCGACCAGGTCGTTCATCGTCTGCTGGAGTTCCTGGTGGAGGGTGTACGGATTCTCGGCCGTCGCCCCGTCCTCCAGGCCCCCCGCGCTGAACGGACGCAGGGCCTCCGCCGCTGCCTCGTCGATCTGCTCGTCATCCACCTCGGGGGCGGCGGACAGTCCGGCCGCGTACTCGGCGGCGTGCAGCCCGGCCCGCCGCCCGAAGACCAGCAGGTCGGAGAGGGAGTTCCCGCCGAGCCGGTTGGAGCCGTGCATGCCGCCCGCGACCTCGCCCGCCGCGTACAGACCGGGCACGCCGACGGCCGCAGCGCTGTCCGATTCGACGGCGATCCCGCCCATGACGTAGTGGCAGGTCGGGCCGACCTCCATCGCCTCCGCCGTGATGTCGACATCCGCCAGCTCCTTGAACTGGTGGTACATCGAGGGCAGCCGCCGCCGGATCGTCTCCGCGGGCATCCGGGTCGACACATCCAGGAACACCCCGCCGTGCGGCGAGCCCCGGCCGGCCTTCACCTCGGAGTTGATCGCGCGGGCGACCTCGTCGCGCGGCAGCAGTTCGGGCGGGCGGCGGTTGTGGTCCGGGTCCTCGTACCAGCGGTCGCCCTCCTCCTCCGACTGCGCGTACTTCTCCTTGAACACATCGGGGACGTAGTCGAACATGAACCGCTTGCCCTCGGAGTTGCGCAGCACCCCGCCGTCCCCGCGCACCGACTCGGTGACGAGGATCCCCTTCACCGACGGGGGCCAGACCATGCCGGTCGGATGGAACTGCACGAACTCCATGTTCAGCAGCGGTGCGCCCGCCAGCAGGGCGAGGGCGTGACCGTCGCCGGTGTACTCCCAGGAGTTCGACGTCACCTTGAAGGACTTGCCGATGCCGCCGGTGGCGAGGACGACCGCGGGGGCTTCGAGCACGAAGAAGCGGCCGGACTCGCGCTCGTAGCAGAAGGTGCCCGACACCCGGTCCCCGTCCTTGAGGACACGGGTCACCGTGCACTCCTGGAAGACCTTCAACCGGGCTTCGTAGTCGCCGTGTTCGCGGTGGTCCTCCTGCTGCAGCGAGACGATCTTCTGCTGGAGGGTGCGGATCAGTTCGAGGCCGGTGCGGTCCCCGACGTGGGCGAGCCGAGGGTACTCATGGCCGCCGAAGTTGCGCTGGGAGATCTTTCCGTCCGGCGTACGGTCGAAGAGCGCGCCCCAGGTCTCCAGCTCCCAGACCCGGTCCGGTGCCTCCTTGGCGTGCAGCTCCGCCATCCGCCACTGGTTGAGGAACTTTCCGCCGCGCATGGTGTCGCGGAAGTGCACCTGCCAGTTGTCCCCGGAGTTCACATTGCCCATGGAGGCGGCGATTCCGCCCTCCGCCATGACGGTGTGCGCCTTGCCGAAGAGCGATTTGCAGATGACCGCGGTACGGGCGCCGCGCTCCCTCGCCTCGATGGCGGCGCGCAGCCCGGCGCCTCCGGCACCGACCACGACGACGTCCCACTGCTGCCGTTCGAGCTCTGTCATTCAGAAAAACCTCGGATCGTCGAAGGCGCCGGAGGCGACGAGACAGACGTAGAAGTCGGCGAGCGCCACGCTGATCAGCGAGGACCAGGCGAGCAGCATGTGCCGGGCGTTGAGCCGGCCCGCCCAGCCCCACAGCCGGTAGCGCACGGGGTGCTTGGAGAAGTGCCGCAGCCGGCCGCCGATGATGTGGCGGCAGGAGTGGCAGGACAGGGTGTACGCCCAGATCAGCACGATGTTGACCAGGAAGATCAGGGAGCCGAGGCCCATGTGGCCCCAGGCGTAGTGCTCGTCGCGGAAGGAGAGCACGGTGTCGTACGTGAGGATCCCGGCGACCGGCAGCGCGGCGTAGAAGAAGTACCGGTGGATGTTCTGCATGATCAGCGGGAAGCGGGTCTCGCCGGTGTACTTCGTGTGCGGCTCGGCGACCGCGCAGGCCGGGGGCGAGGCCCAGAAGCCCCGGTAGTAGGCCTTGCGGTAGTAGTAGCAGGTCAGCCGGAAGCCCAGCGGGAAGATCAGGATCAGCAGGGCGGGGGAGAGGCCCCACCAGTTGCCGAAGAGCTCCCAGTTCGGGCCGTGCCGCATGGGGGCGCAGTTCTCCGCCAGGCAGGGCGAGTAGAACGGCGACACATAGGGGGCCGCGTAGTAGTCCGCGTTCGAGAAGGCCCGCCAGGTCGAGTAGACGATGAAGGCGAGCAGCCCGCCCGCGGTCGCCGCGGGCGCCAGCCACCAGCGATCGGTGCGCAGATGGCGGGCGGCGATGGCGGCCCGGGAGGCGTGGTGGACGCCTGCCGCGCCCCTTGGGCGGGGTGGTTCCGTTCCTGTTCCTGTTTCCGTACCGGTGGCCAAGGAACTCTCCTAGGGGGCGTGCCGGCCCCGGACGCCCAGACCTTCGTCGTCCGAGTCCGTCCACAGGGTGGCGTCGTACGGCGTTTCGCTGATCGTGATGACGCCGTCTACGGGTCCGGTGCGACCTGTGGCTGCGAGCGGCGCCGGCCCGGCTTCCGCCTCGCGCAGCCGCGCGAGACTCCGCTCCAGCCGGCCGACGGTGCGTACCAGGTCGTCGAGGCAGTGCTGAACCGCCGTCAATTCTTCGTGCAGTGACATGACTTGCTCTCACTTCCGCGGTCGCGGGTGGTCATGTTCATGCGCCTGAGAGTGTCGCGCGTCACACCCCGGTTGTGAAGAGTGCGGACCTGCCCGGTCTCGCGGCGTGATCCCCCGCACGGGTGAGGTTTTGGGCGATGACGCCGTGTCTGCGCCGCCTCTCGCGCGGGGGCGCCTTCAGTGGACGGGCGGAACCAGTGTGATCAACTGCATATGCCACCAGAAACGCACAATCCTGCCCATCCGCGTGCGGGTGGGCCGGGCCGGCCCCGGAGGTATCAGCCATGTCCCACGTCGGCGTCCCGCGGGGGACGGCCCGAAAGCGCCGCTCGCTCGCGCTCCTCACGACGGGCGTGCTGACGCTCCCCGTACTGGCCGGCTGCAGCGGCTCCGACGGCGGCGGCGGATCGGCCGGGGTCGTCACCCCCCAGGACATCGCGGTCTCGGCCCGGAGCCTGGTCGCCCCGGGGGGCACGGTCAACTGGGCGATCGACTCCGTTCCCGCCACCCTCAACACCTTCCAGGCCGACGCCGACAGCTCCACCACCCGCATCACCGGCGCCCTGCTGCCGACGCTCTTCCCACTGGACGCCAAGGGCACGCCGCGGGCCAATCCGGACTATCTGGAGTCCGCGAAGGTGGTCGAGCGCGAGCCCAGGCAGGTGGTGCTCTACCGGATCAACCCGCAGGCGGTGTGGAGCGACGGCCGGGGCATCGGGGCGGCCGATTTCCTGGCCCAGTGGCGGGCGCTGAACGGCAAGGACTCGGCGTACTGGACCGCCCGCAACGCCGGCTACGAGCGGATCGAGAAGATCGAGCGCGGCGCCGACGACCAGGAGGTCCGGGTCACCTTCGCCAAGCCGTACGCGGACTGGCGCTCCCTCTTTTCCCCGCTGTATCCCAAGGAGGTGACCGGCACGCCCGGCGCCTTCAACGACGGGGCGCGGACCACTCTCAAGGTCACCTCGGGACCGTTCCTGCTGGGCGGTGTGGACACGGCGAAGGGCGAGGTCACCCTGGTCCGCAACCCGCGCTGGTGGGGCGGCCGGGCCAAGCTCGACTCGCTGGTCTTCCGGGCCGTCGCACCGCAGGACCGCGCCCAGGCCCTGATCGAGGGGAAGGTCGAGGTCGCCGACATCGATGCCGCGGCCGCGCACCGGATCGTGCAGGCGGCCCGCGACACGGGCGGGAACGGCCAGCCGCTCGCCCAGGGCCCCGGCTCCGGATCCGGCCCTGCCGCCGCACTGCGCTCCTGGGCCGAGGCGCACGGCTCGAACGAGGCGGAGGCGGCGGCCGCCCGGGCGGCCAGGGAGAAGAACCGGGTGGCCGCCGAGGCGTACGCCGCAGAGCAGGGCAAGCTGCGCAGTTACGTGGTCCGCAAGTCGCTGGAGCCCGCCTACACCCAGCTCGCGCTGAACGGCGAGTCCGGGCCGCTCGCCGACGACCGGGTACGCAGGGCGGTCGCCCGGGCCCTGAACCGCCAGGAGCTGGCCGACACCGTACTCAAACCGCTCGGCCTGCCCGCCGTACCGCTCGGCAGCCATCTTGCCCTGGTCGGGCAGCCGGGGTACAAGGACAGCAGCAGCGCACTCGGTGGCCAGGACACCGAGGAGGCGCAGGCCCTGCTGGCCGACGCGGGCTGGACGCGGGAGGGCGCGATCAAGAAGCCGGGCGGTGCCAAGGCGGGCAGCAAGGGCGAGAAGAAGGATGCGAAGGAGAAGGAGAAGGAGGCAGGTGCAGGTAAGGGCGACAAGACGGCCTCACCCGAAAAGTCCGCCAAGCCGGATGCCAAGCCGGACGACGGCAAGCCCGGCGACGGCGTCGGCCGCGCCCCCGAGGCCAGCGCCTCCCAGGCCAGCGCCTCCCAGGTCCGCGCCCCCCAGATCCTCACCCCCGCCAACGCCGCCGCCGTCCACAGCGCCGCCCTGCTGCGCCAGTCCGGCCACCTGACCGAGACCGGCACTTCCGAGGAGGTCCCCGCAAAGGTCGGGGCCCAGGACCAGCGGCCGGGCGGCGCCACCGGTGCGTACGCCCCCGCGGGCACCGCCGCCCCCGCTCAGGCCCCCGACACGCGCCGCGGCCCGCTCGGCAAGAACGGCAAGGCGCTGACCCTGCGCTTCGTCCTGCCGGCCGGTCCCGGCTCGGAGCCGCTGCGGGCCGTCGGGGACAAGATCTCGGCGATGCTCGACTCGATCGGCATCCGCACGGCCATCACCAAGGTCTCCGACGACAGCTACTTCCAGGACCACATCGCCGCAGGCGACTACGACATGGCGCTGTACTCCTGGCCCGCCACCGCCTACCCGGCCACCGACGACCGCCCGATCTTCGCCAAGCCGGTGCCCGCCACCGACGGCTCGCTGCT
Source organism: Streptomyces sp. NBC_01217 (assembly GCF_035994185.1). Taxonomy (NCBI): domain Bacteria; kingdom Bacillati; phylum Actinomycetota; class Actinomycetes; order Kitasatosporales; family Streptomycetaceae; genus Streptomyces; species Streptomyces sp. NBC_01217. Next base: position 5,884,306 of record NZ_CP108538.1, read on the forward strand.
CGTCGAGCAGAACTACACCCGCGTCGGTACGGACCACATCGACCAGCTCTTCGACAGGGCGGCCTCCGAGCTCGACGAGGGGGACGCCCGGGACCTGATGAAGCAGGCGGACGCCCGGATCTGGGCCGCCGCGGGATCGATTCCGCTCTATCAGCGCCCACAGCTCGTGGCGACCGACAGAAAGCTGGTGAACGTGGGCGCCTTCGGCTTCGGCGCACCCCATTACCAGGACATCGGCTTCAAGAAGCCGCAAGTCGCCGGACCTCCGGCAAATACGAAGAAGTAGCAGGTCAGAACGGCGCCCGAAGCTCAGAACTGGCTCAAGTCCCTTGCCTGCCGGGGTCTGGGGCGGGCAAGGTCGTGCCTACCTGCTGACCCGGGCAGCCGCTCCATCCCCCCACCTCTGAGCCCCCCCACCCGGGAGTCCCCGCTCCCGGTCCCACCTCAGAGCCGCCGCTTCGGAGCCCCACCTCTGAAGTTGCTCAAATCCCGCGTCCGCCCGCCCCGCCGACGGGACCGTGGTCGTCACCACCGGTGGAATTCACCGGAAGACTTGATCACGGGGGCGGAAACATGAGGCGGACACTGTCGGCCGCAGCTGCGGCCGTGGCTCTGCTGGCGGGTGCCGGTGCCTGTACGTCGAGCGACGGAGCCACCGGCGAGACGTCGCGTCCGGCCGGTTCGGCGAGCGCCGGGCGGACCGGCGCGGACCGGGCCCTCGCCACCGGTCCGCAGGCCTGCGCGGACGGCACGTACACCTGGTTCAACACCCAGCGTCTGTCGGTGCTCAACGGAGTCACCGAGCCCCAGCGCATCACCGCCGGGCCCACCAGGTTCTCCGAGCCGATGCGGCGGCTGCGTACGGACATGGCGTACCTCCGGACCGACGGCCCGAAGCCGGACCAGGGCACCGTCCTGCTCGCCCTCGCCCTCGCCCTGCACCTCGGTCTCGCGGACAAGGAGGACAAGGAGGAAGCAGCGGAAGCAGCGGAAGCAGCGGAGGACCCCACCGGTGGGTCCGGGCTGGGTGCACCTGGGGACTACGCACCCTTGGACTCGGCCGGCGGCGAGGTCAGCGGGCCCGGGCGGCTCGTGCAGTACAGCTTCTTCTCGCTGATCGAGACCGACTTCCGCCACACCTGCGGGCCCGGCGGGCACCGTGAGCCGACTGTCGGGCATGTCATGACATGGAACGGCGCGGGCAGCGGGATCCTGGACTGCGAGGAGCCGCTCCGCAAGCAGGCATCGGCCGCCGCCCGCGAAGCCCGGCGCCTGTCCTGCGGCCGGTAACACTCGCCCGGGAAGCCGCCACGGCGCCAGCCCCGTACCATGGGGGGTAGCCGTGGCGCGTCCGCCCGGCGGGCGTACCAGGACTTGAGACCGACCAAGACGCCTGATCCCACGATCCGAGAGAAGCGCAAGCCACCCATGCCCACGCGCCACGACATCCGTAACGTAGCCATCGTCGCCCACGTCGACCACGGCAAGACCACGCTGGTCGACGCCATGCTCAAGCAGGCGGGCGCCTTCGCCGCGCACGCCGCCGAGCACCTCGACGACCGCATGATGGACTCGAACGACCTGGAGCGTGAGAAGGGCATCACGATCCTGGCCAAGAACACGGCCGTCAAGTACCACCCGAAGGATGGCGGCGACGTCATCACCATCAACATCATCGACACCCCCGGCCACGCCGACTTCGGTGGTGAGGTCGAGCGCGGCCTGTCGATGGTGGACGCGGTCGTCCTGCTGGTCGACGCGTCGGAGGGCCCGCTCCCGCAGACCCGCTTCGTGCTCCGCAAGGCGCTGACGGCCAAGCTGCCGGTCATCCTCTGCATCAACAAGACGGACCGTCCGGACTCCCGGATCGCCGAGGTCATCGACGAGACGTACGACCTCTTCCTGGACCTGGACGCCGACGAGGACCAGATCGAGTTCCCGATCGTCTACGCCTGTGCCCGTGACGGCGTCGCCTCGCTGACCAAGCCGGAGGACGGGACCGTCCCGCAGGACAGCGACAGCCTGGAGCCGTTCTTCAGCACGATCCTCTCCGCGGTCCCGGCCCCGGAGTATGACGACGACGCGCCCCTCCAGGCCCACGTCACCAACCTGGACGCCGACAACTTCCTCGGCCGTATCGCGCTGTGCCGTGTCGAGCAGGGCGAGCTGCGCAAGGGCCAGACCGTCGCGTGGATCAAGCGCGACGGCTCGATGTCCAACGTCCGCATCACCGAGCTCCTGATGACCGAGGCGCTCACCCGTAAGCCCGCCGAGAAGGCCGGTCCGGGCGACATCTGCGCGATCGCCGGTATTCCGGACATCATGATCGGCGAGACCCTGGCCGACCCCGAGAACCCGATCGCGCTGCCGCTGATCACGGTCGACGAGCCGGCCATCTCGATGACCATCGGTGCGAACACCTCGCCGCTGGTCGGCAAGGGCGGCAAGGGCCACAAGGTCACTGCCCGGCAGATCAAGGACCGTCTGGACCGCGAGCTGGTCGGTAACGTCTCGCTCCGTGTCCTGGAGACCGAGCGCCCCGACGCCTGGGAGGTCCAGGGCCGTGGTGAGCTCGCGCTGGCCATCCTCGTCGAGCAGATGCGCCGTGAGGGCTTCGAGCTCACGGTCGGCAAGCCGGAGGTCGTCACCAAGCAGGTCGACGGCAAGACGCACGAGCCGATCGAGCGTATGACGATCGACTCCCCCGAGGAGCACCTCGGTGCGATCACGCAGCTGATGGCGACCCGCAAGGGCCGCATGGAGACGATGACGAACCACGGGTCGGGCTGGGTCCGCATGGAGTGGATCGTCCCGTCCCGCGGCCTGATCGGTTTCCGTACGGAGTTCCTGACGCAGACCCGTGGTACGGGCATCGCGCACTCCCTCTTCGAGGGCCACGAGCCGTGGTTCGGCGAGCTGCGCACCCGTCACAACGGCTCGCTGGTCGCGGACCGTTCGGGTTCGGTGACGCCGTTCGCGATGGTCAACCTCCAGGAGCGCGGTGTCATCTTCACCGAGGCCGGCACCGAGGTCTACGAGGGCATGATCATCGGCGAGAACTCGCGCGCCGACGACATGGACGTGAACATCACCAAGGAGAAGAAGCTCACCAACATGCGTGCGGCTTCCGCTGACACCACGGAGAACGTGGTGCCCGCCCGCAAGCTGTCGCTCGAGCAGTCGCTGGAGTTCTGCCGCGACGACGAGTGCATCGAGGTGACCCCGGAGACGGTCCGTATCCGCAAGGTCGTCCTGGACCAGAAGGAGCGCGGCCGCTCCGCGTCGCGCGCCAAGCGCTGATGGCTCGTCAGCAGTTGCTGTCCGCAGCAATAGCTGTTTGAGCCATTGACATCGGGCCGGGGCCCCCGCAGACACTGTGGGGGCCCCGGTGTTTCGTCAACTCGATTTCCTGCCCGAGGTGTCCGGTTATCGAGCGTCGCTCTCCGGAACATGTGTTAACAGTCCGTTTCGGGCGTGTCTGTCTGGGATCAGTTTGTCCGGATTTCGGTCATCCGGGCGTGGCTGATGTTGTCAAACCGAGACCCTTTAAGTGTGGTTTACGGCCCGGGCGTACTTAATAGTTGGCTCCATTGAGCTCGGGTCAATGGGTCACGCACTGTGGGGAGTGCCGACTCACGAGCACACTCTAGGCACTGAAACGATCACCGTCAGGGGTGTCGGTGTATCACTCCAGTGCCTTTCTTGTAGTCAAAAGTGGACTCATGAGGAGGAAACCCATGCGTGGTGCCAAGAGCGCCAAGTGGGTCGCGGGAGCGGCATTCATCGCCCTGGCCGCGACGGCCTGTGGTGGCGGCAAGGACGGCGGTTCGGGCAGCGACGACGCGAGCCAGAAGTGGGACCCGAACGGCATCGTCACGATGGCGTCCGGTGAGCCGCAGAACCCGCTGCAGCCGGCCAACGTCATGGAGTCCTACGGCTCCGACGTCATCAAGTCGGTCTTCGCCCAGCTCGTCGACTACGACGAGAGCGGCAAGATCGTGATGGAGAACGCCGAGTCCGTCACCACCACCGACTCGAAGACGTTCACCGTCAAGCTCAAGGACGGCTGGACCTTCCACGACGGCACTCCGGTGACCGCCAAGTCCTACGTGGACGCGTGGAACTGGGACGCCGCCACCAAGAACAACCAGCAGAACGCCTCCTGGTTCTCGGACATCAAGGGCTACGCCGATGTCCACCCGGAGAAGGGTGCGCCGAAGGCCGAGACCATGTCCGGTCTGAAGGTCGTCGACGACAAGACCTTCACCATCGAGCTCTCCACCACGCTGCCGTACTTCGAGTACAAGCTGGCGTACACGGTGTTCTCGCCGCTGCCCGAGTCCTTCTACAAGGACCCGAAGGCCGCGGGCGAGGCCCCGATCGGCAACGGCGCCTACAAGTTCGTCAAGTGGGAGCACAAGAAGTCGATCGAGGTCGCCAAGTACGACAAGTACAAGGGTGACAACGCCGCGCAGAACGGTGGCGTGATCTTCAAGAACTACACGACCCCCGAGGCGTCCTACGCGGACCTGCGCTCGGACAAGCTGGACGTGGTCGACCAGATCCCGACCGCTTCGCTGCCCAACTTCCAGCAGGACCTGGGCGACCGAGCCGTCAACAAGCCGTTCTCGGCCATCACGACGATCGGCATTGCTTACTACAGCAAGCAGTGGAAGGACGTCGATCCCAAGGTCATCCAGGGTCTGTCCATGGCGATCGACCGTGCCACGATCACCAAGACGGTCCTCAACGGTCTGCGTACCCCGGCCACCGGCTGGGTCGCCAAGGGCGTTCTGGGTTACCAGGACGGCGCGGCCGGCGACATCACGACGTTCGACCCGGCGAAGGCCAAGGCCCTCATCAAGGAGGGTGGCGGCGTTCCGGGCAACAAGATCTCCATCCAGTACAACACCGATGGTGGTCACAAGGACTGGGTCGACGCGGTCTGCAACAGCATCCGCCAGGCCACCGGTGTCGACTGCGTCGGCGACGCCAAGGTCGACTTCCAGGCCGACCTGAAGGCGCGTGACGCCAAGCAGGTCAAGTCGATCTACCGTTCCGGCTGGGTGCTCGACTACCCGGTCAACGCCAACTTCCTCCGTGACCTGTACGGCACGGGTGCGGCGGGCAACCAGGGCGGCTACTCCAACAAGGACTTCGACGCCCTGACGAAGAAGGCCGACGCCGCCAAGACGCTGGACGAGTCGGTGAAGCTGTACCAGGACGCTGAGAAGTCCCTGGTCAACAGCATGCCGTCGATCCCGCTCTGGTACTACAACGTCAACGGTGGCCACTCCAACAACGTGAGCACCGTTGAGTTCGGCCAGGACGGTTCGCCGATCTACAACACCATCAAGGTGAAGGCGACCAAGTAAGTACTCGGGACTGTTTCCGGTAGGCGCCGTTTCGGCGGCGCCACTCTGGAGCGACAGCAGCCGGCGGGGGCGGGCCTTGGACTCGTGGATGAGTCCGGGGACGCCGCCGTCGGCTGCCTCTGCGATTGACATGGAGGCATGATGGGGCGTTATGTCGCACGACGACTGCTCCAAATGATCCCGGTATTCCTGGGAACCACCTTTCTCATCTTCTACATGGTGTATGCCCTGCCCGGCGATCCCATCAGGGCACTGTGGGGAGAGAAAGCGGCCGACCCGGCGCAGGTAGCGGCCCTGCGTCATCAGTACGGCCTCGACCTGCCGCTGTGGCACCAGTACTGGGACTACCTGGTCAAGCTGGTCCACTTCGACTTCGGCAGCACCTACACCGGGCGCCCCGTCAGTGACTCGATGGCCATCGCCTTCCCGGCGACCCTGCGCCTGACCATGGTGGCGTTCGTCATCGAGGTCGTGCTCGGCATCGGCCTCGGTGTGCTCGCCGGTCTGCGCGCGAAGCGTTTCGTCGACAACATGGTGATGGTCTTCACCCTGCTGGTCATCTCGATTCCCGTCTTCGTGCTCGCCTATGTCCTGCGAGAAGTGTTCGCCACGAACCTCGGCTGGGTGACACCCTCGGTCCAGGACGACACCAACTTCAGTCAGCTCCTGCTGCCCGGTTTCGTGTTGGCGACACTGTCCCTCGCGTATGTGGCGAGACTTTCGCGGACGTCGATCGTGGAGAATTTGCGCGCCGACTACATGCGCACCGCAGTCGCCAAGGGCCTGCCCCGGCGGCGTGTGGTGGGCGTGCACTTGATGCGCAACTCCCTCATCCCCGTCGTCACGTTCCTCGGCACCGACCTGGGCGCACTGATGGGCGGCGCGATCGTCACCGAGGGCATCTTCAATGTGCAGGGTGTCGGCAATCTGCTCTATCAGGGCCTGACCCGCCGCGAGGGCGCGACCGTCGTCGGTGTAGTGACCGTGATCGTTCTCGTCTTCCTCATCACCAGCCTGCTCGTCGACCTGCTGTACGCGGTCCTGGACCCGAGGATCCGGTATGCCTGACACTCTCACCGCACCGGAGGCCGCTGCGGACGAGGCCGACAAGACGCCGAAGGCTCAGAAGAAGGAGCGCGCCGGCAGCCTGTGGTCGGACGCCCTGCGGGACCTGCGGCGCAACCCGCTGTTCCTGATCTCGTCGGTGCTGATCCTGCTGATCCTGTTCGTCGTGGCGGCCCCCGGCCTCCTGACCGATGTCTCACCGCGCGACGGCGACCTGACGAACCACTTCCTCACGCCGCCGAACTACTCGCACTTCTTCCAGGCCGACTGGTTCGGATACGACAACCAGGGCCGCAGCGTCTACACCCGAGTGGTCTACGGCGCTCGCGCCTCGGTCATCGTGGGTGTCTCCGTGACGCTGCTGACCGCTGTCTTCGGCGGTCTGGTCGGGATGCTGGCCGGCTACTTCGGCGGCTGGCTGGACGCACTGCTCTCGCGCATCGTCGACATCTTCTTCGGCATCCCCTTCCTGCTCGGCAGCATGGTCGTCCTGAACGCCTTCACCGACCGCAAGGTCTGGGTCGTCGTCCTGTCGATGGTCTTCCTCGGCTGGACACAGTCGGCCCGCATCATGCGCGGTTCCGTCATCTCCATCCGCTCGGCCGACTACATCCAGGCGGCCCGGGCGCTCGGCGCGGGAACCTGGCGGATCCTGATGCGGCATGTGCTGCCCAACGCGCTCGCGCCGCTGCTCGTCGTCTCGATGATCGCGCTCGGCGGGTACATCGGGGCCGAGGCCACCCTGTCCTACCTGGGTATCGGTCTTCAGGACCCGACGATCTCCTGGGGCATCGACATCTCGACCGCCTCGGGTGTCATTCGCAACGATCCGCACGTGCTGTTCTTCCCCGCAGCCGCTCTGAGCATCACCGTGCTGGCGTTCATCATGCTCGGCGACGCCGTGCGCGACGCCCTTGACCCCAAGCTGCGCTGAGGGAGACGTACGTGAGCACCATCGATACCAAGCCGGTCGTCCCTGGCCAGCGCGCCGAGGACGACCACACCGGACCTCTGCTCGAGGTCCGCGATCTGCACGTGGAGTTCCACACCCGGGAGGGCGTCGCCAAGGCGGTCAACGGGGTCAACTACTCCGTGAACGCCGGTGAGACCCTCGCCGTGCTCGGTGAGTCCGGGTCCGGCAAGTCCGTGACCGCGCAGGCGATCATGGGCATCCTCGACATGCCGCCCGGCAGCATCCCGCAGGGCGAGATCCTCTTCCGCGGCCAGGACATGCTCAAGATGTCCAACGAGGAGCGCCGCCAGATCCGTGGCCAGAAGATCGCGATGATCTTCCAGGACGCGCTCTCCTCGCTGAACCCCGTACTGACCGTCGGCTACCAGCTCGGCGAGATGTTCCGGGTGCATCAGGGGCTGTCCAAGAAGGAGGCCAGGGCCAAGTCCATCGAGCTGATGGACCGGGTCCGCATCCCGGCCGCCGCGGCCCGGGTCTCGGACTACCCGCACCAGTTCTCCGGCGGTATGCGCCAGCGCATCATGATCGCCATGGCGCTGGCCCTGGAGCCGGACCTGATCATCGCGGACGAGCCGACCACCGCGCTCGACGTGACCGTCCAGGCCCAGGTGATGGACCTCCTCGCGGAGCTCCAGCGCGAGTACCACATGGGTCTGATCCTGATCACGCACGACCTCGGTGTCGTCGCGGACGTCGCGGACAAGATCGCCGTGATGTACGCGGGCCGGATCGTCGAGACGGCCCCGGTCCACGAGATCTACAAGCGCCCGGCGCACCCGTACACCAAGGGTCTGCTGGCCTCGATCCCGCGCCTGGACCAGAAGGGCCAGGAGCTCTTCGCGATCAAGGGCCTGCCGCCCAACCTGCTCAACGTGCCCTCGGGTTGTGCCTTCAACCCGCGCTGCACGATGGCGCAGGACATCTGCCGTACGGAGACCCCGGCCCTGCGCCCGGTGACCGAGCAGGACGGCACCGAACTGGTCGGACGCGGCAGCGCCTGCCACTTCTGGAAGGAGACGATCCATGGCTGACATCACCAAGGAGCCCGTGGACGCCACCCCGAACGTCACCGAAGTGGAGACGGTCGCCGCCGCCACCGAGGCGGAGGCGGTCGCCGCCATCGAAGCACCGGTGTCGAAGGGGGAGCCGATCCTCCAGGTCCGCAACCTGGTCAAGCACTTCCCGCTGACCCAGGGCATCCTGTTCAAGAAGCAGGTCGGCGCGGTCAAGGCAGTGGACGGCGTCTCGTTCGACCTGTACAAGGGCGAGACGCTCGGCATCGTGGGTGAGTCCGGCTGCGGCAAGTCCACGGTCGCCAAGCTTCTGATGACCCTGGAGCAGGCGACCGCGGGTGAGGTCTTCTACAAGGGCCAGGACATCACCAAGCTGTCCGGTCGCGCGCTGAAGGCCGTGCGCCGCAACATCCAGATGGTGTTCCAGGACCCGTACACCTCGCTGAACCCGCGCATGACGGTCGGCGACATCATCGGCGAGCCCTTCGACATCCACCCCGAGGTAGCCCCGAAGGGTGACCGGCGACGCAAGGTCCAGGAGCTGCTGGACGTCGTCGGGCTCAACCCGGAATACATCAACCGCTACCCGCACCAGTTCTCCGGCGGTCAGCGCCAGCGCATCGGCATCGCCCGCGGCCTCGCGCTCAACCCGGAGATCATCATCTGCGACGAGCCGGTCTCCGCGCTCGACGTGTCGGTGCAGGCGCAGGTCATCAACCTGATGGAGAAGCTGCAGGACGAGTTCAACCTGTCCTACCTCTTCATCGCGCACGACCTGTCGATCGTCCGGCACATCTCGGACCGGGTCGGTGTGATGTACCTCGGCAAGATAGCCGAGATCGGTACGGACACGGAGATCTACGACCACCCGACGCACCCCTACACCCAGGCGCTGCTGTCGGCGGTCCCGGTCCCGGACCCCGAGGCCCGTGAGGGCCGTGACCGGATCATCCTCACCGGTGACGTCCCCTCGCCGGCGAACCCGCCGTCGGGCTGCCGCTTCCGTACGCGGTGCTGGAAGGCCCAGGACAAGTGCGCTGTGGAGGTCCCGCTGCTGGCGGTCCCCGAGCGTTTCAAGTCCGTGGACACCCCGGCCGCGCACGACTCGGCGTGCCACTTCGCCGAGGAGAAGGACATCGTCGGCGCGGCCTCGTAGCACGGCGCGTGTGACGCGAAAGGCCCGGAACCTCCCTGAGGTTCCGGGCCTTTCGCCTTCTTCGACGTACCGTCACCCTCCGCGGTTGTGGCGGTCCGTCAATGTCCTTGCTCGCAAGGCTACGAGTACTGGATGCCCCACAGGTTGCTGCTCTTTCGGACTTCGTCCAGGTCCTGCCCACGGAGACGCTGAACGAGGTCGACGCCTTGGCGAAGATGACCCCGGCTTCGGCGCCGACGGTGGCGGTACCGGTGGCCGTCCAGCTGCCGGTCTTGTTCTTGGCGTAGCTGATGGTCACACCGGGCTTCGCCCAGTCGCTGTGCACGTTGGTGGCGCGCCAGACGGTCTTCTTGTCCCCGATCGAGTAGATCGGGTTGTCGTCGCACTTGGTGCCGGCCGAGGCCGGTGCGGCGGACACCGCCACAGCTCCCGCGCTCAGCAGCGCGGTGGAGAGAACGGTGCTCATGACACGCTTCACGTAGATCCTCCGGATTCGGGGTGTTCCTGTTGGGTACGTGTCAGATCCTGTCACTCAAGTGCCGGACGAAATATGGGATTTGAGGGGCTATTGAGCTTTGGTGGCGGGGTGCGGACGTGATCGTTGCTTCGTCCCGGCACCCGAATGGCTCCGTGACACAGGTACACGTACGGGCGCAGATATGATGCATTGGTCACGTTATGAGGTGATATTTGGCTCTACGTGTGAGGAAGATCTAGAGGAGGCACTCCATGCGCGGAGCCACACAGGCCAAGTGGGCCGCATGTGCGGTGGCCGTCGCCCTCGCGGCGACGGCATGTGGCGGAGGGGACAGCGGCGGCGGCGGTGGCGCCGACGGAGTCGTGAGCTCCTCCTGGGGTGACCCGCAGAACCCGCTGGAGCCCGCGAACACCAACGAGGTGCAGGGCGGCAAGGTCCTCGACATGATCTTCCGGGGACTCAAGAGGTACGACCCGAAGACCGGCGCGGCCATCGACATGCTCGCCGAGAAGATCGACACCAAGGACAGCCAGAACTTCACCATCACCGTGAAGGACGGCTGGACCTTCAGCAACGGCGAGAAGATCACCGCGAAGTCCTTCGTGGACGCCTGGAACTACGGGGCGCTGCTGAAGAACAATCAGAAGAACGCCTACTTCTTCGGTTACATCGACGGATACGACAAGGTCCACCCAGAATCCGGCAGCGCCACCGCGAACACGCTCGCCGGCCTCAAGCTCGTCAACGACCGCACCTTCACGGTCAAGCTGACGCAGAAGTTCTCCCTCTGGCCCGACACCCTCGGCTACCCGGCCTTCGCCCCGCTGCCCAAGGCCTTCTTCACCGACCACGCCGCCTGGGTGTCCAAGCCGATCGGCAACGGCCCGTACACCATCGACAAGTACACCAAGGGCTCGTCGATGAACCTGCGCAGGTGGGACCAGTACCCCGGGGACGACAAGGCGCAGAACGGCGGCATCGACCTCAAGGTCTACACCGACAACAACACCGCCTACACCGACGTGTTGGCCGGCAACCTCGACCTCGTCGACGACGTGCCCGCCTCGCAGCTGAAGAACGTCAAGGCGGACCTCGGCGCCCGGTACATCAACACCCCGGCAGGCATCATCCAGACCCTCGCCTTCCCCTTCTACGACAAGAAGTGGGACACCCCCGGCGGCATCAAGGTCCGTCAGGGCCTGTCGATGGCGATCAACCGTGACCAGATCACCAGCCAGATCTTCCAGAAGACCCGCACGCCCGCATCCGACTGGACCTCCCCGGTCCTCGGCGTGGACGGCGGCTTCAAGGAGGGGCTGTGCGGCGCACCCTGCGAGTACAACGCGGCGAGTGCCAAGAAGCTGATCCAGGAGGGCGGCGGCATCCCCGGCGGCCAGCTCAAGATCACGTACAACGGGGACACCGGCTCCCACAAGGAGTGGGTCGACGCCGTCTGCAACAGCATCAACAAGGTCCTGGGCAACAACAAGGCCTGCGTCGGCGCCCCTGTCGGCACCTTCGCCGACTTCCGCAGCCAGGTCTCCCAGCAGAAGCTGACCGGCGCCTGGCGGGCCGGCTGGCAGATGGACTACCCGCTGATCCAGAACTTCCTGCAGCCGCTGTACTACACCGACGCCTCGTCCAACGACGGCAAGTGGAGCAACAAGGCCTTCGACGGCCTCGTCGACCGGGCCAACGCCGAGTCCGACCGGGCCAAGGCCGTCTCCACCTTCCAGGACGCGGAAAGGGTCCTGGTCGAGCAGATGCCCGTCATTCCGCTCTGGTACCAGAACGGCAGCGCGGGCTACTCGGAACGGATCAGCGATGTGTCGCTGAACCAGTTCAGTGTCCCGGTGTACGAGCAGATCAAGGTCAAGTGACCCGTCGAGGCCGGGTGGCCGGTGCCTTCCTGGCACCGGACGCCCGGCTTCCGCATCCCCCGGCGTGTCACCCCCAGCCCCGAGCCTCTGACCCCCGCGACCCCCGGAGCCCTTCATGGGACGTTATGTGATCCGGCGGCTGCTGCAGATGATCCCGGTCTTCTTCGGCACCACGCTGCTGATCTTCCTCATGGTGAATGTGATGGGCGACCCCATCGCGGGTCTCTGCGGAGACCGCCAGTGCGATCCGGCGACCGCCGCCCAGCTCCGCTCGGAATTCGGCCTCGATAAGCCGGTCTGGCAGCAGTACGCCACCTACATGGGCAATGTCTTCACCGGCGACTTCGGCACCGCGTTCAACGGCCAGAAGGTCACCGAGCTGATGGGCACCGCCTTCCCCATCACCATCCGGCTCACCATCGTCGCGATCGTCTTCGAGGTCGTCATCGGCATCACCCTCGGCGTCATCACCGGTCTGCGCCGCGGCCGGCCCGTCGACACCACGGTGCTGATCCTGACCCTGGTCGTCATCTCCATCCCGACCTTCGTCACGGGTCTGCTGCTCCAGCTCCTCCTCGGCGTGGAGTGGGGCGTCATCAAACCGTCCGTCTCCCCGGAGGCGCCGTTCAACGAGCTCCTCGTCCCCGGACTCGTCCTCGCCTCGGTCTCCCTGGCGTACGTCACCCGGCTCACCCGGACCTCGATCGCCGAGAACGCCAGCGCCGACTACGTCCGTACCGCCACCGCCAAGGGCCTCCCCAGGCGCCGGGTCGTCCTGCGGCATCTGCTGCGCAACTCGCTGATCCCCGTCGTCACCTTCATCGGTACGGACGTGGGCGCCCTGATGGGCGGGGCGATCGTCACGGAGCGCATCTTCAACATCCACGGCGTCGGCTACCAGCTCTACCAGGGCATCCTGCGCCAGAACTCCCAGACCGTCGTCGGGTTCGTCACCGTCCTGGTCCTCGTCTTCCTGGCGGCCAACCTGATCGTCGACCTCTTGTACGCCGTACTCGACCCGAGGATCCGCTATGCCTGAGCAGACGCCGGACGAAGCGATCTCCCCGGGCGGGGCAGGAGCCGCCATGGATCTCGCCCTGGCGCAAGGGGAGACGCTGGAGAAGACACCGGGCGGCCCCGAGGGCACCGGACCGGCCGAGAAGCCCCGGAGTCTCTGGTCCGACGCCTGGCGCGACCTGCGCCGCAACCCGGTCTTCATCATCTCGGCCCTGATCATCCTCTTCCTGGTGATCATCTCGATCTGGCCGTCGCTGATCGCGGACCAGGACCCTCTCAACTGCGACCTGGGCAAGGCCCAGGAGGGCTCCCAGCCCGGCCACCCGTTCGGCTTCGACGGCCAGGGCTGCGACGTCTACACCCGTACCGTCTACGGGGCCAGGACATCGGTCACCGTAGGCGTCTGCGCCACCGTCGGAGTCTCGATCCTCGGCGGCATCCTGGGAGGGCTGGCCGGCTTCTTCGGCGGCTGGTGGGACTCGTTCCTCTCCCGTATCACCGACATCTTCTTCGGCATCCCGGTCGTCCTCGGCGGACTGGTCTTCCTCTCCGTGGTGACCAGCTCGACCGTCTGGCCGGTGATCGGATTCATCGTGCTGCTGGGCTGGCCGCAGATCGCCCGTATCGCCCGTGGCTCGGTCATCACCGCCAAGCAGAACGACTACGTCCAGGCGGCCCGCGCACTCGGCGCCTCCAACTCCCGGATGATGCTGCGCCACATCGCCCCCAACGCGGTCGCCCCCGTGATCGTCGTCGCGACCATCGCCCTGGGCACGTACATCTCCCTGGAGGCGACCCTCTCGTTCCTCGGCGTCGGTCTGAAGCCGCCGGCGGTCTCCTGGGGCATCGACATCTCGGCCGCCTCCCAGTACATCCGCAACGCCCCGCACATGCTGCTCTGGCCCGCCGGAGCGCTGGCGGTCACCGTGCTCGCGTTCATCATGCTCGGCGACGCGGTGCGCGACGCCCTCGACCCCAAGCTGCGCTGAGGAGCCCGTTGCCATGTTGCTCGAAGTGCGCGATCTGCACGTGGAGTTCCACACCCGGGACGGGGTGGCCAAAGCCGTCAACGGGGTCAACTACTCGGTGGCCGAGGGCGAGACGCTCGCGGTCCTCGGCGAGTCCGGCTCCGGCAAGTCGGTCACCGCACAGGCGATCATGGGCATTCTCGACATGCCGCCGGGGAAGATCAGCAGCGGCGAGATCATCTTCAAGGGCCGCGATCTGCTGAAGCTCAAGGCCGAGGAGCGCCGGAAGATCCGCGGCCAGGAGATGGCCATGATCTTCCAGGACGCGCTGTCGTCCCTCAACCCCGTGCTCAGCGTGGGGGACCAGCTCGGCGAGATGTTCGTCGTGCACCGAGGCATGTCCCGCAAGGACGCCCGGGCGAAGGCCATCGAGCTGATGGACCGGGTCCGCATCCCGGCCGCGAAGGAACGTGTCGGGAACTACCCGCACCAGTTCTCCGGCGGCATGCGCCAGCGCATCATGATCGCCATGGCGATGGCGCTGGACCCCTCGCTGATCATCGCGGACGAACCCACCACGGCCCTCGATGTGACCGTCCAGGCCCAGGTGATGGATCTGCTCGCGGAGCTCCAGCGCGAGCTCAACATGGGGCTCATCCTGATCACCCACGACCTGGGCGTGGTCGCGGACGTCGCCGACTACATCGCCGTGATGTACGCGGGCCGGATCGTGGAGTCGGCCCCCGTCCACGAGATCTACAAGGCCCCCGCCCACCCGTACACCAAGGGCCTCCTCCAGTCGATCCCACGGCTGGACCAGAAGGGCCAGGAGCTGTACGCGATCAAGGGACTGCCGCCCAACCTGCTGCACATCCCGCCCGGCTGCGCCTTCAACCCGCGCTGCCCACTGGCCCAGGACATCTGCCGTGGCGAGGTGCCGCCGCTGTTCGAGGTGGCCCAGCACCGCGAGAGCGCCTGCTACTTCTGGAAGGAGACGCTCGATGCACGCTGACCGGACGGAGCCGATCCTGGAGGTCCGCGACCTCGTCAAGCACTATCCGCTGACCCAGGGCATCCTGTTCAAGAAGCAGGTCGGTGCGGTCAAGGCGGTCGACGGCGTCTCCTTCCAACTGGCTGCGGGCGAGACCCTCGGCATCGTGGGGGAGTCCGGCTGCGGCAAGTCGACCGTCGCCAGGATGCTCGTCCATCTGGAACAGCCGACGGCCGGCTCGATCACGTACAAGGGCGAGGACGTCACCAAGCTGTCCGGCCGCGCGCTGAAGGCCGTACGGCGCAACATCCAGATGGTGTTCCAGGATCCGTACACCTCGCTCAACCCCCGGATGACGGTCGGCGACATCATCGGGGAGCCCTACGAGATCCACCCCGAGGTGGCCCCCAAGGGCGACCGGCGCCGCAAGGTGCAGGACCTGCTCGATGTCGTGGGTCTCAACCCGGAGTACATCAACCGTTATCCGCACCAGTTCTCCGGCGGCCAGCGCCAGCGCATCGGCATCGCCCGCGGTCTGGCCCTCAACCCCGAGATCATCGTCGCCGACGAACCCGTCTCCGCCCTCGACGTCTCCGTACAGGCGCAGGTCGTCAACCTGCTGGACCGGCTCCAGTCGGAGTTCGGGCTGAGCTACGTCTTCATCGCGCACGACCTCTCGATCGTCCGGCACATCTCCGACCGGGTGGGCGTGATGTATCTGGGCCGGATCGTCGAGACCGGCACCGACGAGCAGATCTACGACCACCCCACGCACCCGTACACCCAGGCGCTGCTGTCCGCCGTCCCGGTGCCCGACCCGCTGGCCCGCGAGCACCGGGAGCGGATCATCCTGCACGGTGACGTCCCCTCGCCCGCCAACCCGCCCTCCGGCTGCCGCTTCCGCACCCGCTGCTGGAAGGCGCAGGAGCGGTGCGAACTGGAGGTGCCACTGCTGGCCGTCCCGGCGGTCTTCCGGCTGACGGACACACCCGCCGCGCACGACTCGGCCTGCCACTTCGCGGAGGAGAAGCAGGTGGTGCCGCCCGGGGAGACGGTCACGGAAGAACCAGGGGCGCAGGAGGACGGCGTGGACGAGGAGACGGACGGGCCGCCGCCTTCCGGGAGCGGCATGGCCGAGTGACCACGGACACGTTAACGCACGGGCAACTTGACCGTCTCACGTCCGATATACGAACGCGCCAGCATGGTCCGCGTACGGCCGTGCGGGTGCCGTGAACCGGCCGGGGTGACTTCAAGTCCCCCCGGCCGGTTGCCCGTTGGCTCACCCCCGGCGGGCCCCTGTCCGGCCGCCGTGCCGTCTCCCGCAAGGCCCCTTGTACGGCGCCCGGAGACGGTGGAGTATCGCTCGCGTGATACTTACACGGGGGGCGAGAATCACCGGCGCCCTGCTCTGCGCCCTGCTCGCTCTGATCGTCGCGGGCTGGCTCGCGCGGGACGTCGCAGCGGTCGACGAGCCCGCGGATCTGGTGCGGTACTGGGGCGCCCACTCCGACGTGCGGCTCTCCGCGGTACCCACCACCTCGGCCAATGACGTGGCGCTGCTCGTGGTGTATCTCGTCGCCGCCTTCGCGGCCCTGCGCTCCGCGGTGGCCGCCACCGCGCTGGTCGCGACCGGAGCGGTGACGCTCGCCATGCGGCTGCCCGGGCTCTGGAACATCGGTGACTCCGCGATGAACGCCCGCTTCACCGACGACCTCCGCGCCCGCGCCCTGATCTGCACCTTCGCGGCCCTCGCGGCGGGCATCGCCCTTCTCGTCACCGCGGGGGCCGGCCGCAGGGAGCCGCGCGACTCCACGGAAAGCACCCCGACGCGCCCCGGCCGTGGCGCGGGTGTGACCGCCTTCCTGCTGCTGGGCGCCTCGGGTGCGCTCGTGATCGCCTGGGACATCCGGCAGGTGGTGCGCGACCCCGGCCTCCTCCCGGACTGGTACGTGGGCGGGGACGCGTTCTTCCAGGCGCTGATCGACCCGCCGCCCGGCTGGAGCGACATGCTCATCGCGCTGCTGTGCCTGTACGCGGCCGCGAGTGCGCTGCTGCGTGCGGTGCACGCGCGGCCTTTCGGCCTGATAGCCGCCGGACTGCTGCTCACCGGCGGGGCGGCGGGAGTGTCCCGCGCCGTGCACTACAAGATGCTCGACCACTTCGCCGATCTGCCGGTCGAGGACCGACTCGTGGTGCTGACCTGGGTCTCCGAGGTGATCGTCGGTGCGGTGGTGCTGATCGTGCTGGCCCGGCGGGGCACCGCCGAAGCCCCGCCCCGGCCCCATCAGGGCTATGGGCAGGGGTACGGCTATCCGCGGCCCGGCGTCTTCGGCCCGCCGCCCCCGTCCCAGCCCCCGCCGGGCTGGTGACGGGCGCGGCCGCCCACCGCTGCCGGGTTACCCCCGAAGCCCCAACGACCGCTTCAGGAAGTCCACTTGCAGGAGCAGCAGATTCTCCGCGACCTGCTCCTGCGGCGTCATGTGCGTCACCCCGCTGAGCGGCAGCACCTCGTGCGGGCGCCCCGCCGAGAGCAGCGCCGAAGACAGCCGGAGCGCGTGCGCGACCACCACGTTGTCGTCCGCCAGACCATGGATGATCATCATCGGCCGGACCTCGTCCGCGGCCTCCGACAGCCCCTCGTCCGTCAGCAGCGAGTTGTGCGCGTACACCTCGGGCTGCTTCGCCGGATCGCCGAGATAGCGCTCGGTGTAGTGGGTGTCGTACAGCCGCAGATCGGTCACCGGAGCGCCCACCACCGCCGCGTGGAAGACGTCCGGCCGCCGCAGCGCGGCCAGGGCCGCCAGATAGCCGCCGAACGACCAGCCGCGGATCGCCACCCTGCCCAGGTCCAGCGGGAACCTCTCGGCGAGTGCGTGCAGCGCCTCGATCTGGTCGTCCACGGTCAGGACGAGGTTGTTCCTGACGGCCTTCTCCCAGCCCGGCGAACGCCCCGGTGCGCCCCGGCCGTCCGCGACGACCACCGCGAAGCCCTGGTTGGCGAACCACTGCGACGTCAGATGCGGATTGTGGGCGGCGAGCACCCGACGGCCGTGCGGCCCGCCGTACGGGTCCATGAGCACCGGAAGCGGTCCGTCCGACTCGTTGTACCCCTCGGGGAGCAGCACGGCGCACGGAATTCGCCGTGCGCCCCCCTCGGTGAGGTGCACCCGCGCCGACAGGACCGGCTCCTGCGCGAAACTCTCGACGACGGCGACCGGCTTGCCGTCCCGGAGCGCCTCGGCACGGGCCCCCGGCCGCTCCGGCGACTGGGAGACCAGCACCGTCACACCGCCCGCGCGGACGGCCGAGTGCACCCCCACCCCTTCGGAGACCCGTTCGACGCCCAGCTCGTTGACCCGGTACACATGGCTCTCGCCGGTCTCCGGCTCCGCGGCCTCCTCGCCCGCCGACGCCGACACCAGGACATCCGAATCACCGATGTCCAGCACCGCCTGCAGCTGCAACTGCGCCCCGGTCAGCAGCCGGTCGCCGACCGCGAGCACCCGCGCCCCGTCCTCGTCCGCGATCCGCACGAGCCGCCCGTCCGGCGCCCACGCGGGCACGCCGGGGAAGATTTCCAGCCATACCGGGTCCTCGTCGACATGCACCGTCCGCGTCGCACCGCTCTCGGTGTCCACCGCGAGGTAGAGCTGGCTGCGCTGGTCACGGGCCTGCACGAGCAGCAGCGGAGCCCCGGCCGACGACCAGTGCACCTGCGCCAGATACGGGTGCCGCGCCCGGTCCCAGACCACCTCGGTACGGGTGCCGTCCAGGCCCGTCAAAAAGAGCCGCACCTCGGCGTTGGGCGTCCCCGCCGCCGGGTACGCGACCTCGGCCGGCCTGCGGTCCGGGTGCGCGGGATCGGCGATCCACCACCGCTGTACGGGGCTGTCGTCGACCCGGGCGACCAGCAGCCGGTCCGACTCCGGCGACCACCAAAATCCCCGCGAACGCTGCATCTCCTCGGCCGCGATGAACTCCGCGAGGCCGTACGTCACGCCCCCGTCCTCCGGCTCCGCGAGCGCCCTTTCCCCCTCGCCCTCGGCGCCCACCACACGCAGCGCCCCCTTGGACACATACGCGATGTGCCGCCCGTCCGGCGACGGCCGCGGGTCGATCACCGGACCCGGCACCGGCAGCGCCCGCGCCGTACCCGCCCGCAACTCCGCGACGTACACCTTCCCGGAAAGCGCGAAGGCGGCCAACTCGGCCGCCGCGTCGACCGCATAGCCGACGATCCCCGCGGAGCCCTCACGGCTGCGCTCGCGCCTGGCCCGCTCCTGGGCCGACAGCCGCTCCGCCGAACCGCCGAGCAGCGTCTCGGGGTCGGCGACGACGCGCTCCCGCGGAGCGCCGCCCTCCGGCAGATCCAGCACCCACAGCCGGCCCGAGCGGTCCGTGCCGGAGCCCGACCGCAGGAACACCACCCGCTCCCCGTCGGGTGAAACGGTGAACGCGCGGGGAGCGCCGAGGGTGAACCGCATGGTCCTGGCGTGCTGGCGGGGGAACGAGATCTTCTGCGAAGTCATGGGCCCGAACCTAGTCCCCGACCACCCGGTCGTGCGCCCCTCGTGCTGCTGTGCCCCGATCAATGCGGTGCCACGGATAGTTATGATCCGTAGCGCTCGGTGGGTAAGAACCTGCTGGCTCCATGTGTGCTGCCCGACCCGACCGTACTGATGGAGGTGAACCGCCGTGGCACTCTCGATTTCGGCGGTGGTGCTGCTGGCGATCGTCGTCTTCCTGCTGATCCGGAAATCCGGACTGAAGGGCGGACATGCGGTGGTCTGCGCGCTGCTCGGTTTCTATCTCGCCAGCTCGTCCATTGCGCCCAGCATCTCGAACCTGACCACGAACGTGGCGGGCATGATCGGCAGCCTCAAGTTCTGAGGCGCGGCTCGTCGGCGGCCGGGGCACGGGCGCGGTCGGTGCACGGGGCGCCCGGCTCGTAGGGTGGTCCCCATGACGGACCATCCCGCCCGGCGTCTGCTCCTGGTGCACGCGCACCCCGACGACGAGTCGATCAACAACGGCGCCACCATGGCCAGGTACGCGGCCGAGGGTGCCCAGGTCACCCTGGTGACCTGCACGCTCGGCGAGGAGGGCGAGGTCATCCCGCCCGCGCTCGCCCATCTCGCCTCGGACCGGGACGACATCCTTGGCCCCCACCGCCGGGGCGAACTCGCCGCCGCGATGAAGGAACTCGGCGTCACCGACCACCGGCTCCTCGGCGGCCCGGGCCGCTTCCGCGACTCCGGAATGATGGGCGCGGAGCAGAACCACCGCCCCGGCGCCTTCTGGGACGCGGACGTGGACGAGGCCGCAGGTCACCTCGTGGAGGTGATCCGCTCGGTGCGCCCGCAGGTTCTCGTCACCTACGACCCCGACGGCGGCTACGGGCACCCCGACCACATCCAGGCGCACCGCGTCGCGATGCGCGCCGCGGAACTGGCCGCCGACCCCGCGTACCGCACCGGACCGGCCGCCGCGCAACCGGACGGCCCGCACACCATCGCCAAGATCTACTGGAACCGGGTGCCGCGCTCGGTCGCCGAAGCGGGCTTCGCGCGTCTGCGGGCCACCGCGCCGGACGCCTTCCCGGGGATCGCCGCCGTCGACGACGTACCGGGCGTGGTCGACGACGCGAGGATCACCGCGCAGATCGACGGTGCGGCCCACGCGGCGGCCAAGGGCGCGGCGATGCGGGCCCATGCCACCCAGATCGCCGTGGACGGGCCCTTCTTCGCCCTCTCCAACGACCTCGGCCAGCCCCTCTTCACCAGTGAGTACTACGAGTTGGTGCGCGGCGCCTCGGGAGCCCCTCAAGGGGCCCGCGAGGACGATCTGTTCGCCGGAGTCCCGGAGGCAAGGCCATGAGCGGCGGAAAGCAGCGCACACCGCGCCCCGGCGCACCCGCAGGGGACGCGCGGGCCACCGGGCTCGCCGCGCCGCTCGATCCCGGGCGGATCGCCGTCTACGTGGGCCTCACCGTCCTCGGGGCGCTCGTCGGGATCGCCGGGGCGCTCGTCCAAGCCGCCTGGTTCCCCGCCGGGTTGGTGCTCGCGCTGGCCGCCTGCGCAGGGCTGTTCTACGGAGGGCGCTGCGTCTTCGGCACCCAGCTCGGCAGCCTCGCCCCCGCGGCGGGCTGGCTGGTTTCGGTCGTTCTTCTGCTCGGCGGACGGCCGGAGGGCGACTATGTCTTCGGCGACGAACTGGGGCTGACCCTCTTCATGCTGGGCGGCATGGCGATCGCTGTGATCTGTGCCACCATGTCGCGGTCGCCTCAACTGGGCGCCGACAGCGGCCGACCTGGCAAGTAATGTGCCACGTCCGATCCCGTAATGCCCCTTGTCCGTCCGGTGGTCACACAGTCGTTTCCCCCGGTGGCGGGGTGTCTGTCGGCGGCGGCCAGTATGGTGGTTCGCGCGCCGAGCCGTCCCCAGGCCTGCGGCATGGGGGAAGTACGGGCGGCGGAGCCAATCGGGAGAACCTGCTTTGAGTCGTGAAACTGACAGTTCGTCCTCCGGGCCCCAGGGGCACGGAGGCGCCGCGTACCCTTCGGGGACGCCGCCGTACGGATCCCGCCAGTATCCGTCGCTGCACCCCTCGCAGGACGCCCCGGAGGGGGCTCCGGAGCCTGCGGACCCGCCTAGGTCCGAGGAGCCGCGGACCGAGACGACGCTGACGACGCGCATCCGGATCAATATTCCGGGCTCGCGTCCGATCCCGCCTGTCGTCATGCGTACGCCCATGAGCGACGCGGACACCGCCGACGCCGAGCGCACGGGCACCGTCCCGCGCCCCGGCTCGCCCGTGTCGGGCGGTGCGCCGGGTGCGTCCGAGGGTGCGCCGGGTGCCGAGGCGAGAGCCGGGGCCGCGCCCGCGGAACCGGCTGCCGACAAGCCGGCCAGGGAGAAGAGCGGCAGCGACTGGTTCGCCCCGCGCAAGACCCCGGCGAACCCCCCGGCCGCCGGTGGCGGCGACGCCCCCACGGGCGCCGTACCCGCCCCGCCCCGCGCCGACCTGCCGTATTTCTCGGACGGTTCGCAGCGCACGGGCGACCAGGGCGCACCCCACCCCGGCGGCAGCCCCCTCGACGGGTTCGCCCCCGGCGCCCCCGCGGGCCCGGGAGCCGGTCCGCGCCCCACGCCGAACCTCGGAGTGCGTACGCCGGGCCCCTCCGGACCCACCACGGGCCCGGCCGGCGGCACCTCGTCGCTCACCCCGAAGCCGGC
The DNA here is from genome assembly GCF_035994185.1 of Streptomyces sp. NBC_01217. Lineage (NCBI taxonomy): Bacteria > Bacillati > Actinomycetota > Actinomycetes > Kitasatosporales > Streptomycetaceae > Streptomyces > Streptomyces sp. NBC_01217. The sequence goes on from NZ_CP108538.1 coordinate 5,906,460, forward strand.
CGGAGCGGGCGGCCCCGGCGGTCCGCGGGGCTCCGGCGCCCCCGGCGGCGTGCCCCCGCGCATGTCCGACGACACGGCGGTGCTGACGCCCCAGTTCGCGGCCCCGGCCGCCCCCGGGTCCGGCGGCAACGTCTCCGGTGACACGCTCACCAGCGGCATCCCCGTCATCCCGCCGGAGCGCCGCTCGCCGTCCCCGTTCCCGGGCGGCCCCGGTGGCGGACGCCCCGATCCGACGCCCCGTATCGCGGACGGCGCGATGGGCACCGGACCGGCTGGACCCGGCGCCCCGTCGCACGTCCCGGCCCCCACCCCGCGCCCCGCTCCGGCGCCCGCGCCGTCGAAGAAGAAGGGCCGCTCCAAGCTGGTCCTCCTCTGCGCAGGCGTCGTCGGTCTGCTCGGTGTCGCGTACGGCGCCGGGCTGCTGATGAACCACTCCGAGGTCCCCAAGGGCACCACCGTCCTCGGCGTCGACATCGGCGGCGGCACGAAGGAGGACGGCGTCGCCAAGCTGGACGCCGCCCTCGGCGAGCGCGCCCAGACGCCCCTCCAGCTGTCCGTGGACGGCAAGAAGGCCGAGCTCGCACCGGACAAGGCGGGGCTCGGCCTGGACAGCCAGGAGACCGTGCGCTCCGCCGCGGGCAGCGACTACAACCCGGTCTCCGTCATCGGCTCCCTCTTCGGCGGCAAGCGCGACGTCGACCCGGTGATCCCGGTCGACGAGGAGAAGCTGGGCGTCGCGCTGACGGACCTGGCGGGCGTCTCCGGCACGGCCAACGACGGCACGATCAAGTTCGAGCCGGGCAAGGTCGTCGCCGTACCCGGCAAGTCGGGCAAGGCGCTGGACGTCAACCAGTCGATGATCTCGGTGCGCGACGCGTACCGGGCCCAGGTGCAGACGGGCGCGCCGACCACGGTCGAACTGCCGGTCACCACCCGGGAGCCCACCATCACCCAGGCCGAACTGGACCGGGCGATGAAGGACTTCGCCAAGCCCGCGATGTCCGGACTGGTCACCATCAAGGCCGGTCCCAAGCAGATCCAGTTCGGACCGGCGAGGTCGCTGCCGCAGATCCTCACGATGGTCCCGGTCAAGGGCAGGCTCGTCGAGCACTACGACAAGAAGGCCATCGACACCCTCTGCGAGGGCGTCTTCGACGGCATCATGATCACCAAGGCCGACGGCAAGCAGCACCAGCTCACCGCGGACGACGTGGCGCACGCCATGCAGACCGCACTGCTGGGCAAGACCCCCGCCGAACGAACGGTGACGATCAACCTCAACGGCAACGGCTGACCGGCACCCCCGGCAATCCGCTCCGCCCCCGCCCGAACTCCGGCCGGGGGCGGAGCCGCGTTCCACCTCTCTCAGGGCACGGTCCGCAACTGCCTCGCGACGGCGATCCAGAAGACGGCGGCCCGCAACCGGGCCGAGGCCGTCCGCATCGCCCGCGAGAAGGGCTGGTTGCAGCAGCACGTTGTCACCGGGCTCATGGCTTCGGAAGCTGATGCTCCAGCAGCCAGTCCAGCGCCCGCACGCCGGAGTCGAGCACCGAGATGTGTCCGTCCTCGGGACGCCGCCACAGTTCGGCCGTACGGCAGTGCCGGGCAAGCCACTCGCCGTGCGAGCTGGGCACCACCCGGTCCTCGCCGCCGTGCAGAAGGAGTACGGGCGCGGCCACCCGCGCAGGGTCGAAGCCCCAGGGGCCGACGTAGGCCAGGTCGTCGTCCACCATCGCGCCGATGCCGTTGTCCATGCCCTTCCCGGCCACTGCGCCCAGCCAGGCCCACACACCGTCGAGCGCCGCGTGATCGGCCGGGGTGAACATCTCCGGGTCGAAGTCGCTGGAAATCAGCAGGTCTTCGAGCGCCGCGCGCCCTCGCACCGAGGCGCGCAGCTCGGCCGCGCCGGAGGGCGCCATGCCCGCGAACCAGTCGAGCCCCTCGGCGTCGTACGGCGCCAGCCCCGCCCCGCTGACCGCGCCCACGACCCGCTCGGGCAGCAGCGCGGCACAGGCCAGCGCGTGCGGCCCCCCGCCGGAGTGCCCCATGACCGCGAACCGGCCGATGCCCAGCGTGTCGGCGATCGCCGACACGTCGGCGGCGGCCGATGCGATGTCCCGGCCCGGGTGAGGCGTCGAGCCGCCGTAGCCGGGCCGGTCGTACGACACCCAGCGGATGCCGCGCGCGGCGGAGGCCGGGAAGAGCGGCTCGGGCGGTGCGCCGACGTTCGGTGTGCCGTGGTGCCAGACGACCGTGAGGACGGTGTCGGCCCCCTGGCCGCCGGACTCGTAGACGTGCAGTGTGCGACCGTCGCTCAGTGCGAGATCGGTCTCCGTCACCGTAACCATGCGGCCGAGCCTACTGAGTTGCGCCTACCACTGGCCCCCGTAGCGCTCCTGTTTCCGCTGGAGCCAGGCCTCGATGACATGGGTCTCCTCGGGCGAGGCGTCGCGCAGATCGCCCGCCTTGATGGTCGCCACGAAGTGCACGAACCGCACGCGCCGGTGGTCCCCGTCGACCTCGATGACCTTGCCGGGGCCGTAGATGTCGGTGCCGGTGTGGGCGACGTAGGTGTCCTGCCCGAAGGGTGTTGCCATCGCACTGCCTCTCACTCTGTGTTGGTGATTCAACTCACAGGGTGAGGCTCTTGCGGATACGCTCGCCAGAGGTTCAAGAGTGACTATGCGCCTCGCACGTAAGGGAGTTGCCGGTGGCCATCGAGGACAATCCCGAATCCAGGGTCTCGTACGGCGAGGAGCTACGCAGCCGGCGGGAGGCGGCCGGGTTCACCCAGGAGCAGCTGAGCCAGCGTGCGATCCTCTCGCGCACACACCTGGCGCACATGGAGGCGGGCCGCCGCAGACCGTCGGTGGAGGACGCCAGGAGGCTGGACCAGGTGCTGGAGACGGGCGGCTTCTTCGTACGGTTCCTGCCGACGCTGGACGGACGGAAGGTCGCCGAACACTTCGAGGCCGCGGCGGATTTCGAGCGCCAGGCGACGGTGATCCGTCTGTACGAGCCGAAGTTGATTCCGGGGCTACTCCAGACGGAGGCGTACGCGCGCGAGGTTCTGAGTTCGGGTTTCCCGCCCAAGGGCGACGAAGAGCGTGACAGGCTCCTCGTCACACGCCTGGAGCGGGCCCGTATCCTCGACAACTTCCACTCGCCGGTGGTGTGGGCGCTGCTCGACGAGGCGGTGCTGCGCCGTCCCATCGGCGGTCCTGCCGTGATGGCCAAGCAGTTACGGCACGTTGTGGAGCTGGGGGAGCGGCGACGCGTCCGGGTGCATGTCCTGCCGTTCGCGGCCGGATACCACGCGCTGTTGGAGGGGATGGTCTCCCTGATGTGGTTCGAGGACATGCCACCTGTGGCCTATGCCGAGGGCCTCAAGACGGGACGGGTCTGGGAACTTCCGTCTGTAGTGCGCGATTGCCAGGTGGCCTACGATCACGCTCTGGGGGACGCGCTCTCGCACAAGGCGTCCCTGGCGCTCATCAGGTCGGTCGCGGAGGAATACGAGCATGAAGCCCAGTGAGTACATCGTCCCGGACGCCTCGGCCCTGCCCGCATGGCGCAAGTCCAGTTACAGCGGCGACAGCGGCGGCGACTGCCTTGAGGTCAGCGAGGCCTACGCGACCTGGCGCAAGTCCTCGTACAGCGGCGGCAGTAGCGGCGACTGCCTCGAAGTGAGCGACGACTGCACCGCCTGCGTCCCCGTCCGCGACAGCAAGAATCCACACGGTCCGGCTGTCGTCTTCGCGGCCTCGGCGTGGACGCCGTTCGTCACGGCGGTCAAGGGCGACGGGTTGCACGGCTGAGCGGAATCACGCGCCATCGGGTCAACTCCGGTGCCCGGAAGGCCGGTCGGGGCGGTACGGACTCGGTTCCGTGCCGCCCCGACCGGCCTTCCGGCCCGGCGGTCGGGCGTCAGCCATTCTTGGCGGAGTCGAGGTGAGCGAAGACCACCACGTTGTCCATGTAGTCCTTGACGGTCCTGTTGTACTGGCCGCCGCAGGTGATCAGACGCAGCTGCGCGGACGGGGTGTCGGCGTAGACACGCTCGTCCGGGAACTTCGCCTTGCTGAACGTCTCGACCGAGTCGACCTTGAACGAGGCGATCGAGCCGTCCGCGCGGATGATGTTGATGTCGGAACCGGGCTTGACGAACTGGAGCTGGAGGAACACGGCAGGACCGGTCGTCGTGTCGACATGGCCCGCCACGATCGCGGCACCGCGTTCGCCGGGGGTGACGCCGTCCTTGTACCAGCCCACGAGGTTGGGGTCGTTGGGGGGCGGCGGGTTCAGCTGGCTGTTGGGGCCGAGGGACAGATTGGTGAAGGGCGCGTTGACGGCGATGGACGGAATCTGCAGCCGCGTCGGGACGGAACGAAGCATCGTCGGGCCGGTGACCTTCGACGGGTCGACGGGGCGGGGAGCGGCATGGGAACCGAGGACCTCGGGTACGGCGGGCGCGACGGCGGCGACCGGCGGGGTCGGCGGCTTGTCGTCGGCGGCGGGGTTGATCGAGTTGTAGATGAGGAGCATGCCGATCCCGGCGGCCACGGCGGGCCACATCAGGGCGCGGCCCAGCGTGGTTCCGGGGGCAGTCCGGGATGAGGTGGAGCCGGAAGACTGCGGGACGGCCATGGAACGTGCCTTTCGGTTGCGCGGGGAGTGCGGGAGGTGCGAGGTGCGGGGGTGCGAGGGGTGGGGAAACGAAGCCGTCGCGGCCGCCGCCCCGAGGGACGACGGCCGCGACGCATGAGACGACCGGTCAGCCGTTGGGTCCGGTCAGGCCATCGCACCGCCCGACGACTGACGGCGGCGCAGCTTGTACGCGCCGACGCCGAGGCCGCCGACCAGCAGGGCCGTACCGGCGGCCAGGCCGCTGCCGGTCATCGCCATACCGCCGCCACCGGTGTGCACGCCGCCACGGGGACCGCCGCCACCGCGGCCACCCTCCTCGTCGCCGAAGTCGCCACCGCGACCGCCTTCGTCGTCGCCGAAGTCACCGCCGCGACCGCCTTCGTCGCCGCCACGGCCACCTTCGTCGTCGCCGCCGCGGCCGCCCTCGTCGCCGCGGCCGCCTTCCCGGTCGGTGATGATGCCGGCCATGAAGCCACCGCCGGCGTGCACGCCGCCACGGGGTCCGCCGCCGCGACCGCCCTCGTCGCCGCCACGGCCGCCACCGCGACCGCCCTCGTCGTCGCCGAAGTCGCCGCCGCGACCGCCTTCGTCGTCGCCGCCACGGCCGCCTTCGTCGCCGCCACGGCCGCCTTCGTCGCCGCCACGGCCGCCTTCGTCGCCGCCACGGCCGCCTTCGTCGCCGCCGCGACCGCCTTCCCGGTCGTCAGCTGTGATGCCGGCCATGAAGCCACCGCCGGCGTGCACGCCGCCGTTCGGCCTGCCATGGCCGCCGCGACCGCCTTCGTCGCCGCCGCGACCGCCTTCGTCGCCGCCGCGACCGCCTTCGTCGCCGCCGCGACCGCCTTCGTCGCCGCCGCGACCGCCCTCGTCGCCGCCGCGCCCCCCTTCGTCGCCGCCGCGGCCGCCTTCGTCGTCGCCGTAGTCGGACCCGCGGTCATCGCCGAGAGAGGTAGGGATACCGCTGGTGTGTCCCGCGTCCGCGGCCATGGTCATGGCATAGGCGGAGGGACCAGTAATGGAGAGAACCGCCGTGACAGCGGCCGTAGCGAACAGTGTGCGGGCAGAGCGCATCTGAACACATTCCTTCCGACGCAACCGCGAAGAGTGACTGGGTGTCGACTCATTGTGGCGCAGTAGCGACATGATCCACCGTCAGCCAGAATTCGTTTCGGCGCCATCGGGGAATGCCTCATTGGAGGTAAGCGGTGGGCTTTCCGAGCTGATAATCACCCGTTGGACTGCATACGAAGCCACTTGAGGTTTGAGCGCTGACGGACCACCCGTTTGCCGATGTTTTCACGCGGTGGCGTAATGGCCCGACCGTACCCAAATGGCCATCCGACAGCCCCGCGGTGGATGTCAATGCCGCACGTGGTAAGGCGAGTTGAGGTGAGTGTCGCAGCGCCTCGGGCGAGAGGCGTACGCGCGGCGCCCGGCGGGCCTGCGGCCGGGGCGGCCCCCTCGAACCCCTGTCGGCGGCGTACGCGAGCGCATAGCGCGACGACAGCTGAGCTGCTTGTTTTCTGCCGCCGAACGGGGAAACGGAACGGGTGGACACGCGGACAGCGGTTAATCGGTTGTCGTGCCGGGCGGCTCCCTGCTGTACTCCCCGCAGTACTTGACCGACCGAGGAGAAGATCATGCGCGGAACTCTCATGTTCATTCAGGCGGAAATTGCCACCGATCTTGAAGACATGGAGTTTCGTGCACGCGCTGAATCTGGGAATTCTGGCGCATGTCGACGCCGGTAAGACGAGCCTGACCGAGCGGCTGCTCCATGCCGCCGGTGTCATCGACGAGATCGGCAGCGTCGACGACGGAAACACCCGGACCGATTCCCTGGCGCTGGAACGGCAACGCGGCATCACCATCAAATCCGCGGTCGTCTCGTTCGCCATCGACGACATCACGGTCAATCTGATCGACACCCCCGGCCACCCCGATTTCATCGCCGAGGTGGAACGGGTGCTGAACGTGCTCGACGGCGCCGTGCTGGTCGTCTCCGCCGTCGAGGGCGTCCAGGCGCAGACCCGCGTGCTGATGCGGACGCTGCAGCGCCTGCGTATTCCCACGCTCATTTTCGTGAACAAGGTCGATCGCGGCGGCGCGCTGGACGGGGCCGTGCTGCGGAGCATCGCCGAGAAGCTGACCCCGGCCGTCCTCGCCATGGGATCGGTCGAGGACCCCGGCGGCCGGGACGCCCGCTGCGTGCCGTACACCGGTGCCGACGCGGACTTCACCGACCGGATGGCCGAACTCCTCGCCGACCACGACGACGCCCTGCTGGCCGCGTACGTCGAGAACGCCGCGGCACTCCCGTACAGCAGGCTGCGCCAGGCGCTGTCGGCCCGGACCAGGCAGGCGCTCGTGCATCCGGTGTTCTTCGGCTCGGCGATCACCGGGGCGGGGGTGGGTGACCTGATCGGCGGGATCAAAGAGCTGCTGCCCGCGGGTAAGGGCGATGCCGACGGGCCGGTCTCGGGCACCGTCTTCAAGGTGGAGCGGGGTCCGGGCGGCGAGAAGACCGCGTACGTCCGGATGTTCTCGGGCACGGTACGCGTCCGTGACCGGCTGCCGTTCGGCCGGGGCGACGAACGCTCCGAGGGGAAGGTGACCGGGATCAGTGTCTTCGACCGCGGCTCGGCCGTGCGCGAGGCGGCGGTCGGGGCGGGCCGGATCGCCAGGCTCCGGGGCCTGGGTGACATCCGGGTCGGCGACACGGTCGGCGCGGCGGACACGACCGCGCCGGGCCGCTGGTTCGCCCCGCCGACGCTGGAATCGGTCGTGGTCCCCAGTGCTCCGGCGAGCAGGGGCGAGCTGCATTTCGCGCTCGCGCAACTCGCCGAACAGGACCCATTGATCAATCTGCGGCAGGACGACATCCGCAAGGAAGTGTCCGTCTCGCTCTACGGCGAGGTGCAGAAGGAGGTCATTCAGGCGATGCTCGCCGATGAATTCGGAATCGATGTCACCTTCCGCAGGACCACGACCATCTGCCTGGAACGGCCGAACGGCAGCGGTGCGGCCTACGAGGTCGGCGACCAGGACCCCAATCCCTTCCTGGCGACGATCGGCCTCCGGGTCGACCCGGCGCCGGTCGGCAGCGGTATCGCCTACCGGCTGGGGGTCGAGCTCGGATCGATGCCGTACTCCCTGATGAGAGCGGTGGAGGAGACCGTCGGGGAGACCCTGCGGCAGGGACTCCACGGCTGGCAGGTCACTGATTGCGTCGTCACCATGACGCACTCCGGCTACTGGCCCAGGCAGAGCCACTCCCATGCCGTCTTCGACAAGAGCATGTCGAGCACCGCCGGGGACTTCCGCAATCTGACCCCGCTGGTCCTGATGAGCGCGCTGAAGGAGGCCGGCACCACGGTGTACGAACCGATGCACCGCTTCCGCCTGGAATTCCCCGCGGACGTGCTCGGCCCGCTCCTGCCCGTACTCGCCCATCTTCGCGCCGTGCCCGGGACACCGGCCGTGCAAGGAGCGGCCTGCGTGCTGGAGGGCGAGATTCCGGCGGCCCGCGTCCATGAACTGCAGCAGCAGCTCCCGGGCCTGACGCGCGGCGAAGGGGTCCTGGAATCCGGCTTCGACAGCCACCGGGCAGTCGTCGGTACGCCGCCGGACAGGCCGCGCACCGACCGCGATCCGCTCAACCGAAAGGAGTACCTCCTGCAGACGGTGCGCAGGATCGCCGGACGGGAGGATTCCCGCTGACCGGCCCCGGCGCGTGCCTCCGCCCCCGTCCGTACACACGTGCCCGGACCTGCACGGCTCCCGTTCCGCCGCGTTGTAGGGCACCCTTGGCTGCTTCCCCATCGCCGCCCGCAGGGAGCCAGTGCACCGTTGTCCAGAGTTGAGATCGCCCACGAACAGAACCATCTCGACATGCTCCACGCCAGAGTGGAGGCCCTCCGCGAGCACGCCGGGCAGCAGCTGACCGGTGTGCTGCGGGAGACCGGCGGCACCCGGCAGGGGAGGCTGGAACGAGAGGCCGCCGCCGCCCGCTACGCCGGTCAGGTCGCACGCTACGACGCCGCCGAGAACGGCCTCTGCTTCGGGCGGCTCGACCTGCGCGACGGGGACCGGTACTACATCGGCCGGATCGGGCTGCCCGCCGAGTCCGCCGACGACGACCCGCTGCTGCTCGACTGGCGTGCCCCGGCGGCCCGCGCCTTCTACGTCGCCACGCCCACGGCCCCGCACGGGGTGCGCAGACGCCGCCACCTCACCACCCGGGGCCGGCAGGTCGTCCGCCTCGACGACGAGGTGCTCGACCGGGACGGCGTACCGGACAGCGAACTGACCGGCGAGGCGGCCCTGCTCGCCTCCCTCGACGCCGGGCGCACCGGCCGCATGCACGACATCGTTGCCACCCTCCAGGCCGAGCAGGACGCGATCATCCGCTCCGACCACCGCGGCGTCCTGGTGGTGCAAGGCGGCCCTGGCACCGGCAAGACCGCGGTCGCGCTGCACCGGGCCGCGTATCTGCTCTACACCCACCAGCAACTGGCCTCCCGGGGCGTGCTGGTCGTCGGGCCGAACCCCACCTTCATCGGGTACATCGGCCAGGTGCTGCCCGGCCTCGGCGAGAACAGCGTGCTGCTCTCGACCGTCGGCGAGCTGTTCCCGGGGATCCGCGCGGACCGTGCCGAGGAGCCGGAGACCGCCGAGCTGAAGGGGCGTAAGGAGATGGCGGCCGTGATCGCCGCCGCGATACGGGACCGGCAGGTGCCGTCCGGGAGCGGGCTCCAGGTCGAGTTCGACGGGGACACCGTCCACCTCGACCACGAGGAGTGCGTACGCGCCGCCGACACCGCCCGCGCGACCCGGCTGCCGCACAACCTGGCCGCGTCCGTCTTCCGGCGCGAGATGGTGGGCGCGCTCGCCCGGCGGGCCGTGGAGGCCACCCGTGAGCTCGCCGACCGGCTGGAGGCGGACATCGCCGAGGTGCTCGCCGAGGCCGGTCTCGACCGTGCCGTACGCGCCGACCTGGACGCCCTGCCGGGGCTGCTCGGCGACGACGACTCGGCCGCCGCGCAGGAACGCACCGAGGCGCAGGACATCGCCGACGCCCGGCGCCTGCTCGCCACCGACGCCGACGTACGGGCCGCGCTCGACGCCCTGTGGCCGCCCCTTACCCCGCAGCAGCTGCTGACCGACCTGTACGGGCAGCCCGCGCGCCTGGCCTCGGCCGCGCCCGGACTCACGGACGGGGAGCGGAAGTTGCTGTTCCGTGCACCGGAGGACGGCGACGGCTGGAGCGCGGCGGACGTGCCACTGCTCGACGAGGCCGCCGATCTGCTCGGCCAGGACAACCGTGCGGCCGAGGCGGCCGCCGCACGCGAGCGTGCCGAGGGCGTCGCGTACGCACAGGGCGTCCTCGACCTCGCGGCGGGCGACGGGGAGGACGAGGAGGACGGCAGCCTCGCCGGACTCGTCGACGCGCAGACCCTCGCCGACCGCCATGAGGAGCGCACCGCCCGTACCGTCGCCGAACGGGCCTTCGCCGACCGGAGCTGGGTCTTCGGGCACATCATCGTCGACGAGGCGCAGGAGCTCTCCCAGATGGCCTGGCGGCTGCTGATGCGGCGCTGCCCGACCCGTTCCATGACCCTGGTCGGCGATGTCGCCCAGACGGGCGACGCGGCAGGGGCGTCCTCCTGGGCGTCCGCGCTCGCCCCCCACGTCGGCGACCGGTGGCGACAGGCCTCGCTCACCGTCAACTACCGCACCCCCGCGGAGATCATGGCGTCCACCAAGGACGTGCTCGCCGCGCTCGGCCCTGGCCTGGAACCGCCGCGCTCGGTACGGGAGACGGGCGTGGCTCCCTGGCGACTGCGCACCGACGACACCGCCCGCACCCTCGCCGACCTGGCCGCGAAGGAGGCTGCGGCCCTGGACGAGGGCCGCCTCGCCGTGATCGTCCCCGATGCCAGGCGCGACGAACTGGGCGCCGCGGTGGCCGGTGCGGTGCCGGGAGCGGTGTACGGGGACGACCCCGACCTGGAGAACCGCGTCGTCGTCCTGGGAGTGCGCCAGACCAAGGGCCTGGAGTTCGACACGGTGCTGCTGGCCGACCCCACAGCCGTGCTCCACAGCGCGACGCGAGGCCTCAACGACCTGTACGTGGCCCTGACACGCGCGACCCAGCGCCTCGGCATCGTGCACGAGGGCCCGGCCCCGGAGGTACTGACGACGGCGGTACCGGAACGGGGCTGAGGAGGGCGCGGGGCGCGGGCGCCGGCCACGGCACTAGTTCAGCAGTGCCCGCGCTGCCCGTGCCCGGCCGCGGATCGCTTCCGCCGCTTCCGGTTCGATACCGGCGACCACATCCGCGTACTCATCCATCTCCGCCGCCCCGCGCAGGAACTGTCCGCTCTGTACGAGCAGCTGCGCACGCTCGTAGCGCAGTCCGGCCGGGTGCGAGGGCAGGAGCAGCGACAGGTCCACCGCCCACAGGGCCACATCCGTCCGTTCCGGGCGGGCCGCAGCCCAGGCTCTGATGTTGTTCAGGACGCGCAGCACGATCTCCAGCGGCCGCGCGGGCACCAGTATCGAGTCCTCCAGGGGCTCCCCGGTCGCCCCCGCCACCAGCAGCTCCGCGTCCTGCCCGGTCATCGGGCGGCCGCCGTCGAACGGATCTGCCAGCACCCGCTGCGAGGGGTCGCCGAAGCCGACGACGAAATGACCGGGCAGCGCGACCCCGTACACCGGGGCGCCGGCCCGCCGCGCGACCTCGATCCACACCACGGACAGCAGGATCGGCAGCCCGCGCCGCCGTCGCAGTACCTCGTGCAGCAGCGAGGACTCCAGCCGCTGGTAGTCCGCCGACGAGCCCGCGAAGCCGCACCGCTCGCCGAGCAGTTCCGCCAGGGCCGAGGCCCAGGCCCGGCCGCCCTGCACTCCGTACGGAAGCCGGCCCGCCAGCTCGTCCAGTTCGATCTGCGCCGCGTCGATCCCGTGCGCGTCGAGCGCCGGGTCGGCCACCGCGCCCAGCAGCAGGCACAGCAGCGCGAGGTCCGGCCGCTCGGCGCGCGCCTCCTCGGCGAACCGGCTGCGCGGATCCTCCCTCTCGGGGTCCATGGGACCGCCCGCCTCCGTCACGCCGACCGGAAGTGGTGATAGAGGTGATGGACCGCGAACCCCATGCCCTCGTACAGCGCCCGCGCCCCGTCGTTGTCCGTCTCCACCTGCAGCCACGCCGCCGACGCGCCCTCGTCCAGGGCCTTGCGGGCGAGTGCGGTCATCACGGCGGTGGCGAGGCCCCGGCGCCGGTACTCGGGACCGACCTCGACGGCCATGAAGCCGGCCCAGCGCCCGTCCACCACGCACCGCCCGATCGCGGCGGGCGCCGCGCCCTCGGCATCACCGGGCACGGAGGCGAACCACACGGAGGGGCCGGAGCGCAGCACCTTCAGCACGTGCGCCCCCGGGGTGTCGAAGCGCTGATAGCGGGAGAGCCACGTCTCGTCGAGGTCCCGGACGAGCCGCACCTGCGACACATCCGCGTCCAGATCACCGATCGGCGCCAGCGCGGCGATCCGTACCTCCGCGCTCACCTCGCGCCGCCACCCGCGCTGCTCCAGCTCCGCACAGAGCAGCTCCTGGGTGCCCTCGGCGCCGGTCGAGGCCTGGAGGTACGCGGGCAGGTCCCGCTCCCCGTACCACTGCCGTACGCGTCCGAGCGCCTCGTCGAGCGGGACACCCGGATCGCCGAGCGGCAGCACGGAATTGGCGCGCCGGGTGAACCCCCGCGCGGCACGCAGCCGCCAGTCGCCCAGCGGCTCGCTCTCCACCGGCTGCCAGGCGCGGGCGAGGACGGGCGCGAGCTCCTCGAAGGAGGCCGCGGGGCCGCGCCGCCGGGCCGGGGCGGCGGGCACGACCTTGCCCGCGACCAGCGTCGATTCCTCGATACGGACCCAGTCTCCGGCCCTCGTTGTGATCGACAGCACACCGTTGTCCCACGATGTGAGAACGCCTACCGTGTCCGTGAACACCGGCCCTCGCGGGCCACGCTCGGCCGTGCGCCGGACTGATACCCGTTTGCCCACGTCAGCCGGTGTAATTCGGACTTCGAGTTGTCCGCCGATGGTGAATTCCACAGCTCTGTCCGCCCCTCCTGTTCGGTTCGTGCCCGGGAACGGAGATACTAGGGGCGGGCATCGACGACGCCGCGCTCCCGCGCGAGAGCCAACGCCCTACCGAGGAGGAACGACAGCGTGACCTACGTCATCGCGCAGCCTTGTGTCGACGTAAAGGACAAGGCCTGCATCGAAGAGTGCCCCGTCGACTGCATCTACGAGGGCCAGCGGTCCTTGTACATCCACCCGGACGAATGCGTCGATTGCGGAGCCTGTGAACCGGTGTGCCCGGTCGAGGCGATCTTCTACGAGGACGACACCCCGGAGGAGTGGAAGGACTACTACAAGGCGAACGTCGAGTTCTTCGACGACCTCGGGTCGCCCGGTGGTGCCTCCAAGCTGGGCCTGATCGAACGAGACCACGCGTTCATCGCCGCGCTGCCGCCGCAGAACCAGTAGCCGGCGGCCGGCACGTGCGTCGCCCCGGTCCCGTACGGCTCGTCACCGTGCGGGACCGAGGCGTTTTCACGCCCGAGCGGCCCAGCAACCCTCGGAACCCCAGTACGAGAAAGCAGAGATCCGTGTCCGCAGTCTCCCCCCGCCTCCCGGTCTTTCCCTGGGACAAGCTCGCGCCCTACAAGTCGACGGCCGCCGCCCACCCGGACGGCATCGTGGATCTGTCCGTCGGCACGCCCGTCGACCCGGTGCCCGAGCTGATCCAGCAGGCGCTCGTCGCCGCCGCGGACAGCCCCGGCTATCCGACGGTGTGGGGGACCGCCGAGCTGCGTGACGCGATCACCGGCTGGCTGGAGCGGCGGCTCGGTGCGGTCGGCGTGGCGCACGAGAACGTCCTGCCGGTCGTCGGTTCCAAGGAGCTGGTGGCCTGGCTGCCGACCCAGCTCGGCCTCGGCGCGGGCGACAAGGTGGCGTACCCGCGGCTCGCCTACCCGACGTACGAGGTCGGCGCCCGGCTCTGCGGCGCCGAGCCCGTCGTCTACGACGACCCTGCCGAGCTGGACCCGGCGGGCCTGAAACTGCTCTGGCTCAACTCGCCGTCCAACCCGACCGGCCGCGTCCTGTCCAAGGAAGAGCTGATCCGGATCGTCGCCTGGGCGCGCGAGCACGATGTGCTGGTCTTCAGCGACGAGTGCTACCTGGAGCTGGGCTGGGAGGCCGAGCCCGTCTCCGTACTGCATCCGGATGTCTGCGGCGGTACGTACGAGGGCATCGTCGCCGTCCACTCGCTCTCCAAGCGCTCCAACCTGGCCGGATACCGCGCGGCCTTCATCGCGGGCGACGCGGCCGTGCTCGGCGAACTGCTGCTGATCCGCAAGCACGGCGGAATGATGACCCCGGCCCCGGTCCAGGCGGCGACGATCGCTGCCCTCGGCGACGACGAGCACGTCGCCGAGCAGCGGACCCGGTACGCGGACCGGCGCGCGGCCCTGCGCACGGCGCTGGAGGCCCACGGCTTCCGGATCGAGCACAGCGAGGCGAGCCTCTACCTGTGGGCGACGCGCGACGAGCCGTGCTGGGAGACCGTGGCGTACCTGGCGGAGCTGGGCATCCTGGTGGCACCGGGCGACTTCTACGGGCCGGCCGGTGAACGCTTCGTACGCGTGGCGTTCACGGCGACGGACGAGCGGGTGGCCGCGGCGGTCAAGCGGCTGGCCTGACGTCCGGCGGTACGCACGAGGGGCCTCGGGAGTGCGCACTCCCGAGGCCCCTCGCACATACCGCGCCGGTGGACCGGCCGACCGGGTCAGCCGATCGGCAGACCCTGCGTGGGCAGGCCCTGCGTGGGCAGGCCCTGCAGGCCGCCCTCGGTCGCGGCACCGGCGGCGCTGCCGAGGACCTCGCCCGCGCTGCCCGCGGCACCGCCGGCGGCGTCCTGCACGGTCGGGGTGGCCTGGGCGCCAGCCTTGCCGACGGTCCTGCCCGCGGCCGGGAGGGCCGTTCCGACGATCCTGCCGCCGGTCTCGCCCGCCGCCTTGGTGCCCTGCTGGGACGCGCCGTCGACCGCCTTGCCGAGACCGGCGCCGTCGACGGCGGTCAGACCGCCGAGCTCCGGGGCCTGCGGGAGCTCCGCGGCACCTGCGGCACCGGCCGCACCGACCACGGGGGCTGCACCCGCGGCGATCAGCAGCGCGGCACGGGTGATCCGGCGGGTCAGGGGGAGGGACATGATGCTCCTTCGACGGGATGAGGAAGATGACGAATCTGTCTGTCCGTTGATCGGACGCAATGACAACCGTCGTGAGGGTGGGGGAGGTTGCGGGACGCCGAGGTAAAGAGTGGGTAATGCGTCACATAATCCACAACGGAGGAACCCGGGCAGACGTCACATTCCCGAATGACTTGATGAACCGTCACTTCCCTTTATGCGCAAGGGAATTGGTGAGTCGGACAGGAGGAGTCGGAGGCGCCGGACCGGAGGCCGTTCCGGGAGGGCCGGATAACGCCTTCGGGTGAAGGTCCGTACTAGCGAGCGAGCCGCATGCGGACCTCGGTGGTGCCCGATTCCTCACGCTCCGTCCGCCAGCCCGACCCGGCCTCCCACACCCGGCCCGCGTACGCGACCTCGTCCAGGTGCAGCGCCTCGGACCGCGCGACCGCCCAGTGCGCGAGCTCCCAGCCGCGCCGCGCCGCGCCGTCGTCCCCCGAGGCGCGGGCCGCCCGCACCGGCACCGAGACCGTGCTCGTCGCCGGCGCACCGGCGGCGGCCTTCCCGTCCTGTGCCGGAGACGTCTTCGCGGGTAGCACACCCTTGCCGAAGTCGCGCACCAGCTCCGCCCGCACCTTCGCGGCGTCGGCCGTCGCGGCCGTCGTCCGCGGCGGCGTGCAGTTCAGTGTGGCGGGCGCACGGCCCGTCAGCGCGGCCGCCAGCAGCGCGGCGTCCGGCTCGTGCTTCGCGTACGCCTGCGGGAAGCCACTGCGCTGGACCCGCTGCGCGGCGACGGTAAGCGGCAGTCGCGAGTAGCCGGGGACCTCGGCCAGGTGCCGGTAGAACTCCCCGGACGAGTAGACCGGGTCCAGGATCTGCTCCTCGGTGCCCCAGCCCTGCGAGGGGCGCTGCTGGAACAGTCCCAGCGAGTCCCGGTCGCCGTGCTCGATATTGCGCAGCCCCGACTCCTGCAGCGCGGTCGCCAGCGCGATCGTCACCGCCCGCTCCGGCATCCCGCGCGAGGTGCCGACGGCGGAGATCGTCGCGGCGTTAGAAGCCTGCTCCGGACTCATCCGGTACGTACGGCCCTTGCCGGCCGAACCGTCGGCGGACTCCACGGTGCACCCTTCGGTGACCTTGCTGCCCGATACGTACTGAACGGTCAGGTATCCGCCGAGTGCGGCGAGCACCACAAAGGCTGCCGCGATACGGAAGAGGCGGCTGCGGCCGGTGTGTCGGCGGGCGGGGGATGCGGTCCGGGGCACGGGGCCACCGTACTGGAGTGCCCGGCGGGGACCGAGGGCCCAGTCCCCAGGAGCCGTTCCCCGGACAGGCTCTAAGGTCGGTCCCATGCCCGAAAGCACACTTGACCTCACTCTGGACGGCCCGGCGCTCACCGCCCGGCTCGTCGACTTCCCCTCGGTCAGCGGCCAGGAGAAGGAGCTCGCCGACGCGATCGAGTCGGCGCTGCGCGCCCTGCCGCATCTGACCGTCGACCGGCACGGCAACAACGTCGTGGCCCGGACGAACCTGGGCCGTGCCGAGCGGGTCGTACTCGCCGGGCACATCGACACCGTGCCGATCGCCGACAACGTGCCGTCCAGGCTCGACGACGACGGCCTGCTGTGGGGCTGCGGCACCTCCGACATGAAGTCGGGCGTCGCCGTCCAGCTGAGGATCGCCGCGACCGTGCCCGAGCCCAACCGCGACCTCACCTTCGTCTTCTACGACAACGAGGAGGTCGCCGCGCACCTCAACGGCCTCGGACACATCGCCGAAGCCCACCCCGAATGGCTGACGGCCGACTTCGCCGTCCTTCTGGAGGGCTCCGACGCCGAGGTCGAGGGCGGCTGCCAGGGCACCCTGCGGGTCTTCCTCCGTACGGAGGGTGAGCGGTCCCACTCCGCGCGCAGCTGGATGGGGTCCAACGCCATCCACGCGGCCGCCCCGATCCTCGCCCGCCTCGCGGCGTACGAACCGCGCCGCCCGGTCATCGACGGCCTCGAATACCACGAGGGCCTCAACGCCGTACGGATCGAGGGCGGCGTGGCCAACAACGTCATCCCCGACGCCTGCACCGTCGTCGTCAACTACCGGTACGCCCCCGACCGCGGTCCGGAGGAGGCCCTGGCCCACGTCCACGAGGTCTTCGCGGACTGCGGCGTCGTCGAATTCACCGTCGACGACCACTCCGGCGCGGCCATGCCCGGCCTGTCGCATCCGGCGGCCAAGGCCTTCATGGCGGCGGTCGGCGGCACCGCCCGGCCCAAGTTCGGCTGGACCGACGTCTCCCGCTTCGGCTCCCTCGGCGTTCCCGCGGTGAACTACGGACCCGGCGACCCGCTCCTCGCGCACAAGCGCAACGAGCACGTGAGGGTCGACCGGATCACCCACTGCGAGGAGCGCCTCCGCTCCTGGCTCACCAGCTGACCCTCGGCATTCTCCTGTCCGTAACCTCCGCCGCTCTACCCTGACCTGACAACAGATGGTCATTCGATCGTCGTCGGAGGGAGCAGGTCATGGGCAACCCCGAGGGAGCGCACGTACCCGAGGAGCAGCGGCTCGGACCGGTACTGCGCCGCAGGGAACAGGTACAGCCCGGCACCACCGACCAGCGGCTGCTGGACACCGAGGGCGACTCCGAGTGGGTGCACACCGACCCATGGCGGGTGATGCGCATCCAGTCGGAGTTCGTCGAGGGCTTCGGAGCCCTCGCCGAGCTGCCGAGCGCCATCAGCGTCTTCGGCTCGGCCCGCACCCCGGCCGGCGGGCCGGACTACGAGGCGGGCGTACGGATCGGCAAGGCCCTGGTCGAGGCCGGCTTCGCGGTGATCACCGGAGGCGGCCCCGGAGCCATGGAGGCGGCGAACAAGGGGGCGCGGGAGGCGAAGGGCGTCTCGGTCGGCCTCGGCATCGAGCTGCCCTTCGAATCCGGCCTCAACCCGCACGTCGACATCGGCGTCAACTTCCGCTACTTCTTCGTCCGCAAGACGATGTTCGTGAAGTACGCCCAGGGCTTCGTCGTCCTGCCCGGCGGCCTGGGCACCCTGGACGAACTCTTCGAGGCCCTCACGCTCGTCCAGACGGGCAAGGTCACCCGCTTCCCGATCGTGCTGTTCGGCACCGCGTACTGGAGCGGACTCGTGGACTGGCTCCGCGACACGGTGGTGGCCCAGGGCAAGGCGTCCGAACACGACCTGCTGCTGTTCCACGTCACGGATGACGTGGACGAGGCGGTGAACCTGGTGACGAAGGAGGTCGGCAAGTAGCCGCCCTTCCACCTCCAGTCCCTCCGGCGTTTGAGGAGCGGGGGTCCGGGGGCAGAGCCCCCGGTTACGGGAAGAGTGGGGTCTCCCCTGCTCGAACGAAGTCGAGAGCTTGGGGATGGGTAGGGGACAAGCCCGCCGCAGGCGCCCCACCGCCCCGCCCCGCCCCCCACCCGCCCCGCTACGCCAACCCCCTCCGCGCCACCGCCGGCCCCCGCCACCCCGCGATCGCCCCCACCATGTCCAGCACCTGCCGTGTCTCGGCCACCTCGTGCACCCGGTACACCCGCGCCCCCAGCCACGCCGAGACCGCCGTCGTCGCCAGCGTCCCGATCACCCGCTCCTTCACGGGCCGATCGAGCGTCTCCCCGACGAAGTCCTTGTTGGACAGTGATACGAGGACGGGCCAGCCGGTCTCCTCCATCTCGCCGAGCCGGCGCGTCGCCTCCAGCGAGTGCCGGGTGTTCTTCCCGAAGTCGTGACCGGGGTCGATCATGATCCCGTCCGGCCGCACTCCGAGCCCCACCGCCCGCTCGGCCAGCCCGACCGTCACCCTCAGGATGTCCGCCATCACGTCGTCGTACGCGACCCGGTGCGGCCGGGTCCGCGGCTCGGCGCCGCCCGCGTGCGTGCACACGAGCCCCGCTCCGTACCGCGCGGCGACCTCCGCGAGCTTCGGGTCGACACCGCCCCACGCGTCGTTCAGCACATCCGCACCGGCCTCGCAGACCGCCTCGCCGACGTCATGGCGCCAGGTGTCGACGCTGATCACCACATCCGGGTGGCGGCGCCGCACCTCCGCGACGAACCCCACCGTGCGACGGGCCTCCTCCTCGGCGGTCACCTCCGCGCCGGGGCCCGCCTTCACACCCCCGATGTCGACGATCGCCGCGCCCTCCGCGATCGCCTGCTCGACCCGGGCCAGCGCGGGCTCGTCCCGGAACGTCGCGCCCTGGTCGTAGAAGGAGTCCGGGGTACGGTTCACGATCGCCATGATCACCGGCTCGTGCGCCCCGAATTCGCGCCGCCCGAGCCTGAGCGCACCGCTTCGCATCCCGTGTATCTCCTCTGGTAGACAGCTGGTGGACCGCTGGTGGACCGCCCCGCGGACTGCTCCGCGGGCCGCCTGCGACCCTAACTGTCGGTGCCGCATGGCACGATCGGAGGCGGACAGGTTTCCGCTCCCGGGGAGATGCGCGTGTTCTGGTTCTTGCTGCTGGCGATGGTGGTGGTCGTGGCCGTGGTCACCCTCGCGGTGGTCGGCGGGGGGAAGAGCGCCGTCCTGCAGGACGTGGCGCCCGAGCGGCTGACGGACTCGCTGCCCGCGACCCGCCCGGTGGGCCGTGCGGATGTCGAGGCGCTGCGGCTGCCGGTGGCCGTACGCGGCTACCGCATGCCCGATGTCGACGAGGCGCTCGGCAGGCTCGGCGCCGAGCTCGCCGAGCGGGACGCGCGGATCGCGGAACTGCAGTCGGCGCTGGCCGGCGCGCAGGCGACCGCGGTGGGCGGCCCCGATCTCCTCAAGCGGCCGCAGGACCGGCCGCAGCTGACGGGGGAGCGGCCCGAAGACCGCCCGCGGGCACCATGGGCCGCGCCCGGGCAGGCCCCACATCCGCACCCACAGCAGCCGGACCGGCCCGGAGAGGAGCCCCGGCGATGAGCGGCGGCGCGGAAGCGGCCCCGGACGGCGGCCTGCGCTGCCCGTGGGGACTCTCCACCGAGGACTACCTCACGTATCACGACACCGAATGGGGCCGCCCCGTCCACGGCGACGACGCCCTGTTCGAACGGCTCTGCCTGGAGGCGTTCCAGTCGGGCCTCTCCTGGCTGACGATCCTGCGCCGCCGGGAGGGCTTCCGCTCCGCCTTCGCCGGGTTCAAGATCCCCGCGGTGGCGGAGTTCACCGACGCCGACAAGGAGCGCCTCCTCGCCGACGCTGGCATCATCCGCAACCGGGCGAAGATCGACGCGACCCTCGCCAACGCCAAGGTGCTGGCCGCCTGGCGGCCCGGCGAGCTGGACGAGCTGCTGTGGTCCTACGCCCCCGACCCGGCCGCCCGCCCGGCCCCGCGCACCCTGGGTGACGTACCCGCGGTGACCACGGAGTCCACGGCGCTGGCCAAGGACCTGAAGAAGCGCGGTCTGCGCTTCGTCGGGCCCACGACGGCCTACGCCCTGATGCAGGCCTGCGGCCTGGTCGACGACCACCTGGCCGACTGCGTGGCACGCGGCACCGCGGCGTAGACCCGGACGGCGGCTACCGCCCGAGGTACTTCGGCGTCTCCTTGTTCAGGAACGCCTGCACCGCGATCGTGTGGTCCTCGGACGCGCCCGCCTTCGTCTGGAGCTCGTCCTCCTTCTCCAGCGCCTCGCTCAGAGTGTGGGCGGCGCCGTAGGCCAGGGACTCCTTGAGCGCGGCGTACGCCACCGTGGGACCGGACGCCAGGGCGCGGGCCACGGCGGCGGCCTCGGCGGCCAGCTCGGCCGCGGGCACCAGCTTGTTCACGATGCCCAGCTCATGGGCGTCCTGCGCGGAGATCGAACGCGGGAAGAGCAGCAGGTCGGCGGCGCGGCTCTGCCCGATCAGGCGGGGCAGCGTCCAGGAGACGCCCGAATCGGCGGTGAGGGCGACCCCGGCGAAGGAGGTGTTGAACGAGGCGGTGTCGGCGACCACCCGGTAGTCGCAGGCGAGCGCGAACCCGAACCCGGCACCGGCGGCGACCCCGTTCACCCCGGCGACCACCGGCTTGGGCATCTGCGTGATGGCCCGCACGATCGGGTTGTAGTGCTCCTGCACGGTGCTCAGCGCATTGCCGCCGCCCGACTCGCGAGCCTCGTCGAGCTTGCCGACGTGCTCCTTCAGATCCTGGCCGACGCAGAAGGCGCGCCCGGTCGCGGTGAGCAGAACAGCCCGTACGGCGGTGTCGGCCGCCGCGGACTTCAGTGCGTCCCGGAGCGCCACCTTGGCCGCGGTGTCCATGGCGTTCATCGCGGCAGGACGGTTGATCGTGATCGTCGCGAGTCCGTCGCTCACTTCGTAGAGCACGCTGTCCGCCAACTGGTCGGCCATTTTCGCTGTCCCCTCTGCGCCTCGGGCAATGCCTGTCCAGGCAAGCATGGCCGACGCGGGCGGGAGCCAACATGTGACCTGCGTCTAACAATTGCGCCCCGATGGAGGGGCGAAGGGGACGGAGTATCGCAGCTGGATCGCCGAATTGGGTGGTTTTGAGAGAGCGCGTTGCGCAAGCGATGCCGACCGATGTTGGTCATCGGGGTCTGTGATGCGGGATAATGGGCTGGAAGCAATGTGTTCGATGCCGGTGAGACAGCGCCTGTCATGGGGCCGCCGGTTGTTATGAGCTGGTTTCAGGAAGGGGAACGAGCATGGCGGCCATGAAGCCGCGGACGGGCGACGGCCCGCTCGAGGTGACAAAGGAGGGGCGGGGCATCGTCATGCGCGTTCCGCTCGAAGGCGGCGGTCGGCTTGTCGTGGAGCTGACGCCGGACGAGGCCGATGCACTCGGCGATGCCCTCAAGAAGGTCGTCGGCTGAGCAGAGGCGCCCATAATTCTCCACTGCCCCGGCACGGTGCCCGTGCCGGGGCAGTGATGCGTCCACCCGGACACCAAAATCAAGCCCGGCACCAAAATCAAGCCCGTCCGGCGATTGAGGACACCCTCGGACGCCCCGCACACGGGTCACGGCACACGGGTCACGGGGCAAGCTCCGCCCCCCGGGGCGTCAGCCCCTGCGCACCGCGCACAGCAACCCGTCGCCCACCGGCAGCAACGTCGCCATCAGCTCCTGACTCTCCCGCACCGCACGCAGCAGCTCCCGCAGCCGCAGCACCTCCGCGGGCTGTGCGGCGGAGTCGACCGTACGGCCGTCGGCGAAGACGCCCTCGAAGCAGACCAGGCCGCCCGGCCGCAGCAGGCGCAACGATTCAGCGAGGCAGTCCAGGCTCTCCAGCCGGTCGCCGTCGCAGAACACGAGGTCGTATCCGCCGTCCGCGAGCCGCGGCAGTACGTCCAGGGCGCGGCCGGGAATGAAGCGGGCCCGATTGGCGGCGAACCCCGCGGCCCGGAACGCCTCACGGGCGAACTGCTGGCGCTCGGGCTCCGGGTCGACCGTGGTCAGTACGCCGTCCGGCCGCATTCCGTGCAGCAGATAGAGTCCGGACACCCCGGTCCCGGTGCCGATCTCGGCCACCGCTTTGGCGTCCGTCGTGGCAGCGAGCAGGCGCAGCGCGGCGCCGGTGCCTGGTGACACCGAGCGGAGCCCTGCCGCCCGGGCCCGGTCCCGGGCCCAGCGCAAAGCTTCGTCCTCGGCGACAAAGGCGTCGGCGAACGCCCAGCTCGTCTGCCGGTTGGCGGTAATGACCCTCTCCTGTCCCCGTAGTTGGCGCAACGGTGACTGTATCCGCTGTACCCGGGAACCCGCAGATGGGACCGGGCGTTATGGAGAGACAGGGGAGAGCCCGTGGATTCGGCCCGCAGATCGGGTCCGGGAGCCATGGGCCGGCGGTTCCGGGGTGATCCCCGGCCCCAGCAGGAAAAAGGCTTATCCGGAGCTAACGGGCGAGGTGGCTATGGTAGGGGCTCCACTGGACACCACCAGAGCCGATAGGGGAGGTGCGGCTGCGCCTGTGGATCGGAGAGGAGTGCTGCGGCGCTTCCTCAGGTCGGCGGGTGAGCCGAAATCCGTGACCGACATCGCTGACCGTTCTTCCAACGATTCCGCACCGACTGCGACCTTCGCCTCAGATGCGGACTCCCAGGCGTGGACGCCGCCCTCATGGGAAGAGATCGTCAGCACGCACAGCGGCCGTGTCTATCGCCTCGCCTACCGGCTGACGGGCAACCAGCACGATGCGGAGGACCTCACCCAGGAGGTCTTCGTGCGCGTGTTCCGGTCGCTGTCGACCTATACGCCTGGCACCTTCGAGGGCTGGCTGCACCGCATCACGACCAACCTGTTCCTGGACATGGTCCGTCGTAAGCAGCGGATCCGCTTCGACTCCCTCGGTGACGACGCCGCCGAGCGGCTGCCGAGCCGTGAGCCGTCCCCGCAGCAGGCCTTCAACGACACCCACTTCGACGCGGATGTGCAGCAGGCGCTGGACACTCTCGCGCCCGAATTCCGTGCCGCTGTCGTGCTCTGTGACATCGAGGGCCTTTCGTACGAGGAGATCGCCGCGACGCTCGGCGTGAAGCTCGGCACCGTGCGCAGCCGCATCCACCGCGGTCGCTCGCATCTGCGCAAGGCGCTGCAGCACCGTTCGCCCGAGGCTCGTGCCGAGCAGCGCTCGCTGGCGGGCGCGATCCTGGCGGCGGAGGGCGGTACGGCGTGAGCAGCACAGCTCCGACCCCTGCGGAACAGCACCTGGGGGACCGGCTCGCCGCGCTTGTCGACGGCGAGCTGAAACACGACACCCGCGAGCGGGTCCTCGCCCACCTCGCGACCTGCGCCAAGTGCAAGGCCGAGGCTGCCGCCCAGAGGCGCCTGAAGAGTGTCTTCGCGCAGTCCGCCCCGCCTTCGCCGTCCGAGGGGTTCCTCGCCCGGCTGCAGGGCCTTCCCGGGGGACCGGGGGGTGACGACGACGACCGGGGGAGACCGTTCGGCGGCTCCGGGCGTTTCGCCGACGGGCTCTTCCCCATGATCCAGCCGTCCGCCGGCCGCACGGAACCGCCGGGCAGTGCGTCGCTCGGGGGGTTCGGCTTTTTGCCGGATCCGCACGGCTCGGCCGCCGTACTGCCGGGCGGCTCCTCCCGTTCCGGCTTCCGTATCCATGAGGTGGGCCGTGAGGCGGACCGGTCGCCGTGGCGCGGCCGGAGGTTCGCCTTCGCAGCCGCCAGCGCCGTGTCGCTGGCGGCCATCGCGCTGGGCGGTGCCCTGCCGACCACTGCGGGCGGCGGCTCCCCGGCCCGCGCCGGAGGCGCCGGAAACGCGGTGACCCCGCTCGACACCGCGTCCCGCGGCGAGAGCGGCAGCTCGGTGAGCCGTCGCAACGGCGGCGGCCAGGGCAGAGCCACCGCGACGGAGGCGGGCGACCGCTCGGCCGTCGCCGCCGCGCCGCCGTCACCCGCGCCGGGGGTCACACCGTCGGCGCCGTCCACGGCTCTCGCGCCGCCCTCCACCGGAGGGTTCGGCTCCAGTGGAAATGTCTCCGGAAACACCTTCGCGGTTCAGGTCCTGTCCAATGTGTCCGCGCCACCGCTGATACGTCCGATCGGCACCACCCCGCTCTTCGCCCATGTGCTCGGGCGACTCGCCCCGCCGCCGCCTCCGGTTCCCTCCGTGGCGCCGTCCTTGACGTCCTCGTCGGTCTCGGCCCTCCCCACCCCCGACGACCGGGGTCTGCCGCTTTCCTACCGGCGCTGACCGGGGTCTGCGCAGAGATTCGCAGACCTGGTTGAATTCCGGGCAGGAGTTCCGGGAGGGGCGCCCCTCCCGGGGCGTGCAGAGGCCGGTTGCGGCAGTTGCGGGGAGAGCATGGAAGACGGGAAGTCCACGGAGCCGAAGGCGAAGTGGTGGAGCAGGCCCACGCCGGGAGGCACCACCCGCACGGCACCGGACGAGCCGTCCCCGCCCGCACCCGAGCCCGCGGCCCCCGTACCGGCCACGCAGCCCGTGGCACCTCTGCACGAGCCCGATCAGTACAGCACCCCGCCGTACGGCGGACCCGGCCCGTGGGCGCCCGCACCCCCCGTACAGCGACCGGTCCCGACCCCGGCCCACGGCACCCCCGTACCCCCGCAGTACACGGGGACGAACGGCGCAGGCCTGACACCCCCGCCCCCGCCCCTCGTGCCACAGCAGCCACAACCACAGCAGCCGCTCCAGCCCCAGCCGCTCCAGCCACAACCCCAGCCTCAGCCCCCGCAGGCCCAGCCGGCGCAGTGGCTCCAGTACGATCCCTGGGGTGCGCCCCGGCAGCCGCTGACCAGCCCCGGCCCGCCGCTCGGCGCCGACGGCGGCCGCAGGAAGAACCGCCGCGGCTCCCTCCTCGTCGGCGCGCTGCTGCTCGCCCTGGTGGCGGGCGGCATCGGCGGCGGCATCGGGGCGTACATCGAGCGCAACGGCGGCCTCACCCGGGTCGAGCTTTCGCAGACCGGGCGGAACGACGCCGGCCGCGCCCCCGACAGCGTCGCGGGCATCGCCGCCAGCGCCCTACCCAGCGTGGTCACGCTGCACGTCAGCGGCACCACCGAATCCGGCACCGGCACCGGCTTCGTGCTCGACGACTCCGGCCACATCCTCACCAACAACCATGTCGTCGCCCCGGCCGGGTCCTCCGGCGACATCACCGTGACGTTCAGCGGCGGCGAGACCGCGCGCGCCGAGGTCGTCGGCAAGGACAGCGGCTACGACCTCGCCGTGGTCAAGGTCACCGGCGTCTCCGGCCTCAAGCCGCTGCCGCTGGGCAACTCCGACAATGTGCGGGTCGGCGACCCCGTGGTGGCCATCGGCGCACCCTTCGACCTGTCCAACACCGTGACCTCCGGCATCATCAGCGCCAAGGACCGGCCGATCACCGCGGGCGGCGAGAAGGGTGACGGCAGCGACATCAGCTATGTCGACGCGCTGCAGACCGACGCCCCGATCAACCCGGGCAACTCCGGCGGCCCGCTCGTCGACACCGAGGCCCATGTCATAGGCATCAACAGCGCCATCCGGGCCGCCGACAGCGGTTCGGCCGCCGAGGGCGCCCAGGCGGGCTCCATCGGCCTCGGCTTCGCCATCCCGATCAACCAGGGCAAGCGGGTCGCCGAGGAGCTGATCAACACCGGGAAGGCCACCCACCCGGTGATCGGCGTCACCCTGGACATGGAGTACGCCGGGGACGGCGCCAGGGTCGGCGCGAAGGGTGCGGCCGGCAAGCCCGCGGTGACGCCCGGCGGGCCGGGCGCCAAGGCCGGGATCAAGCCGGGCGACGTCATCACCGAGGTCGACGGCCGGCGGGTGCACAGCGGTGAGGAGCTGATCGTGAAGATCCGCGCACACCGGCCCGGAGACCGTCTGGACCTCGGTCTGACCCGCGGTGGTAAAGACCTGTCCATCTCTTTGACGCTCGGTTCGGCAACCGGCACGTGACAGCCACGGGACGCTACCGCGTGGACAGTTTCGCCGGGTACCGTGGGCCGGGTCCGGACCTCGACCGACACGGTCTCGGAGAACACGAGGAGCAACAGGGTGTTCAATGACATAGGCGCACTTGAGCTGGTGACGCTCGCGATCCTGGGTGTGCTGATCTTCGGCCCGGACAAGCTGCCCAAGGTTATCCAGGACGCCTCGCGCTTCATCCGCAAGATCCGTGAGTTCTCGGAGAGCGCCAAGGAGGACATCCGTACGGAGCTGGGCCCGGAGTTCAAGGACTTCGAGTTCGAGGACCTCAACCCCAAGACGTATCTCCGCAAGCAGCTCATGGACGGCAATGACGACCTGGGGCTGAAGGAGATCCGCGAGAGCTTCGACCTGCGCAAGGACCTGGCCGAGGTCACCGACGCGGTGAACGGCCGGGAGAGCGCGGCCGTGGAGTCCGCGGAGTCCCGCAGCGGCGTGTCCAGCGGCTCGGCGGCCATCGCGGCCAGTGGCTCCGCAGGCACTCCGGACCTGCTCAAGAAGCGTGCACAGCCCGCGAAGGACGACCGTCCGCCGTTTGACGCAGACGCCACCTGACACCGGTCAATCCCGACTCGTCCGGACGGTATGGCTATTCTCCATCTGTCCGGTTGTGAGGACGCCCGTGGGGGGCGGGCCGCTCCGGACCCCAAGGATCGAGGAGGCGGCCGGGCAGATGGAGACGACCAGTCGGGTGGGCGCGGAAGACGCGTCGAGCACAGCCACCGCAGAGGGAGTGCCGGCGGCCCGGCGTATTGTCGACGGTTATCTGGCGGCCCCGTTTCCCTGGTACGGACTGGACGGGGCCTTCACCGGGCCTCGCTGGCTGATGCAGGTGGGCACCGCGGCGGACGGCACGGTGCAGCACGGTTCCATCGGGCACGGCGACGAGCCTTCGGTACGGGCCGACTCGGGTGCCGAGAAGCAACGGTTCGCCGTTGTCGTGACGGTGGCAAGCAGCCCGGTGCGGCGCAGCGGCGACGGCACGGGCGTGCTGGACGCGAACACGGTCTCCTCCGCGGCCTGGCTGGCCGGGTCGGGGCTGCTGGCCTGCACCTGGCCCCCGCAGATGGATCACACCCTGCGTGACGACTGGCTGGACCAGCAGACGGAGACGGCGTTCGAACTCGCCGACGATCTGGCCGGTCCCGCGTGGTCGGCGCTGTCACTGCCGGTGGACGGCGTCCCGGTGCCGTTCCACTACCGCGAGTCCGAGTTCGGCTGGGTGCTGGCGGGGTCGGCGCACGACGGGGTGCACATCGGGGCGTACGGGCGCGGGATGAGCGCCTACGGGCTGGGGTTCTCGGTGATCGACGACATCGCGACGTACGCGTAGCGGGAAAAAAATCCCGCCGGACGGGCCCGAGGTTCAGGCCCGTCCGGCGGTTGAGGAGACCTTGAGCAGGGCCCCGCCGCCTTCCGTGGTTCCTGCCGCCCGCTCAGAACTTGTTGCGCGGGGTGATGCCCAGCGACATGCCGGACAGGCCGCGCTGACGGCCCCCCAGCTTGTCCGCGATGGTGCGCAGCGCCTTGCCGGCCGGGGAGTCGGGGTCGGACAGGACGACCGGCTTGCCCTCGTCGCCACCCTCGCGCAGCCGTACGTCGATCGGGATGGAGCCGAGCACCGGCACCTCCGCGCCGACCGTCTTCGTCAGCCCCTCGGCGACCTTCTGGCCGCCGCCGGTACCGAACACGTCGACCATCTCGTCGCAGTGCGGACACGGCAGGCCCGACATGTTCTCGACGACGCCGACGATCTTCTGGTGGGTCTGCACGGCGATCGAACCGGCCCGCTCGGCGACCTCGGCCGCCGCCTGCTGCGGGGTCGTGACGACCAGGATCTCCGCGTTCGGCACGAGCTGCGCCACCGAGATCGCGATGTCACCGGTGCCCGGCGGCAGGTCGAGCAGCAGGACGTCCAGGTCGCCCCAGTACACATCGGCGAGGAACTGCTGGAGCGCGCGGTGCAGCATCGGCCCGCGCCACACCACCGGGGCGTTGCCCGGGGTGAACATGCCGATGGAGATCACCTTCACGCCGTGCGCCGACGGCGGCATGATCATGTTCTCGACCTGGGTCGGCTTGCCGTCCGCGCCGAGCATCCGCGGCACGCTGTGCCCGTAGATGTCCGCGTCCACGACACCGACCTTGAGGCCGTCGGCCGCCATCGCGGCCGCCAGGTTCACCGTGACCGAGGACTTGCCGACACCGCCCTTGCCGGACGCGACCGCGTAGACCCGGGTCAGCGAGCCGGGCTTGGCGAACGGCACCTCGCGCTCCGCCGTGCCGCCGCGCAGCGAGGACGTGAGTTCCTTGCGCTGTTCGTCGCTCATCACATCGAGCGTGACGTCGACCCGCGAGACGCCCTCGACACGGGCGACCGCGTCGGTAACGTTCTTGGTGATCGTCTCGCGCATCGGACAGCCTGAGACCGTGAGATAGACCGTGACAGCGACCACACCGTCAGCGTCGATCTCGACCGACTTCACCATGCCGAGTTCGGTGATCGGACGGTGGATCTCCGGGTCGTTCACTGTCGCCAGTGCCTCAAGCACCGCGTCTTCCGTAGCCATACCGACGATGTTACGGCGCCTGCCGCTACGCGCGAGTAGCCCCGTCAGCGGTCTTCGTCACTCTCGGCCGGAAACAGGGCGCGCCGGTCGTCCAGGTCCTTGACGAGGTCCTCCAGTTCGTCGCGGATCCAGTCGCGGGTGGCGACCTCGCCGAGCCCCATCCGCAGCGATGCGATCTCCCGCGTGAGGTACTCGGTGTCCGCGATGGAGCGCTCGTTCTGCTTGCGGTCCTGCTCGTGGGTGACCCGGTCGCGGTCGTCCTGCCGGTTCTGCGCGAGCAGGATCAGCGGGGCCGCGTACGAGGCCTGGAGCGACAGCATCAGCGTCAGGAAGATGAACGGGTACTGGTCGAACTGCCAGTCCGAGGGCGCGAAGATGTTCCACAGCACCCAGACGATGATGACCAGCGTCATCCAGACGATGAAGCGTCCGGTGCCCAGGAAACGGGCGATCCGCTCGGAGAACCGGCCGAACGCCTCGGGATCGTAGTCCGGCAGCAGCCGCCGTCGCGGGTCCTTCGGCTGGTCCAGCCGGTACCGGGGCGGGCGCGCGATGCCCGAGGCACCCGCGGGCGCCCCCTTCGCTCGGTCCTCACCGGCCACGGGCGACCTCCTCCTCACCGTGGAAGTCGGTCTCCCGCCAGTCCTCGGGCAGCAGGTGGTCGAGTACGTCGTCGACGGTCACCGCGCCGAGCAGCGATCCGCTCTCGTCCACGACCGGCACCGAGACGAGGTTGTACGCGGCCAGATAGCTCGTCACGGCCGGCAGCGGGGTCTGCGGCGTGAGAGGGACGAGATCGCTGTCGACGATCGAGCTGACCAGGGCGTACGGCGGATCCCGCAGCAGTCGCTGGAAGTGCACGGTGCCCAGGTACTTGCCGGTCGGTGTCTCGTCCGGCGAGCGGCACACGTAGACCTGGGCGGCGAGCGCCGGGGACAGGTCCGCCTGCCGGACCCGTGCGAGCGCGTCGGCGACCGTCGCGTCCGGCCGCAGAATGATCGGCTCGGTGGTCATCAGCCCGCCCGCGGTCCGCTCCTCGTACGACATCAGGCGCCGCACATCAGCCGCCTCGTCCGGCCGCATCAGGGTCAGCAGCCGCTCCTTGTCCTCCTCGGGGAGTTCGGACAGCAGGTCGGCCGCGTCGTCCGGGTCCATGGCCTCCAGGACATCGGCGGCGCGCTCCTCCTGGAGCTTGCCGATGATCTCCACCTGGTCGTCCTCGGGCAGCTCCTCCAGGACGTCGGCGAGCCGGTCGTCGTCGAGCGCGGCGGCGACCTCGGCCCGCCGCTTCGGCGACAGATGGTGCAGCGCGTTGGCCACATCGGTCGGGCGCAGCCGCTCGAAGGTGGCGACCAGGGACTCGGCGCCCTGCCCGCCCTCCTCCAGCGAGAACCCGCTGATCGCCGACCATTCGACCGTCAGGGTCTCGCCCTTGCGCCGCAGCGCCCCGCCCTTGCCCTTGCGTACGAAGTACTTGTCGATCTCCCAGTCGCGGCGGGCCGGGAGC
Source organism: Streptomyces sp. NBC_01217 (assembly GCF_035994185.1). Classification (NCBI taxonomy): domain Bacteria; kingdom Bacillati; phylum Actinomycetota; class Actinomycetes; order Kitasatosporales; family Streptomycetaceae; genus Streptomyces; species Streptomyces sp. NBC_01217. The sequence goes on from NZ_CP108538.1 coordinate 5,936,825, forward strand.
TGCTGGATGGAGACGTCGAGGACGGTGACCTCCTCGCCGGTCTCCACGAGGCTGACCCGGCGGTCGAGGAACTCGCCGAGCACCAGGCGTTCGGTGGGCCGCTGTTCGAAGCGCCGCATGTTGAGCACACCGGTCGTGATGACCTGACCGGACTCGATCCCGGTCACCCGGGTCATCGGGAGGAAGATCCGGCGCCGGCTGAGCACCTCGACGACCAGTCCGAGCAGCCGGGGCGGCCGTCCGCCGACCCGCAGCATCGCGACCAGGTCGCGGACGCGGCCCACCTGATCGCCGTTGGGGTCGAAGACCGGGACGCCGGCGAGGTGCGAGACGAAGATCCGGGGGGCGCCTGCCGCCATGGTGCGCCTCCTTCTTCCGTGTACGACTTCTCTGTCCGGTCCGTTTGACAGCTAATTAACCGTTATGACGGGATCAGGCTAGCCCGTACCGCTCCGGGCCGCCCCGGTGGATCCGTCCGTACGGCTCTCTGCCGGAGGGTGTGTACGGCACGGGTACGCTGCCGTCTGCCACCCCCGCCATGCAGATGAGAGGCAGTGCGCCCGTGACCTCTTCCGCCCCGCCCGTCCGGGTCCGACGCCGCCGGACCGCCCTCGCCGTAGTGCTCTGTGCGGGGCTGACAGCCGCCCTCACGGCGTGCGCGGGCGAGGATCCGGACAAGGGGACCAACGGTGTCGGCAAACTCACCGCCACGCAGATCGAGAAGAAGGCGCAGTCCGCCGCGGACTCCGCCGACGCGGTGCGCCTCTCCGGGACGCTGGTCAGCAAGGGCGGAACGTACAGGCTCAATATGCAGCTCAGGGAGAAGGGCGGCGCCGGCTCCGTCGTCTCGAAGGACAGCACCTTCGAGCTGCTGCGGATCGGTGACGAGCTCTATCTGAAGGCGGATTCCGGGTTCTGGAGCCATGAGGAGAAGTCCGGCGCCGACAGCAAGGCGGGCGGCGCGGCCGCGGACAAGCTCCAGGACAAGTACGTGCGGGTGCCCGAAGACGATCCCACGTACAAGCAGCTGCGCGGCTTCACGGAGAAGAAGATCCTGCTCGACGGCCTGCTCACGCTGCACGGCACCCTCAACAAGGGCGACCGGGACTCGGTCGGACCGAGCCGTACGGTCCAGATCACCGGAGGCAAGGGCGAGGGCGGCACGCTGGACGTCTCGCTGGAGGGCACTCCGTACCCGCTGCGCTTCGCACGCGGCGGCGGCGGGGGGATCGTGACGCTGTCGGACTGGGGCAAGGACTTCCCGCTTCAGGCCCCGGCGAAGGAGGACACGGTCGACTACGGACAGCAGCTGCCCAAGACGACGTCCTGAGAGCGGGCCGCGCGGCGGCCCCGCCCCCGCTCAGCCCTTGCGTCCGCGCTTCAGCAGCCGGGGCAGTCCGGCCGGCACCGGCCGGCGTGTGGTCGCGGGCGTGGGCAGTGGCGCCGCGGCCAGCGAGCCGTCCGGCAGCTCCGTACAGAACTCGCCGGGGGCCAGCCGCAGCACCCGGCACTCGCGCGCCCACCGCTCCGTCATCCGCTCGGCGTCCGGTGCGTTCAGCCGCTTGCCCTTGAGCTCGGCGACCGCGGCCTCCCACTCCTCGGAGTGCGGGGCCGGCTCCGTCACGGCGGCCGTCCAGGCGATCAGCCGGCCGCCCTTGTCCTTGCTGCGTACAGTTACCTCGGCGGCGGACCCGTCGGTGAGACCGGCCGGGAGCGGCTGCTCGCCGGGGCCGTCCCCGACCAGATACACCGCACCCTCGTGCCATACGTGCCACAGCGCCCGTGCGGGACCGGTGCCCCGCACCCAGATGAGGCCGGACTTCTTGGTGGCCTCCTCGACGAGGGCGCGGCCCAGCGGCACATCGGCGGCAGCAGCAGTCATACCCCAACTCTATTAGAGCCAGCCGTTGCGCTTGAGTGTGCGGTGGATGGAGAAACAGACCACCCCGATGACGCCCAGCACCATCGGGTAGCCGTACTTCCAGCCCAGCTCGGGCATGTGCTCGAAGTTCATGCCGTAGACGCCGCAGATCATCGTCGGTACGGCGATGATGGCCGCCCAGGACGTGATCTTGCGCATGTCCTCGTTCTGCGCGACGGTCGCCTGCGCCAGATTGGCCTGAAGGATCGAGTTCAGCAGCTCGTCGAAGCCGATGACCTCCTCGTGCACCCGCGCCAGGTGGTCGGCGACGTCCCGGAAGTACTTCTGGATGTCGGGGTCGATCAGCCGCATCGGCCGCTCGCTGAGCAGCTGCATCGGCCGCAGCAGCGGCGACACGGCCCGCTTGAACTCCAGGACCTCACGCTTGAGCTGGTAGATCCGGCCCGCGTCCGAGCCGCGCGGGCTGCTCTTCGCGGGGGTGGAGAAGACCTCGATCTCCACCTCGTCGATGTCGTCCTGGACGGCGCCCGCCACCGCGATGTACCCGTCGACGACATGGTCGGCGATGGAGTGCAGGACCGCGGAGGGGCCCTTGGCGAGCAGTTCGGGGTCGTCCTGCAGCCGGTGCCGCAGCGCGCGCAGCGAGCCGTGCCCGCCGTGCCGGACGGTGATGACGAAGTCCCGGCCGGTGAAGCACATCACCTCGCCGGTCTCCACGACCTCGCTGGTCGCGGTCAGCTCGGCGTGCTCGACGTAGTGGATGGTCTTGAAGACGGTGAACAGGGTGTCGTCGTAACGCTCCAGCTTCGGCCGCTGGTGGGCGTGGACGGCGTCCTCGACGGCGAGCGGGTGGAGGCCGAACTCCCGGGCGATACCGGCGAATTCCGCCTCGGTCGGCTCGTGCAGACCGATCCAGGCGAAGCCGCCCTCCTCGCGGACTTCGAGCATCGCCTCGTGCGGCGTGCGGCAGCTGCTGCTCTCCACGCGCCGTCCGTCGCGGTAGACCGCGCAGTCGACGACCGCGCTGGAGGCGGACGGGTCGCGGGTGGCGTCGTAGATGTTGTGCAGGGCGTTGCTCTTGCGCAGGGACGGGCGCACGGCTGCGCGCAGGTCGCGGATCATCGACATGGCTGGCTCCTTCACGGAGGGCCGTCGTCGGGCACGTGGAACAGCCCGGAATGGGGACGTGGGCTCACGTCCGCAAAGCGGGCGGCACCGCAGCGGCGCGATGACGGCGTTCGCTACAGACAGGCAAAAAGGGGGTGCTCTTCCGTCGTGCGCAATGCCATGGGCCTTGACCGAGAAGGCTTCAGATCACCGAAGAGAGGTGAGGAGCGGAAGAGCGGTTGGTACTGCACGGTCGACTTCGATCCATTGCAGCCCCACCTCCTCCAGCCGGTCCCCCGTAGGGGATGACGTGTCGTCGGGGCTGAGAGCGACGCTTCTGCGTGCTGCCCCGACCAGCGGCCAAGACTATCAGCCGACTGAGGGCCAATCCCTTACTTTGCCCATTCCATACGCGTCCTATGCTCGCGGGATGGGAGAAATTCTTGCTCTGGTCGAGGCCCGGCTGCTGACAGCCCTCGGTGAACCGGACGCACGCGCCGCAGTGACGTTTCTCGGTACGGACCGCATCGAGGTGCTCCGCTTCGTCGACGGCGACGTGGTGCGCTACGCCACGCTCGGCATGTCCGCACAGCCGATGGCCGATCCGACGGCGGCCCTCGCGGACCCGGTGAAGGGTCCGCGCGCCGAGCTGGTGCTCTCGGTGCGCGCCGGACTCACCGGCACCGACAAGGTGCTGCGCCCGCTGGCCGTACTGGCCGCGACCCCGCAGGTCGAGGGGTTGGTCGTGGCGCCCGGCGCCTCGCTGGACGTCGGTGAACCGCTGTGGCCCGGGGCGCCGTTCAGCTCCGTACTGGTCGCCGAGTCGGGCGGTCTGGTCGAGGACCTCGAACTGGACGAGCCCATGGAGCCGGTGCGGTTCCTGCCTCTGCTGCCGATGACGCACAACGAGGCCGCGTGGAAGCGGATCCGGGGCGCGCAGGAGCTCCAGGAGCGGTGGCTCTCGCACGGTACGGATCTGCGTGATCCGCTGCGCGGCTCCGTGACGCTGGACTGACGGCACTGAGACATACGTAACGCCGGGCAGGCGTACGGGAAACCCCGCCGCGCGGCCAGGAGGAGGAGCCGCGGGCGGGGCGGAACGGGGGGTGTGGCGCGGTCAGTTGGCGAAGACCGTGACGCCGTCCTCGGTGGCGTGCTTCGGCTCCAGTTCCTGCGCCTCGTGGCTCAGCGCCGTACGCCGGACCCACACGACGAGCGCGCCGAACACGGCCGCGATCGCGGCGACCACGAACGGGATGTGGATGTTGCTCCACTCCTCGATCTTCGGCGCGAGGTACGGGGCTGCGGCCGCGGCGAACCAGCGGACGAAGTTGTAACCCGCGCTCGCCACCGGACGCGGCGCGTCGGAGACGCCGAGCGCCAGCTCCGTGTAGACGGTGTTGTTCATGCCGATGAAGGCGCCGGAGACGATCGTGCAGACGATGGCGGCGGTGTGGTTGCCGTATCCCAGGATCACGAGGTCGACGGCGAACAGCACCAGCGAGGCGCCCAGCACCTTGAGCGATCCGAAGCGCTTCTGCAGCCGCGGGGCGACGAGCACCGAGAAGACCGCGAGCAGCAGACCCCAGGCGAAGAAGACCGCGCCCGACTTGTACGGCGTCATGTTCAGCACGAACGGGGTGAACGCCAGGATCGTGAAGAACGCGTAGTTGTAGAAGAACGCTGAGGTGGCGACGGAGGCCAGACCGCCGTGGCCGAGCGCCCTGACCGGGTCGAGCAGCGAGGTCTTTTCGGCGGGCCTGGGCTGTTCCTTGAGGAACGCCGTGATGCAGACGAAGCCGATCGCCATCAGCGCGGCCGTGCCGAAGAACGGGTAGCGCCAGCTGGCGTCGCCGAGGAGGGCGCCGAGCAGCGGTCCGCAGGCCATGCCGAGGCCGAGCGCCGACTCGTAGAGCAGGATCGCCGCCGCGCTGCCGCCCGCCGCCGCGCCGACGATCACGGCGAGTGCGGTCGAGACGAAGAGAGCATTGCCCAGACCCCAGCCGGCCCGGAAGCCGACGAGTTCGGCGACGGACGAGGAGGTGCCGGAGAGCGCGGCGAAGACGACGACGAGTGCGAGGCCGGTCAGCAGCGTCTTGCGGCCGCCGATCCGGCTGGACACGAAGCCGGTGACGAGCATCGCCACGGCGGTGATCAGGAAGTACGAGGTGAAGAGCAGCGACACCTGGCTCGGCGTCGCCTCCAGGCCCTTGGCGATGGACGGCAGAATCGGGTCCACCAGGCCGATTCCCATGAATGCGACAACAGAGGCGCCCGCCGTGGCCCATACGGCCTTCGGCTGGCGCAGGATGCTGACCGCTCCCTGATCGAACGGATCCTCTCCCTGCATGGCTCTTCTCGCTCTCCACTAGGTCGTTGCGTCATGCACAGAATAAGTTAGAGGGACTAATGAATGCAACTTACATCTAATTCTGCCGGTGGGAGCCACGCTGCGGACGGGTGATCATCCTTGACGCGGCGACGGTCCTGGAGGACCGTTGGACGCTATGAGGGGCGAACCCAGTTGCCCGAAGTGCGGAGGCCGGGTCAGAGCGCCCGGCCTCTTTTCCGACACCTGGCGGTGCGAGGTGCACGGCAGCGTGCAGCCGCTGCAGCCGGTCGTCCCGCCCAGCGTCGAGGCGCTGGGCGTGGTGGTGCAGCGCGCCCAGGTCCCCGTGTGGATGCCCTGGCCGCTGCCGGTGGGCTGGCTGTTCACCGGAGTGGCGAGCGCGGGTGACGACCGCAGCGGCGGCCGCGCCACCGTCGTCGCCTGCTCCGGCCCCGGTCCCGTCGGCGGCATCGGCGAGCTGCTGCTGGTCACCGAGGAGCTCGGCGTCGGGCTCGGCGCACGCTACGCCGGGATCGACGGCCTCGACCCCGGCCCGTATCTGAACGTCGACGGCCCGCCGGACGTCAAGATGCTCGCCGCCGGACGCCCCACCCCGCTCTGGCACGTCAAGGGAGCCCCCGAGGACCGCGCGGTCTTCGCGGGCGAGGCGCGCGGCCTCTGGCTCTGGGCGATCGTCTGGCCCGAGCAGTCCGGGCTCCTGATGTACGACGAGCTGGTGCTCGCCGATCTGCGCGAGGCCGGGGGGGAGATGGAGCTCGTGCCGTGCGGGGCGCTCACCCCGCGCCTGCTCAGCTAGGGCCCCGGTGCCCGGCCGGGCACCGCTCGAATGCCGGTTATCCTTGGACGTCCCCCTGTCCGGCCCCGAGTACTGGAGTACGCGTCGTGCGCATCGACCTGCACACCCACTCCACCGCCTCGGACGGCACGGACAGCCCCGCGGAACTGATGCGGGCCGCCGCGGCCGCGGGCCTCGATGTCGTCGCCCTCACCGACCACGACACCGTCCGCGGTCACGCCGAGGCGATCGCCGCCCTGCCGCAGGGGCTCACCCTCGTCACCGGCGCCGAGCTCTCCTGCCGGATCGACGGCGTGAGCCTGCACATGCTGGCGTACCTCTTCGACCCCGACGAGCCCGAACTGGCACGCGAGCGCGAGCTGGTGCGGGACGACCGGGTGCCGCGCGCCCGGACCATGGTGGGCAAGCTCCAGGCGCTCGGCGTGCCGGTCGAGTGGGAGCAGGTCGCCAGGATCGCCGGGGACGGATCGGTCGGCAGGCCGCACATCGCCACCGCGCTCGTCGAGCTGGGCGTGGTCGAGACCGTCTCCGACGCCTTCACGCCCGAGTGGCTCGCGAACGGCGGACGCGCGTACGCCGAGAAGCACGAACTGGACCCCTTCGACGCCATCCGGCTGGTCAAGGCCGCCGGTGGCGTCACCGTCTTCGCCCACCCGCTCGCCGTCAAGCGCGGTGAGGTGGTCCCCGAGTCGTCGATCGCGCAGCTCGCGGCCGCCGGGCTCGACGGCATCGAGGTCGACCACATGGACCATGACGAGCCGACCAGGGCCCGGCTGCGCGGGCTCGCCAAGGAACTGGGGCTGCTCGCCACCGGGTCCAGCGACTACCACGGCAGCCGCAAGACCGTCCGGCTCGGCGAGTACACCACCGACCCCGAGATCTACGGCGAGATCACCCGGCGCGCCACGGGAGCCTTCCCGGTGCCGGGCGCCGGCGGATTCTGTCCGGCGTAACACCGTACGCGTCGTGGCCGGGGTGTGAAGCCCCGTGCGGAGCCGCCCCCGGCTGCCCACCCACCATCGCCCGTTCCTCCCTCCACGCCCCCGACCGCCGTCATGGCTTCGGGGTGCGCTCCTTCAGGCTGTTTCTCGCTCTCTCCTCGCAAGGCTCACTGTGTTCGACGTCGCTGTCTTCGGATCCCTTTTTCTCACGCTTTTTGTGATTATGGATCCGCCGGGGATCACCCCGATCTTCCTCGCCCTCACCGCGGGCCGCCCCGCCAGGATCCAGCGCAGGATGGCGCTCCAGGCGGTGACCGTCGCCTTCGGTGTGATCGCCGTCTTCGGCGTCCTCGGCCAGCAGATCCTCGACTATCTGCATGTCTCCGTACCCGCCCTGATGATCGCGGGCGGACTGCTCCTGCTGCTCATCGCGCTCGATCTGCTGACCGGCAAGACCGACGAGCCGACGCAGACCAAGGACGTCAACGTGGCGCTCGTACCGCTGGGCATGCCGCTGCTCGCCGGGCCCGGTGCGATCGTTTCGGTGATCCTGGCGGTGCAGCACGCCGACAGCGTGGGAAGCCAGATCTCGGTCTGGTCGGCGATCATCGCCATGCACATCGTGCTCTGGCTGACCATGCGCTACTCGCTGCTGATCATCCGGGTCATCAAGGACGGCGGTGTCGTGCTGGTGACCAGGCTTGCCGGAATGATGCTCTCCGCCATCGCCGTACAGCAGATCATCAACGGCGTCACCCAGGTCATCCAGAGCTCCTGACGGCGCCCGCGCACACCACAGCGCCCCCGTACGGACCTTCCGTACGGGGGCGCCTCGTCTTTGAAACTTCGTTGTGCGTTACGAAGCCGAGCTTTCGGCCGGGCGGATGTAGATGCGCTGGCCTATGGCTGCGGCCTGCTGCACGATCCGGTTGACGGAGGCGGCGTCCACGACGGTGCTGTCCACGGCGGTACCGTCGACATCGTCGAGTCGCATGATCTCGAAGCGCATAAGGCTTCCCTTCGTCTGATCCTCCTGCTGGAGAACTACTGGGAGGACGGGTGACCCGTCCGCAAGGATGTGGAGCACCGGACACCTGTGTCTCGTGCTCCATGGGGTTACAACGGCATGCTCTCTGCAAACATTCCCTACGCTAAGGAAATTTTTTGGATGTCTAAGTACCAGTGGACGACGGACCGCGCGCGGACATCGGGGTCCGTATGAACGAGGCAGAGGCCGCAGAGGTCCGCGAGCGCCTGGACCGCACCAACGCGCTGCTCCAGCGCGTGCTCGCCGAGGTGTCGAAGACACCCTCGACCCATGCGATCTTCGTGGACGCGGGCTATGTGTACGCCGCGGCCGGACTGCTGGTCACCGGCACCGAGGACCGCCGCTCCTTCGACCTCGACGCGGAAGGGCTGATCGAGGCCTTCATCGACAAGGCCCGCACGATCTTCGCGGACAGCAGACTGCTGCGCGTGTACTGGTACGACGGAGCCAGGCGACGCATCCACACCGTCGAGCAGCAGTCCATCGCCGAACTCCCCGACGTCAAGGTCAGACTCGGCAACCTCAACGCCAACAACCAGCAGAAGGGCGTCGATTCACTCATCCGCACCGACCTCGAATCGCTCGCCCGGCACCGCGCCATCAGCGACGCGGCACTCGTCGGCGGCGACGAGGACCTGGTGTCCGCGGTCGAGGCGGCGCAGGGGTACGGGGCCCGGGTCCACCTGTGGGGCATCGAGGCGGGCGAGGGGCGCAACCAGGCGGAACCGCTGCTCTGGGAGGTCGACAGCCAGCGCACCTTCGACCTGGACTTCTGCCGCCCATACGTCACCAGACGCCCCGTCACCACCTACGAGGACGACACCCCCGCACCCTCGCGCGAGGACGTCCGCTTCGTGGGCGCGCAGATCGCCGCGGCCTGGCTGGCCGCCCGGGGCCGCGAGTCCCTCGCCGATCTGCTGCCCGGACACCCCTACCTGCCGGGCTCCGTCGACCAGGACCTGCTGGTCGAGGCCGAACGGCTGCTGCAGCACTCGCTGCGCGGCCATGCCCACCTTCGGCGCGCGCTGCGCGACGGCTTCTGGCAGCACCTGCAGTCGCAGTACTGAGTCGCAGGCTGCGTTTTACAGGCTGTCCCAGAAGGAGGTGAGCGCGGACGCCGTCTGCTCCGGACGGTCCGTGTTGGGGGAGTGCTCGGCGCCCGCGATCCGGGTGCGGCGCGCACCGAGCCGCTGGGCCATCTCGTCGAGCAGCGGCACCGGCCAGGTGTCGTCGCGCTCGCCGGAGAGCACATGGAAGGGCAGCGCGGCGGCGGCGAGTTCGGCCACCCGGTCGGGTTCGCTCACCAGCTGACGCCCGGTGGCGATCAGCTGGGCGGGCCGGTGGAGCAGCCAGCGCCGGCGCAGGGCCTCGCCGTCGGTCGCCGCGTCCTCGGGCGGGTCGAGGGCGAGCATCGCCTCCCAGACCTCGGCCATGCTCAGCGTCGCGAGCGCGTCGCTGAGCATCTTCACCTTGACCTGCTGGGCCTCGGCGACCTGGGCGGGCCCGGACGACATGAGGGTCAGCGAACGGAAGGGCGAGGCGTCGAGCAGTACGGCGGCGCGGGCGATCTGCCCGCCGAGCGAGTGCCCGAGCAGATGCACGGGCCCGTCGAGCGCCGCGGCCTGGGCGAGCACATCGCGCGCCAACTCGCCCTGTGCGTACGTCTCCTGACGGTCCGTCCCCTCGGTCTCGTACTGCCCCCGGCCGTCCACGGAGACGGTCCGGTACCCGGCGGCGCAGAGTGGTTCGAGGAGCGCGATGAAGTCCTCCTTGCTGCCTGTGTAGCCCGGTAGCAGAAGGGCGGTACCGCGCGGAGCGGTACGCGGTGAGGCATCCAGCACGGCGAAGTCCCCACGCCCGGTACGAAGCCGGTGGGCGCGGGCACAGGGGGGCGGGGTGAAGGTGGGCGGGCGGCTCATGGGACGAGGTTAATGCCGGCAAACGCCGGACGGGCCCGAGGATGACCTCGGGCCCGTCCGGCGTTTGCTTCAAGCCCCTGCGGCGATTGAGGAGCGGGGTCCGGGGCAGAGCCCCGGTTCAGTCTGCGCTCAGCCCTCGGCCTTGGCCGCGGCCGCCCGCCGCCTCCGCGGCTTCGCCGCGCCCTCGGCGACCGGCGCCTCGGCCACAGCATCGGCCTTCGGCTTGGCCGCCGCACGCGTGCGACGACGCGGCTTGCTCTCCGGGTTGGGCTCGGAGATCGGCGCGATCTGGAAGTCGACCTCGTCCGCGACCGGCTTCACGACGCGGGCACGGCGACGCGGCTTGGTCACCGTCTTCGCCTCGGGCACCGGCTCCGCGATGGGCGCGATCTGGAAGTCGACCTCGTCCGCGACCGGCTTGACGACGCGGGCGCGGCGACGGCGCGGCTTGGTCTCGGCCGCAGTCTCGTCCGCGATCTCGGTCTTCGTCGCGACAGCGGCGGCCGGGGCCTCCACCGTGCTGACAGCGGCCTCGGCCGCGATGTCCGGGGCACCGACGCGGGTACGGCGACGACGGCGCGGCGTACGCGGCTCCGACGGGGCGTCGGCGTCGGCCACCTCGATGGACGGCGCCGGCACGGCGGCGGTGGTTGCGGCGGCCTCATCGAGCGTCGAGCCGCCCCGCGTACGGCGACGCTGGCGCGGCGTGCGCGGCGCACGCTCCTCGCGTACCGCAGGCGTCGACGACGCGCTGGGCGACTTGCGGCCGCGGCCGCCCGTCTCGCCGAGGTCCTCGATCTCCTCGGCCCGCAGACCCGCACGGGTCCGCTCGGTGCGCGGCAGCACACCCTTGGTGCCGGCCGGGATGTCGAGCTGCTCGAAGAGGTGCGGCGAGGTGGAGTACGTCTCGACCGGGTCGGGGAACTTCAGGTCCAGCGCCTTGTTGATCAGCTGCCAGCGCGGGATGTCGTCCCAGTCGACCAGCGTGATCGCGATGCCCTTGGCACCCGCGCGGCCGGTCCGGCCGATGCGGTGGAGGTACGTCTTCTCGTCCTCCGGCGACTGGTAGTTGATGACGTGGGTCACACCCTCGACATCGATACCGCGGGCCGCCACGTCGGTGCAGACGAGCACGTCCACCTTGCCGTTGCGGAACGCGCGCAGTGCCTGCTCGCGCGCGCCCTGGCCGAGGTCGCCGTGGACCGCGCCGGACGCGAAGCCGCGCTTCTCCAGCTGCTCGGCGATGTCGGCGGCCGTGCGCTTCGTACGGCAGAAGATCATCGCGAGTCCGCGGCCGTTGGCCTGCAGGATGCGGGAGACCATCTCGGGCTTGTCCATCGAGTGGGCCCGGAAGACATGCTGCGAGATGTTGGCGACGGTCGCGCCCTCGTCGTCGGGCGAGGTGGCGCGGATGTGCGTCGGCTGCGACATGTAGCGCCGCGCGAGGCCGATGACGGCGCCCGGCATGGTCGCCGAGAACAGCATCGTCTGGCGCGTCGGGGGAAGCATGGTGATGATCTTCTCGACGTCGGGCAGGAAGCCCAGGTCGAGCATCTCGTCGGCCTCGTCGAGAACGAGGGCGCGGACGTGGGACAGGTCGAGCTTGCGCTGTCCGGCCAGGTCGAGCAGACGGCCCGGGGTGCCGACGATCACATCGACGCCCTTCTTGAGGGCCTCGACCTGCGGCTCGTACGCACGGCCGCCGTAGATCGCGAGAACGCGGACGTTACGCACCTTGCCCGCGGTCAGCAGGTCGTTGGTGACCTGCTGGCAGAGCTCACGCGTGGGGACGACGACCAGCGCCTGCGGCGCCTCGGTCAGCTGCTCGGGCTGGGCCCGGCCCGCCTCGACGTCCGCGGGGACGGTGACGCGCTCCAGCAGCGGAAGACCGAAACCGAGCGTCTTGCCGGTGCCGGTCTTGGCCTGTCCGATGACATCGGAGCCGGAGAGTGCGACGGGGAGCGTCATCTCCTGGATGGGAAAGGGGGACACAATGCCGACGGCCTCAAGGGCCTCGGCCGTCTCGGGAAGAATCCCGAGGTCTCGGAACGTAGTCAGGGTGCTGCCTCTTCTGTGAGACGCGGTCCGAGGCGAACGCTGGGGGTCGTACCGTGCCGGGGTTGGTCATCCGGCCGTGGATGGGCCGGGTGGCGCGGGACCACTGCCGTCGCTCGAGCGCTCGTACCGCTGAGGGGGCCCCTCATCTGCGGTCGTACGTGGCGTACGCCCCGCGTGGAGGGCTGTCGGGTCGGAGCCGATCGGGCCACCGACCGGGCATCCTCATTCGATTCACTTGAGATTTGCGCCACCGGTACTTCCAAAATACTCAGTAGGCGCAATACCACTGTACCCCGGATTCGCGCATGTGTGTTGGGCGAATTCATCGGAACGGTGTGATGTCACTGGCTGACCAGCCCCTTCCGTCCCCTGCCGGGCGGGCTATTCTGCGCTGCATGGAGACGTCTGACAACGCCAACGAAGCCCCCGCGCCCACCGGAATCGCCGCCCAGGACTGGGCCACCGCATCCGTGGAGCCGCAGTACCGGGCAGCGGTCGTGGACCTGCTGGGAGCACTCGCGTACGGGGAGCTGGCGGCCTTCGAGCGGCTCGCCGAGGACGCCAAACTCGCGCCGACGCTGTCCGACAAGGCGGAGCTGGCGAAGATGGCCGCCGCCGAATTCCATCACTTCGAGCGGCTGACGGACCGGCTGACCGCGATCGAGGTGGAGCCGACGGGCGCGATGGAACCGTTCGCCAAGGCGCTCGACGACTTCCACCGCCAGACCGCACCGTCCGACTGGCTGGAGGGCCTGGTCAAGGCGTACGTCGGCGACTCGATCGCGAGTGACTTCTACCGTGAGGTCGCCGCCCGGCTCGACTCGGACACCCGCTCCCTCGTCCTCGCCGTGCTCGACGACACGGGGCACGGCAACTTCGCCGTGGAGAAGGTGCGCGCCGCGATCGAGGCCGACCCGCGTGTCGGCGGGCGGCTCGCGCTGTGGGCCCGCCGGCTGATGGGCGAGGCGCTCTCGCAGGCCCAGCGGGTGGTGGCCGACCGCGACGCGCTGTCGACCATGCTCGTCGGGGGCGTGGCCGACGGGTTCGACCTGGCGGAGGTCGGGCGGATGTTCTCGCGGATCACCGAGGCGCACACCAAGCGGATGGCCGCGCTGGGGCTGGCCGCGTAGGACCGACCGGCAATCGCCGGTCGGTCCGGAGCCGGTTCAGGCCGCCGCTGATCGGCTCAGGCGGCGGCTGCGGACCAGCAGCGAGAGCGTCACGGCCCCGACCAGCACCGCGCCGACCAGCGTGGCCACGGCATGGCCCGGGCCCAGCACCGAGTGCATGAGGAACCCGCCGAACAGGGCTCCCAGAGCGCCGGTGCTGAAGACGGCACGGCGGGACGGGAGCCGGTGGGGCAGCGAGCGGAGCGCCACCCAGGCGAGGGCGAGTCCGAGCACGACGGAGCCGAGAGGTTCCAGGATCACAGAAGATCACCTCGCGTGTTGCGGGGCGGGTAAATCGGTCGTTAGCGGTACTACCCGAGGGTTGCGGAACGCAACCCTCCTTGGAACGGAAAGCGGCCCGGTGGGGGAATCCCACCGGGCCGCTGCCACGACCACTGCGTCGAGCGTGCTGCTTACAGCGCGCCGAACCCCACGCGGCGCGTGCTGGGCTCGCCGATCTCCACGTACGCGATCCGGTCGGCCGGCACCAGGACCTTGCGGCCCTTCTCGTCCGTGAGGCTGAGCAGCTGCGCCTTACCGGTGAGAGCCTCGGCGACCGCGCTCTCGACCTCTTCGGCGGAAAGCCCGCTCTCCAGAACGATCTCCCGGGGCGTGTGCTGCACCCCGATCTTGACCTCCACGGCTATGTCCCTCCGACGGTCAGTCCCTGCGCGGTGAACCGCGCCGTACGCAGGACACATTAGCCCGCTGAGGGGAGGCGTCAGGGGTCGGCGGGCAACGCCCGCAGCGAACACGTGCCCCGGCCGGGGCCGTGGGCCCGCGCCGGTGCCGGACGGTCAGTGCTGATCGATGCCGTGCAATGGGAAGCCCGCGATGCCGCGCCAGGCCAGCGAGGTCAGCAGCTGGACCGCCGTGTCGCGCGGAATGGCGGACCGGCTGGAGAGCCAGTAGCGGGCGACCACCTGGGAGACACCGCCCAGGCCGACCGCGAGCAGCATGGACTCGTCCTTGGACAGTCCCGTGTCACCGGCGATGACGTCGGAGATGGCCTCCGCGCACTGCAGCGAGACCCGGTCGACGCGCTCGCGCACCGCGGGCTCGTTGGTCAGGTCCGACTCGAAGACCAGCCGGAAGGCGCCGCCCTCGTCCTCGACGTACGCGAAGTACGCGTCCATCGTCGCCTCGACGCGCAGCTTGTTGTCGGTCGTCGACGCCAGCGCCGTACGGACCGCCTGGAGGAGCGACTCGCAGTGCTGGTCGAGCAGGGCCAGATAGAGCTCCAGCTTGCCCGGGAAGTGCTGGTAGAGGACCGGCTTGCTGACCCCGGCCCGCTCGGCGATGTCGTCCATCGCGGCGGAGTGGTAACCCTGCGCCACGAATACTTCCTGCGCGGCGCCCAGCAGCTGGTTGCGTCGGGCGCGGCGAGGCAGTCGAGTGCCCCGCGGGCGCGCCGCCTCGGTCTGCTCGATGGCTGTCACGCCGCCTCCCAAAATTGTGATCGGACACAGCCTTTCCGTACACGCTGCGCCGTACAGACATCGTACTTTTCGGTAACCCGGGTGCGCGCGGCGCGGACGCAGAATTTCACGGACCGGACGGCTGCGGTAGCCACAGATTCGCCGGCCGATGGGTCAAAGCAGGTCGTACTAGCGATAATCGTCCTCATCCTGTGCGACAACACGGGCCTGCTCCGCCGCATCCGCCTCATTGGCGCTGTCGCGGTCGATGTCCGTGAGCGGTTCGTCCTGCTGCTGCTGGAGATCGGTCCGCTGCTCGGCGGCGTCCGCCCGGGGCGTTTCCTGGTCGGGTTCGTCCGGCTGGACGTCCTCGAAGGTCTCCGGGTCGCTGGGGTCGACCGTCATGGTGACTCCCTTCCTTGCTTCGAGCCTAGGAGCTAGCTCTGCGAGGCGCTATGCGGTCTGTGACCGCGAACACATGAACGGCGGTGTGATCGTCTCGTAACATTGCCGCATGTCTTCGACCGAGCTCCCGGGAGTCCGCACCGCCACCGCGGTGACGGCCACGGCGCGTACCGTCCGGGTCGCGGAGGGGGAGGAGCTGTGCACCGTGGGGCTGCCCGGGCTGACGCTGACCGTCCGCTCCCGGCCGCCGGAGCGGACCGGGCTGCCGCCCGCGCTCTATGTGCACGGGCTCGGCGGCTCCTCGCAGAACTGGTCGGCGCTGATGCCGCTGCTCCAGGACCTGGTGGACGGCGAGGCGGTCGACCTGCCCGGTTTCGGCGACTCGCCGCCGCCGGACGACGGCAACTACTCGGTCACCGGGCATGCCCGTTCCGTGATCCGGTTCCTCGATGCGGAGGAGCGGGGGCCCGTTCATCTGTTCGGCAATTCACTCGGCGGGGCCGTGGCCACCCGGGTCGCAGCCGTCCGCCCCGATCTGGTGCGCACGCTGACCCTCATCTCGCCCGCGCTTCCCGAGATCCGGGTGCAGTGGCCCGCCGTGCCGACCGGACTGCTCGCCGTTCCGGGCGTCGCCTCTCTGTTCGCCCGGATGACGAGGCACCTGACGGCGGAAGAACGCACGCGCGGAGTCATGGCACTCTGTTACGGCGATCCGGCACGTGTCTCCGAATCCGGCTTCCGCGAAGCGGTGGCGGAAATGGAGCGTCGGCTGGAGCTGCCGTACTTCTGGGACGCGATGGCGCGCTCGGCTCGTGGCATCGTCGACGCGTACACGCTCGGCGGGCAGCACGGACTGTGGCGCCAGGCCGAGCGGGTGCTCGCGCCGACCCAGCTCGTGTACGGCGGACGGGACCAGCTCGTCTCGTACCGGATGGCACGCAGGGCGTCCGCGGCCTTCCGCGATTCGCGGCTGCTGACACTGCCCGAAGCGGGGCACGTGGCGATGATGGAGTACCCGGAGGCGGTCGCCCAGGCGTTCCGGGAACTGCTCGACGAACGCGGCGGGAGCTGATCCAGGGCGTGGGACGACATAGCCGAAAGGGCCCCAAGCCCAAGGGGTCCGATATGGAAGCCGCTCTCGCGGACGCGGGCAGCGGCGATCGCGGCAGCAGCCGTCCGGGGCCCGGCAACGGGCGGCGCCGGAGGCCGAACGACGCGCCGCCCGCTGCGGACGGGCACATCCCGTTCCAGTCGACCGGCCACGTACGCGGCGGCCACCCCGAACAGCGTGAACCCGGGGGCGGCTGGGGGACGGGGCCGCAGCAGGCGGTGACCCGGCGTCAGCCGCAAGGCGGTACCCGGTCGGCTCAGGGCGGTGCCCGGCCGCTGATACCGGGACCGCGGCGCGAGTTCGTCGAAGCCTTCGACATACCGCCCGCTCTCCCCGCACCTCGTCGGCCCTCCGCCCCGTCGGCCGATCCGTACGGCTCCGTCGGCGCGTGGGACGAGCAGCCGCCGCGCGGCGGCGACGAAACCCCCGCGCCCGCAAAGGACGGCAAGGGCGCCAAGGGCCGGACCTTCACCGGCATCGCCGCGGCCGCGGTGACCACCGTGCTCGCGGTGGTCGTGGCCGGGCAGGTCGCCCACGACAGCGGCCGCGGTACTAGCGCGGCGCAGCGCGCCGGCGTCGACCGGGACGGCTCCGACGGCACCTCCCGCTCGGACGACCGGCCGACCCCTCAGACGGCGCGGGTCAAGGTCCAGCCCCTCTCGTACGCCGAGAAGATGGCCAAGGCCTTTTCCCTCGCCCCCCAGCTCAAGGGTTCCGGGAAGTTCGAGGCCGTCGCGGGGTCGGCGAAGGCCCCGGGCAGGGGGCACAAGTACCGCTACCGGATCGACGTCGAGAAGGGCCTCGGACTCGACGCGGCGCTCTTCGCCCGCGCCGTCCAGGAGACGCTCAACGACGACCGCAGCTGGGCGCACGACGGAGCCATGACGTTCGAGCGGATCTCCTCGGGCGACCCCGACTTCGTGATCACCCTGGCCAGTCCCGGGACCACCGGGGAGTGGTGCCGCAAGTCCGGCCTGGACACCACCGAGGACAACGTCTCGTGCGACTCCGCGGCGACCGACCGCGTGATGATCAATGCCTACCGCTGGGCCCAGGGGTCCTCGACATTCGGCCCGGACAAGCTCTTCGCCTACCGCCAGATGCTGATCAACCATGAGGTCGGTCACCGGCTGGGGCACAACCATGTGAGTTGCCGCACGCCGGGAGCGCTCGCTCCGGTGATGCAGCAGCAGACCAAGTCCCTGGACATCGACGGGATCAAGTGCCGGCCCAACGCCTGGGTGTATCCGGGCAGTTGAACCGGATTGGGACGGTCCGGGAGGTGTGGCGAGCCGACTCACCGATCGGGCGGGATTCTGTCGTCATCCGCCGGTCGGGGCGTCTACGCCCCGAAATGCGTCCGCATGGTGAGATCGCTGTCTCATTCCGCGTTGACATCCCTCGGGCAGTGATTCATATTTCTCGGCATGTCACGCAGTCCTGTCACTTCCGAGCGCGCCGCCATAGAGCTGGCGCTCATCGGCGTGACCGGGCACAGCGTCGCCGACATCCACTGTTGCTGACGCCTGCCCGAGCGCGCGTCGGCCCGCTGTCCGAGCCCTGAACCGGGCCGGACAGCCACGCATGAGCGCCGCGCCCGGTCGCACTCCGCCCGCAGGCGCGACAGTTCGGCGTTCCGGTCACTTTTCCCATGTACCGACCGGCCATCTGCATCCGCTCTCGTTGTTGCCTGCACGGAAATTCGCTCCGTCCATTTCTTCAGGCAGTACTCCGAGAGGTCACCTTCCGATGCGTCAACCGTCCGTCATATCGCGCCGCGTGGCAGCGGCCGCAGCAGTACTCGTCGTGGCTGCGGGTGCCGCGGCCTGCGGGCCCCAGGACAGCAAGGACAGCGGCGGTGACTCCGGCGCGGCGGGTACGCCCAAGAAGGGCGGCACACTCACCGTCCTCAACAGCAACCCGCAGAGCGACTTCGACCCCGCGCGGCTCTACACCTCCGGCGGCGGCAACGTCCCCTCCCTCGTCTTTCGCACCCTCACCACCCGCAACCGGGAGAGCGGCGCGGCCGGCGCGAAGGTCGTCCCCGACCTGGCGACCGACCTGGGCACGCCCAGCAAGAACGCCACCGTGTGGACGTACACCCTCAAGGACGGCCTGAAGTACGAGGACGGCACCGCGATCACGAGCGCCGACATCAAGTACGGCATTGAGCGCTCCTTCGCCGCCGAGCTCTCCGGCGGTGCGCCCTACCTGCGTGACTGGCTGATCGGCGGCGCCGACTACCAGGGTCCGTACAAGGACAAGAAGGGCCTCGACTCGATCGAGACGCCCGACGCGAAGACGATCGTCTTCCACCTCAACAAGCCGGAGGGCGAATTCCCCTTCCTGGCCACGCAGACCCAGACGACCCCGGTGCCCAAGGCCAAGGACACCGGCACCAAGTACGAGAACCACCCCATCTCCTCGGGGCCGTACAAGGTCGTCAAGAACGAGGGCGACGGCGAGCGCCTCGTCCTGGAGCGCAATACGCACTGGTCGGCCGCCACCGACGAGGAGCGCAAGGCCTATCCCGACCGGATCGACGTACGCTCCGGACTCGACTCCGCCGTCATCAACCAGCGCCTCTCCGCGTCGCAGGGCGGGGACGCGGCCGCAGTCACCACCGACACCAACCTGGGCCCGGCCGAGCTCGCCAAGGTCAGCGGCGACAAGAAGCTCGCCGCCCGCGTCGGCACCGGCCACTTCGGCGAGACCATCTACCTCGCCTTCAACCCGAAGGTGAAGCCGTTCGACAACCCGAAGGTGCGCCAGGCGATCTCGTACGCCATCGACCGCTCCTCCGTCGTCAACGCGGCCGGCGGCTCCTCGCTCGCCGAGCCCGCCACCACCTTCCTGCCCGACCAGAAGTCGTTCGGCTACACCCCGTACGACCACTTCCCGGCCGGGAAGTCGGGCAACGCGGCCAAGGCCGAGGAACTGCTGAAGGAGGCCGGCTACCCCAAGGGGCTGACCGTCACCTTCACGCACTCCAACGAGAAGAGCGACACAGCGAGCCCGGAGCTCGCCACCGCGCTCCAGGAAGCGCTGAAGAAGGCCGGCATCACCGTCAAGCTCCAGGGCCTGGAGAGCAACGACTACTCCGAGACGGTCCACAGCGTGAAGACCGAGCCCGGCTTCTTCGCCGCCAGCTGGGGCGCCGACTGGCCGTCCGGCGGTCCGTTCTTCGCACCGATCTTCGACGGACGCCAGATCGTCAAGGCCGGATACAACTTCAACTCCGCCCAGCTGGACGACCCCGCGGTCAACAAGGAGATCGACGAGATCAACAAGCTGACCGACCTGAGCACCGCCGCGCAGCGCTGGGGCGCGCTGGACAAGAAGGTCGGTGAGCAGGCGCTGACCGTGCCGCTGTTCCACCCGGTCTACAAGCGTCTGTACGGCGAGGCCATCAAGAACGTCGTCATCAGCGACTGGACCGGTGTGCTCGACATCTCGCAGGTCGCGGTCAAGTAACCATGGCCGAAGCTCTGCTCGCCAAGGAGGCGGGGGCCGTTGCGGCCCCCGCCTCCGGGGCGCATCTGTTCTGGCGACGGCTGCGCGCCCGGCGCGCGGCCGTCGTGGCGGCCGTGGTCGTCGCCCTCCTCGTCCTGATCGCGCTCGCCGCGCCGCTGCTCGCGGGCATCGAGGGCCAGGACCCCACCACGTACCACCCGGACCTCGTCGACTCCGCCACGGGCGGGGTGCCGCTCGGCTCCTTCGGCGGGATCAGCGGCGAGCACTGGCTCGGTGTCGAACCGCTCACCGGGCGCGATCTGTTCGCCCGTGTCGTCTACGGGGCACGGGTCTCGCTCGGCGTCGCGCTGGGCGCCACTCTGGTCCAGGTGATCACCGGGGTCGGCATCGGCCTCGCCGCCGGACTGGGCAACCGCTTCGTCGACCAGGCGCTCAGCCGGGTCACCGACGTCGTGGTCGCGCTGCCCCTCATGGTGATCGCGCTCGGCGCGCTCGCCGTCGTCCCTGCGGGCTTCCCGCGCCCGGTCCTGATCGCTGTGATCATCGGCCTGGTCGGCTGGGCAGGTACGTCCAGGGTCGTGCGCGCCCAGACGCTCGCGCTGAAATCGCTCGACCACGTCGCCGCCGCACGGCTCAGCGGCTGGAACTCCTGGCAGATCGCCAGGCGCGAGCTGCTGCCCGCACTGGCCGCGCCCGTCATCACGTACGCCGTGCTGCTCTTCCCGGCCAATATCGTCATCGAAGCGGGCCTGTCCTTCCTCGGTGTCGGCATCAAGCCGCCCACTCCGTCCTGGGGACAGATGCTCAGCGATGCCGACACCTGGTACCAGGCGGCGCCCACCTATCTGCTGATTCCCGCTCTCCTGCTCTTCGTCACGGTGCTGGCGCTGACCGTCCTCGGCGAGGGAGTACGCACCGCACTCGACCCGCGCGCCGAATCCCGGCTGCGGATCGGCACCGGACGCAAGAGCGCCGGCGGCGGACGCAGGAGCATCGGCACCCGACGCAAGAAGGAGGCCGCCTCGTGAAGTGGTTCCTGCTCAGGCGCCTCGGCGGGGCGCTCTTCGTGCTGCTCGCGCTCAGCCTCGTCGTCTACGCGGCCTTCTACGTCGCCCCCGGCAACGTCGCACAGATCGCCTGCGGCCCGCGCTGCTCGCCCGCACAGGTGGCACAGGTCAGCGAACAGCTGCACCTGGGCGACCCGTTGTACCTGCAGTACGCGCACTTCCTCCAGGCGCTCTTCGTCGGGCGCGACTACTCGACCGGCACCGGCGTACTGCACTGCCAGGCCCCCTGCCTGGGGCTCTCGTACCAGAGTGACCAGCAGGTCACCGAGCTGATCATGGCCAAGCTCCCGGCCACCGCCTCGCTCGCCGTCGGCGGCTTCGCCCTGTCGATCCTGCTCGGCGTCGGCACGGGGCTGCTCTCGGTGTGGCGGCGCGGCCGGCCGACCGAGCGCATCCTCACCGCGGTCACCCTGGCCGGCGTGGCCACGCCGGTCTTCGTCAGCGGTCTGCTGCTGATCATCATCCTGGTCACGGCGCTCCAGATCCTGCCGTTCCCGGACTATGTGCCACTGACCGACGACCCGGAGCAGTGGGCCTGGAACCTGCTGCTGCCCTGGGTCACGCTGGCGCTGGTGTCCTCGGCCACGTACGCCCGGATGACCCGGTCCTCGATGCTGGAGACCCTGGCCGAGGACCATGTGCGCACCTTCAGGGCGTACGGGGTCGGTGAACGGGCGCTCGTGGGGCGGCACGCGCTGCGCGGTGCGCTGGCGCCGGTGATCGCGCTCGGCGCACTGGACATCGGCTCGATGTTCGGCGGTGCCGTGCTCACCGAATCGCTCTTCGGGATTCCGGGGGTCGGCCGCGAACTCGTCGACGCCGTGAAGAACGTGGACCTTCCGGTGGTCGTCGGTCTGGTGCTCGTCACCGGATTCTTCGTCGTCCTTGCCAATGCCGTCGCGGACATTCTCCAGGCGATGGCCGACCGACGGGTGGTGCTGGCATGAGCCTGGTCGAAGTCTCCGATCTCTCGATCGCGTTCGGCGATGTACGGGCGGTGCGGCAGCTGTCGTTCTCGCTGGAGGCCGGCGGCGCACTCGGCGTCGTCGGTGAGTCCGGCTCCGGCAAGAGCGCGTCGGCGTACGCCCTGCTCGGACTGCACCGGGGGACCGGGGCCGAGGTCGGCGGCTCGATCAGGGTCGCGGGGGTCGACGTGAACGCGGCGGACGACGCGGAGCTGCGGTCCCTGCGGGGCGCGAAGGCCGCGATGGTCTTCCAGGACCCGCTGTCCTCGCTGGACCCGTACTACGCGGTGGGCGACCAGATCGCCCAGGTGTACCGGGTCCACAACCGGGTCTCCCGGCGGGCGGCGCGGGCCCGGGCCGTCGAGGTGCTGGACCGGGTCGGGATTCCCGACGCGGTACGGCGCTCCCGGTCGCGGCCGCACGAGTTCTCCGGCGGGATGCGGCAGCGGGCGCTGATCGCGATGGCCCTGGCCTGCGAGCCCCAGCTGCTGATCGCCGACGAGCCGACCACCGCCCTGGACGTCACCGTCCAGGCCCAGATCCTGGACCTGCTGCACAGTCTGCGGCGCGAGACGGGCATGGGTCTGCTGCTGGTCACGCACGACGTGGGCGTGGCGGCCGAATCGGTCGACGAGGTGCTGGTCATGCAGGCGGGGCGGGCGGTGGAACGGGGGCCGGTGGGCGAGCTGCTCGTGGCGCCGCGCGAGCCGTACACCCAGGCGCTGCTGGCGGCGGTGCCACGCATTTCGGCCGGTACGGCGGCCCCGGACCGGGATCCGGGGCGGAGCCGCGGTGCCGAAGGCGAAACGCCTCTCGACGGCGAGCCGCTGGTCGAAGCCGTCGATGTCCGGCAGGTGTTCGGCCGCGGCAAGTCCGCCCTCGCCGCAGTCGACGGCGTCTCCCTCACCGTCCGCCGCGGCGAGACCCTCGGCATCGTCGGCGAGAGCGGCAGTGGCAAGACCACCCTCGGGCGGATGCTCGTCGGACTGCTGGAGCCCACCTCCGGGCAGCTCACCCGCCGGGCCCGGGTGCAGATGGTCTTCCAGGACCCCGTCTCCTCCCTCAACCCGCGCCGCTCGATCGGCGAATCGGTCGCCGACCCGCTGCGGGCGTCCGGGGAGCGCGACGAGAGTGTGATCCGGGCACGGGTACGGGATCTGCTCAAGCGGGTCGGACTCGACCCCGAGCAGTACGACCGCTACCCGCACGAGTTCAGCGGCGGACAGCGCCAGCGCGTCGGGATCGCACGGGCACTGGCCGCCGAGCCGGAACTGATCGTCTGCGACGAGGCCGTCTCCGCGCTCGATGTGACGACCCAGGCCCAGGTGACCGCGCTGCTGGCGCAGTTGCAGCGGGAGCTGGGGCTGGCCCTGGTCTTCATCGCGCACGACCTCGCCGTCGTACGGCAGGTCAGCGACCGGGTCGCCGTCATGCGACAGGGCCGGATCGTCGAGGAGGGCGAGGTGGACCGGGTGTACGAAGACCCCCGCGACCCGTACACCAAGCAGCTCCTGGCGGCCGTTCCCGCGCTTGATCCGGCGCTCGCGGCGGTGCGCCGCGCGGCCCGCAAGGAGCTGGCCGCTGCCTGACCCTGCGTAACCGGGCCTTCCCTTAGCGCGACAGAACGCGATCGGGACGGGAAAGTTACGACGGTTCACCCCTTTCGGTGGTGCGACGGACAACCGTCCGTCGCACCACCGGCGTATCCGCTTACGGTCGTCCCGCTGTGAGTCGTCGTTCCAACGGCGGCCGCCCACAAGGGAGATCGGGGGTGCACTCGTGCGGATCGGACTCCTCACCGACGGTGGTTATCCGTATGCGACCGGTGAGTCCAGACTCTGGTGCGACCGTCTGGTGCGCGGACTCGCGCAGCACGAGTTCGATCTCTTCGCGCTCAGCCGCTCCGCCGAACAGGAGGCGCAGGGCTGGGTCCAGCTCCCGGAGCAGGTCAGCCGGGTGCGGACGGCGCCGCTGTGGACGGCCGACGAGGACGTCCTGGGCACCCACGCCCCCAAGGGGCTGCTGGCCAGGATGGTGACGGGCGGGGGCGGGCGCTCCTACGGACGGCGCGAACGGCAGCGCTTCGCGGCGCACTTCACGGCTCTGGCGACCTCGGTCTGCGCAGGGGGCCCGGCGAGCGGCGAGGACGACACCGCGGGGGCGGGTGAGAGCGCGGTCGGGGGCGCGAGTGGGGGCGCGGGCTTCGGCGGCCGGAGCGAAGAGGGGCGTACGGGCAGTTCAGCCGCCGGTGTCGCGGACGCGCAGTTCACGGAGGGCCTGTACGGACTCGCCGAACTGGCCCGCGAACACGGGGGGCTTCCCGCGGCGCTCCGCTCCGAAACCGCCGTACGCGTACTCGAAGCCGCCTGCCGTGCCCCGGGCACCGGGCGTACGGTCCAGAGCGCCACCGTCCCCGACTTCCTGGCCTTCGCCCGGGAGCTCGACCGGGTGCTGCGCCCGCTCTCCCTCGACTGGTACGACGAGGAGAGCCTCGGCGCGGTCGACCTCTGCCACGCCACGTCCGGCGGGGCCGCGGCCTTGCCGGGACTGCTGGCCAAACGCTTCTTCGGGGTGCCGCTGCTGGTCACCGAGCACGGTGTGCAGCTGCGGGCGCACTACCTCTCCGCGACCGGCACCCCCCTGAGTGCGCCGGTACGCGCCCTGCTCGCCAACTTCCACGGCCGGCTCGCCACCGAGGTGTACCGGCAGGCCGCGCTCATCACCCCCGGCAACACCCACGCCCGCCGCTGGCAGGAACGGTGCGGCGCCGAACGCGAGAAGCTGCGCACCGTCCACCCCGGCATGGAGTCCGGCCGGTTCACGGCGCTGGGGGAGAGCGGCGACAGCGGTCCCGACGACACGCTGGTCTGGGTCGGCCGGATCGAGCCCGCCAAGGACCTGATCGCACTGCTGCACGCCTTCGCCGAGGTGCGGAAGGCCGAACCGGACACCCGGCTGCGGATCATCGGCGCTCCGGCACAGGGCCCGGAGGGCGCCACCTATCTCGCCCACTGCCGGGCGCTCGCCGCCCAGCTGTTCCCCGACGAGGCCACGGACGCACACGCCGTCGGCGACAACCCGGTCTCCTTCGAGGACATCGGCGGGGCCGAGGTGCCGGATCTGTCGGAGGCCTATGCGGCGGGCGGGGTCGTCGTCCTGTCCAGCGTGGTCGAGGGCTTCCCCATCAGCCTGGTCGAGGCGATGTTCTGCGGCCGGGCCACGGTGTCGACGGATGTCGGCGCGGTGGTCGAAGTCATCGGCGGTACCGGACTCGTGGTGCCCCCGCGCAATCCCCGGGCGCTCGCAGATGCCTGCCTGGCGCTGCTGCGCGACCCCGAGCGCCGCGCACGGCTCGGAGCGGCGGCGCGCGCCCGCGCGCTCGAACTCTTCACCGTCGAACAGAACCTCGCGGCATTTCGCGGCATCTACCTGGAACTGATCTCGCACGCCCCGGTGCGCAGGGAGGCCGACGAGGTGAACGCCGACGGCGGACCGCGCCCGTTCGCCACCCCGCCCGAGGCGCATGTTTTGGGCCCGTGGACGGCCTCGGACCCCGCCCGGCCGGGCGCGCCCGGCCGCACACCCAGCTGGGCCGCCGGGTCGCGGCCCGTCTGCGCGGGAGCGCGGGGAGCGGGTGGCGGCGATGTGTGAACAGGAACGCGGGACGGCCGGGCCGGGCCGCGGCGGCGGGCGCGGACGGTCCGACGCAGTCGGCGACGATCACGGAGGAATCAGCATGGCCCGCCCGACCGAGGTGTCCGACGCCCCCGCCACACCGCCCCCCGGCGGAAGCTGGGACCACCGCTCCCGGGCCCTGGTCTCCGAGACGCCGGCCGCGGAGATGTCGCAGCCGATCTGGGGCGTCCCGGACGAGGCGCCCCGGGACGGGGCTGCCAGGAACGAGGTTGTCCGGAACGAGGTTGTCCGGGACGAGGCCTCTCGCAACGAGGGCTCCCGGAACGAGACTTCTCGGGCCGTCGAGGCCGGTGACGTAAAGGCGACCGGGACCGCTCCCGACGCCGATCCCGATCCCGCACCGAAGACCACCACCGAGAAGGCCACTGCAGGACAGGCCGCGGCAACCCCCACCGTGGAGAGCGCCGCCGCAGCGCAGCCCGCCGCAGAGAGTGCCGTCGCCGAACGGGCCGCCGCGGCCCGGGAGGTGAACCCTCGTGCTCCCGAGATCGCGCGGGCCGCCCCCGTGCGCAGGCTCGGCGCCTCGCGTCGTGGGCCCGCCGATCCTGTGAAGTCGCTGATGCACCGGCACCGCGAGCTGTGCGAACGGGCCGTCGATCCGCTGGAGATCGCCGCCGGGCTCGAAGCCCACGGCGTCACCGACCGCGCCGCCGCACGCTACCGGCACCGGGATGTCTTCTCGCTCGCCGAGGAGCTCTTCGCCCGGGTACCCGGCGTGGCGGGGGAGCCCGCAACAGCGCTCCGTGCGCCGGAGCGTGACACCGAGACGCGCGCCGCATGGTCGCTCCGCGCCCTTGTGCCGGGCGCCGCCTGCATCGCGACCGCCGGGGCTCTGAGGCTCACCGAGGGGGTGCTCGGCGGCCAGGGACGGCTTGCGATCGCCCTCGCCGGAGCGTTCGTCGCGCTCATCGGACTCACCCTCAGCCTGCGCAGCGGCCCCCTGCACGCCGAGGGCCGCTCCGTGGGCACGGCCCATGTGTACGGCTGCTGGCTCCTCGGCTATGTCCTGTACGGCGACGCGCTGCTCGACCAGGTGCTCAGCGGCGGCCCCGAAGGCCCCTGGACGCTCACCCCCGCCCCGCTGCTCGGGCTGGCCCTCTCCGTCGCCCCGGCAGCCTGGTGCGCCCACCTCTTCTCCGTACACGCCCACCGCAAACTCATCGGCAGCCGTGCACTGGAGGAGTTCGCCGCGGGCGTGCGCCCCCTGCTCTTCGGGGCCGTCGCACTCCATCTGTGCGTCCTCGCCGCGCTGCTGTACATCGCGCAGCTGGGATACGGGGGCGGCGGCCCCTTCGTCGGGGCGGCGGCGCTCGGTGTGCTGCTCCTGCTGGCCCGGCTGCTGACCGTGCACGGCTTCCCCGAGCCCGCGGCCGCCGGACTCGCCGCCGCCTGCGCCCTCGAAGCGCTGGCACCCGCCCTGGTCCTGGCCGGGCGGCTGCCCGGTCTGCACTTCCTCGCCCGCCCCGTCGACGTCCTCGTCGCGGCGGCCGGCACCGGAGCCGTATCCGCCGTCGCCTGCGGCGCAGCCGCGCTCGGGCTGCTGACCACCGCCACCGTCGCCCTCTCCCGGGCATCCGCCCACACCACACCCGGCGACGAAACCCGCTCCACCGCGTAACCCGCGCGACCGAAGCCGCACCATCGCGGCCCGCACATACGAACCACCCGCACACCCCCGCGGAGCCGACGCCGCGGGTCCTCGCCCCGTACCGCACCACACTTCCTCAAGGAGACACCGGACATGACCCCCCAATCCCCCGCACCGGCAGCCCGCCGTCGGCACCGAGGGGGCGCGCGATGAGGGTGCTGCTGCTCGGAGCCAACGGATTCCTCGGCCGGTTCGTGGCCGACCGTCTGCTCGCCGACCCGGCCGTGCACCTCACCGCCCTCGGCCGCGGCGACGACGCCGACGTACGGTTCGACCTCGCCGGGGGCAGCCCCGGCGCGCTCACCCGCTTCCTGGACGCCGTCCACCCCGGAGTCGTCGTCAACTGCGCGGGCGCCACCCGCGGCGGGGCCCGCGACCTGACCCGCCACAACACCGTCGCCGTCGCCACCGTCTGCGAGGCGATGCGGCGCAGCGGCTGTACGGCCCGGCTCGTCCAGGTCGGCTGTTCGTCCGAGTACGGGCCCTCGCAGCCCGGCTCCTCGACCGCGGAGGACGCGATCCCGCGCCCCGGCGGCCCGTACGGCGTCAGCAAGCTCGCCGCCACCGAACTCGTCCTCGGCTCCGGCCTCGACGCGGTCGTGCTGCGGGTCTTCTCCCCGGTCGGCCCCGGCACCCCGGCCGGTTCCCCGCTCGGCAGGCTCGCCGAGGCGATGCGCCGGGCCATGCAGTCCGGCGACGGCGAGCTGAAGCTCAGCGGCCTCGGCGTCCAGCGTGACTTCGTCGACGTACGCGATGTCGCGCGCGCCGTGCACGCCGCCTCGCTCTCCGCCGCGCAGGGCGTCGTCAACATCGGGACCGGTCGCGCCGTGCGGCTCCGGGACGCGGCCGCCGTCCTCGCCAGGGTCGCCGGATACGCGGGCGCACTCCACGAACTCGACGCGCCCCCGCCCCGGCTGCCCATCGGCGCCCCGCGCGCCTCCACCGAGTCGGTCATCGAGCACCTCTCGGCGACCCCGTCCCCCTACCCGGACGGCTGCGGCGCCTGGCAGCAGGCCGATGTCCGCACGGCGCGGGACCGGCTCGGCTGGCGCCCCCGGATCAATCTGGAGGAGTCCCTGGCCGACATCTGGATGGAGGCGGCGTGCCGTATCTGATCCCCACCGACACCGCCCTGCGGACCAGCGGTGCCGAGCAGCTCGGCTTCGGCGTCCCCGGATACGCGCATCCGCTGCTCGCCCCCACCGAGTGGGCCGAACTCACCCGCCCCGGCACCCCGCTGCACTGGGCGGTCCTCAACATCGACGACGGCCCCGGCGCCCGCCCCGACCCGCACTGTCTGGAGGCCGCGGGCCGGCTCCGCAACGCCCGCGAGCGTGCCATGCGCGACCGGGCCCCGCAGCCGGCCACCCACGCGACGGGCGGCCGGCTGCTCGGCCACCTCGATCTGGCCTTCGGCAGCCGCCCCTTCGGCGAGCTGATCGCCGACGCGCAGTCCTTCCTGGACTGGTACCGCGTCGACGGCTTCTATCTCGGCCGGTGCCCGGCCGGGCGCGCCGACCTCCCGGCGGTCCGCCGTCTCACCGGCACACTCGCCACGCTGCTCGACGAAAGCGACGGCGAAGGCGGCAGCGAAGGCGGCAGCGACAGCGATCACGCGGAGGAGCGCGGGCTGCTGGTGCTGGGGCTGGGCACCCATCCGCATCCGGGCTATGCCGAGGTCGCCGACCAACTGGTCACCTTCCGCGGACCGTGGACCGACTACCGCTGGTCGCAGGTGGCGGAGTGGACCGCCGCCTATCCGCCGGAGCGGTTCGCGCACTTCGTCCACGGCGTCCCGCGCAGCCATCTCGAAGAAGCCATGCGCATCGCCCGCTGGCAGGGCGCGGGCACCATCTTCTTCACGGACCGGGACGGCCGGAACGGACAAACTGACCCATTCGCGGCGCTGCCCAGGTACTGGGACGAAATCGTCTCGCGGATCGGACCCGGTATCTCGGAATGACAGGGGGCGTGGCAGTGTTACGGGGAGAACAACCGTACGTAGCTGAAGTACGTAAAAACCGACCACCTGCATTGTTGAGGTTCCTGTGTCGCTGCCACCCCTGGTCGAGCCAGCTGCTGAGCTCACCGTCGACGAGGTCCGCAGGTACTCCCGCCACCTGATCATCCCGGATGTCGGGATGGACGGGCAGAAGCGGCTGAAGAACGCGAAGGTGCTCTGTGTCGGCGCCGGCGGTCTCGGTTCGCCGGCCCTGATGTACCTCGCCGCGGCCGGCGTCGGCACGCTCGGCATCGTGGAGTTCGACGAGGTCGACGAGTCGAACCTGCAGCGCCAGATCATCCACAGCCAGGCCGACATCGGCCGGTCCAAGGCGGAGTCCGCCAGGGACTCGGTGCTGGGCATCAACCCGTACGTGAACGTGGTCCTTCACGAGGAGCGGCTCGAAGCCGACAACGTGATGGACATCTTCGCCCAGTACGACCTGATCGTGGACGGCACGGACAACTTCGCCACCCGCTATCTGGTCAACGACGCGGCCGTACTGCTGAACAAGCCGTACATCTGGGGCTCGATCTACCGGTTCGACGGCCAGGCGTCCGTCTTCTGGTCCGAGCACGGCCCCTGCTACCGCTGCCTCTACCCGGAGCCGCCCCCGCCGGGCATGGTCCCCTCCTGCGCCGAGGGCGGCGTGCTCGGGGTGCTCTGCGCCTCGGTCGGTTCCATCCAGGTCACCGAGGCCATCAAGCTGCTCGCCGGAATCGGCGACCCGCTGGTCGGCCGGCTGATGATCTACGACGCCCTGGAGATGCAGTACCGCCAGGTCAAGGTCCGCAAGGACCCCGACTGCGCGGTCTGCGGCGAGAACCCGACCGTCACCGAACTCATCGACTACGAGGCCTTCTGCGGCGTCGTGTCCGAGGAGGCCCAGGAGGCGGCGCTCGGCTCCACGATCACTCCCAAGCAGCTCAAGGAGTGGATCGACGCGGACGAGAAGATCGAGATCATCGACGTCCGTGAGCCGAACGAGTACGAGATCGTCTCGATCCCCGGCGCCAAGCTGATCCCGAAGAACGAGTTCCTGATGGGCAACGCCCTCCAGGGCCTCCCGCAGGACAAGCGCATCGTCCTGCACTGCAAGACCGGTGTCCGCAGCGCCGAGGTCCTCGCGGTCATCAAGTCGGCGGGCTTCGCCGACGCGGTGCACGTGGGCGGCGGCGTGATCGGCTGGGTCAACCAGATCGAGCCCGAGAAGCCGGTGTACTAAACGCTCGGTTCAGCATGGAGAAGGGGCCGGTCCGCGCGCTGCGGACCGGCCCCTTCGGCCTACTCACACGCTCACACGTTCCACGTCACGAGCAGGTCTTGCCGTCCGCCGGGACCTTCCCGTCGAGGAAGTATCCGTTCACGGTCGACGTCACGCAGGTGTTCTGGCCGTACGCGCCGTGCCCCTCGCCCTTGTTGGTGAGCATGATGCCGACGCCCTTGCCCAGCTCGTCCGCCATCTTCTGCGCGCCCTCGTAGGGCGTCGCCGGGTCACCGGTCGTTCCGACGACCAGGATCGGACCGGCGCCCGGAGCGCTCGCTTCCGGGGTGTCGTGCTCACCCTCCACCGGCCACTGCGCACACCAGCCGGCCGTGTCCCACGCCAGGAACGGGCCGAACACCGGGGACAGCTTCCGGAACTCGGGCAGTACGGCCCGCGCCTCGGCCGCCGTCGGCCGGAGCCTGCTGTCCGCACAGGAGATGGCGCGCTGCGAGTGGTTCTGGGTGTCGTAGTGCCCCTTCTCGTCACGGCCGTTGTACATGTCGGCCAGCTGGAGCAGCGTGGTGCCCGTGCCGCTCTTCTCGGCCTCGTCCAGCGCCTGCGTCAGATACGGCCAGTTGCTCTCGGAGTAGAGCGGCATGACGATGCCGGTGACGGCCAGCGATTCGTTGAGCTCGCGGCCCGAGTCGGTCGGCAGCGGCTTCCTGTCGATCCGCTCCAGCAGCCGGACGATCCGCTGCGTGCCCGCCTTCGGGTCCTGGCCGCGGTCCTTGAGGTAGTTCTCCAGCGCCCGCTGGAAGCCGGTCGCCTGGTTGCGCGCGTGCCCGATCGCGTCCGCGGTCGGGTCGACGACGGCGTCCAGGACGGTGCGCCCCACCTTCGCGGGGAAGAGGTGCGCGTAGGTGCCGCCCAGCTCCGTGCCGTACGACATGCCGAAGTAGGTGAGCTTCTTGTCGCCGAGCACCTCACGGATCAGATCCAGGTCCCGGGCGGCGTTCGTCGTGCCGACGTACGGCAGGACCTTGCCGGAGCGGCGCTCGCAGCCGGCGCCGAAGTCCGCGCCGTCCTTCATGAACGCCGCCTCCTCCGCCGCCGTGTCCGGGGTCAGGTCGACCTTCCGGTAGGCCTGCTCCGCCTCCTTGTCGGTCCGGCAGTTCACCCCCGCGCTGGCCGCGACGCCGCGCGGGTCGAAGCTCACCAGGTCGTAGCGGGCGTTGAGCTTCCCGTACGAGCCGGCTGCGCGCGGCAGTATCGAGACCCCCGAACCGCCGGGGCCGCCGAAGTTGAACAGCATCGAGCCGAGGCGCCGGCCCTTGTCCCGGGCCTCCTTGCGGATCAGCGCGATCCCGATCGTGTCGCCGTCCGGCTTCGCGTAGTCCAGCGGCACATCGACCGTCGCGCACCGCCAGCCGGCACCGGGGGCCTCGCCGCCCGCGGGGGCCTTGCAGCGCTTCCAGTCCGGCCGCTGGGAGGTGAGGGCGGCGGGCAGCTCGGGGGTGCCGGGCTGCCCGCTCGGCGTGGCGGAGGACGAGCCGGGCGAGGACGCCGCAGCGCGGTCCGTCCCGTCGGCCGGCTTGTCGTCCGTACCGCTGTCACAGCCCGCGAGCAGCCCCGTCAGCAGAAGTGCGGCGCCGGCCAGAGCCCCGGCGCGTGCGTGTCCGAGCACGTGTACGTCCCTCCCCGATGTGCCTGTACGTACTACGTACAGAAAGTGCGCCCATGCTAGGCCGTCACCGGACGGCGAATTACCTGCAGACCGTGCCGTCCGCCGGAACCTTGCCGTCCAGCAGGTAGCCGCCCACAGCCTTCTGCACGCAGACGTTGCCGCTGTTGTACGCGCCGTGGCCCTGGCCCTCGTAAGTCAGTTCCACACCGACGCCCTTGCCGAGCGCGTCGACCATGGCCTTGGCTCCCGCGTACGGGGTCGCCGGGTCGCCGGTGTTGCCGATGACGAGGATGGGGGCCGAGCCGGGGGCGCTGACGTCCGGGACGTCCCAGGTGCCCGCCACCGGCCAGCCGGTGCAGGACATCAGGCTCCAGCCCAGATAGTCACCGAAGACCGGCGACGCGGACCGGAACTCCGGGAGCCTCGCCTTGGTCTGGTCCGCGGTGAACCGCTGCTTGGAGTCGACGCAGTTGATGGCGGTGTTGGCGGCCATCGAGTTGTCGTAGCGGCCGTCCTGGGAACGGCCGTTCAGCGAGTCCGCGAGGGCCAGGAGCAGCGCACCGTTCCCGCCGTCGGCCTCGTCCACGCCCTGCTCCAGGAACGGCCAGGTCTCCTTGGAGTAGAGGGCGGCCGCGATACCGGTGATGGCCAGGGTCTGCGTCAGCTGCCGGTCGCCGAGCCCCGGGATCGGCTTCTTCTCCAGCCGGTCGAGCAGATCGGCGATCCCCTGCTCGACCTCCTTGGCGTTGGAGCCGGGGAGCTTGCAGGTGTCGCCGCGGTTCGCACAGTCCTTGGCGAAGTTGTCCAGGGCGAGCTGGAACCCCTTGGCCTGGCCGAGCGAGGACTGCGCGAAGTCCTGCGTCGGGTCGACCACCGCGTCCAGCACCGACCTGCCGACGTTCTTCGGGAACAGGTTGGCGTAGACGCCGCCCAGTTCGGTGCCGTACGAGATGCCGAAGTAGTACAGCTTCTTGTCGCCGAGCACCTGACGCATCAGGTCCATGTCGCGGGCGGCGTTGGCGGTGCCGACGTAGGGGAGCTCCTTGCCGGAGTTCTTCTTGCAGGCCAGGGCGTACGT
Organism: Streptomyces sp. NBC_01217; assembly: GCF_035994185.1. Classification (NCBI taxonomy): domain Bacteria; kingdom Bacillati; phylum Actinomycetota; class Actinomycetes; order Kitasatosporales; family Streptomycetaceae; genus Streptomyces; species Streptomyces sp. NBC_01217. Next base: position 5,969,850 of record NZ_CP108538.1, read on the forward strand.
CTTGGTGTCCTTGAGGAAGGTGTTCAGCTCGGCGGTGGTGTCCGGGGTGCTGTCGGTCTCGTAACGGGCGTCGAGCTGCCGGTCGGTCTCGCATTCCACGCCCGCGCTGCGGCCGACCCCGCGCGGGTCGAAGCTGACCAGGTCGTAGCGGGCGCGCAGCGGGTCGTAGGCGGTGCCGAAGGCGGGCAGGGTGGCGACACCTGAGGCGCCGGGGCCGCCGAAGTTGAAGATGAGGGAGCCGATCCGTTTGTCCAGGCTCCTCGCCCTGGCGCGGATGAGCGCCAGTTCGATCGTCTCGCCGCCGGGCTTCGCGTAGTCGAGCGGGACCTTCATGAAGGTGCACTCCCAGGGGCCGGCGCCGGGCAGCGGCGTCGGGGCCGTTCCGCTGCCCTGTTCCGGGGACGGGGCCGGGCAGGTCTTCCACGTCAGTTTCTGGGAAGCGAGGTCGCCGGAGCCGCTCGCCTCGGCGGCGTTCACCGCCAGGGGCCTCGGCGGCCCGTCCGGGTCGTCCTTGTTGCCGCTCTCCGAGCAGGCGGTGACGGGCAGGAGCACGGCGGCGGCGGCGAGAGCGGCGGCACGCAGGGCGGGGGAGGTCCTCATGGCCCCATCGTGCGGCGGGAACCGGACGGGTGCACGAGACACCGGTCCAAGCGGGTGGCCGGGGGCTCGCCGATCGCCGGGGCCGACCGGCCGGCCTTGCTGACGGGACCTTCCTACGGCTGACGGGACCTGCCTACGGTTGGGGAACCGTCAACGCCAACGGACCACACAGCTCACAGCTCGCCCTTACGGGTCAGATGGTTGAAGCAGAGCCATCCGGGAAGCACCGGCAGCCACAGCGTCAGCAGTCGGTACAGCAGAACGGCCGGTGCCGCGACCTCCTTCGGCAGGCCGACCGCGATCAGCCCCAGCGTCAGCGCGCCCTCGACCGCGCCCATGCCGCCCGGGGTGGGCGCCGCCGATCCCAGCGCGTTACCGGCCAGGAAGACCACCGCGATGCTCGCGTAGCTGAGCGGCGGCACATCGGGACCGCTGAACGCCCGGACCGACGCGTCCAGGCACATCACGAACAGGCCGGTCAGCAGCAGCATCCCGCCGATGCCGGTCAGCAGCTTCTGCGGCCGCTGCACCACGTCGAGCATGCGCGGCACGACTCCGGCGAACAGCGACCGCACCCGCGTCACCACGAACTTCCGCAGGAACGGCACCGCCGTCACCACCAGCACCAGCACCGCGATCGTCAGCAGCCCCGCGATCACCGTCCTGGAAGGAGTGAGCGAGGACGGGGTCTTCTCGGTGCCCGTCAGATAGCCGAACGCCGCAAGCAGCAGGATGTGGCAGCCGAGACCGAACAGCTGCGAGGCGCCGACACTCGCCACGGCGAGTCCGGGACGTACCCCGGCACGCTGCAGGAAGCGGGTGTTCAGCGCCACGCCGCCGACCGCGGCAGGGGCGACGATCTTCACGAAGGACCCGGCGACCTGCGCCAGCACGGTCTTGCCGAACGACACCCGCTCCGGCACGAAGCCGAGCAGGCTCATCGCCGCCGCGACATAGCTGAGGGCCGAGAAGCCGACCGCGGCCGCCACCCAGCCCCACTCCGCCTGCTCGACGACCGCACCGAAGTCGGCCTGGGTGAACTGCGAGATGAGGAAGTACGCGGCGATCGCACCGGCGATACAGCTGACCAGGGTGCGCGCCTTGATGCGCTCAAGACGTACCGGTTCGACGGGTGCCTGCGGCCGGATCAGCAGCACCTGCTGCCGCATCTGGGAGAGCAGATCCTCCTCGCGGGCCTCTTCCAGCGCGTCGTCCAGGGCCCGCTTCTCGGCCTGTTTCTCGGTGCGCAGCGACTTGCGGACGGCCTTGCGGCCCGGAACCGCACCGGCGGCCGAGGGCTCCTGAGCCGCCTCGTGTTCGAGCGTCCTGGCACGCTTGGCCGCGTCCGACGCGTCGAGCACCGCCTCGCGCTCGCGCTGCGAGCGTTCCCGGGCGAGCCGGCGCAGCGTCGCCCGGGTGGAGCGGCTCAGCGCGATCGGCTGGAGCAGCGGCAGACAGTCCGCGACGGCATCGGGGCCGAGCACCTCCAGCGCCCCGGCGACGGCCCGCTCGGCACCCACCCGCAGACCGGTGGTGGTCAGCAGCTGGGCGACGTCCATCCGCAGGACCAGATCGCCGGCCGCGATCTCGCCGCCGCGCAGATCGGTGACGAACACCTTGCCTGAACGGTCCACGAGGATGGCGTCGCCGGTGAGCCTGCGGTGCGCGATCCGCCGCGACTGGAGTGCCTTGACCTGGCGCCAGGCGCCGCGCACCAGCTCGTCGGTGATCTCCGAGTCCTCCAGCGCGTCCAGCGAGCAGCCGCCGATGTGCTCGTACACCAGCATCACGGCGTCGGGCCCCAGCTCGGAGGTGGCGATCAGCTTGGGCGCGTTGGCCCCGGCGGCGATTGCCGCGTACGCGAGCAGCGCCTCCTGCTCCAGCGCCTGACGCAGCGACTGGATGGAGCTGCGCTGGGTGATGCCGCGCAGGGTGAGCCTGCGCCACACCCGGTAGAAGAACCCCTGTGCCTGCTGCTCGCGGTCGACGACCGTCACATCGAGCGGTGGCCCGTTCTCCAGGGTGACCAGATAGCGGCGCCCCCGGTCGTTCTGGTCGCCGGAGTCGGGAGTGTCCTCGGCGCGCATCGCGGTGACCGGGCGGAAGCCGACATGGCGCAGACCGGCCATCAGATGCTGACCGGTCGGCCGTACGTTCGGTGAGCCGACCGCGTACAGCGTGCCGTACGCCACGGTCCAGCCGATCAGCACGGTGAGGACGATCGAGAACGGGGTCGTGTAGCCGCCGACCAGCATGGCGAACGCGTCGAGCAGCAGCACCACCCACAGCACGACCCGCCAGCGCGGCCGTCTCGCCATTCCGACCGCCGTCATATAGGCGATCACGGGGGCCAGATAGCCGTGTACGGGATCGGTGAGCGCGTGACCGGGCTGCGGCTGGGTCAGGGCGTCCTGAATGGTGCCGGGGGCGGACTTGGCGACCCACAGGTCGGCGGCGAGCGTGACGCCGTGCGCCAGTACGGCGGCGAGCACGCCGTCCGCGATCCGCAGTCCGTCGCGTTTGATCAGCCGCTCGATGGCGAAGGCGACCGGAACGAGCAGCACGGCGATGCTGGAGACGAGTCCGGCGAGCTTGATCAGGACGTCGGGCGCCTGGCCGGTGCCCTTGTTGATGTCCTGTTCGAGACCGGTGGTCGTGCCGTGGGCGAACGCGGCGATCGAGAACAGGACGACGATCGCCAGGACCCCGATGAGAAGCCGCATGAGGTCGGAGGGGCGGTGCACCCGGGCGGGGAGCAGCGGCTCGTCCCCCGAGACGCTCTCGGCCTGTTCCGCGGCGACGGTGGAGAGGGTGGAGCCGACGAGATGCCCGTGGGCCTCGCCCGGCTCGCTACCGGGCTTTCCGTTCTCCCTGCCCGGCTCCTCGTGCTCCGTGCCGGGCTTTTCGGCGGGTCCGTGCGAAGCATCCGGGTGCGGTTCGGCGTCAGGGGCGTTTGCCGCCTTGGGTGGCTGCACGCCCTGCTCCTTCGTCGCCTCTGAGTGGTCTTCGTGTTCTCGTATCACCGGTCACCGCCTGCACGATGGTGGCACGGCCCGGCGACAGAGGAGGGCATCAGGGTGCACTGCGCGGACACGCGAAGCGCAACATACGCTCCTTTGCTCCCGTACGCACACCCCTTGAAAAGCCGCTCGCGGATCGGGCCGGGCTGTCGGTGGCGTACGGCAGGATGGGCCGGATGAGCCAATACGGGACGAGCGGCGACGGGACGAGCGGCGGGAGCAGCGACGGCGGGACGGGCGGTGCCCGGGCGGCCGACGAGCTGCCGGAGTACGCGGAGCGGGTGCTCGATGTCACCGAGCTGATCCCGCCCGGCCGTGTCATGACGTACGGAGATGTCGCCGAGTGGCTGGGCGACGGCGGCCCGCGCCAGGTCGGCCGGGTCATGGCGCTGTACGGGGGCGCGGTGCCGTGGTGGCGCGTGGTGCGCGCGGACGGGGCGCTGCTGCCCGGCCACGAACTGCGGGCGCTGGACCACTACCGCGCGGAGAGCACCCCGCTGCGCGAGGCGCCGCGCAGCGCGCAGGGCCATCTGCCGCGGCTCGACATGAAGCGGGCGCGGTGGGACGGCGTCACCGGCGGCGCGGGCGCGGACGGGGACAAGGGCGGAGGTGCTCACATCTGACAGCTTCGGCCATTCGGGGGCGCGGCGGGCGCCGCAGGGCCCGGCGCGTGATGTGGAACACGAGGCGATACGTGACGGCACCCGAGACGCAAAGCCCGACGGCGCCCGCGACAAGACACGGGACGGCACCCGTGAAGCGGAACGTGACGCGGTACGCGGCGGACTTGCCCCGTACCGCCTGTACCGCTCGAACCACCCGAACCACCCGAACCGTTCGTACCGCGCGGAACGTGACGAGGTAGGCAGCCGACTCGCCCCGTACCGCACCTCCGCTGGCGTAGCGTCGTCAGTTCGCGGCACGCTCCGCACCCTCCGCACCAGTACACCCACCAGGACCGGCGATCCACGTGAGCTCCTCCTCCTTCACCCGGCACAGTCCGCACCGTCAGGCACGGCAGCGGACCGCGGCCGTGTACCGGCTGGTGCGCACCCCGCCGGGCTCCGTGGAGCCCCCTCTCCTGGACGCGGCACAACGTGCGGTGGTTGATCACCCCGGCGGCCCGCTCCTGGTGCTCGCCGGACCCGGCACCGGCAAGACGACCACACTCGTCGAGGCGGTCGCCGCACGCGTCGCCCGGGGCGGCGACCCGGCCCGCATCCTGGTCCTCACCTTCAGCCGCAAGGCCGCCGTGGAGCTGCGCGACCGGATGGCCGCCCGGCTCGGTGCCGCCCGCGGACCGCAGGCCACCACGTTCCACTCCTTCTGTTACGCGCTGGTCCGCGCCCATCAGGACGCCGACCTCTTCGCCGAGCCGATGCGGCTGCTCTCCGGACCGGAGCAGGACGTCACCGTCCGCGAGCTGCTCGCCGGCCAGCTCGAACTGGAGCAGGACGGCTTCTCGCACATCCGCTGGCCCGACGAGCTGCGGGCCTGTCTGACCACGCGTGGTTTCGCCGACGAGGTACGAGCGGTGCTCGCCCGCAGCCGTGAGCTGGGCCTGGGCCCGGACGCCCTCGGCGACTTCGCGCGCCGCACCGGCAGGCCGGACTGGGGCGCCGCCGCCCAGTTCCTCGCCGAGTACCTGGACGTGCTGGACGCGCAGGGGGTGCTGGACTACGCGGAGCTGGTGCACCGGGCCGTGCTGCTCGCGGAGCGGCCCGAGGTGTCGGCGCTGCTGGCCGGGCAGTACGACGCGGTGTTCGTGGACGAGTACCAGGACACGGACCCGGCGCAGGTACGGCTGCTGCACGCGCTGGCCGGCAACCGGGGGAGCACCCCGGGCGCCGGGGGCGGCCGGGACCTGATCGCGTTCGGTGACCCGGACCAGTCGATCTACGCGTTCCGGGGCGCGGATGTGAACGGCATCCTTGACTTCCCGGAGACGTTCCGGCGGGCGGACGGAGCCCCGGCCCCGGTCGGTGTCCTCACCACCTCGCGCCGCTCGGGCGGACGGCTGCTGGCCGCCACCCGGCTGCTGACCCGCCGGATGCCGCTGACCCGGCTGCCCTCGGCGAAGGTCCGCGCGCACCGGGAACTGGCCGCGGTCCGCGAGGGCGGCGGCGTGGAGGCGTACACCTACCCGACCGCCTCCGCCGAGCTCGACAACATCGCCGACCTGCTGCGCCGGGCGCGCCTGGAGGACGGCGTCCCGTGGAACGAGATGGCGGTGCTCGTACGCGCCGGAGGCCGCACGATCCCGTCGGTGCGCCGGGCACTGACGTCGGCGGGCGTCCCCCTGGAGGTCGACGGCGACGACCTCCCCCTGCGCCACGAACCGGCGGTGGCCCCACTCCTGACGGCCCTGCGCGCAGTCGCCACAGCGGCCCTGCGCCGGGGCGCGCCGGGCGCGGAGCGGGGGGCCGGGGCGGCGGAAGGTGCGGAAGCGGCGGCTCCGGCTCCCCTCCGGCCCGCCGAGGGCGACGACGTACCCGCCCCCGAAACGCCCCCCTGGCTGGACACCGAGACCGCCCTGACCCTCCTCGCCTCCCCCCTCGGCTCCATGGACGCGGCCGATCTGCGCCGGCTCGGCCGGGCCCTGCGCGACGAGGAGCGGGCCGCCGGGAATCGCGTACCGGCGCCCTCCGGCGACCTGCTGGCCCGCGCGCTCGCCGAACCCGAACGGCTCGTCGCGCACGATCCGGCGTACGCCCGCGGCGCCCAGCGCCTCGGCGCGCTCCTGCGCAAGGCGCGTGAGCTGCTCGAAGGCGGCGGCACCGCCGAAGAGGCCCTGTGGGAGCTGTGGGCCGGCACCCCGTGGCCGGCGCGGCTGGAGCGCGCCGCGCTGCGCGGTGGCGCGGGCGGCCGCAACGCCGACCGCGACCTCGACGCCGTCTGCGCGCTCTTCGACACCGCGGCCCGCGCCGAGGAACGCACCGGCGGGCGCGGCGCTCTCAACTTCCTTGAGGAGGTCGACGCCCAGGACATCGCCGCCGACACCCTCTCCAGGCGCTCGGTGCGCCCCGACGCCGTACGGCTGATGACCGCGCACAGGTCCAAGGGCCTTCAGTGGCGTCTCGTCGTCGTCGCAGGGGTGCAGGAGGGGCTCTGGCCGGACCTGCGCCGCCGCGGTTCGCTGCTCGAAGCGGACCGGATCGGCCGCGACGGCCTGGCCGAACCGCTCACCCCCGGCGCCCTCCTCGCCGAGGAGCGCAGGCTCTTCTACGTCGCGGCGACCCGCGCCCGCGAACGGCTCGTCGTCACCGCGGTCAAGGCGCCCGCCGACGACGGCGACCAGCCGTCCCGCTTCCTGACCGAACTCGGCGCTGAACCGCGCGACGTCACGGGCCGGCCGCGCCGCCCGCTCGCCGTCGCCGCGCTCGTCGCCGAGCTGCGTGCCACCACTGTCGACCCCGCCGCCTCCGACGCCCTGCGCGAGGAGGCCGCCCGCCGCCTCGCCCGCCTCGCCGCGCTCACCGACGACGAGGGCCGGCCGCTCGTACCCGCGGCCCATCCCTACCGCTGGTGGGGCATGTACGAGCCGACCCGCTCCGCCGTTCCGCTCCGGGACCGGGACCATCCGGTGGCCCTCTCCGGCAGCGCGCTCGACCAGCTGGCCAACACCTGCGCGCTCCAGTGGTTCCTCGGCCGCGAGGTGAAGGCGGACGCCCCGGCGACGGCCGCCCAGGGCTTCGGCAACGTCGTCCACGTACTCGCCGACGAGGTGGCCTCCGGCCGTACCCCCGCCGATCTGGCCGTCCTGATGGAGCGGCTGGACTCGGTCTGGGACGGCCTCGTCTTCGACGCCCCCTGGAAGTCCCATCAGGAGAAGGAACAGGCCAGAGCAGCTCTCGAACGCTTCCTGCACTGGCACGTCATGGACCGCACCGGCCGCACCCCCGCCGCGAGCGAGCACGACTTCGACGTGACGCTGGAGGCGGGGGAGTACGAGGTACGCATCCGGGGCTCCATGGACCGCGTCGAGCAGGACGCCGAGGGCCGGGCATACGTCGTCGACTTCAAGACCGGCAAGCAGTCCCCAACCAAGGACGAGGTCGCCCGCCACCCGCAGCTCGCCGTGTACCAGCTGGCCGTACGGGAAGGAGCGGTCGACGAGATCTTCGACGGCCGCCGCCCCGTACCCGGCGGCGCCGAACTCGTACAGCTGCGCCAGGCGGCCCCCAAGAAGGAGGGCGGCGACGCGTTCCCCAAGGTGCAGGCCCAGGAAGCGCTCGCCGGTGAATCCGGCGAATCCGGCGAGTGGGTCTCCGATCTGCTGGCCACGGCCGCCGGACGGGTCCTGGACGAACGCTTCACCCCCACGACCGGCCAGCACTGCACGCACTGCACCTTCCGGGCCTCGTGCAGCGCACAGCCCGAGGGCCGCCACATCCTGGAGTGAGCACCCTGAGCAGTCCGGAGCACGGCGGCGGGCGCGGCACATTGTCAGTGCGTCCGGTTAGCCTCGGTCGGGTGTCCTCACCCATCAACGATCCCGAGCAGCTGAAGGAGCTCCTGGGGATCCCGTTCACCCCGGAGCAGACGGCCTGCATCACGGCGCCGCCCGCCCCGCAGGTGATCGTGGCCGGAGCCGGGTCGGGGAAGACCACGGTGATGGCGGCGCGCGTGGTGTGGCTGGTGGGGACGGGGCAGGTC